>JBJEJW010000067.1:0-188864 GCA_051878315.1 Paludibacteraceae bacterium | reverse complement strand
CGCGCACTAAGGCATTGCGAAAATACTTGGCGTACTCTGCAAACGGCTCGTTGGTTAGGTCAAAGCCTAACTTACGCAGGTACTTAATTAAGAAAATAGCCGTTGTACGCGTGTTGCCTTCTCGGAAAGGGTGAATTTGCCATATTCCTGCGATGAATTGCGCAAGATGCGCCACCATTTGCTCACGCGTGAGGTGCTTGTAAGAGAAACGGCGTTCTTGCTCAAAATCATAAGCCAACGTGGCGGATATCACATCATATGAGGCGTATAAGACCGTATCGCCGTTCAGCACCCATTCTTTTTTCGTGATATTCACTTCGCGGTAACGCCCTGCATGCGGCAGCACTCCTGTGAAAAGGCGGCGATGAATATTGGCTAATTCGGCAGGCGAGAACGTGAATGTTTTCTCGGATAACACTTGCGTGATATGCAGCGAGACCTTATCCGCTTCTTCTTCGTCATCGCTCCGCTGCGCCGCGGGGAGGGTTTCGTAGTAGGTGTTCACCAGTCGTTTGGCTTCCTCGTAACTCACCTGTCCCTCTATATGCTTCTGCGCCGTATCCAGCAGGTATGCCGACGGCTTTAGATCATCTACATCTTGCAGACCGATGGCGACTGCCCACGCCTCGGCTTTTTCGCGTTGGCTTGGCTCTCCGTGCTGTATGTAGTAGTCAAAGTCAAGCATATAGTTTCGTTATCCTTTGTCCCCAAAAGGCTCCATCAGAAATATATGGTTACTTGGTTTATCAAATGACAAAAATACAATATTTTTCGGAAACAAAAAAAAATCCCGACCAAAAAGTGGTCGGGAACACATTTTTATCATCGTTATTATAACAAATCGATGCTACGTCTCACAAAATCGGCCAAATCTTTACCTTTCAGCATATTATTGGCCAACAACGCCAAATCAATCAACTGTTTGACGCGCGGTTGTTCTGCGGCGAATTCGGCATAAAGTGCTTTTTTGCTATCGCGGAGTTCACCCACTTTTTTGTCGATGGTGTCGATTTCTTCTTTCTCGGCAACAGGGATTTCCTCATCTTTTTTGCCCTTTTGCGCATCTTTCAGCTCGTTGCGTCGTTTCTCCAAATCGGCAATTTCCTGCGTCAAAGGTGCCACCTTTGCGGCGCAAGCATCTTCTTCGTTGTGCAGCACGCCATCGACCAACGGATGAGCCGTATTCAGCACCACATTGTAACTATTCGGCATTTCGCCGTAGAATCCCATCATCGGGTTGCCGCCGGTGGCTGCCATATCTTTCATGCGGCGCATCCATTCATTTTGCGTGATGACGATAGGTTGGTCGTCGACCGACAGTTGCTCCAATGTCACCAAAAAGTCGGTTTTATCCATCTTGGGCAGTTGCGATTTGAACACTTCGGTCAATGCTTCTTGTTGTGCAGCGGTCAATTCCACTTTAGCCGCATCGGCTTTGACAATGAGTTTCTCGACCACATCGCTATCGACACGCACAAAGCGCGATTTCTCATTTTTCTGTTCCAACTGACTAACCCAATGTGCGTCCAACTGTCCATCCATCAGCAACACATCGTAACCTTTGGCTTTTGCCGCTTCGATATAAGTGTGTTGTTCGTCGGCATTGTTGGCATACAAATAGATTAAATTGCCATCTTTGTCAGTCTGTTCGGGCTTAATTAATTCCTTATATTCGTCGAACGTGAATAATTTGCCATCCACATTTTTGAACAATGCAAACTCTTTGGCTCGGTCGAAGAATTTTTCGTCGGTAAGCATGCCGTAAACAATGAAAATGCGCAACGCATCCCATTTTTCTTCGAATTGGGCACGGTCGTTTTTGAAAATTTCCTGCAATCTATCGGCCACCTTTTTGGTGATGTGTGTCGATATTTTTTTCACATTTTGGTCGCTTTGCAGATAACTGCGCGATACATTCAGCGGAATATCCGGCGAATCGATGACACCATGCAGCAGTGTCAGGAAATCGGGCACAATGCCTTCGACCGAATCGGTCACAAACACCTGATTGCAATAGAGTTGAATCTTGTTGCGTTGCAGGTCGATATTATTTTTGATACGCGGGAAATAGAGAATTCCGGTCAAGTTGAACGGATAATCGACATTCAGATGGATGTGGAACAACGGCTCTTCGCCATACGGATAAAGTTCGCGGTAAAATTTAGCGTAGTCTTCGTCCTTCAGATCAGCCGGTTTGCGTGTCCACGCCGGAGTCGTATTGTTGATGACATTATCTTCGGCCGTTTCCACCTCTTTACCGTCTTTCCACTCTTTTTTCTTGCCAAACACAATCGGTACAGGCAGGAATTTGCAATATTTCGTCAGTAGCGTGTTGATGCGTGCTTCTTCGAGAAAATCTTTGTTTTCGTCGTCGATATGCAACACGATGTCGGTGCCGCGTTCGGCCTTTTTGCACTCCTCAAGCGTATATTCGGGCGAGCCGTCGCAACTCCAATGCTGTGCAGGCGCATCTGTGTACGATTTGGTGAAAATTTCGACTTGTTTCGACACCATAAACGCCGAATAGAAGCCCAATCCAAAGTGGCCGATAATGGCATTAGCGTCATTTTTGTATTTATCCAAAAATTCGGTCGCGCCCGAAAATGCAATCTGATTGATATACTTTTCTATCTCGTCGGCCGTCATGCCCACACCACGGTCGCTGATAGTGAGTGTCTTTTTCTTGGCATCAAGTTTCACTTCGACTTTCAAGTCGCCCATTTCGCCCTTGTAATCGCCTACCGAAGCCAACGTTTTCAATTTTTGCGTGGCATCAACGGCATTCGACACCAATTCGCGCAGAAAAATTTCGTGATCGCTGTACAAAAATTTTTTGATGACGGGAAAAATATTGTCCGTCGTTACACCAATATTACCTTTCATAATTGTATATTTTTTTGTTTATTGTTCGAGTAATGTACTCGTTCGGCAACAAAAAAAATGCCAAGCCGTCATCACTGACATTTTGGCAGAAAATAGTGCGTATGCGACACTTTTCGGCATACGATTATACACATTTGACGTGTTTTAGTGTGGCAAACTCATACGCGACACACCCGATTTTCGTGCCCACCTCAAAAACAAGACAGCACACACAGCGCACGCCAACGCAGCCACCGCATAACCGGTCCACAAGGGCAAAGCAAAGCCTTCGGGCGCCACCACAATGTAACACGAGCAAACGGCCGTCATAAACACAGCCGGCAGCAAAGCCACCAAATACCCCAAACGGTAACGCGACTGTTTGTACAGGAATACAGCACCCGTCCACAAGGTGAAACAGGCAAGTGTCTGATTGGTCCATGCAAAATAACGCCAAACCACATCAAAATTGACAAAAGTCATACCGAACACAATGGCAAACATCGGTATGGAAATCATCAATCGTTTCGGAATCGATTTTTGGTCGAGATACAGAAAGTCGGCCACAATCAGGCGCGCACTACGCAATGCCGTATCACCGGACGTAATAGGCGCTACCACTACGCCAACAATTGCCAAAATGCCACCAACAGTGCCCAACCAACTGCGCGAAATCCGATCGATGACCAACGCCGCAATGTTTTCGCCGGCATGTTCGGCCGCAAATGTCTGCAAACCACCGACACCGCCAAAAAATGACCCTGCAGCAGCAGCCCAAATCAATGCTAAAATGCCTTCGGCCACCATGGCTCCGTAAAAAATACGACGACCTTGACGTTCGTTGGTCATGCAACGCGCCATGATGGGCGACTGCGTACCATGGAAACCGCTAATCGCTCCACACGCTATGCTGACAAACATCATCGGGAAAAGCGGATAGTTTTTAGGATGTACACTCGCCAAACCATCGGTCAATTCGGGAATCGGCGCATGTTTCACAAACATGACTACCATGATGCCCAAACCCATAAACAACAATACGGCACCAAAAATCGGATAAAAACGCCCAATTATCTTGTCAACGGGCAAAAGTGTCGCCAAAATATAATAAGCAAAAACGATGACAATCCACCACACAACATCGACACTATCTACCAAGCCGTGCAGCAGATTGGCTGGCCCTGTAAGAAACGTAGTTGTCAGCAATAGTAGTAACACCAACGACAAGACGCGCATGAACTGTTTGACACCGTTGCCGAGTTCCTGCCCAACAATTTCGGGCAAACTGACGCCACCACGACGCACCGACATCATACCCGACAAATAATCGTGTACACCGCCGGCGAAAATCGTTCCGAAAACAATCCACAAAAATGCGCTCGGGCCGAAAAAAATACCCATAATCGCTCCGAAAATCGGTCCAAGACCGGCAATATTCAGAAATTGTATCAGAAAAATACGCCAAGCCGGCAGTGGTACATAGTCCACGCCATCGGTTTGAGATACAGCCGGAGTAACGCGTTGCGAATCGATACCGAAAATTTTCTCGACAAGTGCGCCATACACCACATAGCCGACCACCAACAAAATTATTGAAATCACAAACGAAATCATCGTACTTGACACTATTTTTGCCGCGGAAACAACAGAATCGGCGTTCCGCTAAAATTCCATGTACTGCGCAACTTATTCTCCAAAAAACGCAAATACGGTGCTTTGATATATTGTGGTAAATTGGCAAAAAATACAAATGTAGGTACCTGTGTATTAGGCAGTTGTGCCACATATTTTATCTTGACGTATTTGCCTTTGTAGGCCGGCGGCGGATAGTTTTCAATCAATGGTAAGAAAAATTCGTTCAGACGCGCTGTCGGTACTTTGCGATTTTTGTTTTCGTACACCTGCATGGCAGTTTCGATGACCTTGAAAATGCGTTGTTTGGTCAGAGCCGATGCAAAAATAATCGGGAAATCGACAAACGGTGCCAAGCGTTCGCGAATATTTTTTTCGTACGCTTTGATGTCTTTGGCCTCTTTTTGTTCCACCAAATCCCATTTGTTCACGCACACAACCAACCCTTTACGATTTTTTTGCACCAGCGAAAATATGTTCAAATCCTGACTTTCGATGCCGCGCGTGGCATCAATCATCAAAATGCAGACATCAGACGCCTCGATGGCACGAATGGCACGAATGACCGAATAATATTCTATATCTTCGCTCACTTTCGATTTTTTACGAATGCCGGCTGTATCGACCAAATAGAACGCATGCCCAAACTTATCGTATTTAGTGTAAATAGAGTCGCGTGTGGTACCCGCTATGTCGGTTACAATGTGACGTTCTTCGCCAATAAAGGCATTCACTATCGACGATTTACCGGCATTCGGCCGACCTACAATCGCGATTTTCGGCAAATCTTCTAATTCGTCGTTAACTTCCGATTTGAAGTGTGTCAACAATTCGTCCAGCAACTCACCGCTGCCCAAGCCGTTGATGGCCGACATAATAAACGGTTCACCCAACCCGAGCCGATAAAATTCGGCGGCTTGGTACTGCAAATCGAACGTATCGACTTTATTGACCACCACAACAACCGGTTTCTGACAACGACGCAGGATGTCGGCCACATGCAAATCCAAATCAGTGATACCGCTCTGTACATCAACGACAAACAGAATCACATCGGCCTCGTCGATAGCGACATGCACTTGGCGGTTTATCTCCTCCTCGAACACATCGTCGGAATTGACCACCCAGCCACCTGTATCGACTACCGAAAACGAACGACCGCACCATTCGCTCAACCCGTACTGACGGTCGCGCGTAGTGCCGGCCTCCTCGTTCACAATTGCTCGACGCGTTTGTGTCAAGCGGTTAAACAATGTCGATTTACCCACATTTGGGCGTCCGACTATTGCCACAAGATTTCCCATAATTTATCTATTTTTGGCACTCATCCACAAACTGCTTTCGCAAGCAGACCGTTCCCTACACAAACCGTAAGCGGAAAAGGATAAATGCAATAATTCGTTTATTTACAACAACTTACAAACTTTCTTATTGGTACAGCAATTTGGCCGACGGGTCCTTGCGGCTACGATCGTGCACCGACGTATATTTCAACAAATAAATGGCGTTTGCCGGCAACATAGGCACTTCTATAACCAAATTGTCAGGCTCAATATCGACCAACACACGTCCATCTAAAGTATAAACATACAGGTGATAATCATCTTTTAATTCCTGCAACTGCACCTCATACACACCGGCAGCATTTTTCCGAACTGTCAATACACGCGGATCGGTTTCGACAAAAGGTTGCGTGCGCACTATTATCTCGTTCGAGAAATCGGTAATATTTTCATAATATTCGGTTTTGTCGGTGGCTTGCACGCGATAACGGTATTCTGTATTGGGCGATAGTTGCTCAACTGCATAATTCAATGCTTCCACATGCCGATGATGACACTGATAAGTCACGGCTGCGGCGAAATGTACCGTAAAATCATCGAACAACAATTTACCGGCTTTCTTCTGATAGAAAATGCGGAATTGTGTAAACGCATTATCGGCAGGTAATGCCATCTCGATCGTTGTACGCAACATACTCTTGTCGATAACGACCGAATCGATGCGCGACCAAGTGCCATCGGCGTAACCATCGACACACAACACGCTACCGGCCGCCCCCATACAGTGTACCCAAAAACTAAGTTTGGTTATCGGGAAACAATAACGTTCCGTCCACAACGTATCGCTATTCACATCGAATACTATCGACGGCGCTTGATTGCCGTGAACCGTGGAATTGACAACGCTAAACGACGCATGCCAATCGACAGCAGGAGCCACGTCAAAATCGGTAAACTCCTCGGTAAACGTACTTGTGCCAAGCGAATCGTATGTATAAGCCGACAAATAATATCCCGTAGCATCGAACGCAGGTTCCCAAGCCGCAGTGTACGAATAACTTGTCGTGTCGAGCGCTTCTACCGCCACCGGCACTTCTACCAACACGGGGCGCGTCGATTGTCCGGCCAAATAAATCTGGTAAGTCGTGTATTTATCCAACACAATGGATATGGTGTCGCGATGCACGTCGGAGAAAGAGGCGTGTTCGGGGAAATAGCGTACCAACAACTGTGCGTGCATGGTCGAATCGGCCTCCGGCGTATATTCCACAGTACTCCCCCACTCGCCGGCATCAGCCGTGGCTATTTGGAAATTTTCGCCCGACGACAACGTAATTTTCAACTTATCAATCAGCCATTTACCATTTATATCAACTATTTGAGAATCAGAAGGTTGTTCTTGAACCGTTTTGAATAACGATAAAGTCTCGGGGAACGGTTCGTACGCAGGAAAACCGTCGCCACCGCCATCGTAACGGAAAGTTATAATACCATCTTGTTCTGTTATATAAGTTAGTGGTTGATTAAGTGATGTGCCGTTTTTCAGTGTCGGGAAAAAGGCGGTTACATTGCGCGTACCGGGATAGGTATCGCTCGCTGTACCATTCGCAGCAGGATTAGCCGCCATGATTTCGACACCCAACGTAGCCGTATCGTTATTCAGCGTGTTATTATTCCAAAGCGACGCATTGTAATTGATACGCGTAATCAGCAAACCTGCCCCCGGCAAATAAGCATCCCAACCTTGTTTCTGACGATTCTCAAGCAAGAAAAATTGGGTCGGATTGGGCGAAACGCCATTCAAATTGTGAGTACGTGTGGCCGATATCAGGCAGGCTTCGTTCGATGTCAACAAATGCGACAACGACACCACCGATGGTTCCGACAATACTGTCGGTTTGAGCCAACCTACATAGAACCGTTCGTAAGCCGAATAGGTAGGTGGCGTGCGACCTGAGTTGTTGTATGACCCACTTGACATAATATCCCACGAGCCGAGATCTTTGCCGGCCGGATTATAATCCGTAACATACAAATCGGGGAAGCCGAACACATGGGTAAACTCATGACAAAACGTCCCAATGCCACACATCGTAGAACCCGAAGAACCACGCAACTCCGATGTACAAGCATAATCATTGAGCAGTACACCATCGATGCGTACTGCCGACTGCACAGTCCAACGATGCGGCCATATTGTTTCAGCCGGACCACCCTCGGCCTCGTTATAACCTGCATAATAAACAAACACATTATCCACATAGCCGTTGCCATCGGTATCGTATTCCGAAAAATCAACCCCCAACGTATCGGCTTTGCGACACGCGTCGACAATCATTTGCGCCGGCGCTTGGTCGTTACCATTGGCATTGTTAGCGCCATAATAATTGTACGGATGATCGAGTTTAACAGGCCCTACAACCACAAATTCCGGTTGAAACATACTATCGCTGCACGCTATGAAATAGTCGCGCGCCGAACCTGTAGCGCCATTTTGCGCATACCCTGTTTGATTTAGCAAATCGGTGAACGCACTCTGCGGATTAGCCACTTTGAACGACAGGTTGGAAAACTCGGCCAAAATGACCAAACTCTTCGGACTGCCACTACGTGGGAAACGCATCATACCCGCTTGTTCATACGACACGCTTTTGCGCATCGGTGATGTGGCCGGTCGCCCAACACGTTTCAACAACAGACGATCCGCGGCGCTACGTTCTGCAACGCTACGCGCACGTACGCCCAACGAACGCGTCCGAAAATCAGCTGTAAATTCGGCATATTCGTAATAGCCGTCCTCGTTGCACGACAGCAAATAACCATCTTCGGTCGTAGTATAATGAAAAAACTCATCGCCATACATCAACACCGACAATTCGGTGCCATCGGGCTGCATTACACGCACCACGCCGGGTACTGCCGGCACACCCCACACGAGGGTACACAAACAACATTGTAAGAATATCAGGGATATACGTTTCATTATGAAATAGTTTTTACTTTGAAAGTGCAAAATTATAAAAAATAATCCATAAAAAAAATGATTTTAGTTTTTTTATTATATTATTGTATGCCGTACCACGATTATTATGCCGAGAAAGTACGTTTTCCCCCAGATACACAAGTGAGGAACAAGTTTGTCTTGTTCCTCACTTAATTATCAGCCACCGCTACAAAACACTAACGATAGCAGCCAAGAAAAATACATTACAGTTCCAAATCGCCATCGACAATTTCGTGCCACGGCAAGCCGCTTTCGGCTACTTTGGCCAAGAATGGGTCGGGGTCAAACTCCTCGACATTGAACACGCCGGCACCACCCCATTTGCCCGTCAGCAACATATACGCACCAGTCATGGCCGGCACACCGGTGGTGTAACTAACACCCTGCGTGCCCGTCTCTTTGTACGCGGCTTCGTGGCTACAGTTGTTGTAGATATAGTAGGTCTTCGGACGACCGTCTTTCACACCTTTGATGCGACAACCGATAGAGGTATAGCCCGTGTAGTTCGAACCCAACTCTTCGGGGTGAGGCAACACGGCTTTCAGGAACTGAATCGGCACAATTTCGCGCCCTTCGTACATTATCGGCACAATGCTGGCCATACCAATGTTCTGAATGACACGCAGATGCGTCAAATATTCTTGTCCAAATGTCATCCAAAAACGTGCCCGTTTGATGGTCGGAAAGTTTTTGACCAACGACTCCAACTCCTCGTGATACATCAAATAGGATTCGCGCGCACCGATTTCGGGATAAGTTACCGGCTGATGAATTTCGAGTGGCTGTGTTTCGACCCATTCACCGTTCAGGTAATAACGTCCTTTTTGGGTGATTTCGCGAATATTGATTTCTGGATTGAAGTTGGTGGCAAAGGCTTTGTGATGGTCGCCGGCATTGCAATCGACGATGTCCAATTCGTGAATCTCGTCGAAATGATGTTTGGCGGCATAGGCCGTATAAATGCTTGTGCAACCCGGGTCGAAACCGCAACCGAGAATGGCGGTCAGACCTGCTTGTTTGAAACGGTCGTGATACGCCCACTGCCACGAATACTGATATTTTGCTTCGTCGAGCGGTTCGTAGTTGGCAGTGTCAAGGTAATTGCAACCAGCTGCCAAACATGCGTCCATAATATGCAAATCCTGATACGGTAAGGCTAAATTCATTACCAATACAGGCTGAAACTGTTTCAGCAAAGTCGTCAGTTCAGGCACATTGTCGGCATCGACTTGCGCCGTGGCCACCTCCACGCCATAACGGACTTTTAGATCGGCGGCTATGGCGTCGCACTTGGATTTTGTGCGACTGGCAATCATTATTTCGGTAAACACATCGCTATTTTGAGCCAACTTGTGAGCGGCAACCGTTGCTACACCGCCGGCTCCGATAATCAACACTTTTCCCATGTCTGTTTGTTTTTTTTATTGACCAACAATGAAACAAATTGAGCATTGTGCTCGTTCTGAAATTTCCTGCAAAGATATAAAGAAAAAAAATTACCGACAACACTTGTTCAACAAAAAAAAACTATATACCTTTGTAACACACTTTCGGGCATCACTTTTATTGTATGCAAGCAGATGATTCAACTGATTCTCAACATGTTCGCAACCGCAATATCGCGATAGGCGTGCTAATGGGTTATTTTGCCGTAGCCGGCATAGTACAATGCTGTTTGGGAAACATTACGCCGACGTGGTGGGCGTTCCCGATGAACGTAGCCGTAGTATTGGTACTGCTGATTGGTTTGTTGATTGTGTGGCGCGAAGCCGGATATCACTTGTTTGTACAATTTCTGGCATCGGGCAAATGCAGCGTATTGGCACTGATTTTTATTGGTATCGCCTGTTTAATCAAAGGATTAGTACCGCCCGCAGCAGCCAAATCGGCATGGTGTGTGCGTTTGGGTCTGCATGATTTCACATCATCGTGGATTTTTGCATTTTGCATCATACTGCTCGTCAGTAATTTATGGTTAGTTGTCGTGCGCCGTAGCACAAACGCCCCGCATGCGTGGCGTTTTGCATTAAATCACATTGGCGTACTCATCACCATCGTTAGTTTGTTTTTCGGTGCAGCTGATACGCACAAATGGCATATAGTGGCGCAACAAGGTGTCCCTACCGATATGGCCTACGATGCCACAGGTACGCCACACGGTTTAGGCTACAGCATCACACTCGATACGTTTGCGATAACCCGATTCGACAATGGTCAGCCGGCAGCATTTCAGGCCGATGTCGCCATTGACGGAAACAAGCACACTATTCGTGTCAATGCGCCCTTGCGACATACTTGGTGCGAAGATATTTATTTGACCGATTACAATATGACCAACTACGGCGAAATAACCTCGTGCGTACTCGAAAGCGTAGTACAGCCGTGGAAATATATCACGCTGGTAGGCATCATCATGATGATATGTGGCGCGTTGCTACTCTTTTTCGACGGTCGCACACACCAACCCGTTTCTCACCCATCAACCGATCGACCATGACGTGGAGCATTTTCCCATATTTTGCCATTCCGGCCATCGTGCTAACAATCGCAGGTGCCGTATGCGCATTGGTCGGCAAACGATTTTCGCACACGGCACAGTGGCTGATGTTAGCGGCGACAACGATACTCGGGGCATTCATCGTTGGGTTATGGCTTACTTTGCAACGTCCGCCACTGAAAACCATGGGTGAAACGCGTTTATGGTACGCATTTTTTGTTACGGCTGCAGGACTCATAACCTACCATCGTTGGCATTTTCGCTGGTTGCCAACCATTACGGCCGTATTGGCCATCGTATTTTGCACCATCAATCTGTTGCGCCCCGAACTGCACGACACCACGCTGATGCCGGCTTTGCAAAGCGGTTGGTTTGTGCCGCATGTGGTTGTATATATGTTGGCGTATGCCGTATTGGGATGCGCGTTCGCTCTATCGGTTGTCGGTTTGTACAATGGCAACGCGCGCTATTTGTCGTCGATTGATAATTTAGTGTATATAGGTGTCGCCCTGCTGTCGTTGGGTATGCTGTCAGGTGCCATTTGGGCTAAACAAGCGTGGGGCGACTTTTGGACATGGGATCCAAAAGAGACTTGGGCAGCCGCCACATGGTGCATTTACCTCATATACATACATCAACGCCTGACGTGTCGCACATCGCCACGAAAACTCTACGCCACAGTCGTTGTCGGATTCTTTTTGTTACAAATGTGTTGGTACGGATACCAATACCTGCCAACGGCACAAAGCAGTATGCACGTTTACGGAACTTAAAAAACAACTATTTATACAACACTTATTCACTAACTAAAAAACACAAGTAACATGAAAACGAGTTCAAAAATCATGCTTGGAGCAGTTGCCGTAATAGCGGTTGCTGCCATCTGTTATCGGGCGGTAAACCAAGCCCCCGATGCAAGCCTGCCTCTCGATGAGCAAGCACTTGCGATTATGGACGACGGAGGTTGCGCATCGTGCCACTCGGCCAACCCGCAATTACCGTTCTATGCCGACATTCCGGGTGCCAAAAGCATCATTCGGGAAGACATCGACAAAGGCTATGCCGCTTTCGACATCGAACCAATGCTGACTGCCGTACACGAAGGCAAAGCCATCAACGAAGTCGATTTGGCAAAAGTCGAGAAAACCGTTATCGACGGCACGATGCCCATCGCCAAATACTATTTGGTACATTGGGGGTCGTCGCTTACAGCGGCAAAATCGGTCATTATGCTCGATTGGGCAAAACAACAACGTGCCGAATTTTATCCCAACACGTTGGCTGCACCCGAATTTGCTAACGAGCCGGTACGTCCGTTGCCCGACCAAGTGGACGTGAACGCTGAAAAAGCTGCACTCGGACAACTACTCTACCACGACACTCGCCTTTCGGGCGACGGCACCATCTCGTGTGCGTCGTGTCATAACTTGGCAACCGGCGGCGTTGACAATCATGTCTATTCAGATGGTATCGGCGGACAAGAAGGCGGAATTAATGCACCAACTGTGTATAATGCGTACTTCAATTTTGTACAATTCTGGGACGGACGTGCCGCCACATTAGCTGCACAAGCTGCCGGCCCTCCACTCAATCCCGTGGAAATGGGTTCAGCTTCGTTTGACGAAATAGCTGCACGACTCGCTGCCGACAAAGAATTTGCCGCACGTTTCAACGCCGTTTATCCCGAAGGTCTGAACGAAGCTACCATCACCGACGCCATCGCCGAGTTTGAGAAAACGCTCATCACGCCAAACTCGGCATTCGATCGCTATCTGAAAGGCGAACAAAACGTACTGACCGAACAAGAGGTACGCGGCTATGCACTATTCAAAGAACACAAATGCGCAACCTGCCACGCCGGTGTCAATATGGGCGGATTGAGTTACGAATTGATGGGACAACGCGCCAACTATTTTGCCGACCGCGAGATAAACGTTAAATCGGGATTGACCGATGCCGACAACGGACGCTGGGCTCAAACAGGCATCGAGCGCGACCGTTATCGTTTCAAAACGCCTACTCTGCGAAACATTGCACTGACATGGCCATACTACCACGACGGTAGCGTAAAGACATTGAACGAAGCAGTCGATATGATGGCAAAATATCAGGTCGGCACGCAACTCAAAACTACCGACATTGACGACATTGTGGCATTTTTGGGAACACTCACAGGCGAATACAACGGTGTAAAATTAACTAACAGCAACGTTGCTGAGTAAATTTTCTCCCGAATGACATTAAATAAAGAAATCCGCGTACGAATGCGCGGATTTCTTTGTTTTTGGCACGATTGTTATCAGACAAGTCGGGATATCAGTTCGCGACGCGTACCGACCAAAAAATCAATCAGCGGAATATCAATCATCGTATAGCACCCCGGACGCTGCTTACAAGCGGCGCGAGCACACGACACAAGCACTTGCCCTGTCAGTGCCGGATTGTTGATGCGCATATCGAACTCAAAAAGTTGATTCTGCGTACAACCCGATACACCTTTGCGTTCCATTTTCACACCGTGTCCCATATCTTTCAGAGCATCGACACAAGGCACCGCCACGACATGCGTTTCGTCATTTGCGAAATAAGGATCACACTTAATCTGCCGTTCAATATCAGCGAAATCGTAACCGGTAGCCACTTCGACATACACCATGCGTCTATGAATGCTTGTGCCAAGCGGTATCGTCATCGACAAAGCCGCATTAACTCCTTCGATGGCTTTCACAGCTACGGTGTGTCCCATACTCATGCCCGGTCCGAAATTGGTGTATGTAATTCCTTTGGGCGCCAGAAGTTCAAGCAGAGCGCGTACAACCGAATCGCTACCGGGATCCCAGCCGGCCGCCACAATAGACACCGCACCCGAAACTTTGGCCACAGCATCGAGCGACTCCACCACATCGGGTATCGCCTGATGAATATCGAAACTATCGACAGTGCTTATTCCTTTGGTTAACAGCGACTTCGCTAAGTCGGGCACTTTACGACTCGGTGCGCACAATATGGCCACATCGACTTGTCCCAATGCCGTAATATCAGTAACCACTTTTACCTGTTCCAACTCGCGTGGCGACCGATTTACAGTACGCCGTACAACACCCGCCACCTCGAAATCGGGCGCGACCTGCAAGGCTTCAAGTGCGGCCTTGCCTACATTGCCATAACCTACAATGGCTGCTCGTATTTTATTCATATTCATCTCTTTGTTGTTTTGCCTGCAAAGATACGTCAAAGAAACGACATTTGTATCTATCACGCCGTATTTTTTTACAACTAATCGCCGCCAAACGATAACACCAAAGCATAAATCAGGAATAAAATTTGGCAGCAATGATTTTTTTATTTATCTTTGCGAGGTATGCACAAACGATTTCCGATAATATTACTCGTCGTCGGTTTTGTACTGCACGAAACACATGCGACACCATGGCGCACACAAGCTTTACAGCCACAGATACACACATTGCAAGTACAACTATCCGACAATTCGTTAGCACTGCCCGTCATCGAGTTACACTCCGACCAACAGATGCGAATCGCGTTCGACGAATTATCGTACGACAGCCATTATTTCAATTACAAAATCGTACATTGCAATGCCGATTGGACGCCGTCGGCACTATCCGAAGTCGAATACATCGACGGTTTTTACGACGGCATCATAAACGACTACACCCTATCGACCAACACCACGACCCTCTACACACACTACCAACTATTGATACCCAACGACGAATTACGTCTGAAAGTTTCGGGCAACTACGCCGTACTTATTGCCGAGAATAACGATTTCGACAACGTGGCAGCCGTTGCGTGTTTTTCGGTAGTCGATTCGCGCATTACGGTTACAGGTTCCGTGCGCAACAACACCGACATCGAATTGGCGAATCGCTATCAGCAACTTGATTTTGAACTCGATACACGCGGATACGAAATACGCGACCCATTCAACGAACTCAAAGTTACCGTCCGACAAAATCAACGTTGGGACAACGCCGTAAGCAATCTGCAACCAACGTACACTTCGGCAACGACACAAGCGTACAAAAACAATCGGCAACTCATTTTTGAAGGTGGCAACCAATACCGCAGCATCGATTTTTCATCGGAATACACCTACGGCGCTGGCATCGAACGTATCGTATTCGACCACGAATATTTCAATGTACTACTAACACCGAGCGAGTTACGCACCGGACGAGGCGTAGCCCAAGGCGAAGATGCCAATGGTCGCTATCTCGTCAACAGGCAACAATCTGACGACAGCGACAGCGAAGCCGACTACATGTGGGTACATTTTATACTACCAATGGATGAACCGTTCTTCACGGGCAGTGTCTATCTGCTGGGAGAACTCTGCGGCAACGACATTAGCGAACAAGCACGCATGACCTACGACTTTACCGAAAAAGCCTACATCAAGTCGCTCCTATTGAAACAAGGCGGCTACAATTTTCTATACGCGTATGTGCCAAAAAACAGCACCTTCGGGTCGCTACAACCAACCGAAGGCAGTTATTGGCAAACCGAGAACGAATATACTATCTACGTTTACCACCGCGCATGGGGCGAACGCTACGACCGTTTAGTGGCCGTCAAAACTATTTACAGCAATTAAACAAACTAATATCTAAATATCATGAACAAAAAATTACTTGTCAGCATCATCTGCCTTATGTCTTACGTCAGTGTCAATGCTTTCACACACCGTTTGGATAGTATTATCAGTCAAAAAGACGAACAATGGAGTAAAAACATGTTCAGTTACAACGACGACTTTTCGGTAGCGGCCTACACCACGTTCACCAAAATCGATGGTAAATGGATACAACAGCAACACAAAACATTCATGCGCGATGCCGACGGCAACGACACGGTCATCATCGTCAGTACGGCAAACAACACGTTGAAACACGTCTATAACTACAACGCACAACAGCAACTCTCCTCTATCTACACTTACAAAATAGATGGTGCCAACGCCACCGACTCTGCCAAAACAATATATACATACAACGAAACAGGCAAGATAGCGAGCGAAGAACAATACGTCATGATAAACACCACATGGACATGTAAAATAAAATACGAATACACCTATACAAATGGTCTTATCAGCGAGCAATTAAACTATTCTGCCAACCAAAACGCGTGGAAATACAGTAATCGCAGCCTCTACGAATACGACACCAACAACAATCTGATAAAAGAAACTTACCAATATTATCTATCATCTACTTGGTACGACAGTTACCCGCTATCGTACAAATACAGCGACAACGCTCAACTACAATCGGTTACGAAAAACCTATTCGACGACTTCAACGAAATATGGAAATTGACCGATAGCACCGTTTATACTTACACCACCGCCGGCGATGTAGACAAAATACAACGCTACACATATGACAATGGTTGGGTTGCCTCCGATAACGACACATACACCCACACAAATGTTGCCGCCAGCCAATGCGCCGGATTCGACTTTGCACAACAGCAACTCTACCACAATGCGTCGCACCATTACACCATAACAAAGTTTACAGCACCCAACAGCAGCGACACCTATCACTACACGGCCTTTGCACCGACAAACCTCGAAATGTCCAACTCCAACGCGCCGCACATCTACGCACACGATGGGCGCATTTTCACTACCGAGCCAATGCGCATCTACACGTTAACAGGATTAGACGTTACCGAACTAAACGGTTCTCTACAAGGCATTTACATTGTAAAAACATCTACAAACATCACAAAAATCATCGTAAAATAACAATATACAATGCAAGCAAAAAAAACGGACGCCAATGGCATCCGTTTTTTTTTACGTTCAAGCGATGTTATCAATTACATCATGCCGCCCATACCGGGATTCATGGGCATCTGCGGAGCAGGATTTTCCTCTTTTTTCTCTACAATCACGCATTCGGTTGTCAAGAACATACCGGCAATCGAAGCGGCGTTTTCGAGAGCCACACGCGTAACTTTGGCCGGATCAACCACACCGGCAGCAAACATATTCTCGTAGTTGTCGCTGCGTGCGTTGTAACCAAAATCGGCTTTGCCCTCGCGCACCTTTTGTACAACCACCGCGCCCTCTTTGCCTGCGTTTGCCACAATCTGGCGCAAGGGTTCTTCGATAGCACGTTTTACAATCTCGATACCGGTGCGTTCGTCATCGTTATCGGCTTTCAAGCCTTCCAACGATTCGATGGCGCGAATATACGCTACGCCACCGCCCGGCACAATACCCTCTTCGATGGCAGCACGTGTGGCACTGAGTGCGTCGTCCACGCGGTCTTTCTTCTCTTTCATCTCCACTTCGGATGCTGCGCCAACATACAGCACGGCAACGCCACCGGCCAACTTAGCCAAACGTTCCTGCAATTTTTCGCGGTCGTAGTCCGATGTCGTATTGGCGATTTGAGCCTTGATTTGAGCCACACGGGCTGCAATATTTTCTTTGTCGCCGGCACCGTTTACAATGGTTGTGTTATCCTTGTTGACGGTTACTTTTTCGGCAGTACCGAGCAAATCAAGCGTTGCACTTTCGAGTTTGATACCCTTCTCTTCGGAGATGACTACGCCACCGGTCAACACAGCAATGTCTTCCAACATCTCTTTGCGACGATCGCCAAAGCCCGGAGCTTTGACAGCGCAAATCTTCAACTGGGCACGCAGGCGATTGACAACCAATGTTGTCAGTGCTTCACTATCAACATCTTCGGCAATAATCAGCAACGGACGACCACTCTGAACGGCCGGTTCGAGAATCGGCAACAACTCTTTCAAGTTCGAGATTTTCTTGTCGTAAATCAGTATATACGGTTTTTCCATCTCGACTTCCATAGTTTCGGTGTTCGTTACGAAATAGGGCGAAATGTAACCGCGATCGAACTGCATACCTTCCACCACTTTGATGTCGGTATCGGTACCTTTGGCCTCTTCGATGGTGATGACACCGTCTTTCGACACTTTGCGCATGGCATCGGCAATGAGTTTGCCGATTTCGGCATCGTTGTTTGCCGAGATGGTAGCCACTTGCTCGATTTTATCGTAATCGGTGCCAACTTCGTGCGCTTGTGCTTTGATGCTTTCGACTACTTTGGCAACCGCTTTATCGATACCACGTTTCAAATCCATCGGATTGGCGCCGGCTGTTACGTTTTTCAGGCCTACACCAACGATAGATTGCGCCAAAACGGTAGCTGTTGTAGTACCGTCGCCGGCTTGGTCGCCGGTTTTCGACGCCACTTCCTTGACGAGTTGTGCGCCAAGGTTTTGCATAGCATCGTCGAGTTCGATTTCTTTGGCTACGGTTACACCGTCTTTTGTGATGTGTGGTGCACCGTATTTCTTTTCGATAATCACATTACGACCTTTCGGACCGAGTGTTACTTTTACGGCGTTAGCCAACTCGTCCACGCCCTTCTTCAATTGGTCGCGGGCATCAATATTAAATGAAATTTCTTTTGACATAATCTTTTGTCTTTTAATTAGGAGTGAGGAGTTAGGAGTTAGGAATAAGGAATTCCCGCACTACACACTCACTTGGTTTGGTTTAATTTTTCTTGCGTTGTTTTTGTTATACTACTTAATATTCGTTGTAATTCACTGCAATCTGCTGAAAGTTCTTTGTAAATTTCGGAGGTTATGAAATGAGTTTCGTAAAGCAGGTCCAACCAATACAAAGTTTCAGCCGATTCTTTGAAAGCAATATACATTTTAGCTAAAAAATCTTTCGTAGAAATACCGCATTCCGCTTCAGTCACATTGGCTCCAATACTTGTCGCACTGCGTAAAAATTGCGTTGACATAACATATTCGTGTCGTACATCTTTCAACTCAGCAAACACACGAATTGCTTTAATTGCAAATGCTTTACTTTTGGTCTTGATGATTGAGTCATTTGCCACTCCTCACTCCTCCCTCCTAACTTCTCATTGACTTTAGATGATTGCGAGTACATCCGATTGGCGCATGATGAGATATTTCTCACCGTCGAGTTCAAGTTCTGTTCCGGCATATTTGCCGTAAAGCACTTCGTCGCCGGGTTTCAGCACCATTTGTTCGTCTTTGGTGCCGGTGCCGACAGCCAACACTTTGCCCTTCAAGGGTTTTTCTTTTGCCGAATCGGGGATAATGATTCCGCCGATGGTCTTTTCTTCTGCAGCAGCGGGCTGAACCAGCACGCGGTCTGCTAATGGTTTAATGTTCATAGTAATACGTTTTTATATTTAGTGATTTATTGTTCAATTTTGCCTCGCGGCCGATAATAGCCTTGCAAATAGTATGCAATTTGGCAGTATTATGACATTTTGTCAGTGCAGCTTTATATATAATACCACGCGATAAAGTAAGAATAGCACAAATGGCATAGTAAGTATAAAATCTAGGTATCCAAGCATGTTTGCCAAGCCCAACGCCAAGCAACAACTAGCATAATAGAACACACGGAATGTTGTTTTTGAGTGTTCGTCGGGAATAAAACGTGCAACCAACGAAAAACGTTTTTGAGGGCGCGAGAAACGTTCAACAGCAATTTCGCAAGGATACACAAGTACAATCAGCAAAGTTAATAACACATTTTGGTCGCATTCAAAAAGCCACACAAATGGCACGAAACGCGACACTACCAACCAAAAATACAGCCATACATTAGTTTCCGATCGCCAGAGATTGTAAACATAAAACAACAATGGGCAAATGCATGCCAACACAATGGTAACTAAACTATTTTTTGTAGGAAACAAGCAATAAACACCAGCCAATGCAAATGCAAAAAATAACAATCGGCTTATAAATATAAGCCAAAAATGTTTGTGTGCAAAAGTTAATTGTTCAGCAGTCAAACGCAACGTAGGATTTTTCTCCCTCTCTATAGCTTTGACATCATTATAAATATAGCCAAATTCATAAAGCGTATACACCGCTATCCACAACAACATAGTAGCCAACACATGTTGCCATGTGATAGATTTTACAACACATAGTGCAAAGAAAAATGTTGGCAATAGGTTGATGAATAACCACGAAAAAACTTTGTCAATCCGTGTGAGACGAATGCTAAAATTATAGTACATTGGTACAAAAAACAACCGCCAATATGAAAGATTTGCATTAAGCATGTATATAGCAAACATTTTTGAAACCATGCGTCAAATAGTTCCAACGCAATTCGTGCCCATAAACAATAATAGTTGTAGATTCCGACATAGCGACCAAATCCATATCACCAGGGTTGTCAGTTACAAGATGTTTGTATGGTGGATAGATGTGCAACCTGCGCAACTCTGCACTCTTACTACGCAACACATCTACAGCTAATTTACCTCGACATTTCTGATCACTATCATAGTTTAAATGCGACGACACTACATGCTCCACGCCTAAGTTGTGAGCCACAGCCTGCGCTACAGGATCAATAGTTGCTGAAACTAAAACAATCTCAGCATTTTCGGCACGAAACTCTTGCAACAACTGCCAAACTGCTTCATTTTTATGCTTCAACAGATAGTCGTTGTAAAACACTTCGGCCATAGAGTACAATTGCGTTCGACTCTTGCCTTTCAAATACGACAATGCCACTCGGCGCGACAAATCGACATGCAAAAGACGGTAGATTAAACTATTAGCATAACGCCACAACTTGCTATGCATTATTTTTCGGAAACAACGATACGAATGTTCTTCAACATAATAATCCAAAAAATCGAACGTGGTGTTAGAGCAAAACAACGTACCACATATATCTATCAACACCACATTACTCATCTAATCATAGTCTTAAATAATTGTACGAATTGTTTCGACTCTGCTTGCCGTGAATATTTAACTTTTTCAACTTGATTTACAGGCTGATGCGTATAACCTTTCTCCTGCCACTCGTGGTATTTATCAAGAATAAATTGTTTTACTTCGTCCGCCGTTGTAATAGCAATACCGGCATTTGTTTGGCGAATGATCGCCGCCAAACAGGCTTCGTCGCTACGCACGCACAATATAGGTTTTTCAACACCCAACGCTTCGAAAAATTTCGTTGTCATCACGCCGTGCGGTCCTTCAGCGCATTCTTTGTTCGATAATACTAACACAACGGATGCCGTATGCAACAATGCCGGTACCCGCCTATATTCGACATAATCATGATAACGCATCATACGTTCCACACCATAATGACGCGCTAATGCCGCCATGCGTTGCTGACCGTTTGTATCGGTGTACCACTCTACCGCGAAATGCTGCAAATCAACACTTTGCTCATCGACAATCTGCCGCAACGCCTCGAACAATAAGTGCGGGTTTTGCATCGTTTCACCATAAATTTTACCGGCATAAATCAACGTAAAACGAGCAGAGACGACATCTTTGGGTACGAACAAATCGGCATCAAAACCATTGTAAATCAATGCAACATTATCATGTAAACGACTTATAAAATTGACATGCCATGGTGAAACACTACTCACTGATTGTGCCATACGCACAACCGTATTTCTACGCTTAATATTCACATATCGAAAGCAAGAAGCAAAAGGTCTTAACCACCAATTTCGATGTTCATTATACAGATTACCTGACATTTGTTCAGCAATATCGCGCAAATCGACATGAAGTGGCACCCGTTGCCGATGTGCTATGTTTGCTGCCGCACGTAGCGGGAATGTATTAAACACGCTGCAACATACCAAATCAAACTGTTCATCAACATATAGTTGCATCAATTTCTTAGCAAAAACACGATTTTTATAATCGAACAGCAAACTACAAAAAGACTTCCACGACCATTCAATGGTACCTAAAATACCTTTGTGCCGATAGATTTCAATTTCATCAATAGGATAAGCATGTTCAAACGGCAATTCGTTTACATGTTCTGTACATAAACGAACATTCCAACCCTGCCGAACTAAATAATTGCACAAAAAACGCACTCTTACTCCGTACAATGGCGCAGTCAAAGCATCAGATATGATTAATATACGTTTCATTTCAATAACAAATTTACCACTTTGTGATAGAGGTTACGGTGATACTCATTACACTTCACGACACTTGTATTATGCCACAGCAAGACCACCTCGCCATGGTGGCGGGCTACCTCTGTAAGCAAATCGGACACGTAACGTTCGGCCTCACCCTCCGATAAATTCATATAGTTGGCATTGCTCAAAGTGCAGTCCATCACTGTGAGTGGATGCAGCACCAAGGACGATAGTTCTCGCGTCGCCGGATTAATCCAGCGTACTGCGCGACATGTTCCCAAACGAAATCCGGCCACATCGGCATAACCCATCGTAAAGTCGTCGGTAATGTCGGCAGCCGTCAAGCTTTCGCCATCAGTCGATTGCAACGTACGCAAATAGTGCCAACGGTTGGTCGTTACAGGCATTTGCAACGCCGACTGCAATTTTGCTTTTTCGGCGGAAATGTATGCAGGATGTGCGCCCGAGAAATAACTAGCGTGCAAACCGAGAATACAACCATTTTCCCGCAAAAACGCAAACAATTGCTGCGCATCGCGACCTTGCAGGTTGTATTGCGGATAATCCAATCTATCCGATTTGAAAGCGGATTTGATAAAATAAATTTTATGCGCCTGCGGCAATTGTGCATCTTGCGCCACCAACCACGGGAACGTATAGGCCACATCGTTATTCAATGCCAATTGAGCACGCATAACATCTCTAAGGTGTGTTTCACGTCCAAATATCGCCCGTTTGATACCCCCTAAAAAACCGCGCAAGTGACGATAATACGCAATGGTATCGACATCATGCGTAAGATATATTTCCGAAAATCCGGGTGACGGTTCTTCGACCGCACAACCAACTTGTCGCAACCATGTACGCAACAATACACCATACTCATCGACTATCGGACGATGGATAAACCCCGCACGCCCCGGCAACGATTTTCGGCCAATAAAGCGACCATGCACATCGCGTGCATCGTGCGGATGCAGCCACTCTTCGTAACGCGAAAGCAGGTAAAACGCACTTGCTACCACATCGGCGTAAACAACCAATGTTTGACCGTGCAATTCCATCCGCGGTTCACCAAAAAGCAACGGCACGCCATCCATGTTTTGCAACGGCAAGCTTGGTTCCGACCGTGGCGTACCATACACACCGTCGGCAAAAAAATCGGACGGCACCACAACGACACTAAACTGTGAAAAGCAGGCTACATCGGACGTATAACCCACACGTTCGACCAACGTATCGTTGCCATTCAGCAAAAAACGAATAATGTATGATACTGTTTCGTTCATCAGTGCAAAGGTACGAATAAAAATTGAAAAAGCGTCGGTTTTGACCGACGCTTCCCATTTTTTAGGCAGAAAATCACACTAATTTTTCTAATTTGGCAACATTACACGCAATTTCATCGTCGCTGACAGCATAATTTTGCAATTCTCCGGCAAAATAGCGGTCATACGAAGCCATATCAATCAGACCATGACCCGACAAGTTGAACAAAATGACCCGTTCGCGTCCTTCTTCTTTGGCTTGCAACGCCTCGCGCACAGCAGCAGCAATGGCATGTGTCGATTCGGGCGCGGGAATGATACCTTCGGCCTGCGCAAATAATACACCCGCTTTGAATGAATCGAGTTGATTTACATCCGTTGCCTCTATTAACTTATCTTTTAACAACTGGCTGACTATGGTACCTGCTCCATGGTAACGCAACCCACCGGCATGAATCGATGCCGGTTCAAAATCGTGTCCCAACGTAAACATCGGCAACAAAGGTGTGAATCCTTCTGTATCGCCAAAATCGTATTCAAACTTGCCGCGCGTCAGTTTCGGACACGAAGCCGGTTCGGCAGCAACGAAACGCGTCTTTTTCCCCTCAACCAAATTGTCGCGCAAGAAAGGAAACGAGATACCGCAAAAATTCGAACCGCCGCCGAAACAACCAATCACCACATCAGGATAATCACCGGCAATCTCCATCTGTTTTTTAGCCTCTTCGCCAATAATCGTCTGATGGAGAATGACATGATTCAGCACGCTGCCAAGTCCGTAGCGCGTATCGGGTTGCGTCATTGCCACCTCCACTGCTTCCGAAATGGCCATACCCAAACTACCGGCCGTGCCGGGATGAGTCGCCAACATACGACGGCCGACTTCGGTTGTATCGCTCGGCGATGCAATGACTTGTGCACCATAGGTCTGCATTACCGACTTACGATACGGTTTCTGATTGTAACTGATTTTCACCATATAAACTTTCAAGTCGAGTCCAAAATGTTTGCACGCAATACTCAATGCCGAACCCCACTGACCGGCACCGGTTTCGGTCGTCATGTGCTTAACGCCCTGAATTTTATTAAAATAAGCTTGTGGAATTGCCGAATTAAGTTTGTGCGACCCCACCGGACTGACACTCTCGTTTTTGAAATAAATTTTGGCCGGTGTATCGAGCGCCTTTTCCAAACCCGAAGCGCGTACCAACGGCGTCGGGCGATAAATACGGTACAAATCGCGCACTTCGTCGGGAATGTCGATATAACGTTCCTGCGAAAATTCTTGTTCGACCAATGCTTTCGCAAACAATCCTTCCATCTCTTCGGGTTTAATCGGCTGTTTGGTGCCTGGATGCAGCATTGGCAACGGTTTCGTAGGCATATCGGCCACAATGTTGTACCACTGAGTCGGCATATCATGCTCCGACAAAACAATTTTTTTTGTTACTTTCATGATTTGTGTTATTTTAGGTTATTAAAATGGTGTATTAGTTCTCGCAAATAAAAAAGTCGCAGGAGGGTTCCTGCGACTTTCGTCCTTTATTCAATTCCAACGACAAAACGTGTGCTACCCTCCTTTTTTACAAGAACGGTTGCCACCACCAAAAATTCGTCGTTTGTATCATTATCTTATCCAATAATTAATTGCGTTTCGAGGCTGCAAAAGTACAACTTTTTTTTGAATAATTACGCATTTTCACGATTTTTTTTCTTCTCGACAAACATTTTTTCATCAACCACCAACGGATTCGCTGTTATTTCGGCCTCCACGGCTCGATGTTTGACAATATCGACAGCCACATACAATGCTTGTCGCAACGACGACTCATCGGCCTTGTTCTTACCTACCAAATCATACGCTGTGCCATGATCGGGCGAGGTACGCACAAATGGCAATCCGGCCGTAAAGTTGACACCTTCGTCCATATACATGGCTTTGAACGGTGCTAAACCTTGGTCGTGATACATGGCCAACACGGCATCAAATTTCTGTACATGCGACGTGCCCCAAAAACCATCGGCAGCAAACGGGCCGAAACACAAAATGCCACGTTCGTTGGCTTTTCGAATAGCCGGAGCAATAATTTCAGCCTCTTCGTGTCCGAACAAACCGTTGTCGCCGGCATGCGGATTCAGCGCCAGCACTGCAATGCGCGGCGTACTGATGCCAAAATCGGTTCGTAACGATTTGTGCAAAATATGCAATTTAGTCAATATCCGTTCTTCGGTAAGATTGGCTGCCACATCCTTCAAGGCCACATGATTGGTAACCAGTGCAACGCGCAACGCATCGTGCAACAATAACATCAATCCTTTCTGATTGGCTTTTGCTTCCAAATATTCGGTATGGCCAGCAAAAGGGAAACGATCCTGCGGCATCGTACTTTTGTTGATCGGTGCCGTAACCATAGCATCTATCACGCCATTTTGCACATCGAGCATCGCCATATCCAACGCAAAAAATGCGTTTAGGCCACCATCGGGAGTTGCTTGTCCCATCTCTATTTTCAAGTCGTCGGAACAACAATTCACTACATTGATACGGTGTGGCATGGCATCGCCACCCGATTTCACCACACTCACTGTCAGGTGTTCCAGCTCCAACACCTTTTTATAATAACCAACGGCTTTCGACGAACCATAAATGACCGGCGTACACACATCCAATATGCGTTGATCGGCCAACGTTTTCAGTATCACTTCGTAACCTATACCGTTGATATCGCCATGCGTTATTCCTATTTTTAACAATTTTTCCATATCAGTTGTAAATTTCATTTCATCACGAACCCACAAAATGCGTTTGCCGGCCTACTGGCGTGAGGCAACCACCGTCACCGCCATGGCTTCTTGCGGCATCTGCACCGAATAGACCATCGCCTCGACCTGTCGCAACAAGTTACGTTTGTCGCGTCCGGGAGCAAACACAAAACCTTCGATAGTAATCAATCGATTATGCAATTCGTCCAAACGTGTATGGCTGATGAACGGTCCTCCCATGATTGCGCCATTTTTCATTTCCCACAAGCCGCGTAGTTGGGCACAATAGGCACTATCGACCCAAATAGCCTCGAACGATGGCGGTTCGTAGGCAACAGCCGTACCCATACACGAGCCTGCGAACGCACCCGGAATGTGTTGGCACAAAATGGAGTCGCGTTTAGCAATCAGTGCTTCGCGCGTCAGTTGTCGTTGGTCGGTGTACGGATAACTATAAATCACAATATCCTGACGCGCCGTGCCACTACCATTCGACATCCACAAAAAGTCATCGCTTTCGTTGTACTTATTCAGACTCGACGGCACAGCTATTTTGATATTGAATTTGTCGTACACTTTTTGTAACGCCGTGGAATTGATATTGTGTTTCAAATAATCGATTTGACGTTCGCGTTCGGCATCAACAAAAAAAGCGATTAACACGCGCTGCTGCCGTTGCAGCAGTTGTGCCAAACTTACGGTATTGTCGGCCGTGATGACCGCAACAGCTTGCGTACGTGCCCACTTGTTACGCGTCAGTCGCAGAGTGGCTTTGGTGTATTGAGTCGAATCGATATACACCATAACGATATTGCGCGTAGGGCGCAGCAATTGATCGAATTGATTATGCGGCACGCGCGATATATCAAACATCGGTTCGGCTTGCGGCAACCCAGGAACATCTGTTGTAAGCACATCAAACAAGGTGTGTCCGCCATCGGTACGCCAATCGGCATCGTCCATCACAACCAACACTTCATTGGCTGCTCCGCTTGCATTGGGCAACAGGGTGTCGCCATTGCACGCTACACACAACATGCATGTACCCAACAGCCACATGTGTTTGATTAAGTTGATTACACGATTACTCATACAAAAAACGTTTGCAATATTATTTTACAAAGATACTTCAAAAATGCCATATCGTGGATACGAAAAAACATTTTTTTCAGATTTCAGTTCAATGCATACATATAAAACACTTATAATCAAGTGATTAAAAATAAAAAAATTTTATCAGAGCGACCTGAATGCTTTTGGCATATTTTTTGCTTATTTACAAATGATAACAATTCATTTACCATAAACCTTCTTTTACTATGAAAAACAAAAAGATGTATTTGGCCTTGATGTTGTGTTTGGCCACCAGTCTGACAGCGTGCGAAAAGAACGACACGCCCATCACGTTCGACGATTTGCCCGTCATCTCTCAAGAGTTTATCAATCGGCATTTCGGCGATTTGGACATTGCTCTGATTCTCAAAGATTATGACGATTTGTCTTTTACCTACGATGTCAATTTTACCAATTTGTACGAAGTAGATTTTGACAAAAATGGCGAGTGGATAAAAGTCGATTGTCAACGCGACTCGGTGCCGGAAGCCATTGTGCCGGCCAGCATTGCAACGTATGTCAATACGCGATTCACAGGACAATACATTGTCGAAATCGAACGTAAAACGCGCACTTACGATGTAGAATTGAACACAGGTGTCGATGTGATATTCGACAAAGATGGCAACTTTAAGCGCATTGACGATTAAGACTTATTTGATACAAGAAAAACGGCAAGACTCTTAAAGAAATCTTGCCGTTTTTTTGTATTGCGTTATTGTCGTGTCTTCAAACGTTGCCATAAATCGAACAACGCCTGATTGGCTGTGCGTTCCTGATGTTGCGCCCGTGTGGTGCGAAAAACATAGCGCTGTGCCGACACACCGACCGCATCGGCCACCGCAATCCAGACGGTACCAAGTGGTTTTTCGTCGGTACCACCGGTTGGTCCTGCAATGCCTGTTGTGGCTACAGCAAAATCTGTTTTC
This sequence comes from Paludibacteraceae bacterium, assembly GCA_051878315.1. Classification (GTDB taxonomy): domain Bacteria; phylum Bacteroidota; class Bacteroidia; order Bacteroidales; family Paludibacteraceae; genus W0P28-013. The sequence goes on along the minus strand of JBJEJW010000067.1, from coordinate 160,522 downwards.
AGGCGTTCGCGACAGCCTTGTGCCATCTCGCAGGCAGTCTGTTCGCTTACTGCGCCATAGTTTTGCAAAGTCTGCATTTTAACGCCCAACAAATTCATTTTAAACTCGTTAGAATAACTCACGATACCACCTTTGTAGTATTGCGATGCGCCCGCCACTTCCGTTATATGGTGTGCGAGTGTGCCACCGGTACAACTTTCGGCGGTTGCCACTGTTTGTTGCCTCTGCAGTAGCAGGCGACCGACCACCGAAGCGAACGTATCGTTGTCGTAACCATAAACATATTCCGAAATTTGCGGAAGCAATTTGCACATTTCGTTTTCGATTTGTTGTTGAAGTTCATCGCGACTATTGCCGTGGGCCGATAGGCGTAAACGTACTTTGCCGGCATCGGGGAGGTAAGCCAAACGCATATTTTTTGGCAAGGCATCTTCCCACGCAGCGATTTTATCGGCCAAAAACGATTCGCCAATGCCGCACGTCAGAATAGTTTTGTGCAAAATGGCTTCGTGTCCCAGATGCTGTCGCAATTTCGGCAACACATACGTTGTCATCAGCCATTGCATTTCGAACGGCACGCCGGGTAACGACACAATAATCTGTTCGCCACGTTCGAACCACATACCCGGTGCTGTACCCACTTTATTGAGTAAAGCCTCGCAGCAGTCGGGTACCATGCCTTGCATTTTGTTAACATCGGAGAGAGGCAATCCTCGTCGGGCAAAGAAATCGGCCACATTATCGAGCGACGGCTGATGCAATACGAGTTTTGCCCCAAAATACTCGCACAGCGCCGTTTTGGTGATGTCATCTTTTGTAGGGCCGAGTCCGCCGGTGACGATAACGACTTGTGCACGTTTGATAGCCGTGTTCAATGTCCGTTTGATGTCGTCGAGGTCGTCGGCTATGGTTACGATATGCGCTACATGCACATTATTTTTCTCCAATTCGGCCGCCATCCAAGCCGCATTTGTATTTACGACTTGCCCTATGAGCAGTTCGTCGCCGATATTGATGATTTCGCAATTCATATTGTTGGTGATTAGTTACGGAGCACTTGTTTCACGCCTTTGATGGCTCGGATTTTTCGCATCAGTTGTTCCAATTGACCGACTTCTTTGACCATTACGGTGATATTTCCTTCGAACAATCCATCGTGCGAATCGACCGATATTGAACGCATATTCACGTTGTTTTCTTTGGTGATGACGGACGTGATATTTGTTACGATACCAATATCGTCGTGTCCGATGATGCGCAATGTGATAGGATATTCACCACCGGCATTTTGCTGTCCGCTCCATCGTGCGTTGACAATGCGATAGCCGAATTTTTCGATCATTTGCGGTGCGTTCGGACAGTTTTTTCGGTGAATTTTGATGCCGTTGTTAATGGTTACAAAGCCAAAAATGTCGTCGCCATAAATCGGGTTGCAGCATTTTGCCAGCGTATAATCGACATTTTTCAGATTGCGATCGATGACAAGTGCATCGCCTTGCGACGAGATGCGTTGCAATTCGGTTTCGGCCACAAATGTGCCGGCCGAGTGTTGTGCGACTTCAGGAGTGTCGTCAGTTTCGACGAGTTTGTCGCGCAGAGTCAGCACATTGATTTTGCCGTTGTGAATAGCCACATAGAATTCGGTGAGCGTTTTGTAGCCCATTTTTTTCGACACGCGGGTTATTTCGCCATCGGTTACTTCCATTTTCCAGTTTTTCAGTCGGCGCCACAAAATCTCGCGTCCGTTTTCGGCCTCTTTGTGCTCTATATCTTTGATACTTTGACGGATTTTGGTCCGCGCCCGTGTCGTAACCACATAGTTAAGCCATTCGTTTTTCGGAGTTTGATTGGGCGATGTCAGCACCGAAATTTGGTCACCGTTTTGCAACACATATTTGAACGAAACGTGTTTATTATTGACCACTGCACCCATGCAATGCGCTCCGATAGAGGTATGAATCGAAAAAGCAAAGTCGAGTACCGTTGCACCTTTGGGCAGGTTGTGCAAATCGCCTTTGGGCGTAAATACAAACACATCGTCGTCGTAAAGTTGCATTTTAAACTCGTTGATGACTTCGCTATCTGTAGCATCGGCCGAATTTTCGAGAATTTCGCGTAAATTTTTCAACCATTCGTCCATTTTTGACGAATCGCTTTTAATGCCCTTGTATTTCCAATGTGCAGCAACGCCTTTTTCGGCCACTTCGTCCATACGTTTAGTACGAATCTGCACTTCGACCCATTTGCCTTGCGGCCCCATCACAGTAACGTGTAAACTCTCGTAACCATTAGGTTTTGGTGCCGAAATCCAATCGCGCAAGCGATTTATATTGTACGAATACATATTTGTAACCACCGAAAAGGCCTGCCAACAAGCGGCTTTCTCTTGTTCTTCGGGACAATCGATTATCACACGGATGGCAAACAAATCGTACACTTTTTCGAACGGGACTTGCTGTTTGCGCATCTTATTCCAGATAGAGTGTATGGATTTTGTACGCCCTTTGATGGAGAATGTCAGTCCTTGTGCTTCGAGCGCTTGTTTCACAGGTTCGATGAATTGCGTGATGTACGCGTCGCGCGAGCGCTTGGTTTCGTTCAGTTTGTGGGCTATCTCTTTGTAGATGTCGTACGATGTATATTTGAGCGACAGATCCTCCAACTCGGTTTTTATAGCATACAAACCCATGCGATGTGCCAATGGTGCATACAGATACGACACTTCGCGGGCTATTTTTTGTTGAGCATCGGGCTCATATTTGTCCAACGCGCGCATTGTAGCCAATCGTTCCACTATCATAATCATAATGACGCGCACATCTTCGGCAAACGATATCAATAATTTGCGGAAATTTTCGGTATCGACCGCCACATTACGTTCGTACAGACCGTACGCCTTTTGCAAACCACGCACAATCACGGTGGTTGATTCGCCATATTCGGCATTGATTTGTTCTATCGTAACAGCCCCATCGATCAATAGCGCATACAGCAATATGGCGCTGATGCCATGATGTCCGAGCGCAATCTCGCGATGTGCCAATACCGCGGTTCCCAACGTCTGTTGTAACCGCTCGTCCGACAAGGTACCTGATTGAACCGCTGCCACTACAGCATTCCGCAATCGATGCCAATCGGCCGGTACATAGGCCTCGCGCAATTCGCACACGGCTTGGCGATAACACGCTTTTAATACCTCATTCATAGTCTTCTCATCTTATAATTTTCAACATCGTTACGTCGCTACCGCATTGTATCTGAACCAAATAGATGCCGGCCGACGACAACGGACACGACATAACCGATGCGGATGCACACGTACTCAACAACACACGTCCGACTGCATCGTACAGCACGATATGTGCGTGTGCGGGCAGATAATCGAGGTGCAACATATCACCACATACGGTAGCCACGGGTTGCGACACCTGCTCCGACGGCACACCCGATGGCATTGACATGGCAATGGCAACAATCTCGATGTCGCCATCGACCTTGCGAATAACAAGCCGACCGTCGTGAAATGTAAAATCTTCGCCGACTTCCAAATCGTCATCATCCATAGTAATTATCACATTGTCGGCTGTCAGATGATAACCTGATTCCGCCACGATTGTGGCAGAATACCTTTCCCCCCGACCGACACACTCGGCACCATCCAACGTACAATGTTCGCCGTCAAAATAGACCGTCGGTTGGGCTGTTGCCAAAATACTAATCGACACATTGTCGGTAAGTCGCTGCGACTGTAACGTGATAGTCAATCGGCCATCGGCAACGGTATAAGCGGATTCTATTTCTTTATCACCCACTTTCACCTCAACCAACACGTTATCGTCGGTAAGTGTTTCAAAACAATCGGCCGCCACCCAAGTTTCAACAAGCGGTTCATTTGTGGCAATATAGCGATCTTCAAACGTTCCATTGTCTGGCGTAACGCCTTCTATCACATCGTAATGCAATGCCACCTGGCCATCTACGTTTTGGGCTGTAGCCACGGCATAAACCTCCACTTTACCTTTTACATAAGGTATAGTAAGCACGCTATCGGCAAAGGAGCAGTCCTTACCGATGGTCAAATAATCTGAGCCCATCATTATTGCGAAATGGTCTTCGTCGGGCAGCAGTTCGTAGCCGAAATCAGGACAGAGTTTGAGTGTATAGGTATCGCCCTCATTCGTACAAGTCGTTTCGTACATGATGTAACAATGCTCAGTGAGGCACTCATTGCGGTAGCGACACTCGGCACCACCCATAAATTTGAACGATACGACACCTGCTTTTTCCTGAATATCTGTCAAATCGTACGCGCCAACCGGCACATAAGATGTTATGTTTCCCGTACCGGGGAATGGGTCGCTGTCGTTGCCGAAAAATGATTTTTTGCCGGCAGCTTCCTGTATATCGAAACGCAGTTTTGATTCGCTATTAACCACATTGCTATACCACGCATTTTGGTTGTATTGTACTTTTGTGACCAACAATCCATGGCCCGGCAGATAGGTATCCCAACCGGTTTGCTGACGATTTTCAAAAAACCACATATCCTTCGTCGTAGTAGCAGTAGCAGGCATTGTACCATCGGTCGTAACAAGACGCGCCGTATTCGATGTCGCCAACGATTCCAACGTTACATCTTCGTTGGCGTTCATAATTTTGGGAGTCATCCAGCCCATATAGAAACGGTCGTACGCCGAATAAAGCGGCGGCGTCTTGCCATCGTTGTTGTAGCATCCGTAATCCATTATATTCCATCGCCCGACTGTTTCATCGTTGTCATCATCTTGCGTATCGTAATAATCAGGCATACCTATTACATGGCTAAATTCGTGGCAAAATGTACCAATACCGGCCATATCGCGCCCTGTGTGACCATCGAGTTCCGATCCGCACGCATACAAATCGATAGTGTAACCGCCATACGTTCTGTTGGCCTCATTCACATTAAACATTGACAAGGTCGCCGAATGCGGCCAAATGGCATTTTCGGCATGTTGAGCGGCGCTATAACCGGCGTAAATCACATAGACATAATCCACCACCTTGTCACCATTGAGGTCGTAATCGGCAAACGACACACCGCTTTCGTAAGCTAACGAACAGGCTTCATTCACCATTTGATACACATAATCCCATCCGTTTTTACCTGCATATTCAGCCGTTTTACGACTCACTTTGAACGGCCCGACAACCTCGAACTGAGGTTTATAGACATTGTGCGACGATGCCGCGAAATAGTCGTGCACCGAACCGGTGGCACCATTATCCGCAAAACCTTCCTTATTCATCATGTCCATAAAATAGTCTTTGGCCGATGCGCCTTTGGTATGCGCGCAATCGTCCAAATCGACAAGGATGATCAAGCCCTTGGGAACATTCTGCGCATAACCAACCGTTTTGGCCACGCCATACGTTGTCAGTGTATTTTTCGCACGCGACTGCCGATTGTGTCGAGCCGCATAAGCCGATACGGCATGCTGGTCAAGCGAGGTCAAAAAACGACATTCGGCAGTGGTGCGTCGGTTGTTTGTGTGTGCCTTGACACCCGACAGACGAATTGTATCGGCCGCCATGTCCACAATACCGTATTCGTAAACACCAGCCGTATTTTTCTGAATCAAATAACCATCGGCCGTAGTTACATAATGAAAATATTCATCGCCATGCAATCGCACCTGCAACATAGTGCCATCCGGTTGCTGCACCGACACCACATTGCGTTGTGCGGGTACTGCCAACAACATTCCACATATACACAACAGACTATAGCAACATATAAGATTTTTTTTCATCACACTTTATTTTTTGCATTTTACACCTTTCTTCGCCAAATACTTACTTTCGCAGCGCGAGCGAACAGCGGGATCGTGCGCCACACGACACCCCACACCTTGTTCGCCGTGACAGTTGGTAACGATATAACAATAGAAACCTTTGTCGTTCTGATCGATTACAAATCCGTCGATAGTGGTACGCCAATGTTTCCACTCGTCGCCATGCAACAACACCGTCAGCACAGTGCTGTCGGGCTGTATTACTTCGATAGGTTCGCGCACAGCAGGCACACGCGCAGGTTGTGCTTGTATGCCCATTGCAAAAATGAGCGACACTCCGAATATCAACACTATACGTTTCGTCATCATTCGCCTTGCAATAAATTTTGCGGTATCGTTTTGCCTGCCTTGGCACCAAGTTCTTTGATGCGTTCTGCCGTATTCAGCATATTGCCTTTGCCTGTGCTCATTTTGCCGAGAGCGTCGTTGTAGGCTTTGTCGGCAGCGTCCAAATTACGTTTTATTTTCTGAAAATCGTCGATAAACCCGACCAACTTATCGTACAATACGCCACCGAGCCGTGCTATTTCAAGTGCGTTTTTGGTCTGATTTTCTTGCTGCCAAATGCTGGCCATAGTGCGCAAAGTTGCCAGCAATGTTGTCGGGCTGACAATGACAATCTTTTTTTCCCACGCATACGCGAAAAGATTCTGATCGGCCTCGACGGCCACTGCAAACATAGCCTCTATCGGTACAAACATCAGCACGAAATCGGGGGCATTCAATCCCGGCAAATTCGGATAATTCTTCGCCGCCAATTCGGCCACATGCTTCTTCAACGATGCCACATGTTCTTTGAGGGCGGCTTCGTAAGCAACTTTATCCTGTGCATTCACTAAACGATCGTAGGCCACAAGCGACACTTTCGAATCGATAATAACATGCTTATTATCAGGTAAATGCACAATAACATCGGGACGCAAATTGGCATTATTATCATCTTTTGTAACGGCTTCGCGTTCGTACTCGCGTCCCTTGTGTAACCCCGACATTTCGAGCACGCGTTCCAAAATGATTTCGCCCCAATTGCCTTGCTGTTTCACATCGCCTTTCAACGCTTTCGTCAGGTTATTGGCTTCGTTGCTGATGCGTGTATTTTGTTCGGCCAGCAATTTCAGTTGTTCGCGCAAACCGGCTTTGTCGCGCATTTCGACGGAATAGGCCTCGCGCACTTGCTGTTTGAACTCGGCGATATTCTCTTTCAACGGGTTCAATATGGCACCAATATCTTTTTTGCTTGCTTCCGACAATTCGGCAGCGCGTTCTTTCAGTATGCGGTTAGCCATATTTTCAAATTCGGCCGTCAAGCGCTGTTGCAACGTGGCCATATCTTGTTTCTGTTGTGCTAACTGCTCTTTTAAATTGTCCAAATTGGCTGCCGTTGTGGCTTGTTCCACCGTTTTTGCCGACAAATCGGCACGCACCGCACTCAACTCGGCCGACAAGTTTTCCTTCTCGTTTTGCGCCGTTTCCAATTGCGATGCCAACAACATTTGTTTACTTTTTTGCATCAGATAGGCCAACAAAAACCCTGCTGCCAATCCCACTGCTACGCCGACTATTAGCCACACGACATTCATTTTGCAATCCTCCTCCAAGTTTAGTCAAACAGCGTCGGGCGGTCTTCGTCGAGTTGACGCAACACCGTGCGCATAACGGCATCACGCAAAAATTTCGACACATTATCCACCTTATAACGATTGACGTACGCCTCCAAATATTTGCGTTCCTCGTCGTTCAACATAAACGCAACACGATGGGTACGTTTCAACACCGCCCGTGTACCGTTTATTTTCTTTTTTGCATTCACTTTACAAACCAATTTAACTTGCAAATATACGAATTTTTATCGAAAATACAAAAAGCATTGCAGTTTTATATAAATATTGTGTAATTTTGCAGACCAAAACCCGTTTCAAACATGGCACAACACAACGATTTGGGCAAAGAAGGCGAATTACGAGCCCAACAATTTCTGCGCGACCACGGTTACATCATTCGCGATTGTAATTGGCGTTTCGGACATGCCGAACTCGACATTGTAGCCGAGAAAAACGGGCTGTTAATCGTCGTCGAAGTCAAGTCGCGCTCGACCGAGCACTTCGAACACCCGAAAGACGCCGTTACACCGACCAAAATACGCCATATCGTAACTGCCGCCCACGAATACATTTTGCAGCACAATATCGATGCCGACGTGCGTTTCGATGTCGTCAGTGTCATCCCCGACCATGGCAATTATCGTATCGAGCACATCGAAGACGCCTTTTTGGCACCCATAAACTAACTAACAATCAGCGCAATAAGTTTAGAATGCTTTTTTTTGAAAAAAAAGTCGATTTTATTTTGCCAAGTCAAAAAAAAGCGCTATCTTTGCAACGCAAAATCGGGAACGATATTTGATATGCTTCATTAGCTCAGTTGGTTAGAGCACCTGACTGTTAATCAGGGGGTCGTAGGTTCAAGTCCTCCATGGAGCGCAACACAGCGGAAGCCGCACTTTTTACGAGCAGCGGCTTCTTTATTTTTTTTGAAAACAGCACACGCAACAAGCGAAAAAGACACACGCGATGAAAAAAATTCTCGGCATGGGCAATGCCCTCGTGGACATACTGATGCGCCTCAAGTCCGACGACCTTTTGCAGCGGCTCGAATTGCCGAAAGGAAGTATGCAGCTCATCGACGAGAATAAAATGCGCGCCATACAAGAGGCCACCATTCTGCTCGACCAACATGTGGCCACCGGCGGTTCGGCATCAAATACCATTTCGGGATTGGCACGGCTTGGCGTTGATGTCGGATTCATCGGTAAAGTAGGTAGCGACTCCATCGGCGATTTTTTCAAAGTCGATTCGTTTGAAAACGGTGTTCTCACCTATCTGCTCGGCTCGCAACTGCCATCGGGACGTTGCCATGTGCTGATTTCGCCCGACAGCGAACGCACTATGTGTACCTATTTGGGAGCTGCCAGCGATTTACGTGCCTCCGACCTCAGTGCCGAGATGTTGCGCGATTTCAATTTACTCCATATCGAAGGTTACATGGTCGAAAGCCACGAACTGATGCTGCGTGCTGCCGAGTTGGCACACAATGCCGGCATGCAAGTGTCGCTTGACCTCGCGAGTTACAATGTGGTGGAAGCGCACAAGGATTTTCTGCGCGACTACGCCAAACGCTATGTCGATATTGTATTTGCCAACGAAGACGAAGCCTTTGCTTTCACCGGCAAACACGACGAAGAAGCGGCGCACGAGATTGCCCAACTCTGCTCCATCGCTATTGTAAAAGTGGGCAAACGCGGTTCGTTTGCCGTATCGGGCGACACCGTATTCCGCATACCAGCCGCCAAAGTGAACTGCATCGACACCACCGGCGCCGGCGACCTTTATGCTGCTGGATTTTTGTACGGCTACGCGCGCGGTTTGTCGCTTGATAAATGCGCCAAAATCGGTACCATCTGTGCCGGACACGTCATCACATTCGTCGGCGCAAAAATGGACGACCGCACTTGGAAATCCATTAACGCCATCGTCGGCAACTTTTAACAAATTGACAACCAATGTATTGCGAGAAATCATCTTTTTTTGCTCGCAACGTTGCATATATGGTCAAAAAGCATTATCTTTGCAGCCACATTTGTGGAGAGATTTGACCGCTTGCAACCACGCTAAAAAATGCTAAAGAAGTTCCGCTTCCGCGTTTTTTCCGTCCGCACACGCGAACATCCTCCCAAAACAAACTGTATTTTTTGAAACCAAAACCTCTAAAAATCTGTTGTTATGGGTTATTTATTTTCATCAGAATCCGTTTCGGAAGGTCATCCCGACAAAGTGGCTGACCAAATTTCGGATGCCATTCTCGACAAATTGTTGGCATTCGATCCCGCCTCGCACGTTGCGTGCGAAACGTTTGTTACCACCGGACAAGTAGTGCTTGGTGGCGAAGTATCGTCGAGCGCTTACATTGACTTGCAGGGCGTAGCGCGCGACACCATTCGCAAAATAGGTTACACCAAAAGCGAATACAAATTCGACGCCGAGAGTTGCGGCGTGCTGTCGGCCATACATGAACAATCGGAAGACATCAGCCGCGGCGTACTGCAAACCGACCCGTTGGCACAAGGCGCCGGCGACCAAGGCATGATGTTCGGCTACGCCACCAACGAAACAGCCAACTATATGCCGTTGACACTCGACCTCGCACATCAGTTGCTGATAGAATTAGCCGACATTCGCAAAAACACAACCTTGATGCCTTATCTGCGCCCCGATGCCAAGAGCCAAGTAACGGTGGAATACGGCGACGACCATCGTCCGCGACGTATTCACACCATTGTGTTATCGACGCAACACGACGAATTTGTACGCCCTCGCGACACATCGCTTGAAGCGCAAGCCGAAGCCGATAAAGCCATGCAGGAAAAAATTCGTCTCGATGTGCAAACAATTTTGATTCCGCGTGTATTCGACAAACACCCCGAATACCGTCAGTACCTCGACGACTCCTACGAACTGTTGGTCAACCCGACAGGCAAATTCGTCATCGGTGGGCCTCACGGCGACACCGGCTTGACAGGACGCAAAATCATAGTTGATACTTATGGTGGCAAAGGTGCGCACGGCGGTGGTGCATTCTCGGGCAAAGACCCTTCGAAAGTTGACCGTTCGGCCGCTTATGCAGCACGCCACATTGCCAAAAACTTAGTGGCTGCCGGCGTAGCCGACGAAGTGCTGGTACAGGTGTCGTACGCCATTGGTGTGGCACAACCGCTCAACGTGTATGTAAACACCTACAATACAGCGCACATACAATTGAGCGACGGCGAAATTGCAGCGAAAATCGCCACATTGTTCGACCTGCGTCCAGGCGCTATCGAACGCGACTTGAAACTACGTAATCCCATCTACTCCGAAACGGCTGCCTACGGACATTTCGGGCGCACCAACGAAGTGATAACCAAACACTTCTGTTCGCCGTATAACACACCACACGAAATCGACATCGAAGTAGAACTTTTCACTTGGGAAAAACTCGACCGCGTGAATGACTTGCGGCACGCTTTTTTCGGCAAAGAATGAGCCAACATACATAAAAAACAGTAGGGACGTGCCATGGCGCGTCCCTACTGTCTATGTTCCAAAATCTATGCTCTATGTCTGATATTATTTTACCACGACTTTAACGGCGGTGTCGGCAGTCTTGACAACGTAAACACCACACAACGAGCCGTTTAGGCGCGTTACGTCGCGGCCGAGCAAGTCGTAGATGCGGAACTCGCCCTCACACACGATGCGGCCGGCTGTGGTGTAAACATTTACTGCGGCTGTGGCCGGCTGCAACGCCGTAGTGCTGCCGCTTCCAGGCACACACACCGCACGCACAGAACGACCTGTATAGCGATAGAACACGTCTTCTTGAAGTTTGTTATTCGATTGATTCAACCACAACACCCACGCTCTTGATTCGGATGCCGTATAAAGATTACTTGTCCAATAGTACCCTATACTACCGCCCATCGAAACACTACTTTGGGTTTGTTGATAACCGGCCGCCGGCAGAAAAATGCTATTGTCGTTAGTTTTGCTCGTAACCACATAACCTTTCACGTTTTTGTCGTTGTAAGTGGTAGTATAAGTCCATGTACATGCTGTTAGCAACTCGTTTATTTCCTCTCTTGTAGGCATACGCCATGCGCCGCCCAAATTAACACGAGCGGCATCGTCATCGAGATCGAGCACGGTTTTGCCACCGACGGTATATTCAGTAAAAGTACTACCTCCGTCGGTTGTATCAAAATAGGTACTCCAATCATAAGTCGCTTTTGTTTCGGTTTCGCCCCAAGCGAAATAGTCGCCATACTCTTCAGGCGAAGTGGCACCTACGTTGCAGGTAGCCCAGCACACACCACTCGACAGTCCGAGGTCAACATATTCGTGGCCGTTCTCGTTATTTTGCGCCGTAGCGCACCATGCTCCGCATATCAAAGCGGCAATCAAAAAGGTAACTTTTTTCATAATTGTCAAATTTTTAGTTAGTATTAAAGTATTGTTTTCGTATGTATTTCTCACTCCTAATTGCCATAAGCCATTAACCTATCGCCTTTAACAATTTGTTATCGCACTGATAATCAACTAATTACCCCCCCCCGAAAATACTCGGAGGAGGGTAACTGATTTTTATTTTTCGTGTACAAAGGTACTTATTTTCCTCGGTACGTGCAAAAAAATCACTATTTTTTGTGGTTATTTTACAATTTTAAGCAAGCCTTGTGCCGCACGTACGATATAAACGCCCGGAGCAAATGCACTTATATCGACATTTGTACAACATTCGGCCATCAAATAGCCGGCCACGCTATAGATGCGAAGAGGCAGCCCCTGTTCATTATAGACAATGCCATTCGCATACGAAACGCCGGTCAACGTTACCATTTGCACGCCATCCACATCGGGATTGTCGGGGTCGGCTATCGGGTCGTCGTCGCTAACGGTTTGGTTTTCCATACGGTAAATTTGGATTGCCGTTTGATTAGACGTATAGTTGCAAAACGTCTTGTTACTACCATTGAATTGGAGGCGTCCAACCTCAGTATCCGTATTTTCGATAACGACACTATCGCCATCGTTGAAGAACGCGATAGTCCACGTCTGCGTGCCTTCGCCCTTGATTTGCAGATTTTTCACTTCAGCCGCACGCAACGGCACCTCTTCGCTGTAGTCGATGCCCAACTCGTCCACCAGCCATTGTTTGACAAGAATTTGCCATTTGCCGCCTTCGACAGCCACCAAATGCACCTCTTCGGCACCCCATGCGCCGATGCGATCGCCCTCGCGCACAATCTCGGTCGATGGCGTAACGATGCGCCCAACACCGTTATCCGACAACTCAAATTCGCCCGATACACGATTGTATTTTTCGCAAACGAAAACCACCGTATCATTCGTATGCAACTCGCTAATACTCTTTACCTTATAATAAATATCGCGGCCTGCGAAAATATCTTTTTCGGTTACTACGACATGGCACTTCGCAGTCAAAGCAGGATTGTTCACACTCGTTACGGTGATGTCGGCTTCGCCGGGTGCCACCGCCGTTACCATGCCTGCCTCGACTGTTGCCACCGCCGTATTCGAACTTGTCCACGTTACAGCCTTGTAGGTAGCGTCGGCAGGTGTATAAGCCACCTTCAGACGATACGTCGCGGCCTCTTCAAGTTCGAGCGAAGCCGTGTCGAGCGCAAGGCTTTGCAGTTCGATGTCGTCGGCTGTTTTATTGATCGACCATGTAAATACAACTTTATCAAAATATGTAGCATTCGAACTAACAGCCAATAAACCAACGTATCTATAATTTTTGGTTACATCAAGCGTGGCAGTTACATCATTCGTTGCATACTCCAACACACCTAAAGTATCAAACGCAATAATATTTGCATACAAATCGGCCGCAGAAGTTATAGGTTCATTAGAAGCCAAAACTTGTACTTTTCGACCATCTGCATTTTGACTATTCCAAAACAATTCTACTTGTCGCAAATACCCCACATTAGACGTATTTACAATGCCGGTTTCCTTTTTACTATCACTTGTACTTGTACGACTTGTAATTTTAATTGCGTTAGAAGCCGTAGCCGATTTTCCTGCATATTTTGTTCCAGATAAGCAAGTTTTATCAGACCAAATCGTATATGAATCAACACCTACTCCCGTCGTATCGGCTGTAATGACATCGCCCATGAGTACTTCGCCCGAAGCCGTGGTGACCGTAACTTTGCACGTGGCGATTTTGGCACCATCCACAGTTGTAACGGTGATAGTCGCCTCGCCATTGGTCAATGCCGTAACATTGCCCTCAGCATCGACCGAAGCCACGCCAGCATTGTCGGACGACCAGACAACACGTCGGTTGTCGGCGTCGGCAGGCTCGACCGTAGCAACAAGCGTAAACATCTGATTGACAAAGATTTCCGTTTCACTTTTATCCAACGAAACGCCGGTTACGGCGATAGGTTCGAGCAATGCATACTCACTCGAGTTTTTGGCACCGGGCACTGCAAAATAACTTTGCGGCACGGTACGCAATCTGACTTTTTGTCCGATGTACGATTCGTGTTCGCACAAGTTCAAGTCGGTGCGTGCGTCCATGGTCAGTTCCACCGGCATGGCATTAGTGCCATACACATCGTCGGCAAGCATAATTTGCTGACAATTGGCGCTACCGATTTCCGTGGTAAACGTAATCACGCCCCCTTTTCCCTGAACGGGCATCCCGACAATAAAGCCTTTCACCCAAACAAGTGCAGGACTATAATCTGACGCTTTTTGCAACGCAATGGCCTCGGCGCACGAATAGGGATTTTCGGCTGTGCCATCGCCGGCAAACGCAGTCGCCGTGTACAGCACAACAGCGATGAACAAAAATAACTTTTTCATGATAGTAGATTTTTAGATAATGATTTTTATAGTATTTATTGTTTGATTTTCTGCGGGTTGTGTGCCACAAAATCTTTCCATCCGCGATATTTGTGTGTTTCGACCATAGGCGTACACGTCTGTAAAAAATGACAATAGGCAGCCCCAAGCGCATCGGTCGCATCAAGTTGCGGCGGTAGCGACTGCGGATCGATTTGCAACAAACGGCACAACATGGCCGCCACCTGTTCTTTGGCAGCCGCGCCATTGCCCGTGATGGCCATTTTTATTTTCAGCGGTGCATATTCCGTCACGGGAATATCGTGCGTAATGGCACATGCGATAACTACTCCCTGCGCCCGCCCGAGTTTGATCATCGATTGCACATTTTTGCCCAAAAAAGGCGATTCGATAGCCAATTCATCAGGCAGATATTTGGCTATTACCGCTGTCATTTCGATAGTAATCTGCTTGAGCGATAGGTACGGGTCTTTGATTTTACGCAAATCCACGATGCCGAGCGTTACGCATTCCGCCTTGCGTCCAACAACGCGCAACACGCTATATCCCATCAAGTTAGTTCCCGGATCGACACCCAAAATAATCCGTTCCTGCGGTTCTGTATCAGTCATGGCATTATTTTTGGTGCAAAGTTACTGAAAATCTTTGTAAATTTGCAAGGTATTTATTTTTTATCTATCTTTGTCTGTCGGAATTAACACTTATCATCAGTATGAAACTTTCGAGATTTATCTTTACATTCGTCTGCATCGTTCCCGTTTTATCGGCATGCAAAGTACAAAATGCCCCCGGCGCATACATACCAGCCGAAGGTAAGGCGCCTGCCAAAGAAGTGCTGACCGAAAAACCCAAGGAAACGCCCAAACCGCAACCTGCGCCTGTGGTCGCCACCGAACCGGCACAACCGGCCGAACCCGTCGTTGAGACACAACCGATTGCGCCCGCACCGGTCGAAAAAGAGGTAACCCGCGCCGAAGTGTTCAGCGTTGTCGAAGGCGAATCGGAAAACGAGTTGAAAAATTACCATGTCGTCATTGGCAGTTTCAAAAATCAGGACAACGCCAAACGGCTTCAAGCCCGCATGCGCCCCGAATACAAACCTGTCATCGTCATCAACGAACAAGGCATGTACCGCGTACTATTGATTTCGTTCGACGATTACGCATCGGCCAAGCAGAAAATTGCCGCCATACACGACCAATTCGGCGACGCGTGGGTGTTGGTTCAAAAGAAATAGCCACGTCCGTTTGTGCCTGTGGAATCGATGCAACTCACCATACTCGGGTCAGGTTCGGCCATGCCGACACCGCAACGTTTTCAGACCTCGCAACTCCTCGAAATGCGCAATAAACAGTTTTTGATAGATTGCGGCGAGGGGACGCAGAATCGTCTGATACAGAACGGAATACGCACTACACGACTCAATCACATTTTTATTTCGCACCTGCATGGCGACCATTGTTTTGGTCTGATAGGCCTGATTTCGACACTCGGCATGTTGGGGCGTACCGCCGACATCGAGATACATGCGCAACCCGACTTAGCCAAACTGCTACGACCCCAAATCGACTATTTTTGCAGCGATTTCCCGTTTGATGTCAAATTTCATCCGTTCAATCCCTACCAATCGGCCGTGATTTACGATGACCGCAGCCTAACCGTAACCACCCTACCATTGAAACATCGCGTGCCGGCCGCCGGTTTTTTGTTTGAAGAAAAAGCGGGCGAGCGACACCTAATTCGCGAGATGATTGATGCTTACGACATACCCATTTGCCAATTGAAAGATATAAAAGCCGGTGCCGATTTTGTAACTGCCGATGGACACATCGTTCCCAATGAACGTCTGACCACGCCTCCGACTGCTCCACGTCGCTACGCATACATTTCGGACACGGCCTACACCGAGAAAATAGTGTCATATCTGCACAACATCGATTGTTTGTACCACGAAGCCACCTTTTTGACAGCCGATGCAGCGCGCGCCAAAGCCACTCTGCATAGTACGGCGGCTCAAGCAGCCACCATCGCTCGGCAAGCGCAAGTCGGACGACTTGTCATCGGGCACTACTCTGCCCGACATCGCGACATCGCGCCCTACCTTGACGAAGCACGCGCCATATTCCCAGACACCATTGCGGCTACCGATGGCTTAAAAATAGAGATTTAGCATGACAAGGTTGATTATCAGCATATTAGCATTCGTCATCGCCACAAGCATCACGGCACAAAAGCCGGCAGATGCCTCTGCGTTATTCGACGAAGGACGTTTTGCCGAGGCAGCCGACATCAACCGCCAATTATTGAAAAAGAAGCCTAAAGATGCCGTATTGAACGTGCGTTTGGCGCGCTGTCTGGCCGCCATGAGTAACTACAGCGAGGCCATCGACTATTATCGCATCGCAGCCGACAATGGTTATAGTAAAGCCAATCTCTATTTGGGCGACCTCTATTTCGACCTATACTTTTTTGCCGAAGCAGCCGATGCCTACGCTCGTTGGCTTGACGAAGGAAAACCGACTCCGCAAGAAACATTGCACGCTACCGAGCGGCAACGTCAAGCCACTTTGGGTGCACAACTATTGCATCGTATTGAAGATATTACATTGATAGACAGCACGATAACAACAAAAACAAATTTCTTCGCAAAAATAGCCATTCCGCGCGAAATGGGTACTTTTTTTGCCAGCAACACCGATTATGTCGGATTCGAATCGGGACGTCAAGACCGTCGCTACCTCACATTGCGCAACAACGGTCAAACCGACCTTTACCAAACCTACAAACTCATGGGCGAATGGACTACGCCGACACCGCTGTCGCCGATTCTCAACAGCGACCACGATGAAAATTTTCCGTTTGTAGCAGCCGACGGAATCACCATTTATTTCGGGTCGAAAGGACACGACGGCCTTGGTGGCTACGACATTTTCACCTCGCGCTACAACAGCGATACCGACAATTATCTGCCGCCACAAAACGTCGGGTTTCCATTCAACTCCACGGGCAACGACTATATGATGGCATTCGACGAATTAAACGGCATCGGTTGGTTTGTTACCGACCGTTTTCGCACGGACGACAGTGTAGTCATCTATCGTTTCGTACCCAATGCCACACGCTTGATTTTGCGCAACAAAACCGACGACGAATTGCGTACTGCTGCCTTGTTGAAGACCTATCGCACAGCCGAAGCACCACAAAAAATCATTTTGTCTAACGACACACGCCGCCCCACACAAGCCGAACAATTCATGGTGAACGACACCACGATCTATTACTCCGAAAACGATTTCAAAAGCGATGATGCTCGCAAAAAATTTGTAACTTTGTGCGCTCTGCAAATGCAGTTGGCGCAAAAGCGTTTCACGCTACAAGCCAAACGCGAATTGTGGGCTATCACCGAAAGCGACGACGAGCGCACACGCCTCGCCAACGATATATTGACATTGGAAAAAAACGTCATCATCACCGAACAGCAAATACGCCGTTACGAGCAAGAAATACGTCTGTTCGAAAATGCGACGCTCAACACCGAAAATTAAACAACACCCAATTATATTATGTCAGAGATTTTTTTAATTGTATTATTCATGTTGCTCGGCATCGGTTTTCTGTTGCTCGAATTGTTTCTGATTCCGGGCATTTCGGTAGGCGGATTTGCCGGCATCGCCTTTGTTGTGGCCTCGGTGTGGTATGCCTTTGCCACCATGAGTACCACTGTCGGCTGCATCACATTGGCATGCGGCCTCGTAACCCTGAGTATTGCCGTATGGCTATTTGTACGTTCGCGCGCACTCGACAAAATGTCGCTCAAAGCCGAAGTTGACAGCACCAGCAGTGCGCCGAAAAACACACAAGTATCACTTGGTGAACGCGGTATCACCACATCGCGCTTGGCTCCTATTGGCACAGCACGTTTCGATGGCGTTACCCTCGAAGTAAAATCGCTCGACGGTCTCATCGACCCCAACACCGACATAGAAGTAGTCGATGTATCGGGCGACACTGTTTCGGTTCGCAAAACAAACAACTAACACATTATTATTTAACTTTTTAATAACATTTTTTTATGGGACTTACACTCACTATTATTTTAGGAATTGTCGCCCTGATATTCCTAATCATTTTTCTGTATTATGTGCCATTCCTATTGTGGTTATCGGCACGCGTATCGGGTGTCAACATTTCGTTGATACAACTCTTTTTGATGCGTATCCGCAAAGTACCGCCCTCAATCATCGTGAATGCGATGATCGAAGCGCACAAAGCCGGTTTGGTAAGCGTTCGTCGCGACGACCTTGAAGCGCACTATTTGGCCGGTGGTCATGTAGCCCGCGTTGTACATGCGTTAGTATCGGCCAACAAGGCCAACATCGACTTGTCGTTCAAGATGGCCACCGCCATCGATTTGGCTGGGCGCGATGTTGATGAAGCCGTCAAAATGTCGGTCAACCCCAAAGTAATCGACACTCCGATTGTGTCGTCGGTAGCCAAAGACGGCATTCAGTTGCTGGCCAAAGCCCGTGTAACGGTGCGCGCCAACATCAAACAATTAGTTGGCGGTGCAGGCGAAGAGACCATTTTGGCACGCGTTGGCGAAGGCATCGTATCGAGCATCGGTTCAAGCGAAACGCACAAAATGGTGCTCGAGAATCCCGATTCCATTTCGAAACTCGTATTAAGCAAAGGTCTTGATGCCGGTACTGCATTCGAGATTTTGTCCATCGATATTGCCGATGTCGATGTTGGTAAAAACATCGGCGCTAATCTGCAAATGGACCAAGCCGAAGCCGACAAAAACATAGCGCAGGCACGCGCCGAAGAACGTCGTGCGATGGCCGTCGCTTTGGAGCAAGAGATGAAAGCCAAGGCACAAGAAGCACGCGCCAAGGTTATCGAAGCCGAAGCTGAAGTACCTAAAGCCATGGCCGAAGCCTTCCGCAACGGCAATTTAGGCATTATGGATTATTACCGTATGAAAAATATCGAAGCCGACACGCAAATGCGCGAAGCCATAGGCAAACCGGCAGCCACCGCCAAAACGGCGAAAAAAGAGAAATAAATCGGACTCGTCCGACCGACAAAATTACGGCGCATCTTCTCGAGGAAATGCGCCGTAATTACTTTTATTCGCTCTGCGATGAGGTTTGTTTACGTCGCTCATAGGCATCGACAATGCGCTGCACAAGTTTGTGGCGTACAATATCCTTTTGATTAAATTCCACCCGTGCGATGCCTTTCACATCGTGCAATACCTCAAGTGCATCTTTCAGTCCTGATTTTTGTGCAGCCGGCAAGTCTATCTGTGTCATATCGCCGGTAACTATCATCTTGGTATTCAATCCCATACGCGTCAGAAACATTTTAATTTGCTGCACCGATGTATTTTGCGCCTCGTCGAGAATGACCACCGCATCACTCAACGTGCGACCACGCATAAAGGCCAACGGTGCAATCTGAATTGTCCCATTCGCCAAATAATCGGTCAATTTGGCAGGCGGAATCATATCTTGTAACGCATCGTAAAGCGGCTGTAAATAGGGATCGATCTTCTCTTTCATATCGCCGGGGAGGAATCCTAATTTTTCGCCGGCCTCGACAGCAGGACGACTCAAAATAATGCGTCGCACCTCGCGATTGCGCAACGAGCGCACCGCCAAAGCGATGGCAGTGTACGTTTTGCCCGATCCGGCCGGTCCGATGGCAAACAGCAGGTCGTGCGTATCGTAATCTTTAACCAATTTGCGTTGATTTGTCGTGCGCGCCACAATCGATTTGCCACCCACGCCATGCACAATCAGGTCGTCGTGATGCACCGCGCCGGGCTCATTTCCGGTCGCCATATCGACAATCTGTGCCTCGGTCAGACAATTATTATCGATGCAGTAACGCTCCAACCGGCGCAGCAATGTTTCGAAAGCGACAACATCGTTTTCGGCACCGCTCACTTTGAACATGCTGCCACGCGCCACGATGTGCAACTGCGGATGTAAATCCCTGATTAAACGCACATTAGCACTATTAACACCATAGAACAGCGTCGTATCTAAAAGGTCGGACAATTCAAAAATTTGTTCAAACATACGCTATGGATTTTGTTCGCTGCAAAGATACGCAAAAAACGGCGATTATTGCAATGATTCGAATTTGATACGGCGCATTTTGTAGTAACGCGCGAAATGCAGCACTGCCGCCAGACCCAGCCCGACGATGAACGCCGTCCAAATGCCGACAGCGCCAAAACCGCACGGGAAAGCCAAAATGTAACCCAACGGAAACGTGATGCAGATATAAGCGATAAACGCATTACGCATGATGACGTTAACATCGGTCAGTCCCCGCAAAATGCCAATGCCGACAGCCTGCAAACCGTCAAAAATCTGGAAGATGCCCACGCACACACATAATTGTGCGCCAAGGTCTATCACTGCCATATCGTTAGTGAATACCGACATCATGGCACGTCCGCCAAAGATGAACAGCAACGCCGTAAATATTTCGGCCATCAACGCCAAATGAACGGACGCAGAAGCCGCCATCTTCATTGCCTTGTAGTCGCGCGCCCCTATCTGATGACTGACACGGATGGTTGTGGCCGACGCTATGCCCAACACCAGCATAAAGGTCAGATTCGACAAATTCATCACCACCTGATTAGCCGCCAACGGCACTGTACCAAGCCAGCCGACCATAATGCCCGACAAGGCAAACGCCGACACTTCCAACAGCATCTGCCCCGAAATGGGTAAACCGATGCGCAACAACTCGCTCAAAGCCGACCAACTGAACAAACGCCAACTGAACGCGCGACAATAGGCCCACCAAGCACGTTTCAAGCGCAACCACACGATAAACAAAATCGGCGAAACGGTACGCGCCGCCAACGTTGCCACTCCTGCGCCAAAAACACCCCATTCAGGGAATCCCCATTTACCGAAAATCAGCACATAATTCAAAAATACGTTGATGACGATAGTGATTATCGTTATCCACATAGCCACCCGAGTATTGCCTAATCCTTCAAGGAACTGTTTGATTGTCAGGAATATAAGTTGTGGCACAAGGCTGACCACCAAGGCGATAAAATAAGGAGTAGCCAAGGTAACCACTTCGGGTACCTGTCCCATAAACGGCATTAAGCCCGCCACCACAAACATCACCGAGCACACCGCCACTGCCGCCAACAATGCCAGCAAAAACGCATTTTGGAACAAGCGTGCACATACGGCATGTTCGCCTCGCACAAACGCCTGCCCCACCAATGGCGTCAATCCTAACACCACGCCCATCGAAAAGACATTGCCGATGGCAAACACCGACGATGCAAACGACACGGCGGCCAACTCCACCGTACCCAGATGACCCACCATCAGCGTATCGACCAACTGTACAATGCCTATGCACAGTTGCGAGCACACGATAGGCAACGCCACTTTCAGGTTGCGCTTATAGAAAGGCAAATATGTCTTCAGCCAACGCATCACACTCCACGGATAAAAAAGTGTGCAAAGGTACATTTTTTCGCCGATATGGCCAACTGCACCACCGCCATGCTCTAAATTATCCACATTTTTATTAAGAAATACGTTGTTTATTCACAAAAAATATATTATCTTTGTCGCGTTAAACACCTGCAGAAGTCCGCGACGGGCTTTGAGGGTGGGATACAAGACATACGAAAAAGCGTTTACTGCGCTTTGTTTCTGACACTTCAAACTTCGCAACTTTGAAATATTCAGGAAGAAACGAGGCAATAGTAGATGGCTACGGAGTGTCGTATTTTTGTAATGCGGCACTAAGCGTGGACTTCTGCGTTGCTTATCTTCTTGAGGGGCAATGCGAAGGCCTGAAGTGTAGGATAAGTAACAAATACAGACTCCCACGCTTTTTTTATTGTTTATAGGTTACTTTTTGCGGTGGAAAGTCATAAAATGGGAAAACAAATAGACTAATATTTATGAAAATGAACAAACACATTATTTTAGCGTTACTAATAGCTTCAAATCTACTAGTATTTGCCGAGGAGAAAGCAAACATTGTCAACATTTATGTTGATAACACTGGAAGTATGTTTGGGTATATTTCCCAAGGTAATGAGTTTGAATGGGCTATTAGTAATCTGGTTACTTCGATCAACCTAAGTGGCTTGGCATCTGACGATAATATTCATCTGCATTACATTAATAGTGCAATCTTCCCATACAATGGCCCAACGGCATCCTTTCTTAAAGGAGTTACTGTTCATAATGCAAAAACATATAAGGGTGATCTCGGGAAAACTTGTATGAGTAACTTTTTTTCAAAAGTTCTTGATAAAACAGGAGGTGATACAATATCGATTATTATTTCTGATTTCATTATATCTCCGGGTAGAGGAAATGATGCAACAACTGTTCTTGCCTCTGAAAGTAATGCAATCTCAAATGTAATTAAGTCGAAGTTGAACAATCAACCCGACCTTGCAATCGCCATGTACCGCATGGTTTCTACTTTTAACGGTAATTTTTACGATTGTGTGGATACTCCTAAGAAAATTAACGCGGAACGTCCTTATTACATGTGGGTAATTTCGAATCGTTCGCTGGTTAGTGATTTTCGCAGTAAGGTTACATACAAGTCTATGGATAACGGACAGGGTAAATCTGCTGTAACTAATTCCTATGTCTTCTTTAATGTAAATTCCAGGAAAGATCCAAAATTCACTATTCAGGCCCCCTCTGCTGGTTCTATAAGTGAAGGTGCACAAGGAGTAAAAAAGGCAAAGTTAGGTGACGATGGGAAGTATCGTTTTATGATCGCAATTGATTTGTCGCAATATGGTCTATTGGGTAAATTCCTAACCGAAAAGTCAAGCTATTCCTTAAGTAATCCTCAGTATAATGTTACAAAAGTTGAGAAAATGAAAGGAAATGGAACCACACATCGTATTCATATTGAAACACATGTCAATCCCACTCCTTGCCAGTTAACTCTTACACTTAAGAATAAAATTCCGTCGTGGGTAGAGTCATACAATATTGACCCCAATGATTGCGACAAAATTTTTGACGAAGGCAGTCTTAATAAAACTTTTGGTATAAAGACAATCGCAGATGCGGTCTTTAAAGCTTTCTATTACAACAAGAAAGAATTACTGAAGGTCTCTATCTCAATTAATCAGAAATAATAAAAATTATACACAATGATGCGTTCAATTTACAAATGGTTTGTGGGATTGTACCATGAAAATCTCTACAATTTCTTGGCTGGTTTTGATTGTGACTACATTCTCAATCAGACTAATCAGTTTAATGGCGTAATAGGTATTGTTACCATTGCGGTAGTTTTTCTTATTGCATGTTTGTACTATTTTGTTCATCATGCAAGATTCAATGGTATCATTAGTTGGCTCATCGTTTTAGGCATTGTTGCCTTTTTTTCTTGGGGCTATGGATTTGGAGTTGTTAAGTCGCAATTGAATGATATGCCGAACTATGTCGTATATGGCACGGAGAATTGTTACCTTCCTGATGGTACAGAGGAGTATGCAGAAGAAGATGACGAAGCAGCAGTAGAAGGTGATGAGATTGCTGACGAAGAAATGGAATCAGATGAGGAGGAATCTGATTCTCCTGAAGGCGGATGTAATTCTTTGCAACCTCAGCAAGACGCACAACCCATGTTAACAACTCAAACCTTCGTCGGTTTTGGTTTTGCAAACATGTTTATAGGTATGATATGGTTTTTGCTCTTTTCTTTTATTTTGAAGCGTTTCTCTCCATCATGCCGTCACACCCCATGGCGCAGTGTTTGGCCGAAACATTAACCCTGTAATTTTGTACCATTATGAGTAAACTTTATATTTTCGGCATCGGTGGAACAGGCTCTCGTGTATTGAAGTCTCTTACCATGCTTTTGGCGTCAGGAGTAAAAATCGACGCAGATAAAATCGTTCCAATTATTATTGATCCGGATCATGCTGCTGCAGATCTTACTCGTACTGTGGATATGCTGCGTACTTACGAAAGTATTCGCAAACAATTAACTTTTGACTCGTCTTCGCAAAATAGATTCTTCAGAACAGAATTTGATCTCTCTGTAGTGCCTGACGTTGTTATGCCGTTAGACAATACGCAGGACGTAAAATTCGATAAATATATCGAATTTTCACAGCTAGATAAAGCGAATAAAGCTTTTGCTTCCATGCTGTTCTCTCAGCATAATCTAAATGCAAATATGGATGTCGGATTCAAGGGGAATCCCAATATTGGAAGTGTTGTACTTAACCAATATCAACATTCAAAAATTTTTCAGGACATCATCGCGTCATTTAAACAAGGTGATAGAATCTTTGTGATAAGTTCTATTTTTGGAGGAACGGGTGCTAGTGGATTCCCTTTGCTGGTTAAAAACCTTCGTGCTGTTAGCAATGAATTATCCGGCAATGGAAACGTTAAGGATGCTCCGATTGGAGCGATTACCGTACTTCCTTATTTTGGTGTTAAACCCGAGAATGCATCTAAGAGTGAAATTGACTCATCTACTTTTATTGCGAAGGCAAAGGCTGCTTTGACTTATTACGATAAGAATGTAACTGAGCCAAATGTACTCTATTACGTTGCGGATCGTGTTTCTAATCAATATGAGAATGTGGATGGGGGTACTCGTCAGCAGAACGACGCTCATATCGTGGAAATGATCTCTGCTCTGTCTATCATTGATTTCATGTCCATACCCAGTGAAGAACTAGTAACGAGAAATGGTATTCCAGAGACCTGTATGTACAAGGAATATGGCATCAAAAAAGATTCTGAATCGGTTATCTTTGAGAATCTTTCCGAACAGACGAAGCGTCTCGTTCAGACTCGTCTAACTCAGTATGTATTGTTCTGCAAGTTTATGAAGGAGCAATTGAATGATTCTATTAAATCTCAACAATGGGCAAAAGATCTTCAATATGACGATAATTTCTTGGCCGGTTCTTTCTATGGAAGTCTCGAGAAGTTCCGTAATGCTTCGTTTGCATGGTTCAAAGAACTCGCCGATAATAAACGTGGTTTTGCGCCATATGAGATAGAAGAGAACAAAGGTGAACTATTCAGTTTTGTCAAAGGCGTTAAACCCGCTCGCGTTATGAGCTTAAACTCGAATTACGCCTTGTTTGATGATCGATTGAATAGTATTGCTCATAATCTCAAGGCAAAAAACGACAAGACCAAAAATCATACCTTTGTTGAACTTTTCTTCCAAGCTACCAAAAAACTCGTTGAGGAGAAACTAAGAATGTTTTAATCACTATGGCACACGTATTTAGACTACAGACCGAAGGAATGAACACCATCGAAGGATGGCAAAATTCCTCTAAATATAGCACACAAGCTATTGATCAAATAAAAGATCCCAATGGAGCTTCTGCTAAAAAGCAGATTACCTCTATTCCTTCACCGTTTGCACGAATTGATCTTGTAAAAACTGCATTTAAAACGGTTGCAGACAAAGATAATCAAGGCAATTATAACAATCTTGACGGTGATACAATCTTCCATAAGATGGTATCTGATTCGTTGGATGTTGCTCAGATTTTCTTTGAATATGCAAAGCTTACTGACAAGGTAGAGATAATTCCGTGGGATGCCAAAAATGATCTCAAAACACTTCTTGATTCAAAGGTTCCAGCTCATGTACAATTGGGTGAAACATATCGTCTCTTTATGATTCAAGATGCCAAGAGCTACAATTTTGACAAGTTGAACCGTATCTATCTGCTTAATTACAAAAGAGGTAGAGACGAAATCAGCATCATTGGTGCGACCTCTCCTGCTACACTCTTCTTTTGTTCTGCTAACGACTTGAGTGACGTCGTTACAGACATCGCTTTTGGTCAAGATCGTCCATTTGATGATGACTTCAAGCCTCTCTATAAACGCGATATTGAGTTCCATAAATATATGTGGAAGCTTTCAAAGTCCATTCAGGATTTTGCCTCTTTGTTCCCGGAAGTGTACGCATATTTGCAGGCATGTTACAATGCTTCGGATACTAAACGCAAAAGCGAATTACAGGTTCTTTCTGGTGATATGTCTGTCTATGATCCGATTGCAGTTGAAGGTAATGCCGGTAATACTGTAGAGGTTTTGGGCGTTGCATTAATGCAAGCACGTTCCAATGTGGCAAATATACCAGAAGTTAGTGATTTTGTAATTGACAGTCCGTTGTTTGAAGGAGAGAATCCTCCTTTGGTTCTTCCCGTGGACACCTTCACGCAAAAATTCACGTACGTTCGCGATCCTTGGGATAAGAATACTAAGGTTCCGTTCTCGGTGTCAGAACCTTGGCAGGATCGTACTCTGCCAGACGATGGAACCTTGTATCCTTTCCTCACCATCAGTGATTTCCTTGAGGACTATATCATTCGCACGCCCTATGGTATGTCTGCAGATAATCGAAAAAATTATTTCGATGGAAATATAGAACAGATGGATGATATTAGTTTTGCTCTCCCCATCAAAGATCTGTTCTTTGAGTTCTTTACTGTTGAGCAACTTCAAGGTACTGTTGGAGGTCAGAAACTAATAGAAATCAAAAAGAACGCTGGTGGCGTTACTGTTATTCTTCGAGTACCGGTGAAGAATAACCGTTTTATAGAGTATCGTCGCAATTACTACGATCACAATGAGCCTCAAATAGCAGAGCGCAATTGTGGAGCGATAGTTGAGTATGACTTTGCTTTCGCTATGTTGACGAGCGTAAAATTTGCTAATGAGAACTTAGCTTTCTATCGCATGGGCTTTGTGCATGCATTCTCTGATTCCACGCAATACACTATTACATGCAAGCGTAAAGCGCAGAAGATTGATACCATCCAACACGTTCGTAATACAAGTGATCAACGCTATCAGAAGGGGCATGCAATTGCGTTGAATGGCTCTAATTTCGACTATGTTCGCCTCGATTGCAATAATGCTTCCGGTGTTATTGTTCCCATCTTACGTCCTGAAGCAGGTAGCGATCACTATACATTCGCTGTCGACTTTGGAACAACCAACACTCATATAGAGTACAAAGTGAACGCAGGTCCTACCAAGGAATTTGATGTTGTTGCCAGTGATGCACAAATTCTCCCATTCGCTAAATACAGTCGTGCATATCAAATTATCTTTGAGGCCGAGTTTATGCCAACTCTCATAGGTCAGCATAACAAGTATAACTTCCCCATGAGAACGGCTATGACCGAGGCCAGAAACACAAAATGGGAACAAGCCGTTCTACCGATGGTACATGCTGGTTTTGCATTTACCTATGAAAAATTGCAAGAGTATCAATACAACCAGATTCGTACTAACCTGAAGTGGTCGAACGACACTGATAACATTCAAAAGGTTAAATGTTACATTGAGTCATTAATGATCTTACTTAGGAATAAGGTTGTTCTCAATAATGGCGACCTCCAAGGCACAAAGATTGTTTGGTTCTATCCGATTAGTATGTCTCGCGCACGATATAATAGTTTTAAGCAAGTATGGAAGGATGCATATAGTAAGTATTTTGGGGATAATACTAAAAATATATGCGCAATGACTGAATCATTGGCCCCTTATGAGTTTTATAAACATTCTAATGCTGCTGTGAATAACATTGTTACTGTTGACATAGGTGGTGGCACCACTGATGTCGTAATGGCGGAGGCAGGAACAGTGAAGCATATTACTTCTTTCAGGTTTGCTGCAAATTCCATCTTTGGAGATGCCTATGCTGATAACAATGGAGTACAAAATGGTATTATCCGCCAGTTTAAGAAGCGCTTGGAAGATACTCTAAAGTCAAATGGATCTACTGAGTCCCAGTTGCTCGATGTTTATACGCAACTAAATGACGCAAACCGCTCTGTAGATTTGGCATCCTTCTTGTTCTCATTAAAGGATAATGTTAGCAATAAGTCAATAACGTCAAATGTCGATTTCAATGAAATCTTACAGCACGATAGTACCCAAAAGATGTCATTTATTTTCTTCTATACCGCTATTATTTATCACATTGCAAACATCATGAAAGTAAAAGGGCTTGGTATGCCTCGTCATATTGCATTCAGTGGTAATGGTTCAAAGGTAATTTCTATTCTGACAACCGACTCTGAAACGTTAGAGGACTTCACCAAGACTATCTTCGTTGAGGTTTATGGCGAATCTTATCCAAAAGATGGTTTAGAGATTTTGTATCGTGAGGCTCAACCCAAAGAGGCTACCTGTAAGGGCGGTATTATTTGCAATACGATTCAAAACTACGATGATGTTAATGATACAAAGGTGGTACTAGATAGTGCCGACTTTACAAACTTCATACCATCTAATTTTACCTATCAGAACGTCGATGAGGCTTATATTTGCAACACCGTTGCTCAGGTAAAGAAGTTCATAGATTTCGTATTTGCTATTGATAAGAAGTTCTCCTTCCGTGAACATTTCGATGTAGACGCAAACTCTTTACAGACTGCTCAGGATATCTGCTACCGTGATCTCGAAACGTATATGCGGAAAGGATTGTCATGTCGCTTAGAGGAAGTCGATGTGAATGCCCCAGTTGAAGAAACACTCTTCTTCTATCCTTTGATTGGTATGTTGCATGCATTGGCAGATGGTATCTGTAATATTCAATAAGTTATGAAAAGGTTTTGTTCTATTATTACAATGGTTTTGTGCTATACTATTTGTATGGCACAATCCATTGATTATGAAAAGGTTTATGCTGAATGGAATCAGTTGGTATCTTATTGTTGCGCAAAGTATGAGATTCAATATTTCGAACTTGTCGATCCAAATCATGACAGAGATCCTATGAGAAATGCTGCTAATGATTTGAAATTGGTAAATCTCAAGTCTCAATCAATGAGGCTCTCTTACATAGATTCAACTCTGACGAGTAAGAAAATATCAGAGGATTCAGTAGTAAAGTATATCTATCATTACTTTGATTCTATTGCCAAACTCCCTCAAGAACAACGTGATTTTGAGGTGCTATTCCCTATGATTAAATTTAATGACATTTCTTTTGAAGAGTTCGCAAATAGGCTTAGAAAAGACATCTCGCCCATTTATGCCTATAGCCCTGAACCTCAAAAAATAGAAAAGCAAGAGATGTCACTTGATTTCTCAGTATTCGAAATCAGTATTATGATTCTAATGCTAATTTTCGCTATTGTAATTATTATTATGGTTGTAAGGCTTGCTTCGCTTAGTTCGGAGGTTTCTTCTTTGCACAACAGAATCCATTACTTAGAAAGCGATGTGCATAATATCAAACTGAGCAAAGTTGAGATTCCGACCTCCACTCTTTCTAAATCAAAGGAAATTGTAAATCTATCGGAACGTATTGCTCGTTTGGAATCCGTTATTTTGGATCTGAATACTAAAGTTGCAACTGCGCCACCGAAGGAGACAAAAAAGGAAGAAAAAGGCACAGAACCGGTCAAAACAGCATTCTCTATTTTCTTGAAGAATTTTAATGCTGGTGCAATGAAGGAATGCTCTGCTTCTGAAGCTCAATATAAATTGGTACTCGCAGATGCACAGTCCACTTCTGGAGAATTCTCCTTTGCTGGTGATATCAACTCGGCTCTTGCTACTAAAGATGCTACATTTGAGGATGTCTGCGACCTTGAAAATTGGAATATGTCTTCCAAATCTTGTAGCACAATAGAAAAGGGCAAGGCAGAGAAAATCGCAGAAGGAAAGTGGAAAGTGGTTAAAAAGGCTAAAATCAAATTTTCGTAAAAATGATTTATTTTCTTATTATCCTTAACTTGGTTTTAATTGCCATTATTGTAATAATAATGCAAAATAAAGAGCTATTTTTAGGAGATAAGCACTCTTTTTGGGGGACCTATCCCGATAAAAATAAATCTGCTGACAAAGAAATTATAAAGGAAATAAAGGTTTTGCAGGCAGATGTTAAGCATTTAAAAGAAGATGTTAATCGAATACAGAATCAGATAAATGTTGTGCCAAAAGTTCAAGAGCACTTAAAGAAACTTTATGATTCGGATTCCGAATTAGAGAAACGGATTGTTAGTCTTGAAAAATCTGCCGCAAAACAGAAGCAGCAAACAGCAATCGTCGAAAAGAAAACAATACCGGACCCACAACCTAAAATAGAACCAGTTCGCCTTATAATAGAATCTCAAGAGCCCGAAGTTATTTATTTGAAGAATTTTAGGGATGGAATCTTGTCGGAGTGCAAGGAATCTGACGCTCAGTTCAAGGTTATTCAAAAGAGTGGAACCACAGCTTCGTTCCGTTTCTGTGGCGATGTGGCTACGGCTATCGCTACCAAGGACGCGACTTTTGCTGATGTATGTGAACTAATAGATTGGAGTAATAGTGTACGTTCAATCAAAACTATAGAAGATGGTCAAATTAGAGTATATTCTGAAGGCAAGTGGTCTGTAATAAAACCGGCAAAAGTAAAATGTGAATAGTTATGCACTACGTAATTATTATAGTTTTTATTGTTGCAATTATTTTGCTGCAAGTTAAGGTTTTTTCTGCAACCAAGAAAAAACTACAGATATTTAAAGATATCTTTCCTGATGCTGCTTATGAAGAATGGCAGTTGTTAAAGGACGATTCAAGCGCAGTTCGAATTGCAGGGAAGGCAGACCTGGAGGTCGCAAATCATCAAAAGGAGAAAAGAATTTCCGAGTTAGAGGAAGCTGTATCCAAGAGTAAAGCTACAGTTGCTGATTTGCGCCGTTCTTATTCTGCTTTGTCCGATTCTGATGATATGCAGGCCTGTATAGTGGCAGCACAAGGTCGGGCAGAAAAGGCTCGTCTCCAGGACTTGCTAGATCAACTTGGAGCTGCTCGGGCTGCTCGTGTGGAGACTCCGGCTTATCATAGTGATAATGCCGTTCGTCATACTATTATTACATCCATAAATAACTACTTGGAGCGAAATAATTCTTCTACTAACGACTTCCACTTGATTAAGGACATTGTTGATCGAAATTGTGATGCTGCCGACGATGAAATTCAAACACAGATTCCCGTACCTTTGTATTGTGGCCTTATGGGAACCATGCTTGGTATTATTGTTGGTATTTTGTATTTATGGCTATCAGGTGATCTTGATGCTCTTCTTGGTATAACTACAACTGCTGGCAGTGGTGCAGGAGGTATTAAAGCACTACTTGGCGGTGTTGCTCTTGCTATGATATCTTCTATCGTCGGTATCGCCTTGACTACTTATGGCTCTTGGCAGGCCAAGCAGATTAAGTCTGGTGAAGAATCTGCAAAACATAACTTCTTGAGCTGGATGCAGGCTGAACTTCTTCCAGCAATGAATACTGATGCGGCTTCTGCCATGCGAATGATGGTAAATAATTTGTCCGCTTTTAATACAACATTTGCTGCCAATACCAAAGAATTGAACGATTCTTTGTCCCATGTCGCTGAAACCACTAAGGGGCAAGCCGAAATATTGGGAGCCATCAACGACTTGAAAATTAATCGAATTGCAGCAGCTAATATTGAAGTTTACGACAAACTTAAAAATTGTACTGCTGAAATTGGCCAATTGGGAGAGTTCCTTTCTAATGTAAGTGGTTATCTTGCAAACGTTCGTGCTTTAAATCAAAAATTGGATAATGCAGATGCACGCTCACGGATGATTGAAGATATGGCGACATATTTCAAACAGGAACGCGCAAATATAGACACGATAAGTGGCATCATTGCTCGCTCCATGGGTGACGCTGATTCTGCACTCCAGAAATCCATTGAGATACTTAAAGAGAATGTTACTAAGCAAAACGATGAACTTGTTCAGCATATGGTTGAACAGAATCAGCGTCTTGTGAGGGTTCTTGACGAACAGCAATCCACCCTTGAAAATCGGTCTCAAGAGATGGGCAAGTTGATTTCCGAGTTGACTCAGCTGACAGAAGTAAAAAAAACTATGTCAAATCTTGAAAAGGCAATGCTGGATCAAAATAAAAAGATTGACAATCTTGTACGTTCAATTTCGGAGCTTGCACAACTTAAAACCACCGGTACTGTACATCCGCAGAATTGTAGCGCATTGAATATGATGCCTAAATGGCTACTTATCACTGTGGCCACGATAATTGCAGTGTCATTTGTGTGGTTCAATGTATGGACTGTTTTATCTTTACTATAATAATCCTGCCAAGTCCAAAACAGAACAAGTAGTTGCGTTCCTACTGCAGAGCCTACATCGCAAGCAAAGTCTCCTGTAGAGAAAAAAGGTGTTCCGTCCCCATCTCAGTCACAAATTCAT
Source organism: Paludibacteraceae bacterium (assembly GCA_051878315.1). Classification (GTDB taxonomy): domain Bacteria; phylum Bacteroidota; class Bacteroidia; order Bacteroidales; family Paludibacteraceae; genus W0P28-013. Next base: position 127,983 of record JBJEJW010000067.1, on the reverse strand, counting down.
CAGTAGAAACCCCTATGAAGTTAGAGTAAGTTTATGGCAAAGAAAGAGTCGTATTTGTGGACTAGTTACTCGGACTTGATGACAAGTTTGTTCTTTGTCATGATGGTTCTATTTGTTCTTTCTTTGGCCGTAGTTCGTCAAAATAACAGAGAGATTATCCAGAAAAATGCCGATTTATGCAAAATGCAGGAATCTCTCGCTGCTCAAAATGAGGAATTAATAAAACTTAAGGATTCTTTGGCAAATGCCTTAGAGGATGCTAATGTTACTATTGAGCAGCAAAATAGAATATTACGAATAGACGAACAATTTCGTCCATTACAAAGAGCCGGATTATTCAAGTATTTTGAGCAATCTAAGAAATATGTAGCTAAAGACCTATTGGGTGTTGAGATCTTCGAACCTAATGGAGCCAAGATTGTTGATAGGTATAAACAAACTGCGTTGAATGTGGGCTACGTTATAGATACAACACTTCGGTCACTCCACAATCAGAGTCCTGACTTCAAATACCTTTTGGTAATTGAAGGGAACGTAGCAAATACCTATGATTACAAATATGACAAAGATGGCGCATATGGATACAAACTTAGTTACGAGCGTGCATTGTCCGTATATACTTTGTGGCAACAAAACGGAATAGACTTAAGACAATATAATACGGAAGTTCTTTTGTGTGGGAGTGGTTGGAATGGCTTGGATCGAGATGTTGTTGAGGAATATAACAAGAGGTTCTCAATTCAAATCTTGCCCAAAGTATCAAGTCCTAATGATAATATACAATAATGGCTAACAAAAAGAAGGAATCATATTTTTGGACGAGTTATTCCGATTTGATGACAAGCTTGTTCTTTGTGATGCTCGTTTTATTTGTCCTGACGGTGGCGCTTCTTCATAAAAGAATGGTTGCGACTGAGGAGGAATTGGCTCAGATTGAACGGATAAACCGATCCATAGAACATATTGACGAGAACTATTTCACATACGACTCGTTGTATCAACGTCATACTCTGAAAGATGTAGAGGTGTCCTTTAGGGCGGCTAGCTCAAATATTGATGACATTGATATGGAGAACAAAGATAAATTGTTACAGGCAGGACGTGCTATCCAGTCTTTTCTGAAGCGTGCTTCTGCTGATTCTGCGCTAAAGGATGCCCAGTATCTGGTTATTGTTGAGGGGCAGAGTTCTATGGATAGTTACTCTCGGAATTACGAATTGAGTTACGAGCGTGCCTTGTCATTAGTTAAATTTTGGTCCAGAAGCGGGGTGACATTTGATGGCCTTCCATGTGAAATGATTATTTCCGGTAGCGGTTACGCAAGTCGCTTTCGAGTTAAACCGGAAATTATAAAGGATGAGTCAGGAAAAGCAAAAGGCAACCCCCAAAATCAACGTTTTGTAATTCATATTATTCCAAAACCCGGTTTTAAATGAAACGCATTTGTATAATTATTTGTTTGCTCTCATTGGTGGCTTGCAGTCCACAACCTGCTAATAGTTCGAAAGAGGCGCGTCCTCGTTCCTCTATTGAAACTCAAAGGGGAACTAGAACTAAATCTCAATCTTCGAAAAAGTCCTCAAAATCGAAAAAATATTCCGCAGAAGATATTTATAAGAAATGCAATCCTGCGGTATTTACAATTATCACAGAGAATGATATTTATCAATCTCAAGGCTCTGGATTTTTTATTAGCCCTACTGGTTTGGCTGTAAGTAACTATCATGTTTTTAAGGGGACTTATAAAGGAGCGGAGATAATTTATACAGCTTCAGAAACACAATACAAAGTTAGAGAAGTTCTTCATTATAGTGAAGAACATGACTTTATATTATTTAGAGTTGATGTAGGTAACAAAAAAGTTCCATATCTTAAAGTAACCAAAAGGGAACCTGTAATAGGAAGTAAAATTTATGCGATAGGTAGTCCAAAAGGATTGACAAATACATTGTCTTCCGGTGAGATTTCCCAACTTCGTGGGGATTATTTTATTCAGATAAATGCACCGATTGATCATGGAAGTAGCGGTGGTGCACTAATAAATGAATACGCTGAGGTAATAGGCATTACATCCGGTGGTCGTGACGACTCAGGTGCCAACTTGAATTATGCAATTGATATTCGTGTTGTAAGGCCTTATATTCCCACGTCAAAATAATATTAATAATTTATCGGCAGTTATTACATTAATTAGATAAAATATTGACTCAAACAAAAAAAAGACCGTTATGCGAAAAAATGTAGCTACAATTTTGATGTTGTGCATGGCAGTGATGCCGTTTGCTGCACAGCAATGGACAAGTGAACAACTTGCGCAGGCAAACACCGCACGCGATGCATCGTATCTGTCCGAACAAGAGAAGCAGGTTATCTTTTTGTGCAACGTCTGCAAACTTACGAAAAAGTTAATGCTGATGCTAAACAACTTTGGATAAGCATAAAAGAAGAAGTATGTTCAGAAGAAATTAATGGTGATTTTGTGCAAATACAAAAGAAACGTCAGATTTGGCAACGTACACAAAAATTTCTTAATAAATATCCGACACTTTCTACTGATTATCCATACATTTTTGACCAACTACAACTGATGCTGTGCCAAATATGGGAAGATGCTAATAATTTCAATCAAATGAATAATCCATTTGATTAATAGGAACAACAAATTGTAAATATGAAATTTCAACTTATTTATTGTTTAATCTCAAATACTAAATTATGACTAGAGAAGAATATGTGGCAATCTGTCGCAATTGTAAATTACGCAAATTTGATGCACATAAAGGAATTGTGTGTTCATTGACAGGTGAGCATGCATCTTTCGCGGACGAATGCGAAAATTATAAGGAAGATGAAAAGGAATTGGCACGCATTGAACTTAAAGAAACAGAATATCAGGGATCTTTAGGCATTTCTGGTTGGCTCGCGTTCTTTTTGTGGGTTGGTGTTGGTGGCGGTGCATTTGCATCTGTAATTTTTACACTGATAACTGCATTTTCTTCTGGATTTTCGGTTGAATATACATTGTTGTCTTTAGCAGGAACTGCTTGTCTTGTTATGGTTGCCGTTAAGACAATATTTGCTTTTTACAAACGCAAAGAAAATGCTGTTTCTTTGGCATTTACTTATATTTCTATGATTGCGATAGATGGTGTTATGGCATTGGTGATTAGCATTATTTCCGATGAATATTCCGATTTAGTAACTACTTTCCGCCAATTTGTTTGGGCTGGTATTTGGGGTATTTATCTTTATAATTCATCGCAAGTTGAAGAACTTATTCCCAAAGCTAAACGTATTTGGAAAAAGTTCGAAAAATGTGTTTTGGGATTATTCATTGTTTTTGAGTTTCTAATTATTGTTGTGGCCTGCTTTGCGCCTACCTTCGTTTTATCAGATGCCAAGCTTATAGATAATATTGTGGTCAATATGAACTATTCTATTCAATCAGATCCATCTTCCGATATCAAAGGGGTTCGTATTGAGGGGAAGAATTTGATTTTTAGAATGTGTATTCGAGATGTACTTAAAGTGGATTGCGATGAACAAGCTTTGTCGGAACAAAGCGTTGTTGTCAAATATCATATTCTTTCTGCTACTGCTATAGAACACGATGCGTCTGAATATGAAGAGCTAAAGATTTTCTTTAAAAATCATTATAATCTTTATTATGAGTTTGTCGATAAAAACAATTTTCTGCTTTACTCGGTTATAATTTCACCTTCAGAATATGAGGAAGCTTATATGGCAGGCTCTTCGTTCAAGTGTCCAGACGCTGTAATAGATAGTCTGATTGGTATATATACAGAGTATTTACCTACAGAATTTGTTGGAGGATGTCAGTTGGAAAATATCGTGTGTGATTATAATCGAAATGAATTGATATACACAATGCGCCTCCCTGAAATGGATAATTACACGTTGCTGATGGACGTGGATGCTACATATCTTTCCAACTATGTCCACGAAAATTGGGAATACTACGAAGATAACATTGTAAGTTTGGCAAAGATTAACAAATTAACCATTTGTGAACGATTCTTAACACACGATGGTTATGAACATGCAGTTGTTCGTATTTCGGCAGATGAATATCAAAATTAATGCATTGCATTTGAGAGATTTGTGAGTTGTAATTGGGATAATTATGTACAACAGAAAATTTACTCCTAAACGGATTAGCATGCTTGCCGAAAACGAAGTGTTTGTTTTTGGCAGCAATTTGGCAGGCGCACATGGAGGCGGCGCAGCACGGTTGGCTAACGAGCGGTTTGGTGCCGTGTGGGGCGAAGGTGTTGGTCTGCAAGGTCAGACATACGCCATCCCTACCATGCAGGGCGGTGTGGAAACCATCAAACCATACGTAGATGCATTTATCTGCTTTGCCAAAGAGCACACGCACTTCACGTTCCTCGTTACCCGAATAGGTTGCGGCATCGCAGGATTTCGTGATGAGGAAATCGCTCCGCTTTTTACCGACGCCATTGATGTGGAAAATATCATTCTGCCAAAGGAGTTTGTTGAAAACATCACCGCCCAAGGCTAACTAAACTCAATATGAGAATCCAATCCAAGCCCGTGCGCATCGTGGCAATGATTATCATGGGGATAATAGTGGCAAGTGTATTGGTAGGCTTTGGTTGCTCACAGCATCTTACGGTCGGTATTACCGGCGGCATACTCTTTTTTGCATGGCCTTGGTTGGGCGGTAAATGGTAACCGGCATCACACACGTTGATTAATAATAACAATTATGTTGCAAAAAACATTATCTTTGCCGGTTACTTTTTGCGGCGTAAAGTCATAATTAGATAAAATATTGACTCAAACAAAAAAAGACCGTTATGCGAAAAAATGTAGCTACAATTTTGATGTTGTGCTTGGTTGCCATACCATTGGCTGCACAACAATGGACAAGCGAACAACTCGCGCAAGCAAACACCGCACGCGACGCATCGTATCTGTCCGAACAAGAAAAACAGGTTATCTTTCTATGCAATTTAGCGCGCATGGACGGCTCCCTTTTCGCGGCCACCTATCTGGCGCAACACACGCCCAACGACCCATCGAATTGGTACATCTCCTCGTTGTACCGCGATTTGCAAACCGTCAAAAACCGGCAACTACTCTACCCCGACAAACGACTATATGCCACGGCCGCATACCACGCCGCCGATATGGGACGCACCGGGCGCACCGGTCACACAAGTTCCGACGGTACTTCGTTTGCCGACCGTGTGTATGGCGGACTTGGCGAGCGCAATACCTACATCGCCGAAAACTGCTCGTACGGCTACAACAACGATGTGGCAATCAACATCGTGATACAACTATTAGTGGACCAAAACACAAGTTCGCTCGGGCATCGCAAAAATATTCTGAACCCTGACTTGAACGCCATCGGGGTGGCCATTGCACCGCATAAGACGTATAAATTCAATTGCGTGATGGATTTTGCCAAACTCGCCAACGTCAGACGATAGCCATCACACCGGCCTACCCGATTGTCCCTTGGCACGATTGTGCATTTTTACCAAGCGAACAGCGGATAATCGGCCATCATGTCATTGACCCGTTGCCGTACCTTTGTTATAACAATCTCATTTTCAATGTTTTGCAAAACTTCGTCGATTAAATCGACAATCACGGGCATCATATCCTCTTTCAGACCGCGTGTCGTGATGGCCGGCGTACCAAAACGTAAACCGGACGTTTGGAATGGCGAACGACTATCGAACGGCACCATGTTTTTGTTGGTAGTGATGTCGGCCGCAACCAATGCTCTTTCGGCCGCCTTGCCGGTCAGTTCGGGAAACTTGGTACGCAAATCGACCAGCATCGAGTGGTTGTCGGTACCACCGGAGATGATTTTGTAACCTTTGTCGATGAACGCCTGCGCCATGGTAGCCGCATTCAGTTTCACCTGTTGTTGATACTCCTTAAATTCGGGTTGCAACGCTTCGCCGAAAGCCACTGCCTTGGCTGCGATGACGTGTTCGAGCGGACCGCCCTGTGTGCCGGGAAACACTGCCGAATCGAGCAACGCCGACATCATTTTCACTTCGCCTTTGGGCGTGGTTTTGCCCCACGGATTCGGGAAATCCTCACCCATCATGATAACGCCGCCACGCGGACCGCGCAGGGTTTTGTGCGTTGTCGATGTTACGATGTGTGCATATTTCACAGGATTGTCGAGCAAACCGGCTGCAATCAGACCGGCCGGATGCGCCATATCGACCATAAAAATGGCACCAATTTGGTCAGCCACCTTACGAATGCGGGCATAGTCCCATTCGCGACTATAGGCCGAAGCACCGGCAATAATCAATTTCGGACGCTCCGTCAAAGCAACACGTTCCAATTGGTCGTAATCAACACGACCGTCTTCTTCTTTCACATTATATTCGAGCGCCTTGTAATTGATACCCGAAAAATTAACCGGCGAACCATGCGACAAATGACCGCCATGTGCCAAATTCAATCCTAAAAACTTGTCGCCATGATTTAAACACGCCATGAAAACCGCCATATTGGCTTGTGCGCCCGAGTGCGGTTGCACGTTAGCCCACGCCGCGCCAAAAAGTTGTTTCAAACGATCGATGGCAATCTGTTCGCTCTGGTCAACCACCTCGCAGCCACCATAATAGCGCTTACCGGGGTAGCCTTCGGCATACTTGTTTGTCAATACGGAGCCCATGGCACGCAACACTTGCTCGCTCACAAAATTCTCCGATGCAATCAGTTCGATGCCTTTCAGTTGGCGTTGACGTTCTTTTTCGATGATGTCGAAAATCTGATTGTCTGTTTTCATAATGGTTGAATTTTTATTTGGTTCATTGTTCAATTTCGCCTTCGTACACGAGTGTGGCCGAACCTGTCATGTAAACGTGGTTGTCATCTTTCCACGTTACCCGCAGCTTACCGCCCAACAACTCCATTTCGGCATCGCGGTCGGTCTTGCCATTCAGCACTGCCGCCACGAGTGCGGCACACGCGCCCGTTCCACATGCCATAGTTTCGCCGGCGCCGCGTTCCCATACCCGCATACGCAAATGATTACGGCTGACCACTTCGACAAACTCCACATTGGTACGCTGCGGAAACAACTCGCTGTATTCGATGGCAGCGCCACGACGCGCCAAATCCATCTTGTCAATGCCATCGGCAAAAATAACCGTATGCGGGTTACCCATCGAAACACAAGTAATGTCGTAAACTTCATCGGCTATGAACACTTGTTCATCGACGACCTGCCGTTCGGGCAAATCGACAGGAATCCGTTGCGTATCCAAAATGGGCTCGCCCATATCCACAGTAACGCACTCTACGCGATTTTGCGCATCGGTGAATAGGCGCAACGGGCGAACGCCGGCTTTCGTTTCGAGCGTCAACTCTTTTTTTTGCGTCAAGCCGAAATCATATACATATTTACCGATGCAGCGCGCCGCATTACCGCACATCTCGGCTTCCGACCCGTCGGCATTGAACATACGCATCCGAAAATCGCACGTTTCCGAAGGCAATATCAATATCAGTCCATCGGAGCCGATACCCGTGTGGCGATCGCTCCACAAACGCGCAAAATGTTCCGGCTGTTCCAGCGGCTGTTCCATGCAGTTGACATAAATATAATCGTTACCGATGCCGTGCATTTTGGCAAAACGAATTTTACCCATACGATAATACTGTTGTTACTTTTTCTTGCGAACGCTCCACCCAAAACGTCCGATTTCTTCACCCAACTTGTAATAATGTCCGTGCGAATAGGCTATCAGTTTGGCATCTTCCAAACGAAAAGCACCCGTTTCGTTATCGATAAATTGCGCCTCGGCTTGTACGTTCAGCACCTCGGCAATGAACATATCGTGGCTGCCAAGCGACAACACCTGCTTCACGCGACACTCTATCGACAAAGGCGATTCGACAATGATAGGAGCAGCCACTTTTTCGCCACGTCGGGGCGTAAGACGCATTTCGGCAAACTTGTTATAATCCTTGCCACTGCGCACACCGCACCAATCGGTGGCAAACGCCATCGCTTCGTTAGTCAGGTTCAGCACAAACTCGCCCGTCCGTTTGATAATTGCGTGCGAATGCCGTTCGGGACGAATAGATACATAGCACATGGCCGGATCGGAACAAATGGTACCGACCCAACTTGCCGTCATCACGTTGTACTCGCTTTCGTCCGCACCACACGACACCAAAATCGCCGGCAGCGGATAAATCATAGTCCCGGGTCGCCAAGATTGTTTCATGATAACTATTTTATTTGCATTTATTTTACAAACAAATCGGTAAATTCAAATTTTGTGGCATCAAACAAGCCTTTGTCGGTCAGTTTTAGTTCCGGGATAACGCTCAACGACATGAACGCCATGGTCATAAACGGCGCTTTGTATCGGCATCCCAACCGTTCGGCAAAATTTTTGAGTTGGAAATGTCTTTTCGCCACACGTGCGCCATTTCGATACGACATCAAACCTGCTATCGGCAAAGCCAATTCCACTGCATCTTTGCCATCGACAACCACCAAACCGCCTTTCATCTCGATGATGGTATTGATGGCACGAACAATATCTTCGTCGGTAGCGCCGAGTGCAATAATATTGTGCGAATCATGCCCGATAGTCGAAGCAATGGCACCACGCCTCAATCCGAATCCATGAATGAATCCCATTACGGGTTTTGCTTTCGAGTGTCGCGACAAGCACACCAATTTCAGCACATCATGCGGTATGTCAGACACTACAAACCCATTTTCGATTTTTGGTTCCATCAACATTTGTGTTGTCAACAACGAACCTTCGGTAGTGCCTATCACTTTTATTTTTTTGCCCTCGTTCGCCGGCACTTTAATGTCGGCCACAGCAATCGGTTCGGCCAGGAAATGGTTTGGATAATTAGTATCGAGCGGTGTGTCGTCAATCACGATTTGCTCGGTACACAAGCCATCATCCACCACATGATAGCCATCGATATAGGTTTCTTGCAGATTGAATTCTTGCAAATTGTCCACCACGATGAAATCGGCATTATCGCCCACCTGCAACAAGCCATGTTTCAGACCGTAGAGTTTCAGCGGTGTAACACAGGCTGCCGTGAGAACGTCCCACAATGGCAAGCCGCGGTGAATGGCACGCCGACACATTGCGTTTAGGTAGCCTTGTCCGATTTCGTCGGGATATTTATCGTCGGAACAGAACATCACTTGTCCGGGTGCTTCGGCAATAATAGGCGCCAGCGCATCGAAGTCGCACGCAGCACTGCCCTCGCGAATCTGAATCGTCATACCCAATTTCACACGTTCGCGCGCCTCGGCCAAAGTCGTACATTCGTGATCGGTACTGATGCCGGCTGCACGATATTTTTTCAGGTCGTCGCCGGTAAGCGCGGGCGAATGACCATCGACAATTTTTCCTGCAGCCAATGTTGCATTGATTTTTGCCATTGTTTCGGTGTCGTTCGACAGCACACCGGGTACATTCATCATTTCGCCCAACCCGTAAACCTCGTCGCGTTTCAGCAATTCGGCTACCATATTGCTATCAATGGTGGCACCCGCTGTTTCGAACGGCGTGGCCGGCACACACGCCGGGGCGGCAAAATGAAAATGGAAACGTACTTTTTTACCGTTGTCAATCATGTATTTTACGCCATCAATACCCAACACATTGGCTATTTCGTGCGGGTCGGTTATCACACCGATAGTTCCCTGCTCTACAGCCAAACGAGCGTAATGCTCTGGCGTCAGCAGGGTCGATTCGATATGAATGTGTGAATCGTAAAAACCCGGCATAATGTAAGGAGCGTTATCAGGCACTACCGTTTCGGTTTTACGTACGATTTTACCGTTCTCAAACTCAATCTCACCATCAAACATGCGGCGATTGAGTACATCTACTATGTGACCTTTTACTATCATAACTTAAATTATTTTCTAAAGATGAATTTTGCCCAACCAAAATCGCCTGGTTGCGTCATTTTTATCCATGCTATATGTGCACTGCCATTAATAATCAGGAACGCAGCATTGAGTACAATAAGGAATGGGTCAAGCAAAATGGAGAATAATACGATACCGGCAAGGCTGTAAACTACCCACCACATCCAGGCATCATTTTTTTGCCAAATCATCAACAAATTGGCAAGGAATGACGATGCCACCACAATACCACTGAGCAATTTGATGTGCCAATCGGCGAAGAAATCGTGATTTTCGTTTGTGTATGTAAGTAAAACGAAATCGAGCAAAATCAAGGTGATAAGTGCCAGCATTTCAAGTACAAAACCTTTCGTATCAAGATATTTTGGGCGCAACTCCGCAACACCGGATGTCGGTGCAAGCGTATTCCGACGCCAGCCCAGCAGCGATTTCAATTGGAACGGTACAAAGATGAACAGATACAGAATCATTTGGTCGACAGCGCCAATCATATAAAATTTGATGGCCAACAACAACGACATAACGACACCCAGATAGAAACCTGTATAGTTTTTCGGATTGGTAATGGCCAATACGTATGCCGTGCCAAATATACTACCGGGAATACCTATTATAAACGCCCAATTCACAGCATCGCCATTGTGCCATTGCAACAAACGACCTTCAAGCGAAGGACAAAAATACTCCACCACAAAAAGGACAACAAATAAGGCTGCAAAAATCAAAACAGACCACAACGTTTTTTGTCCAAGTTCTTTCAATAATTGTTTGCGAATAGAATCCATAAAATTGTATTTAGATTTGAAGGTTAAACTCGTGTACGACGCAATTTTGGCCACTCACACCGATAAACTACCCAGCCATAAACGGCTATCAGTAACACCCGGCAAAGATAGCAAGCCCAAACCACATCGCCCAAATAATACATACACAACGCATAGACGCCCAATAATGCACATGCCAAAGCAAAATAACCGCCTATGGCACGCAAATCATACGGCACTTTCAGATATTTCTGCCCCACAACATACGACAGCACCATAATGGTCAGATAACAAGCAAACGAAGCCCATGCCGATGCCATATAACTCATCGTAGGAACACACAGAATATTGATTGTCAACGTAATAACACAACCTATAAGCGAAAAATACGTACCAAATATCGTCTTATCTGTCAATTTATACCAAAGCGACAAATTGAAAAATATACCCTGAAAAATATACGAGAACAGCACTATCGGCACCACACGCAACCCCGACCAATACGCTGGACTGATTATCAATTTCAAAATATCCAAGAAGAAAATCATGCCCAACAAAATGACCAATGAGGCTATGATGTAGTATTTCATAATGTCGGCATACGCTTCGACACTGTTTTTATCTTTATGCCGTGCAAATACAAAAGGTTCGTAAGCATAACGAAATGCCTGCGTGAACATCATCATCACCATGGCTATTTTGAAGCACGCGCCATAAATGCCCAATTCGGTTTGCGCATCGCCGGCCGTGTACAGAAACGGAAATAAAATTTTGTCCACCGTTTGATTCATTATACCCACTATACCCAACACCAGCAACGGCAACGAATAACGCAACATCTGCGATAACACACGCCACGAGAAATCATACTTCTCGGCCAATATGGCCGGCAACAAACACAAAGTCTGAATGGCCGTGGATATGATATTCGCCACAAAAACATAGCCGACACCATAGTCCGGTCGGTAAAACCACGACACCAATTCCGGTTTCCAAACCATAATTTTCGGACACAGCACCAAGAAAAACAGATTCAGCGCAATATTCAAGACCACAAACAGCAATTTGAGTGCTGCAAAACGCACCGGCTGCCGCCTATAACGCAAGTAGGCGAACGGAATACTTGCAAACGCATCCATCGCCACTACCACAGCCAACATCGCTATAAACTCGGCATGAGTGGCATACCCTAACCCATTGGCAATAAGTTGTCTGAACACCACACAACAAACCGCAAAAATCAACGAAGTTACACCTACCGATGTCAAAGCCGTCGTATAAACCTGATTCGGTTTTTGGTCGTCCCGATTGGCAAAACGGAAAAAACCGGTTTCCATACCATACGTCAGAACAACCAGCAACAATGCCGTCCAAGCATACAAATTGGTAACGATGCCGTAATCGGATTGCTGCGCCAATACAAACGTGTATAGTGGCACCAACAACCAATTCAGGAATTTACCGACAATGCTACTCAAACCGTAGATAACGGTTTCTTTTGCCAATTTTTTCAATCCGGACATCAGTTCCTCCTTACATATTATCAAAACAAACTACCTTGTGCCGCAGGTTTTATACGACCCAAATGTTTGTAAGCCAACTCGGTAACTTCACGACCACGAGGCGTACGTTTGATAAATCCTTCTTTGATCAAAAACGGTTCGTACACCTCTTCTATCGTACCGGCATCTTCGCCCAAAGCAGTGGCTATCGTGCCTAAACCTACCGGGCCGCCATTAAATTTATCGATGATGGTCAGCAAAATTTTATTATCTATCTCGTCGAGGCCGTATGTATCGATATTCAATGCTTCGAGTGCAATACGTGCTATCTCCACATCAATGCTACCGCTACCCTGCACCTGCGCAAAATCGCGTACCCGACGCAACAACGCATTGGCTATGCGCGGTGTACCGCGACTGCGTAACGCTATTTCCGTTGCGGCATCGTCGGTTATCGGTACGGCAAGTATCGACGCCGACCGTTTGATGATATTGCACAACACCGATTCGTCGTAATATTCGAAATGACAGTTGATGCCGAAACGTGCACGCAACGGACTTGTCAGCAAACCACTGCGTGTAGTGGCACCAACCAATGTAAACGGCTCTAAATCAATCTGTACCGAACGCGCACTTGGGCCTTTGTCAATCATGATGTCAATGCGAAAATCCTCCATCGCCGAATAGAGATATTCCTCGACAACAGGGCTCAAACGATGTATTTCGTCAATGAACAATACGTCGTTACGCTCAAGACCGGTGAGCAAACCGGCCAAATCGCCGGGTTTGTCGAGCACAGGACCAGACGTTACTTTGAATCCCACGCCCAACTCGTTGGCAATGATATTCGACAACGTGGTTTTGCCCAATCCGGGAGGACCGTACAACAACACATGGTCGAGACTCTCGCCACGTTGTTTGGCCGCCTGTACAAAAATCGACAGATTCTTTACCACTTGCGTCTGCCCCCGAAAGTCGGAAAACGCTAACGGCCGCAGGGCTCGATCAAAATCGCTATCAGCCTCGACTTGCGAACGATGTATATCAAATTCCGGCATATATCAGTCTATTCTTATCTTGCAATCGAACAAAATACACACAACTTATTGCGTTAGTTGATGAAAAACTTCCTCCAACGAACCTACTCCGCCCGACACTTCCGACAGTCCGTCAGCCACAATATTCCCGCGATTGATAACCACTATGCGTTTACACAAGGCCTGCACTTCCTGCATGATATGTGTCGAGAACAAGACCGTTTTCTCTTTGCCTATTTCGGCAATCAAGTTACGAATTTCCACTAATTGGTTAGGGTCGAGTCCCGTCGTCGGCTCGTCAAGAATGAGCACTTGCGGGTCGTGTATCAATGCCTGCGCCAATCCCACTCGTTGGCGATAGCCTTTGGATAGTTGCCCGATGCGTTTGTGGCATTCAAGGGTCAAGCCGGTACGTTCTATCACCGTATTGATGCGTTCGCGCCGATTCTTCAATGTATAAAATCCGGCTGCAAATTCCAAATACTCACGCACATACATATCGAGGTAGAGCGGATTGTGTTCCGGCAAATAACCAACCAAACGTCGCACCGCACGATTGCCGGCCGATACTGTTTCGCCACAAATGCGCACACAACCGGCATCGGCCTGCGTATAACCGGTAACAATCTTCATCAATGTCGATTTACCGGCACCATTCGGGCCAAGAAAGGCCACGATTTCACCGGCATCGAGCGACAAACTGACATCGTTCAAGACTTGTTTATCGCCATAGCGTTTGCTGATATGTTCTATTGTTAACGACATAAATATTTACACTGCAAAGATACATTTTTTAGCCATTCAACACACAAAAAAAGTCGATTTTATCCCATCGTCATCGCACTACCAAACCGACTCAATCGCGCGGATTATTGCTCGACAACAGCCCGCAAGCTGCGGCTATATCCTCGCCACGCGATCGACGAATTGTGCAAATAATTCCATTATCAGTCAGATAATCACGCATTTGTACCATATTCTCCATCGCTGGACTATGTAAATCTAAACCGGGGATGGCATGAAAACGTATCAAATTGACACGACACGGCAATCCTGCGAGCAAACGCACCATTTGACGCAAATGGCGTGGCGAATCGTTCACGCCTTCGAACACTATGTATTCGAACGACACACGCCGCTGATGCGCAAAATCGTATTTCTTCAACTCGGCAACGACGTGCTCGATAGGATACGCTTTCTCTGCCGGCATCAAAGCCACGCGTCCATCCGGAAACGGATTGTGCAGGCTTATGGCCAAATGCGCTTCGCTGTGTTCCAAAAATTGTTTCAATCCGGGCAGCAACCCCACACTCGACACCGTGATGCGCCGCGGACTCCATGCCATAGCCCAATCCGCCGTCAAAATCTCAAGCGTTTTCAGAATCTCGACCGTATTGTCGAACGGTTCGCCCATTCCCATAAACACGATATTTGTCAGTGTGGCACTATCGGGCACGCTGAGTATTTGGTTGAGTATTTCGGCTGCAGTCAGATTACCGCTCCAACCTTGTTTACCCGTCATACAGAAACGACAATTCATCTTACAACCTACTTGGCACGACACACACAGCGTAGCACGATCATCTTCCGGAATATACACTGTCTCGACCAATCCATGCGTTGTTTGAAAAAGATATTTCTTCGTACCATCGACCGACACGGCTTCATGAACCGGCGCCACACGCCCAAGCAAATAGTTTTCGGACAGCAACGCACGATTGGCCGCCGAAATATCAGTCATTTCGTCAAATGAGATAGCGCGTTTCACATAAATCCACCGCAACATCTGTTTGGCTGCGAACTTTGGCAGACCAAGGTCGGCTGTCAGCGTTTGCATTTCCGTCAGATTTTTCCCGATCAAAGTTGGTTTTTGTTGCATCGTTGGTTGATATGGTCGAAACAGCGAAGACGCGGTACGCGCCACGTCTTCACCGTCGTTGGACTTCGTTTTGCTTTATTTGATAATGACTTTTTGCGCTGTCGCGGCCGTCGTTACAATATAAACTCCTCGTAACGAGCCATTTAAGTTTGTAACATCACGACCTAACAGATCATAAATACGAAATTCGCCGGTGCCAACCACACGACCATTCTCCACACGAACAGCATCCGTTTCGATCTGCTGCAATGCCGTTGGTGGTATTACTTCTATCACTATCGGGCAGAAAACCGGACGATTATAATAATAAACAATACCTTCGATGTGGTACATATCTTCTTCGTTCACAGGCACCATGCTGTTAAACATATCGTAAATCGGCACGCCCTCTTCGCCAATAGTTACCAACGTATCGCCTTGAAAAGTGGCATTTTCGGCACTGATGTAGCGACACGCATCTACCGAATCGATTGGTTCGGTTTGCAACTCGGGCAATACAGTTTCGCCTGCAGCAGACTGAAACGCCGCTGTCAGCGTTATATTCGGATTGCCATAATAGTTTTTGTATAGTCCCGTCACATTGGTCAACACATGTCCGTTAGCAATATCCTTACCATAAAGATTGCTACCGTCGAACAACATCAGCGAACCCGTTTCGTCGCGCACGAAAATGTATTTATCGTATTTTTTTGTAACAACCACCGGGTTCAAATAGCAAGTGGTTAAATCGTCCAAAGTCTTGGCTTCGGCCACGGTTATACGTTTATCAACCGTCAGCGATATAATGAAATTGGTGTTTGTCGAGCCGCTTTGCAATACCAACGTATCCACAAAATGGCCTTTCGTTTCGGCCTTATACGACACGGTTATATAGTCGCCGTCGCGGTCGAGTAACGTGGTATCGATGCTGAATATCGCACTATTTTTCAACGTAGCCGTTATATCCTCAGTCAAATTAATGGCATTGACTTCAACCTTTCGGCTGCCAACAACTTCCGCTTCGTCCAACAACGCCGTACCAAAATTCACCATGCCGCTTTTGATGTATGGTGCGTCCACATCTTGGACCGTATATAGTTTATACAAAGCCACTTTGTCATAACTAATATCGGCATAACAACCGAAAATAGGCGTACCGCCATTGTAGTTGTATTGTATGATTTTGCCCAGCGATGTACCTTGACTTGTGATAGTTGCCGCGCCGTCAACCGCTATTTCGACATCCCAAGCACCATCCCAGCCATACTCCGAGCTATAAATGGTATCCCACACGGCCAAACGGTTTTTGGTTTTGCCACCGCTTGCAACCAAGTACCAATCGGTATAATCAGCAAAAGCGAAATAAGGTACATCGTCCCCACGAACGCCTTTCTCTACCGTATAAATCGCCGCCGCATTCTCGTTTACGGTGCTGCGATCGGCCGAATAGACACCGTCGATAGCATGAATATTGTTTTTGCTGATAGCTTCGTCAAACACGCCCATAATTTTATTCGATTTGCCATCGGCCACGCCGAAAATCACTTGGTCGCCATCTTGCAAATCGTTGACATCGGTTACCAAACGATACTCGTCCATCGTCAAGCCCGGCACATTCGGGCTGGCATTGTCCGCCTTGATAGTTACCGAATTGATGTTTATTGCATTTTCTGTGCAATAGACAGTAAGCGTTATTTGGCCGCTTTGTCCCACAGGAACAGTAAATTCAACATCCTGCAAATAGTGTCCATCGCTTTGGGGGGCTTCAACATCAACTTTCAACGAATCATTTGCACCAACTCTGACGACAATTTCACCTTGCCCACCAGATTTGTTTTGGCAAAAATTGACAATAATTTTACGCACATTTGTAAAGGGAAGCACCGAAGTTGCACCTGCGCCTGTGGTTCCTGTTTTTACGCTGACGCCAACACCATACGGCTCTCCAGCCGCATCAACATAGCCTTTAGAATACGAACTTGCTTTTTTGTTCGACACCCAACCGTCGGTTTTACCATCGGTCGTAACCGTACCGACTTGCGATTCCCAAGTTATCGACGTAAAGGTGTACGTTGTTTGTGCGGCAAATGCGCCCATGCAGAGGCACGCCAGCACCAAAATAGAGATATTTCTTTTCATGACATAAAAACATTAAGGTTATACAAACGTACAAAGTTAGTACAAATATTTCGACAAAACAAACTTCCGCACCTGATTTGCAAAAAAAATCCTTTACGAATGGCTTCGTAAAGGATTTTCAAATATGTTTTTAGATTAAACCTTGGCTTTTAAGCTTTGGCGTCACCCTCTTTACCGGCTTTTTTGCGCAACTGCAAACGACGCAATTCGTAGGCTATCGGTGTCGCAACAAACAAAGTCGAGTAAGTACCTACAATCACGCCCAACATGATAGCGAACACAAATCCGCGAATAGTTTCGCCGCCAAAGATAAAGATGGCAAGCAATACAATGAACGTACTCAACGAAGTACTGAACGTACGGCTCAAGGTCGAGTTCAACGAATCGTTGATCTGACGTGACGGTTCGCGTTTCGGATAAAGACCGATATTCTCACGGATGCGGTCGAATACAACCACCGTATCGTTAATAGAGT
This sequence comes from Paludibacteraceae bacterium, assembly GCA_051878315.1. Classification (GTDB taxonomy): domain Bacteria; phylum Bacteroidota; class Bacteroidia; order Bacteroidales; family Paludibacteraceae; genus W0P28-013. The sequence goes on along the minus strand of JBJEJW010000067.1, from coordinate 110,265 downwards.
AACCGATTACCGTCAAAATAGCAGCGATAAACGATTGGTCTATTTCGAGCGAGAACGGCATGATGCTGTAGAATATCGAATAAATACCCAAGATGAACAGCGAGTCGTGTATCAAACCGGCAACTGCGCCTACCGAGAATGTCCAGTTACGGAAACGTATCAAAATGTACAGACCTATACCAAGCAATGCGAACACAATAGCCCATACGGCCGAAGTTTTGATGTCGTCGGCAATCGACGGACCTACTTTTTGCGAACTTTGAATACCATAGTTATCTACACTGCTATCTTCGCGCGATGCAGCATACACGCCATCGACAACCGTGTAGCGTTGTACAAACATTTCTTTCGTAACCTGTTCATTCAGATAGGGTTTCAAGTTATCGTACAACATAGTTTCGATAGCATCGTCGATAGAATCGCTATTGTTTTCGACAGCGTAGTTGGTCGAGATGCGCACCTGATTTTCGGCACCCATAGTTATCACGTTCAGTTGTGCGCCATCGAATACAGGACTAAGCGTTTCGCGCAGTGCTTCGGCATCGACAGGTTGTTCGAAACGCACTACATAGTTACGGCCACCGGAGAAATCGATACCTTGTTTGAGGCCACGTGTCGAGAGCGAAACGATGGCAGCAACGAGCAATACTCCGGAGATGATATAACCGACTTTACGTGCTTTCACAAAATCGAATTGCGTATTTTGGAACCAACGACGTGTGATATTGGTTGTAAACGTAATGTTGCGTTCTTTGTCGTTTTTCACCAAACGTTCGTACACCAATCGGGTGAGGAATACGGCGGTGAATACCGACGTGATGATACCGATAATCAACGTAGTAGCAAAGCCTTTGATGGGACCTGTACCGAAATAGGCCAAAATGATACCGGTCAGAATAGTAGTAACGTTGGCATCGATGATGGCCGACAAGGCATTTCCATAACCATCGTTAATGGCTTTTTTGAGGTTTTTGCCTGCGCGTAATTCTTCGCGAATGCGTTCGTATATCAGCACATTGGCATCGACGGCCATACCCATGGTGAGTACGATACCTGCAATACCCGGCAACGTCAATACGGCTTGGAACGACGATAAGATGCCGAACAAGAAGAAGATGTTGCAAAGCAACGCCATATCGGCAATCAGACCGGGAATCAATCCGTAGTAGAACACCATATATAATAGCACGAGGCAGAATGCAATGATAAACGAAATCAATCCGTCATGTATGGCGGCTTGTCCCAACGATGGTCCGACAACGTCTTCTTGTACGATACGTGCCGGTGCCGGCATTTTACCCGATTTGAGGATATTGGCCAAGTCTTTGGCTTCGTCTTGCGTGAAATGTCCGGATATTTGCGAATTACCGCCGGTGATTTCGGTGTTTACCGTGGGGAATGAATAAACATATCCGTCGAGCACGATAGCGATGGATTTTCCGATATTCTCTTTGGTGAGTCGTGCCCACGTTTTGGCACCTTCGGCGTTCATTTTCATATTAACTACTGCGCAGTTTGTAAATTGGTCGAAATCGACACCGGCATCGGTAATAACATCGCCTTCGAGCGGAGCGCGTCCATCGCGGTTGGTGGCTTTGATAGCAATCAGTTGGAAAGCTAATTGTTTAGCGCTTTCATCCACCGGTTTAACCGTCCATTTCAGCATCAGTTCGCGTGGGAACAAGTCGCGTACTTGTTTCATGCCCAGCATGGCATTCACTTTGGCAGTATCCGAAGCCAGCACTGTGCCGACAATAGGACCGTAATTATTTTCGGTATGAAGTACGGCAAACAGCGGGTTATTGCGTTTAAACTCTTCGTAGCGTTCGGCATCGGCGGCGGCATTGTCAGCCTTATCGTCGGTTTTGAGTGCGGCGACAAGTTCATTAGCCGTTGTATCGCTTGTTGCAGCCACTTGTTCGGGTTGCGTTTCGACAGCCGGTTGTTCGACGGTTACGCCATTCAATTCGCGCACGATGTCGTTGGCTTGCACAAATATCGGCATCAACTCCGATGCGTTGTATGTTTCCCAAAACTCCAGATTGGCAGAGCCTTGCAGCAATTTGCGTACACGCGCCGGTTCTTTAATACCCGGCAATTCGACCAAGATACGTCCGCGAGCATCCAAACGTTGAATATTCGGTTGTACCACGCCAAAGCGGTCGATACGCGAACGCAGGACATTGAACGAGTTGTCGATAGCGCTACCGACTTCGTCGTTCAGTACTTTCATTACCTCTTCGTTCGACGAGCTGAGTTGGATGCGGTCTTTCAGTTCATAAGTACTGAAAATGGTCGAGAGTTGGGCATTAGGAGCGATTTTCTCAAATTCCTCTTGAAACAAGACCAAGAAATCGGCTCCCGATGCGGCCTGACGGGCACGTGCATTCTCCAGTGCCTGCGTAAATTCCGGCGTCGTGTTGTAGCCCGAAAGTACACGTAAAATGTCGGGAACGGAAACTTCCAAAATGACATTCATACCGCCTTTCAAGTCGAGGCCAAGGTTGATTTCTTTTTCGCGGCATTCTTTGAGTGTGTAACCCAACCAAACGTTTTCGCCGGCGATGCTGTCGAGATATTCGTAATACTTCTGATTGTCGCCCTGCGCGGCCTCTTTGGCCTGCGAGTCCCAATAGTTGGTAACAAAGCTGAACGACAGATAGAAAAGGCAGATACATGCCAATGCTATTGCGAATAACCTTACTAATCCTTTGTTTTGCATAACTAAAATTTTTGTTTATTTTACGATTAACTATTCAATTGCCAATTTAGCGTGCAAAGTTACATTTTTTTTTTTGCATTTCGCACATTTTTGCGACTTTTTAGTGTCAAATTATACATCAAGCTGATAATCAGAAGATTACGGATAAAAGATATTATTTTCCAAAAATTTGAAAAGAGTTTATCAAAAAAAATATATCTTTGCAAAAATATTCACCCTATAAAATGAGGGTCATTATTGTTGAACCAAACCATAAAAACACCTAACCAAATGAAAGGAATCATTTTGGCCGGCGGCAGCGCCACACGTCTCTATCCGCTATCGAAAGCTATTTCCAAACAGATTATGCCGGTTTACGACAAACCGATGATTTACTATCCGCTATCGACATTGATGTTGGCCGGCATACGCGAGGTTCTCATCATTTCCACGCCACGCGATCTGCCGATGTTCCGCGATTTGTTGGGCGACGGTTCTGCCCTCGGGATGCAGTTCTCATACAAAATACAAGAAACGCCCAACGGTTTGGCACAGGCGTTCGTACTTGGTGCCGACTTTCTGAACGGCGAAAAAGGCTGTCTCATTCTTGGCGACAACATGTTTTACGGACAAGGTTTTTCGAGTATGCTGAAACGAGCCGCAGCTATCGACAAAGGCGCATGTGTATTCGGCTACTATGTAAAAGACCCGCGCGCTTACGGTGTTGTGGAATTTGATGCCAACGGCCGCGTCATTTCGTTGGAAGAGAAGCCTGCCATACCCAAAAGCCATTATGCCGTGCCCGGTCTCTATTTCTACGACGAAACCGTCACCGAGAAAGCGGCCAATCTGCAACCGTCGGCACGCGGCGAATACGAGATAACCGATCTGAACAAACTCTATCTGGAAGAAGGCACACTGAAAGTGGAACTATTCGGGCGCGGTTTTGCATGGCTCGACACCGGCAACTGCGACAGCCTGCTCGAAGCCTCGAACTTTGTGGCCACCATACAAAACCGACAAGGATTCTACGTCAGTTGCATCGAAGAGATTGCATGGCGCAACGGATGGATTTCGGACGCACAACTTGCCCGACTCGGTCAATCCCTCGACAAGACAAACTATGGCAAATATCTGCTCGATTTGCTGCAAAAATAATGACAATGAACGACAACGACCACACAACCACAGTCGGCGCAAGGAGCGAATTTTTGCTCGACGCGACAGCAGATAACCTGAAAATCAGTGTATTGACAACAACACCGAATGCTATTGTAGTGCCAAAAGCCATCGTGCAAATAGTACATGGCATGTGTGAACACAAAGAACGTTACCTGCCGTTCATGCAATTTTTGAACACATGCGGTTACGTCTGCATCATTCACGACCACCGCGGACACGGCAAAAGCCTCCGTTCGACCGACGATTTGGGTTATTTTTACGACGGCGGCTACAAAGCCATGATTCACGACACGCACGCTGTAACCACTTGGGCAAAACAGCATTTCCCCGATCTGCCACTCTACCTATTCGGACACAGCATGGGTTCGATGGTAGTGCGTTCGTACACAAAACGTTACGACAACGAATTGGCAGGGCTAATTGTATGCGGCAGTCCGAGTTACAATGCCGGCAGCATCGCCGGACGCGGTGTAGCCAAACTGCTTTCGCTGCTGCGTGGCAGCCACCATCGTAGCGCGTTTATCCAAAAATTGGCTTTCGGCAACTACAACAAGCATTTTGGACCAGCCCAGTCGCCAAACGCATGGATATGCTCCGACCCCGAAATTGTGACGTGGTACGATGCCAACCCGCTTTGTAATTTTACATTCACCACAAACGGATTTTACAATTTGTTTGCATTGATGCGCGATGCCTATTCGTCCAAACATTGGGCAATGGCACGACCGCAACTGCCGGTGATGTTCGTTTCGGGCGCCGACGATCCGTGCTTGATTTCGCAGGAAAAATTCGACCAAGCCGTATCGCTGATGCGGCAAGTCGGCTACGACAATGTGGACAGCAAACTCTACATAGGCATGCGCCACGAGATACTGAACGAGAAAGGCAAAGAACAGGTTTGGCGCGACATAGCCGACACACTCGACACATGGCAAAACGCTAACAAGCAATAAACAAAAGATATGGACATAATAGAAACACCCATTAAAGATCTACTCATCGTAAAACCAAGTGTATTCAACGATGCGCGCGGTTTTTTCCTCGAGACATACAATGCCGAGCGTTATCATAAAACCGGTATCGCGCAAGACTTTGTGCAAGATAACATGTCGAAATCGTCATACGGTGTAGTGCGCGGATTGCACTTTCAGCGGGCACCGTACAGCCAAGCAAAATTGGTGTCGGTAACCGTAGGCCGCGTATGGGACGTTGCCGTAGATTTGCGTGCCGGTTCGCCCACCTACGGACAATGGTACGGCGTGGAACTAACCGACAAAAATCACTTTCAATTCCTAATTCCGCGCGGTTTCGCACATGGCTTTTCGGTATTGAGCGATACGGCCATCTTCACCTACAAATGCGATAATCCGTACCATCCCGAAGCCGATGGCGGCATTCTGTTCAGCGACCCTGATTTGGCCATTGATTGGAAAATTCCTGCCAACGAGATGTTGCTTTCGGACAAAGACACGAAACATCCGCTGTTGCGCGAGGCCAAAATTGCGTTTTAGGCTATCGCAGCATCGAAGCAACGACACATTGCAGCAACACATATAATCAACAAAAAAAATGCTAATTCACTCACAACGAGGAAATTAGCATTTTTATACATATCAATGTAGGTCTCAACGCAAACGGTCGGCAGCACGCACCTTGGCTTCATCCTTACCTATACCGCGCAAGGCAAGCCATGTCAAAATGATATTAACCAATGGGAACACGGCTGACAACTGCAGCACAAACGACACATCGAATTTATTGACTACTTGCCAAATGCACACGCCCAAAACAGCATAATAGCCCAACATAAAAAGCATGTTCAGTATGCAAAGACGTATTTGCAACATACGTTTGCGATAAAACCATATGGTAGTAAACGCCACAATGGGAATCAGCACGGAGATGGCAAACAAGCCCCAAAAATGCGCCGTCAGCGCAGTCGGTTGCCCCGACATCGACTGTAGTTGCCAAGCCGATAATTGCAATTGCCACAAGTCGTTGTCGAAATTCACCACGGGCAATGCGCAAGTCAACGCCGCCAACATGGTTACAATCATCAAATAAATGGTTTGTATGCGTTGTAACATAATTCAAAAATTATAAGGTTTGCACTATTTTCAGATTAAAAAAGGCGGGACAAAAGTCCTTTGCGTTTTTTGGGTTCGTGGTCGTTGGTGCCCTGCAATGCCTCGTCGAGCGTTTCGCCAAATTTGACCATGCGATAAATGACACCCCAATCGGGCAATGTACCTAAACCGCGATCATCGATATAGAGATCGGCCACCACTTTGCGCGATTGCATATCGTCACGTTTTTCCTCGGGATAATTGGCATTGACAGCATAAAATTCCAAACCGTTTTTACGGCAAAACTCTACCGCCTCGTCGAGCAACGCTCCCTCGCGCACGCTCCACAATATCAAATTACACTGACACTCTGTTTGCAGACGTTTCAGCACGTCGAATGCAAAAGGAATCGGCTTACCGATTTTCGGATAAGCATGTTCCACTATGGTACCGTCAAAATCTACTGCTATAGTCATATCGATAGTTTCAATTATCAGTTAAAACAGATTGATTTTCAATGTTTTGATTTTGTTCATCTGACAAATCTTGTTCGACTTTGGCGCGTGTCGGTTTGCAAAAATAGAGTGCGATAGCCGATATGCCGGCCAACCACAACAACGACTGTTCGCACAACACATAGTAAAAGAACAGCGAAGCCAACAATCCCAACATTACCACGACCAAGCGCACTTTGGCTACACGTCCATAGCGACGGTATTTGTCGGCCACATCGGGTACGGCGCGCAAGCGTTCGACCACACGACTGAACCATTTGAGTATCAGTGGTGTAGTTACGATTACATAGAGAATTACAAACGTGTAAATCATCGTGTTGGCTTGCGTTTTCGGTGCTACGACGAACCATTGTCGCGTAACACAAAAATAGCCCAATGTAGCGGCAAACACGGCCAAGACAAAAGCACCGTAATACCACAGAATCAATGTTTTGCGTAATTTTTCCATGCTGTTTTCAATGTTGTTTTAATGTATCAAAAGCCACACGATTGCGAATCGAACGCCCAAGCGTTATTTCGTCGGCAAATTCGAGTTCGTCGCCCACGGCCACTCCACGCGCTATCGCCGTGATTTTCACGTCATAATCGGCCAATTTCCGAAAAATATAAAATGCCGTCGTATCGCCCTCCATATTCGGACTGAGAGCGAGGATAACCTCTTCCACGCCGCCTTGTTTCACGCGTTCGATCAACGATGCAATCTCCAAATCGGCCGGCCCGATGCCATTCATCGGCGAAATGATGCCGCCCAACACATGGTACAAGCCGTTGAACTGCTGCGTATTTTCGATAGCCATCACATCGTGCACATTTTCGACCACGCAAATCTGTTCGCCTTTACGCGAGTTATCGCTGCAAATGCGACACACATCGGTATCGGATATATTGTGACACACGACACAATGTTTTATCTCGGTACGCAACTGCATAAGTGATTCGGCCAATTCGCGCACTTCGGTTTCGTCCTGTTTCAGCAGATGTAACGCCAATCGCAATGCGCTTTTACGCCCGATAGCAGGCAGTTTGCCGAGCGCACAAACCGCACGCTCCAACAATTCCGACGGATATGTTTGCTGCATCGACATCGTATAAAATAGGCCACAAAGGTACACAAATTCCGTCAAAAAGTCAACCTTTTGCTCCAATATCTGTTTGGTAAATAACATTTATTTTGTACTTTTGCAGAAATTTTCGCATCACATCTATGGATACTTGGAAAAAATATGTAGCTTTGCTGCTCATTTGCATCGCATTGTTGGCTATCTTCATCATCGAAGACAAGCCCGCCCAAAAACAATTCTACACCGATGCCGGCTATGTTTTCGGCACCACCTATCACATCACTTACGAAGCCGACACGCCACTCACTGCCGACATACATGCCGCCCTGCGCCGTGTGGACAATTCGCTATCGATGTTCAACAAAAAATCGACTATCACCGCTGTCAACCGCAACGACACCACCGTCGTGCTTGACACTTTATTCATACAAGTATTCAACAAAAGTCGCGAAATATCGGAGGCAACCCATGGCGCATTCGACATCACCGTCGCACCGCTCGTCAATTTGTGGGGATTCGGTTTCGACAAACGCAGCCTCGTAACGCCCGACCGTCTCGACTCGGCTTTCCGTTTAATCGGCTACCGCAAAGTAACACTCGACAACGGCAAAATCATCAAAAGCGACCCCGACATGATGCTCGACGCAAGCGCCATTGCCAAAGGCTTTGCATGCGATGTTGTAGCCGAAACCCTGACCAAACATAATATCGAAAATTACCTTGTAGAAATTGGTGGCGAAGTAGCAGTCAACGGCCATAACGCCAAAAACGAGGCATGGCGCATCGGCATCAACAAACCGGTGGAAGATAGTCTGTCGGTAACGAACGAAATACAACAAGTAGCCATACTCACCCGCGGAGGCATGGCCACATCGGGCAATTACCGCAATTTCTATGTGGAAAACGGCAAAAAATTAGCCCACACCATCGATCCATTGAGCGGCTATCCCGTACAGCACTCGTTACTGAGCGCCACCATCGTAGCCAACGACTGCATGACAGCCGACGCCTGCGCCACCGCCTGCATGGTAATGGGACTCGACAGCAGTCTGAATTTCTGTCGGCAATACGGTTTAGCCGGTTATTTCATCTATGCCGACAACGACACATTCGGCGAAATATGGACCGACAATTTCCCTATAAAACAATAAGATTATGACGAAACACTACGTACTGATCGGCATATTGCTGCTATGCTGTGCCACGGTCATTGCCGACGATGCCACGCCGGCAGCCAAAGATAGTCTGAGCGAACAATCGGGATTTGCGCGCTTTTTCTCGCGACTATACATTCCGTGCGAAATCGGCGTATCGTATTGTCCCTCGGGTATGCTGAAACCCGGCTACACGCTGAAAGTAGCGCTCGAATGGCGACACAATCAAGCCAAAGGACTCTACTACTGTCTGATATACAACGACCGTGCGCTCGGCTACAGCGAGCAACTGCCCATCGGCAGCAACCTGACCAAAGGCAAAGCGCATTTTTCCGATGTCATCATCGGACCGGGTTACCGATTTGCCGTGTGCAAAAATTTCTGTATTGCAACATTGCTACAAGTCGGAGTGTCTATATGCGAATATAACAGTGTGAGTACCAGCAGTTTAATCAATCCTAAGAATCCCTCCGAGCCACTCTACGACTTGGAAGACCGTATGTGTATTACGCCCGCACTGCGTCTTTCGGCCTATTTTGAATACTATCTTTTCAAGACCTTTGCTTTATTTTTGTCGGCAGGCTACACCCAACAACTGCAACCGACGCCTTTCAGTCCCACCTTGCGCACCGACGGCTGTTTGGGCGTCAACTTCGGCTTCACCACGACACTATATTGAGCGGGGAAAAGATTTATTACAAAAATGCACTACCTTCTGAGTAAATGCCTCGTAATCATTATATATTATAGTAGAAACAAATGCCATAACATGCTTTTGAGGATGGAAACACCATATATATTTCCCAAAATCAAGCATAATCTTAACTAATAAAAATAAATAATAGGCGTATATACCTGCCCGTGCTGTTTAACCAATTTTGCCATACATTGTCTGTATGCGTTTAGCAATTCATTCCCTACAAACACAAAGAATGGACAAACTTGCCCAAACTCTGCGGTCGTAAGAAACCGGTTGATACAGACAAGAATGCCCATATTATGGACATTCACAATCTGTTCTTGGTTTCAACTTTTGAAATTTCCTATGTTTCAGAGTTTCTCGAACAAATAGCAAACGCTATCATTTATATTTTAGATTACTTATTTTGTCTTTATCACTTATTATTGGTTAACAATCAAATTGTTAACATTCACAGCGCGGTTACTGTTTCTCCGTCAGGCGTTCGTCCTCACAAACAAAGATGCGACCGGGATAAACATTCAAAAACGAATGATTGTGCGTAGCCACAATGACACATGTGCCGCCACGCGAAATCTCGTACAACAACGAAAAAATTTCGTTAGCCGTTTCAGGGTCGAGGTTGCCTGACGGCTCATCGGCCACAATCACTTCGGGCGAATTAAGCAACGCACGCGCTATAACCACACGTTGCTGCTCGCCTCCCGACAACTGATGCGGACGTTTGTACCCTTTTTTGGACATACCTACAACCGACAATACCAAATCAATCTGTTCGGCTATTTTGCGTTTGTCTTTCCAACCGGTGGCACGCAACACAAATTCCAAGTTTTCGTTTACGCTACGGTCGCTCAACAACTGAAAATCCTGGAAAACGATGCCAATCTTGCGACGCAAATTCGGTACATCACGCCGTTTCAAGCGTGTCAAATCGTAATCGAAAATACGCGCTTCGCCGCGTTTGATAGGCACTTCGGCATACAACGACTTGATAAGCGTACTTTTACCGCTGCCCACTTTACCCAATAGATAGATAAACTCGCCGCGTTCGACCGCAAAATCGACGCCACACAGCACAGGCATCTCTTCCTGATAAATGTCTACATTTTTGTAATCGACTAACATATCTATTCTTTATATTGTATAAAAAACTAATTTTCAATCACTTATCGACGCACAACACGCGCCTTGATGATACGCACATCTGCAATAGGTCGGTCGGCCTGCCCGGTTTCTACGGCACAAATTTTATCGAGCACATCAAAACCTTCGACTATTTCGCCAAAAACGGTATATTGCCCGTCGAGATGCGGTGTACCCCCAAACATGCCGTATTGCAAGCGTTGCGCTTCGGTGAATTTGAATGGTTGCGTGGTACGCAACACCATGTTGATGCGATGTTCTATTTCGTTCAGTTCTTGTTCGTTATATTTTTTGCCTTGCACCAAATAGAATTGGCACGCCGACGATGCACGTTCAGGATTGACCACATCGCCCAAACGAGCTGCCGCCAACGCTCCACGCTTGTGGTAGTGCTGCGGATATACGATTTCGGCCGGAATTGTATAGTCCAAACCGCCGGAGCCAAGCCGCGCTGTCGAGTCGCAATCACGCGATTTCGGGTCGCCTGCCTGCGCCATAAAATTTTTTATCACGCGATGGAACAACACCCCATCGTAAAAACCCTCGTTGACAAGTTTCACAAAATTATCGCGGTGCTGTGGCGTGTCGTCGTACAACTGCACCTTTATGCGCCCCAACGTCGTGGTGAACTCTATCAATTTAGGTTTCGCCGGCTGCTCGGCAAAGACTGTCGCTGCCAACAACGACAAACACAACAGCAAACAATAAGTTCTTCTACACTTCATTTTCCCGACTTTTAATAATAATCTGCAAATATACGCCATTTTTTTGATTGTTGCAAATTTTCGGATACATTCGCCACACAACATATCGAAATAAGCGACAGCAACTACAACCATCTTTTTTGTACACTCGGCACCGGCACAAAATCTTCAATTTGGACAACAACAACCGACCAGCAACACAAAAAACGACACAAATCGAGCAACTTTTTGCAGTCCGACTTCAAAAAAGTTGTTCAAAATGTTTGTTTTTCAAAAAGAAAATCGTAATTTTGCAAATTATATCGGTAAACCCGCAACTACATATCAAGTATCATTAGTTACGGCATCGAACACTGATTACCAAACATTTACATATCACCACCACAACAAATCCATTATGAAAAAAATAATCATTAGTTTGGCAATGCTCGTTTCGTGCAGTTATATGTTGGCACAAGAAACAGTTGTACGCAACAACGATGATCATCTGTTTTATGAAGGTCGCATACTTTTCGAACAACGAAAATTTGGTGCATCAACCAAAAAATTTGAACAATTTTGTGCAACTGCCGCCAACAAAAACAATGGCCTGTATGCCGACGCACAATATTATATCGCCTGCAACGCCTACGAGTTGAAACGCAAGGATGCTACCACCACGCTGAAAAACTATTTGAACAATTATCCGTTTGCTCCCATGCGCGAACATGTGGCTTATATGATAGGCCGTTGCTGTTTCGAAGCAAAAAACTACGAAGAAGCCTTGACATGGTACGAACAAGTACAAAACAACCATTTGAATGGCGACGAGAACATGGAATATCTGTACACCAAAGCCGTGGCCTATCTGCAACTAAAAAAATACGAGCCTGCACGCATTCTGTTCGCCACGCTGAACGGGAAAAAAACAAAATATGAAAAAGATGCCCTATACTACTACTCGTACACCGAATTTTGTTTAGGCAACTACAACCGCGCCATCAACGGTTTTCTGGAATTATCGCTCAGTTCGCCATACGCCGAACCGGCCGCCTATCACGCTTTGCAAATATACGACCGCACCGGCAATACGGACAAAGCCTGCGAATACGGCAAAACACTCATTTCGCGCTGGCCAAACAGCAAATACAACTCCGAGGCCTACCGCATTCTCGGCGAATCGGCCTACTATCAGGGCAATTACAGCGAAGCCATCGACTATCTGAAAAAATACGAACGTAACGGGCAAAAAGTACAACGCGCCGACATGTATATGCTGGGTATGGCCTGCTATCGGCACGGTGCCTATCGCGATGCAGTGCCGGCATTGTCAAAAGTAACGACCACTTCGGATAGTTTGTCGCAAAACGCCTATCTGCACATCGGATTAAGTTATGCGCAATACGGCGACAAAGCCAAAGCCCGCATGGCGTTCCAGACTGCCGCCAAAGAGAATTTCGACCCCGCCATTACCGAAGAAGCCGACTACAACTATGTGCTGGCCGTGTACGAAGATGCTGCACCATTCGGCGAATCGATTAACGCATTCGAACAATTCCTGCAAAACTACCCGAACACAAAACACCGCGACGACATCTACAACCACTTGGCCGACATCTACATGGCCGAAAAAGATTACAAAACAGCCTACGAATCGCTGAAAAAAATAAAAATCGTCAACCCAAAAATCAAAGCAGCCAAAGAAAATGTGCTGTTTCAGTTGGGTGTAGCCGAGTTTATAGCCAAAAATTATAAAGAAGCACACAATTTCTTCACACAATCGCTTGCCGAATACACCGTAAACTCACATTCGGCGCAAACCTATTTGTGGCGCGGCGAAACGAATTATCGTCTTGGCGCCTACGACGAGGCACGCAAAGACTTGACTGATTTTCTCGGACAAAAACAAAAAAAATCGAACGACGAACTACTAAAAACCTACTACACGTTGGCTTACAGTTACTACGAGGAAGACAATTTTACTGCAGCCATCGAATGGTATCAGAAATTTCTGACCGCCAACAAAAATCACGGTAACCGCATATACTGCGATGCCCTCAGCCGCACCGGCGACTGCTATTTCTACACACGCAACTACGAAAACGCCGGCAAATACTACCAACAAGCCGTTGCCGAATCGCCACGTTACGCCGACTACGCGGCTTTTCAGAACGCATTGATACTCGGTATCCGCAAACAATATACCGACAAAATCAAAGCTTTGGAACAACTATTGAGCAACTATCCGCGCTCCGACTATGCCGACGATGCCATGTACGAAATTGGACGCACGTATGTATTAACACAACAAAACAACGACGCCATCACCGCATACAACCGAGTATTGGCACAATTCCCGAGAACCAACGTGGCGCGTAAAGCCGCCCTCGAAATAGGTATGCTCTACGCCAACAACGGCGACACCGAAAATGCCATCGCTGCATATAAAGAGGTAGTCAACAAATACCCAAGTAGCGAAGAAGCCAAAGTGGCCATCGAAAGTATGCAGACCATTTATGTGGACAACAACCAGATAAACGAATATTTAGCATACCGCGAATCCATCGCCGGCAGCACTATATCGACCGTCAAAAAATCGTTGGAAGACTCGCTGAATTTTGCAGCCGCCGAACGCTTGTTTATGCGCGAAGACTACAAGGAAGCCACCACAAGTTTCAAAAACTATCTGACCAGCTACTGCGACAATCAAACCATGAACTGCATCGCCGCAGAATACTATTTGGCCGAAAGTTTTTATCAAACGGGTCTGACAGACAATGCTTTAACACATTTTGCACACCTCACGCAACTGACCGGCAATCCCTATCAAGAAGACGCACTGATGCGGTGTGCCGAAATCACTTACGAACAACAGGACTACACGCAAGCGCTCGACTACTTCGGGCAACTGCGCGAAACCGCCGACAGCAAAGAGAATAAAAACATAGCACGCATAGGCGAATTGCGTTGCAGTTACGCGCTGAAATTATACAACAAAACCATACTTGCCGCCAACGATCTATTGGACGATGCCGCCACTGATGCCGCCATTGTGCGCGAGGCACGCTACTGCCGCGCAAAATCGTACATTGGCACCGACGAAGCCCTTTTGGCGCACGACGATTTACAAGAACTCAGCCAAGACCTGCGCCACGAAATGGGTGCCGAAGCTAAATATCTCTATGCCGAACAACTCTACAAAAGCGGTCAGTACACAAGTGCCGAAAACGAAATTATGGACTTCATCGACAAAAACACACCGCATCAATATTGGTTGGCGCGCGCATTCGTCCTGTTGGCCGACATCTATATCGCTACGGGCGACGACTTCCAAGCAAAACAATATCTGTTGAGCCTGCAAAACAACTATCACGCCGACGACGATATCGAAAGCATGATCGAAAGCCGTCTGCTTACCATATCGGAACGCGAAGACGAACAAGTTGATGACTAAAGCAACCAACATAAATTATATTCAACCGCATAGAATCACGACAATGAAACGCATAACATTCCTCATCGCAGCGACAATCTTCGGCACAGCGACCATGGCACAAGACAACGACTCCACGCTGACACACTCCGTGGATATCGCCAAAGAGTTTACGCCGCAAATAATTAAGGTGAAACGTGCCGATATCGAACTGCCATCGACCGACCCGCAAGTCGAAAAAACAGCAGTAGTATACAGCAGCGAAGCCGAAACCATGAATGTGCAATCGCAATTCTATCCGCTACCGCCAACCGACGCCAAAAACACCGGTCGCCCGACCTACAAACCCGGCTACGCCTGCATTGGCATCGGATTCCCGCTAATATGGCAGGCTGATGCTTGGACACCAATCATCAACAACAAAACCGATAAATTAGAAGTCGAATTGAGCCATTACGGCATTTGGAACGGCACAAAAAGACTGATTCAAACCGATTTCGACCTCGACTACACACACTCCATGAAAGTCGGCACACTATATGCCAACATCGGTTTCAGTAACGACTATTTCAGTTACTTCGGCAACGACTCGGTATTCGACGAAAGCACCTACTACCGCGCCGATCTAAATCGCGACATTGCCGGCGTAGGTTTGTCGCCACAGACACGGACAACCACAGCAGCGCACGCCATCATCGGATTTGGCAACGACACCGAACACAAAGGCTGGACCTACGATGGTAACGTATCATACAACTTTACGACCTCATTTCCTACCATCACCAAAGACTATGTGGCAGTGCACCAAGCCTCGCAACGCGAACACAATATCGGGTTGCATCTTTTTGGCGGTTACAATATCAACGGACACCACATCAACGCCGACCTCGACTTTGCAGCCTATGTGTACAATACACCGACGCAAAGCATCTACCTCATCGACTCGATTACGCCGACACATAAACGCATTTTGCACGATTCTACATTCGTCGCTGCCACATGGAAGCCGCAATTCCTCATCACATTCAACCCACGCTACGAAAAAGTGTGGAAAAACGTATCGTTGCGCGCCGGTGCCAAATTATGGTTTTCAATCAACAAAGGCAACATCGTAGCTGCTGCACCCGACATCGAAGCACGCTACGCATTTCGCAACATATTCGACATCTATGGCGGTATCGGAGGCGACTATCAGTTCACATCGCTGCAAAGCATGTTGAACGAAAACCGTTATTACGACCCGTTAATGCACGACGAAACGCTCAACGACTACACACCATTCGATTTCCATCTCGGATTCAACGTCAAGCCGGTACATAATTTTGCGATTGATGCCTTTGTCAGTTACCAACTCATCAACAACACACACTTTTTCCGCAATCGCGTTTACGCCTGCACCGCCACACCAAACGTGTTCCCGAAAACCGATTTGGAATATGTGTACGGCAACACCTTTACCACCGTCAATGCGCAAGCACGTCTGCTAACCGCCGAATTGCGACTGACGTACAACATCAAAGAACGATACAACTTCCATGTCAAAGGCAAATACAACGGATGGCAGGTGTTGACCGAAGGCATAGAAGCATGGAACAAACCGGCATGGGAAGCCGACGCCGGCATCGAAGCCTTATTTACCAAAAATTTTGCAGGCAACATCAACTTTTACTACGCTTCGACACGTTCGACACAACTACCCAGACAAGAAGGCGGCACACGGCTCGTTACGCTTGCGCCGATTTACGACCTAAACGCCTCGTTGAGTTACACGTTCCCGAAAAATTGGAGTTTATGGCTGCAGGCCAACAACCTGCTCGCTTTGTCGAAAGAGTTACGTTACCAAGATTGGTATGGCTACGACAACATCGGATTCAACATTTTAATAGGATTATCCGTATCGTTCTGACGCTATTAGAGCCATACTTTCATACAAAAATTAGGATTATTGAAAAATAATTTGGACAATTCGCAAAAAACAACTATTTTTGCACACCGAAAATAGTTATTGCACACATGAATATGTCGTCTTTGTATTTTAGCAGTTTCTTTTTTTACTTTTACGCCCGGCAGTAAAAGCAGGAATTGACGCGCTAAAAAAAGCGACCTAAAAAAAACACCAAAATCCTGCTCAAATCCGATGGGCAGGATTTTATTTTTGTTTACAATATGAAAACCGAAATTGCGATACAAGGTTCTTACGGCTCGTTTCACGATATAGCTGCCCACCTCTACTTTGGCAACGAAGCCGCTACCATTCCGTGCGACACGTTCAAAGAGAGCGTCGATTGGGTGTGTGCACACCCGCAAGGATTTGGCGCCATAGCCATCGAAAATACCATTGCCGGCAGTTTGCTGCAAAACCATCACCTACTGAAAGACAGCGACTTATGGATTATTGGCGAACACAAACTACGCATCAAACAAAGTTTAGTGGCGTTGCCCGGACAAACCATCGCCGACATCCGCGAAGTACACTCGCACTATATGGCGCTACTGCAATGTGCTGATTTCCTCGCCAAATATCCGCACATCAAACTCATCGAAACCGACGACACGGCAAAAAGCGCCTACGAAATAGCCCAGCAACAGCAACTTGGAATCGCCGGCATCTGTTACGCCGATTCGGCACGCCAATTCGGGCTACAAATCTTGGCCGAAGGCATCGAAACCAACAAACACAATTTCACACGTTTTTTGATGATTGCCCACAGAAACAATCCGACAATCGCACAAACACACGCGCAATGCAACAAATCATCCATTGTATTTGCCTTGCCGCACGAAGAAGGGAGCCTATCAAAAGTGCTGACAATCTTGTCGTTTTACAACACCAATCTGACTAAAATTCAGTCGCTGCCCATTATCGGACACGAATGGGAATATCAGTTCTACATCGACCTGAAATTTCAAAACTACACACGTTACACACAAGCCATTGATGCTATCAGGCCGCTGGTAAGCGATATAAAAATTCTCGGCGAATACACCGAAGGCGAACAAACCATTTAACCTACATAACGGAAACAAAATCATGATGTATCATTGTGCAACACGCGTCGAAACAATAGAGGAATACTACTTCTCACGCAAACTGAAAGAAGTAGCGGCCATGCGTGCCCAAGGCATCGACGTCATATCGCTTGGCATCGGCAGTCCCGACATGCCACCGTCGGCAGAAACCATAGAAACACTCTGCAGCACAGCGCAACAACCAAATGTGCACGGTTACCAACCCTATACGGGCATTCCCGAATTACGCCAAGCATTTGCCGATTTTTATGCCAAGCAATACGGCGTACAATTAGACCCTGCCAACGAAATTCAGCCACTCATCGGGTCGAAAGAAGGCATTCTGCACATCACGTTGGCGTTTGTCAATGTGGGCGAACAAGTGTTGGTGCCAAATCCGGGCTATCCCACCTACACCTCGTTGAGCCGACTGTTGGGCGCCGAACCCATTCCCTACGATTTGTCGGCCGACAATGGTTGGTATCCCGATTTCGAGGCTTTGGAGCGTATGGATTTAAGTCGTGTTAAACTAATGTGGACCAACTATCCGCACATGCCCACCGGTGCCAATGCAACACTTGAGTTATACGAAAAGTTGGTCGATTTCGGCAAACGGCACAACATCATCATCGTGAACGACAATCCGTACAGCCTCATTTTGAACGATAAACCGTTGAGTATCTTACAAATAAAAAATGCCAAAACACATTGCATCGAACTCAATTCCATGAGCAAAAGCCACAATATGCCCGGTTGGCGCATCGGCATGACTGCCTCCAACAGTACTTTCATCCAATGGATTTTGAAAGTGAAAAGCAATATCGACAGCGGGATGTTCCGCCCATTGCAATTGGCGGCCGCCACTGCCCTTCACAACGACGAAACGTGGCACAAAAACATGAATATCGATGTGTACAGACAGCGACGCCAAACTGCCGAACAGATTTTATACACACTTGGTTGTTCTTACGACCGCAACCAAGTCGGCATGTTTCTATGGGGCAAAGTCCCCGACACCGTCTCCGACACCGAGCAGTTAGCCGACCAACTACTCCACGAGGCACACGTTTTTATTACACCGGGATTCATCTTTGGTAGCAACGGCGCACGCTACATTCGCCTATCGCTTTGCTGCACAGAATCGCAGTTACAAACCGCCCTCGAGCGCATTCAACAAACAAAATTCACAACGACTGAAATATAAAATATGGAATTTCAAACATTTAACTTGCCGCAGTTAGGCACACAACGTCCTATCGTCATTGCCGGTCCGTGCAGTGCCGAAACCGAAGAGCAAACCTTGATGACAGCGCGTCAATTGGCACAAAACGGTATCAAAATTTTCAGAGCCGGCATTTGGAAACCACGCACTAAACCGGGCGGTTTCGAAGGTGTCGGTGTTGAAGGCTTGCAATGGTTGCGCCGCGTCAAAAACGAAACCGGCATGTATGTCGCCACCGAAGTCGCCACGGCCAAACACGTTTACGAAGCCCTGAAATACGGCATCGACGTGCTATGGATAGGCGCGCGCACTACGGCCAACCCTTTCGCCGTACAAGAAATTGCCGACGCCCTGCATGGCGTTGACATACCGATACTTATCAAAAATCCCGTCAACCCCGACATCGAATTGTGGATTGGAGCCATCGAACGCATCTACAACGCAGGTTTACACCAATTAGCTGCCGTCCATCGCGGCTTCAGTTCGTACGACAAAAAAGTGTACCGCAATCAACCACAGTGGCACATTCCCATCGAGCTGCATCGTCGACTACCCAACTTACCACTATTCTGCGACCCCAGCCACATCGGTGGCAAACGCGAACTGATTGCCCCTTTGTCGCAACAAGCTATGGATTTGCAATTCGACGGTCTGCTCATCGAAAGTCACTGCACCCCCGACAGCGCATGGAGCGACAAAGAGCAGCAACTCTCACCCGATGTATTGGACGTCATTTTACGCAAACTCGTACTGCGCGAAATGAAACAAACAACCGAAGATTTAGTTGACCTGCGTCGCGAGATAGACACCACCGACAACGAATTATTGGAACTATTGGCAAAACGGATGCGCATTTCGGCCGAAATCGGTACCTACAAAAAAGAACACGGCATCGCCGTACTACAAACGGGACGCTACAACGAAATCCTCGAAAAACGCATCACCAACGGCGAAAAACTCGGCATGAGTCGCGAATTTATGCGCATCATTTTGGAGGCCATACACGAAGAATCTGTCCGCGTACAAGTAGAATTGATGAACCAATAAAACAATAACATTTATGAAAATACTCATTCTCGGCGCAGGCAAAATGGGTACATTCCTGACCGACTGCCTCTGCACCAAACACGATGTCGCACTCTACGACACTAACGCCAATCGTTTGAGGTTCGTATTCAACACGCGACGTTTCACACGCATAGAGGAAATCCGCGACTTTGAACCGGAACTATGCATCAACGCCGTAACCCTCAAATACACCATCGAAGCCTTCGACACCGTACTGCCCTATCTGCCCGCAACGTGCATCCTATCGGACATAGCATCGGTTAAAACAGGACTGCAAGCCTACTACACAAACATTGGGCATCGCTACGTTTCGACACATCCGATGTTCGGACCGACATTCGCCAACCTTGACAACCTCAGCACACAAAACGCCATCATCATTGCCGAAAGCGACCCCGAAGGCAAAGATTTTTTCCGCGAGCTCTACGCCTCACTACAACTTCGCATTTTCGAATATACATTCGACGAACACGACGAAACCATAGCCTATTCGTTATCCATTCCCTTTGTATCGTCGTTGGTATTCGCTGCCGTCATGAAACACCAAGATGCACCGGGAACGACATTCAAAAAACACCTTGCCGTAGCCCATGGGCTGCTATCGGAAGACGATTATCTGCTTTCCGAAATTCTCTTCAATCCGCACACCGCGGCACAAATCGACGGCATACAAGCACAAATGCACACGTTGCGCGACATCGTAGCACGCAAAGACACGGCACAAATGCAACAATTTCTGGCGCAAGTACGCAAAAATATCGAATAGCACAGACAAATTGACAGTATTATAACTACAAAATAAGACAAAATGGCATAATATATCACAATTTGGCAAACAAACAAGTTGGCACACAATTTGCAAGTGTATAAGCGAAGGCGTTCATTAACGAACGTCCGTAAATCGGAAAAATCGTTTAACAATTTAATTGGAGGATACTATTATGACACTTGTAAGAAGAAATCAAAACTGGCTACCGTCGATGTTCAACGACCTGTTTGACAACGAATTTATGGCACGCGCCAATTCGACCGCACCGGCCATCAACGTGAAAGAAAGCAAAGAAGCATACGCCGTTGAAGTTGCCGCACCCGGTATGACAAAACGCGATTTCTGCGTACGCATTGATGAGGACAACAACCTTGTCATCTCCCTCGAGAAGAAAGAAGAACACAAAGACGACAAGGACGTTTCGTACCTGCGCCGCGAGTTCGCTTATTCAAAATTCGAGCAGACTATGATTCTGCCGGACGACGTGGACAAAGAGAAAATTGCCGCCACTATGGAAAACGGCGTTTTGGAAATCAAATTGCCGAAACTCTCCGAGAAAGAGATTAAAAAAGCACAACGCATGATAGAAATCGCTTAATGCGACGTTTCATAACACAAACGCTCGTCCCCGGATTCGAGGGCGAGCGTTTTCTGTTTTGTACCGAGCACATCAAACAGTCAGCAGGCGTTTGACTACGGCCGAGATAGCGCGTCCGTCGGCTTTACCGGCCAACTGTTTGGTAGCCACGCTCATCACTTTTCCCATATTTTGCGGCGACGCAGCACCAATCTGTGCGATAATATCACGCAGTGCTGCCTCCAAGTCGGCCTCGCTCATCTGTGCCGGCAAATAGCGTTCGTACACAACAACTTGCGCCAGATACTCTTCGGCCAAATCGTTACGATTCTGTTCACGAAACAAGGCCGCTGCTTCTTTACCTTGTTTGGCCATTTTCTGCAAAATACGCACGGCCGCTTCGTCGGATAATTCGCCATCGCCGCCTTTGGCCGTCTTGGCTTCGAGAAATTCTTTTTTCACGCCGCGCAAGGCTTCGAGTTCGGCGCGATTGCGAGCCAACATCGCTTTTTTGATGTCTTCGCTGATTTGATCAAATAAACTCATATTTACAATCTATTTAATAATTTGGTTTACAATCGTTTATAAGCAGGTATTTGCTGAATTTCGTTCAAATTGGCATCGTCGTCCAATTGATCGAGCGTATAACTTTTGACATGCGTTTTACGTCCGGGTATTTCGCCGTAATATGCGTCACGCGAGCGGGTTATTTCGCCGTCATCGGCTGCGGCATCATCTTTACCTTTGAGGTTTGTCGGTTTCGGCAGTGCGTCGCACGAAAAGCCTGTGGCAATGATCGTGATACGTACTTTGTCTTCCAACGTATTATCGAACGTTACGCCCGAAATGACCTCAATATCATCGCCCATTTGCGCCATAAAGTCATTAACTTGGCGAATTTCGTCCATACGGATTCCCGTTTCCTCGGAACAACAGATGTTCAGCAATATTTTTTTCGAGTCACGCACATCGGTATTGTCGAGCAGTGGCGAATTGAGTGCATCTTCGATCGCCTTCGTTACCCGATTCTCACCTTCACCGACTCCCGTATTCATAATGGCGACACCACTATCTTTCATGATGGTATTGACATCGGCAAAATCGACATTCATATAACCGTGCACGGTGATAATTTCGGCAATACCTTTCGCTGCAATAGTTAGCACTTCATTGGTTTTGTCGAACGCATTACGCAAATTCAAGTCGGGGTAGATTTTGCATAACTTTTCGTTATTGACGACCAAGATTGCATCGACGTTTTTACTCATTTCGCGCACGCCGTGCAAAGCCTGATTGATTTTCTGTGTTCCCTCAAACGCGAACGGAATGGTAACAATGCCCACGGTAAGAATGCCTAAATCGTGCGCCACCTTGGCAATAACAGGTGCTGCTCCGGTACCTGTGCCACCACCCATGCCGGCAGTGATAAATGCCATTTTCGTAGGTGTTGTCTTCAGCATCTGTTCGATTTGCGGCAACGACTGTTCGACCGCAGCACGCGCATTTTCGGGACGGCCGCCGGCACCAAGACCTTCCGTACCAAGTATAATTCGCTGATTGACAGGCGAATGATCTAACGCTTGTTGGTCTGTATTGCACACCACGAACGACACATCTACAATTCCCTGTTCACACATATAATTCACGGCATTACCACCGCCACCACCCACGCCTATCACTTTGATGATAGATGAGTTGTTGCTACGCAACGTATCCGACAAATCGACCAAATGTTCCTCGAGTCCCATATTATTGTGATTATGTTAGTGAGATTTTATTCGTTAAATAGTCCTTCCATCTTACCGATGATCTGTTTGAAGCGATTTTTCGATGTTTTTGTCGGTTTGCCCGACATCACTTCTACACATCCTTCAGTACCATTCATCAATACACCGACAAGTTGTGCATATTCGTTGTCGAAAGCGGCTTGGACACTATCGGTTGTCAATCGGTGTGTGTACGATCCGATGCGTGCCGGCACGCCGGTCTTGTCCGACACAATATCGGCACAATGGCTCATGGCAGTCAATCCACCGGTCAAAATCAGACCTGCCGATAGTTTTTCGAGCGGCACACAGAGTACAATCTGTGCAGTTACATAATTGAGAATTTCTTCCAAACGTGCAGCAAACACCTTTTTGAGTTCATCGACTTGCACCATGCGTTTAGTACCATCGGCTGCATCCTGAATTTGAATGCGCTCTTTTTGCGTATTGTCGGCTGCATATTTCATGCCAAAGAAATTTTTCAACCCTTCAGCCTCTTTGACCGATAAATCGTTCAGTGTCATCAAATCGGCCGTAAGATGTTTTCCGCCAAGCGGTATGACGGCAAAATGTTTCAGTCCGCCGTTCACAAAGACTGTAACCGAAGTGCACCCCGCGCCGAAATCGACCACAGCGCATCCTTGTCGGTCGGCGGCCGTAGTCAGCAACTCGGCCGTAGTTTTCGGTGCGAGCATAATTTCGGCCAATGAACAACCCGGAAGTTGTGCAATACATTGTGTCAATTTATCGACCACAGCGGCATCGACATTGGCCACGGCGTATGTTGCCAACAAATGTCCGCTCACTACATCTTGCGGTTGCGCCACTATGTTGTTATTCGACACATACGTTACAGCCGACACCTCTTGCAGTCGTTTCCCCGCAGGCAACTGCGACACAGCCTCATGTTCCAACGTCGAGAGCATTTCGTCCGTCAATGTATCGCCAGCCGACACCAACCGTGACACCGAAATAGGCGTAGTACGCAGCGTGCGTGCATTCAGACCGACATAAATTTTGGTGATACGCACTGACGCACCTAAACGATTTGCCATTTTTTTGAGCAAACCATTCAACGTGGCCACCACATCGGTAGGTTTACAAACGACGCCATTGCACACGCTGTTGTGAGGTGTCGATTCCTTTTCGACGGCCAGCACATGCAGTTGGCCATCAGTTTCTTTACGCGCAGCCATAACGGCTAATTTGGAGTTACCGATTTCGGCTGCTACAATAATATCTTCCATATATTTTTGTTTTTTTGCATTTCTACAACTAATTATTCGGCCATTTGGTACACACAACCTGATTTTTGTAACGCAGGTCAATCGTGCGATAGCGATTCCATCCAATGTACGGCAAGCCTTTGCGATAGAATGTCAGCATTTTATCAAGTTTTTGTTCGGCATTGTCCAATTGTCCGAATACAATGACATGATTGCCTACACGCGGCACCAATTCTATCTCCAAATTGGGCAAAACGCGTATTTGCGTTATCTGACTAGCCCAAAAATCGTCATGCTGAATATCGTCGATAAAATCAAACAAGGCGCCACAAAGGTATTCTTCATCAATGAATCCCGTAACCACCGGGACATACACGCTGAAACGCGTCGAAGTGGGCATCCGTCGGCGATTATGGTCGATATAAAAATTACCATACGTTGTCATCACGCGAAACGCAGGCCGGCGCTGCTTGACATCGATGTGCAACGTCCCCGACAGCGAATAATAACACGAAACAAAATCGACAAACGGATTTTTGTATATTTCGTTTTCAAGCCTCTGAAAATCAATATTTTTGAACTGCACACCAATATATTTTTGATGCATACGCCCAAGTTGCGCCAATATATCCTTATCGGACACAAAGCCAAGTTCCGCCGAATCAAGCACATGTGTTTCGATTTGTCGGCAAATATTGTCGCCGGCCGAAGGTGTAAACTTGATTATCACCACCAACATATATGTGCCGAAAAACAACACACACAACAGAATCGATATGTTACGTAATATGCGCACAATAAACACTTTTTTATTTCAACGCTTCTACTATCTGTGGCAACATTGTATCAAGGTCGCCCGCGCCAAGGGTCAAAAGTACATCAAATTGTTTGGTTTGCAAAACCCGTATCAGTTCGGCTTTGGTAGTCAGAGTTTTCGGGCAGGTGATTTCGTCGTAAATTGTTTGCGACGAGATGCCTGCTATCGGTTCCTCGCGTGCCGGATAGAGTTCGACCAACATTGCCTCGTCGAGATGCGACAGTGCAGCCGCGAACTCTTGGTAAAAATCGCGCGTACGAGTGTAGAGGTGCGGTTGAAAAACCCCAAGCACTTTTTTGTCAGCATACAATGCTTTCACCGATTTGATGCTCGCTTCCAACTCGGCAGGATGGTGCGCATAGTCGTCGATGATGGTCAAACGGTCAGTTTTGAGCCATGTTTCGAAACGACGACGGATGCCCACATACGACTGCATACCTCGACGCAATTCGTCGGCCGACACGCCGTTGAGCCACGCCACAGCCATGGCCGCCACACCGTTTTCGACATTCACCTGAACCGGCACGCCAAGTTCGATGTCAACTACGGTTTCCGTCGGTGTAACAAAGTCGAAGACGATTGTGCCGTTTCCGATGCGGATATTTTCGGCACAAAAATCGGCTTTTTCCTTTGCGGAATAGGTGTAAAGTTGCACGCCGTTGCTCAAACGCGGTTGCAAGGCTATACCTTTTTTCATAATCAGGCAACCGTCTGCACGAATAAGCGACGTGAAATGCGCGAAACTCTCGAGGTACGCCTCGTGTGTGCCGTAAATGTCGAGGTGGTCGGCATCGACGGCTGTAACCACAGCCATGTAAGGCGTCAGATGGTGGAACGAGCGATCGAACTCGTCGGCCTCGATGACCACCAAATCACTCGTGTCGGAGAGCAACAGATTGTTTGTGTAATTCTTCGAAATTCCACCTAAAAAGGCGTTACAATCGACGTGGCTCTGTTTGAGCAAGTGCGCCAACATGGTCGATGTAGTGGTTTTGCCATGCGTACCGGCCACGCAAAGTCCGCGCTCCACACGTGTGATTTCGCCCAACACCTGCGCCCGTTTTTCGATAACGAAACCGCCGTGTTTGAAATAACAAAATTCGCTGTGTTCAGCCGGAATGGCAGGCGTGTAAACCACCAACGTATCATGTGGATTTTTGAAATTATCGGCAATCTGCGCCACATCGTCGGTATAATGAATGGCGATGCCTTCGGCTTCGAGTTCCTCGCACAAGCGACTGCGCGTGCGGTCGTAACCGGCCACGTCGTAGCCTTTCGCTTTGAAATAGCGTGCAATGGCACTCATGCCAATGCCACCAATTCCGAGAAAATAGATGTTTTTATAGTTCATAGTCATTTTCCCCTTATATACAAATCACACATTTTATTCCACATCCATCATGCAACGTACACAAACACCGGCAGTTTTGGCAGTCGCAAATTCTTCCACAGCGGTTTGTTGGTAACCGACATAAATCGTATAAGCCATCCATGCATTACTTGCATCTGCCGCCCAAAAAAGTGCATAAAAACCATACGGATCAAATCCGTCCACGACACCTTTATCTATCATCTCCTGCGACAAAATATATTGCGCCGCAGGCAATACGTGCAAACCGGATTCATTCGTTGCTCCGGCATTGGGTTGTTGCCAATCGGTCGTTGTTTTCATGCGACCACCGGCCACCGACATGCCACCTAAATTATTCCACAAAATCTGCCAATCTTTACGGCTTGGCAATCGCCATCCTTCGGGGCAAACGCCCTGTGTTTGTGTTGCCGGCGTAGGCAATGCGGAAGTGCCATTTGCAGCCCTTGTAGCCGCCGCCCAATTATAATACAAGCCACAAGCATCGGGATGATAATCGGCATGTTCAAACAACTGTCCGCCAACTTCATAACTATCGGGATACGCTGTCGTGATGCAACTATCAGGCGCAACAGCGATAGCCGTTCCGTCGGCATAATGACGCACACGCAGATTTTCGGCCATCCAAACTTGCGAACCGATTTTAACGGTAGCATACACATTGCCGTCAATATCGGTTACAGGCGCCGCAGGTTCGGACGGCAAAGAACGAACGTTGTCGCGTTCACACGCCATACACACAGCAACGCCGCTGCGATTATCCAGCCATATTTCTTCATAACATGTTTCATTTGTATAGTGTAATGGCCAACCCTCCATAAATATTATACCCCATAGCGACCGGAGCGTCGGGATGCGTAAAATCTTTCTCGATAATAGCGATGTCCGACGCCAAAAAGAAGCCGACACCCACTGTTTCCGTTACCATTTTCCAAACACGAAACTCAATCGGGAGCGAATAATGCAAAAACAGATAACGACCATCGTTCGGTTCATACGTTTCCTTTATCGGATAATATTGTCCACCGAATTGGCGATCGGGTGTAATCCAAAGCCGATGCCCCGAATTGGAGCCACGCACACCCAGATTCGGTGTGATATTACCGCCCACGGCAATAGACGCAAAATTAATTTCAAAGGTAGCAAACCAACGACCCACATAACCATGATCGACAAAAGCAGCCATCGGTTGTGTCAGATAGATGCCCAAACCGGCCACGCCCACATTGATATTCATCAGATTCATACCTCCCGACATCGACCACGTATTATCGTATTGCAAGCGAATACTCGGCACATAATAAACCCGTTGTGAACCCAACATATATTTGTACGTCATCAAACTCTGTGCCTCTTTGCGCGATCCCTGACTCCATGGGAACGGTTTCCACGGCACAGTACGAGTCATACCCATATCGCCCCACCCTGCGCCGACTTCGACGATGTGTTGCGCCACGAGCCCATTGGCACACAAAGTCAAACATATCAGTACAACAAGTTTTTTCATCGGTTTAGGTTGTTTTGGTTACACATAGTCCGTATTATATTCATCTGTTGCCCAATTATAGGGATTTTGTTCTATATATTCTGCAATGCGATTCATTTCCGTGCAACTGCGTACAACGTGTTCGTAAAAACGCTGTTGCCATGCAAAAATAATGTTATTTTCGTTTGCAAATCGGGTTACCGCCGATTTGATGCCGGCAACCACCGACGCCAAATTTCCGCGTTGTGGTCCAAATTGTAGGGACGCACTGCGTGCGTCCGTATGTTTCGCATTCGATGTAGCGGACGCATTCAATGCGTCCCTACGAGCATTGATTATTATGATCAGATGCACATGATTTGGCATAATCACATAACATGGTATTTCTACTGCACCCACACGCAATTTTTCTGTTATTTCTATCTGCATTTTCAAATATTCGCCAATTTTGGTTAATTGTATTTCACCATGTTCTATCTCTCCAAAATAATGCATGCGCCCTTCGGTACAGATGGTTACAAAATATTCGCCTTCGGCATAATCGTAATCGCACAAACGAATCGTTTTTCTATCCGGCAAAGATTGGGACATATTGTTGAGATTCTGAAACAAATTAAATAGGTAAATCTTCCTCCAAGATTTCTTTAAGCTCTCCAACAGTTAAATCCGGATCCAGAGACAACCTATTGGCTTGTTTTTCTAATGTTTTTTCAAATATATTGCGCACAAAACGAGCATTACCAAAACTTTTATCTTTATTTTCACAAATCTGTTCAAAGAAAATTTGTATAGTTCTCTGAGCCTTGTTGGTTAATTTATAATCAAATTTCTGTAATTGCATTTCAAAAATCTGTAATAATTCTGTCGAAGAATAATCTGGGAACTCAATATAGCGATTAAAACGCGATTGCAATCCAGGATTAGAATCAATAAATAATTTCATCTCTTCGGTGTACCCTGCAAGAATAACAACCAACCTATTTCTATCATCTTCCATTCGTTTCAATAAGGTTGCAATAGCTTCTTTACCATAGTCATTTGTTCCTCCTGCGATTAACGTATAAGCCTCATCAATAAACAAGACCCCATCTAATGCTGAATCAATAATTTTATTTGTTTTCACTGCGGTTTGACCGACATATTCACCGACTAACCCCGCACGATCGGTTTCAACCAAATGTCCGTTCTTAAGAATGCCTAAATCTTTATAAATACCCGCAACGATACGTGCAACTGTTGTTTTGCCCGTTCCTGGATTCCCCGTAAAAACACAATGATACGAGAGAGAAGAGGATTTCAAACCTTTTTCTGCACGTTTTTGTTGAATCTTGATAAAATTTGTTAAGGTTTGAATCTCTTTCTTTACAGAAACAAGCCCAATTAACTCATCTAACTTTTGAGTGGTTAATTGTGGATGTGAAGCTTTTCGTAAAACTTCGTTCTTTTCTTGACAACCACTCTCTAAACCTAAATTTTGTAATTTTTTTTCTAATTGTTGCATATCCGCGACGAAAATATCTCTGTATCCTTGCGGCATAAGAGGGCCAATAATACCGACCGCTTCTAATTGGTCAAGCAACCTGCCTGCACGATTAAAGCCTATTGAAAAACGGCGTAGTACCCCTGAAATGCTAGCATTTTGAGTTTCCACTATCCACCTTGCTACATCTATAAATAGAGGATCTAAATCGGATATTGATAATAATTGATTAGAAAGAAACGTGGGAGTTTCTTTATTATTTTGTGTATTTAAGTTTTCAGACAATACCTGTTTATTTTTAGCGACACCACCGGCAATAACACAATCTCGATATTGAATGTATGTAGCCGCCATTTGTTCCGCTTTTTCTTTGTTACTAATATAGAACGTCAGAGCATTAAATAATGGGAATATATATTTACCATAATCATACGTCGTAAGTAGCGGATTATACGAGTATCGCAAATCTATTGAACCCTTTTTAGTTTCGTGCAAATACGAGGCACTGACAAATACTGCATCGTCCATACCAGGAATGGCATCTTTTTCGATAAAATTCTGTGTTGTAGCATGCAGTTCAACTTTTTTCCAAGAATAAATCGTAAAGTTTGTAGTGGATTCCGAACGAATAATAAACGATGGATAGAAATAAAATTTAATATTACTTTGAGGAATATTTATTATAGGAATCCTATACTTGGAATAAATATAATCAAAAACACCTAAATCAAATGTCGTTTCTTCCCTAAACACACCAGTTGAATTAGATTCGGTGATAAACCAAATTTTATCCGATGTCGAAAGGGTTTCAAAATCGGTGCAGAATTTATCAAACAGTTGTTTTTGGTCTTCTGTTAAACCTTTGTCTGCATCATATTGCACATTTTTTAGTTCAACATCTAACGCTTCTATTTTCTGCTCCACTTCTGGGATAATATCTTTTTCTTTCGCTGATGTTCCCTTTTTCAGTTGTTCTAAAATCTGCTTTTGTTTATCTATCTGCTCCGAAATAGTTAAACATTGTATATAGGATTGTAAAATATCTCTTTTAGCATCTTTTATAGGTAATGATTCCAAAATCTTTTGAGCTTTTCGTTTTTCGCGATTGTATGAGAATGTTGCATTACGATTTGCCCGCCACTTTATGACAGCAGCTACCAGACCGTATATCAAGGCAGACACTCCTATTATAATAGCAACAGAAAATACAGTAAACAAATCATCAGTAATCTCCACATGCAACCGATTATTTACTCCTAAAATATAAATAGTCAATAGAACAATCATTGCACAAATAACAAAAATTAACAACCACAAAATACAACCACGATATGATGTATTTTGTTCAGAATTAACAAGTTGTTTTCCTCCAATGTTTTGCCTATTATAAATCCCTGTGCCAGGAATTCCTGTAGAAAAATAAGTACCATTTTTACCAAATGTTACTTTTGCCCCACGAGGTCCAATAGATGTTGATGTGCCATGTTTCCCAATATTAACATAAACACCAGGAGCAACTTTTACCCTTTTTCTAAAATTCCAAGCCATAGTCTATTTCTTTTGTTCTCTTAATTCTTCTAAATAACTTGCAGTAATGACTCCAGATGGCAAAGCAATAATCGCCACACCAAATAATGAAGAAAACATACTAATAACTTTTCCGAGATTAGTCAAGGGATAAACATCACCATATCCAACTGTAGTTAATGTGGTAGTTGCCCAATATAACGCATCAAAAAAATTGGTAAACATATTTGACTCCTCACTATTAAACATTATAAGTGCAGTTATAAAAATATAGCCCAAAGCAATGTATAGAACCACCAGCAAAACACGTTTCTCTTTTTGCAATACTCGTATTAGTATAAGTATATTTTTCGAGTAACGTATAAATCGAAACACACGCAATACTTTTAACAATCGCGTGATACGAAACAATTTAAATGCTCTATTACAAATACTAAAGGAGGGTAATATTGAAAGTAAATCTATAATTGCAATTGGTGTAAAAGGATACAATACAAACGTTTTCCACCTTTTATATTGGGGATATTTATAATCGGCAGTTATCCAACGAATTAAATAATCCAATATAAATACAGAAACAGTAACATTATCCAGCACATCCAACATTACTATATTTTGACGAATAGTCAAAGGTATGATACTTGCAATTATGATAACAAGCATACAACAATCATACATTTTGCTCCATTTTGACTGGTGCAAAGGCTCTATGATTTCATATAATATGCGACGCCATTCTACCATAATTACTTTATTCTATTTCTTTAATAATTTCTTCATATTCAGAAAAACTTAATCCAAATAAGCCTTGCATGTTACTCATCAGTAATGCTTCTTGCGGAGTAATTTGACCATCTGCATATAACAACCGCAGGTGTTTCAGGAGTACATTTCTGACATCATTCTTTAATGTATTCCGATAAAAATCACCCTCCTTAACACCTAAAAATAATTTCAATAATGTAATATTACTTATTTCTTCTTCAGTCAACCAACCATCTTCTAAACACAAATTAGCATAATCAATAATTATTGGTAAGGTATATACCTTAATATCTGAAATACGACGAATATTACGGCTTTGTAAAAATATATCACGCTGAAGGACATCCAAATTGCCCAAGGGATCGTTAATTATAACATTCAATAAATCACATTGGAATTCTGAATACGTATTTCTTTGAATTAACGTTATCAAAGAGTTTTGTAAATTTGTCATAAAATCAATATTTATGATTTCACAAGTTTAATCACCTCGTCGGCAATGCGGCGAGCGGAATCGCGCTGTGCCAAGGCCGAAACATTGGTGGCAAGTTCGGCGAGGCGTTTATCGTCATTTATAAGTTGCAATGCGTTGGTTATCAATTCATTTTGCGCATCCGCATCGCGTACAAGCACAGCGGCCTCTTTTCGTACCAAAGCCATGGCGTTGTGTGTTTGGTGGTCTTCGGCCACGTTGGGCGACGGCACCAAAATGCTCGGTTTGCCCAACAGACAAAGTTCGGAAATGCTGCTGGCGCCGGCGCGCGAAACGACTAAATCGGCCATGGCATACGCCAAATCCATACGCGCCACGAAATCGGTAACTATCAAACCGCTGCCGGCAAATGGTGCGGCAGCCTTGCGGCAATCGTCGATGTAGAATTTGCCCGTCTGCCACAATATCTGAATGCCGCTCTCGACCAACTCTCCGAGGTGTGCCTTCACGCTGTTGTTGATGGTGCGTGCGCCGAGGCTTCCGCCAATGATGAGCAACGTTTTCTTATCGGACGAGAAACCAAATTCCTTGTAGGCTTCGGCCTTGTTGCCCTGTGTCAGATTTTGACGCACGGGATTCCCCGTCAAAATGATTTTATCGGCAGGGAAAAAACGTTCCATACCTTCGTAAGCCACGCAAATTTTGGCGGCATCGTTTTTCAGCAGTTTGTTGGTAACGCCGGCAAAACCGTTCTGTTCCTGTAACAGCACGGGAATACCCATGCGCGCAGCCATTTTCATAGCCGCCCCACTGGCATATCCGCCCACACCGACAGCCACATCGGGGCGAAACTCGCGAATGACGCGTTTCACTTGGCGCATGCTTTTGAGCAAGTCGCACACAACGGCGATATTTTTCAACAGATGTTTGCGGTCGAAACCGCGCACGGGCAAACCCACAATTTTGTAACCTGCCGCCGGCACACGCTCCATTTCCATACGTCCGAGCGCACCCACAAACAGAATTTCGCAATCGGGTTGCAACTCGCGCAACGCATTTGCAATGCTCACGGCAGGAAAGATATGTCCTCCCGTACCACCGCCACTGATCAAGAATCTCATACTTTTCGATTGCATATTCAAACATTTTTTAATCTGCCACACCATATTCAACGACATCGTCCGA
The DNA here is from genome assembly GCA_051878315.1 of Paludibacteraceae bacterium. Lineage (GTDB taxonomy): Bacteria > Bacteroidota > Bacteroidia > Bacteroidales > Paludibacteraceae > W0P28-013. Next base: position 76,928 of record JBJEJW010000067.1, on the reverse strand, counting down.
CGATATTGTCGGTGTCGCCACAGCAGCGTCATTCTGTCGATTATTGGCAACGTAAGCACTCACATTCAGCAAAATACCGAAATAAATACTCGTTACAATAATAGATGTACCGCCACGTGTAATTAAAGGTAACGGCTGTCCCGTCACAGGAATGAGCTGCACGCACACTGCCATGTGAACCAGCGCCTGCAATACAATAATAGTCGATACACCAATAGCCAGCACACTGCATGATAATTGGTCTGTTTTGGTTGCTATACGACCTGTCCGAAACAACAAGATCAAATAGAGTGCCATCACGCCCATACCTCCTATAATCGAGCCAAGTTCCTCGACAATAATAGAATAGACGAAATCGCTATAAGCTTGAGGCAATTTATTCCGCACCTCGCTACTACCGGGCATGTGTGGCAAAAAACCACCTCGCGCGATGGCAATCTGACCGTAGAGTACTTGCCGATTATTATCCTGAATGCGCAATGTCTCGTCTTGGGTCTTTTCATCATCAAATCGTTGAAGACGCGCCACCCATGTATAAGCCCGTTTGAACGGTTTGTAATAAACCTGTTCAAACACATTCAAATCGGTACGCACATTACCGTCGCTATCGCGGAAATGGCTCTGTGGCACGATAAAAGCCACCAACAACACCAACGCCACACACGCCACTACAATGCCAAACAGAGCCGCAATGCGTTTGAACGCGATGCCACCGCACCACATCATGATGACCACGACACAAAACAACAGCGCTGCCGTCGATAGATTTTCGGTAAAAATCAAACCGCACGTCAAAAAAACTGCCGCCGCGAACCATTTAAAATATTTTTTTTCAAACTCTTCGTTACCGGGACGTTTAGCACGCATTATCCAATCGGCACTCATGAGTATCAATCCAATTTTAGCCAATTCCGACGGCTGAATGCCAAACACCCACCGTGCGCCGCCATTGACAGCACTACCACGCAGCGAAGCATAAATAAGCAACAACACCGACACCACCCAAATGAAATATCCACCCATGCGCATACTCCAATGCGGAAGACGTAGCACAACAACCAAGGCACCAAAACCCAATCCCAAATGTACCACATGCCGCAAAAAAGGCTGCATAATTGACGATGCCCGCGCTACAAAAAAACTCTGCGAGCTATAGCCTTCTATCAGCGAAACGACCACCAACAGAGCATATACAAACCAAATAACACGATCGCCTTTTAATTGTTGTCTGAAAAAATCGTTCATATTCATGCACTTTTTCTCACCATAGCAATGATTCCGCAAATTGATCTTTGCGCATGTGGCTTAACGAAAAAATCACTAACTCTATTTTTACAAACGACGCACTGCCGCTTTGAATTTTTCGCCACGGTCTTCGTAGTTTTTGAACAAATCGAAACTTGCGCAACACGGCGACAAAAGCACCGTATCGCCTTCGTGTGCCACTTCGTAAGCCTTTTGCACACACTCCTCTACCGACTTGACTTCGTACATCGGGCAAGTGCAATGGTCGCGCCAAAAATCAAACAGTTTTTTATTGTCAACACCCATGAAAATGAGCGTGTGCACTTTTTCGCGCACTAACAACTCGATTTCGGAATAATCGTTGCCCTTATCGGTACCGCCAAGTATCAGTACCACAGGCGTTTTCATACTTTGCAAGGCATACCAACACGAATTAACGTTGGTGGCTTTCGAATCGTTGATATAACGCACGCCACGCACCGATGCCACATACTCCAACCGATGTTCCACACCCTGAAATTCGGCCAACGACTTGCGAATGGTTTCTTTACGGATGTTCACAATTTGTGCTGCCAATCCCGCCGCCATCGAATTGTAAACGTTGTGCGTGCCACGCAGCGATAACTCCTCGACAGGCATTATCACATCGTTTTCTTCGCTGACGGCTTTTATCGTCAAGTCCTGTTCCACGACAAAAGCCCGAGTTGTTTCGCTTTTATCGAGCGCAAACGGCAGCAGTTGTGCTTTGATGTTGCGCTTCTCGATTTCGGCCTTCAACACAGGATCGTCATTCCAAAAGATGAAAGCGTCTTCGGGCGTCTGATTCTGCAGAATGCGAAATTTCGAGTCGATATAATTCTGGAATTTATAGTCGTAGCGGTCGAGATGATCGGGCGTAATATTCAGAATGACAGACACATCGGCTTTGAAATCGTACATGCCGTCGAGTTGGAACGAACTGAGTTCCAAGACATAGTAATCGAAGTCACACTCGGCCACCTGCCACGCAAAACTTTTGCCCACGTTGCCGGCCAAACCGACATTCAAGCCTTCGTTTTTCAAAATGAAATAGGTGAGCATCGTGGTTGTGGTTTTGCCGTTGGAACCGGTAATACAGATTTTTTTCGCATGCGTATATCGCGAAGCAAACTCTATTTCGGAGATAATCGGCGTGCCTTGTGCGCGTAATTGTTGCACAATCGGGGCTTTTTCGGGAATGCCGGGACTCTTTACCACCTCGTCGGCATTGAGTATCAACGCCTCGGTATGCCCATTTTCCTCGTAAGCGAAACCGCGTTTTTCGAGTTCCGCTTTATACTCCGATTTCAGTGCGCCTTTGTCGGACAGAAAGACTTCGTAGCCCTGCTTCGCCGCCAAAATGGCTGTTCCGACACCGCTTTCGCCACCGCCAAGAATTACTAAACGTTTCATAGTTTTATTTGTTTGATATTTTTATCTGATTTTCAACGTCAATATAGTAAAAGCCGCCAAAATAATGGTTACAATCCAAAAACGCAGCGTTATTTTGGTTTCGTGATGCAACTCTTTCGAACCTTGAAATTTCACGGTACACGTCGGGTCGATTTTCAGTACCTGATCCATCGACGTACGAAAATGGTCGTGAATAGGCGTGCGTTTCCATAGTCGCTTGTGCTGACCACGTCGTTTGTTGAACACATAATAGTTGCGTTGCAAAATCACCGACAAACTTTCGACAAGGAACACGCCGCATAAAATCGGCAACAGCCATTCCTTGTGAATGATTACTGCCGACACGGCAATGATGCCGCCAATAGTAAGACTGCCCGTATCGCCCATAAAGATTTGTGCGGGGAACGAATTGTACCACAAAAAACCCACCAAAGCTCCTACAAAAGCACCCAGAAAGACCACCAACTCTTCGCTACCAGGAATATACATCACATCGAAATAGTCCGCCCAAACGTAACTGCCCGACACATACGCCAGCACAATTAACGCCACGCCGATAATGGCCGAGTTGCCTGCAGCCATACCGTCCATGCCGTCGTTCAGATTGGCACCATTCGACACGGCTGCCACCACCAATACCACCATCAGCACGAAAAAGACCCAACCCGCCCAATATTTCATCGGTTCACCCAAGAAACCGAACAAATCGGCATAATTGAAATTGTGATTTTTGACAAACGGGATAGTGGTGCGCGTCGATTTCACATCAGGCGATTTGTGTACTACCTCTATATTATTTTCAATACGCGTCGATACGGTTTCGTTCATCACCGTCGCCGGACTATAGCGCAACGTCAATCCGACAATGAGTCCCAACGTTACCTGTGTCGCAATTTTCCACCAACCATTCAAGCCTTCTTTATTGTGTTTGAACGTTTTGATATAATCATCGACAAAACCAAGTAATCCCAGCAATAAAGTCGTGATAACCATCAAGATAAGATAGACATTTTCTAACTTACCCACCAACAGGCACGGCAACAGCACAGCGACGATAATTACCACGCCTCCCATGGTCGGCACACCTTTTTTTTGCGTATTGAACGGGTCAAGTTTCTCATCGCGCTGCGTTTCGGAGATGTTGCGCCGTTTGAGTAACGCAATGAAATATTTGCCAAACCAAATGGCTATAATCAATGCCAAAATGGCTGCCAACACTGCGCGAAACGAGATATAACCAAACATGCCGGCACCGGGCAGGTCAAACCGTTCATCCAAATAATTAAAAAGATAGTAAAGCATAACTCATTCTTATTATCGTTCAACATGCAACGCCGTGCGCAATTCCTCATGGTCATCGAAATGATGTTTGACACCTTTGACGATTTGATAATTTTCGTGTCCTTTGCCTGCCACGAGAATCACATCGCCACTTTGCGCCAATGCACATGCCGTTTTGATGGCTTCGCGGCGGTCGGCAATGACCAACACGCTACGTTTTTGTCCGTCGTCGAGGCCGGCCAACATATCGTCGAGAATGGCCTGCGGCTCTTCGTCGCGCGGATTATCGCTGGTCAGAATCACGCGATTGCTTGCGTTGACGGCTTCGCGCGCCATCATCGGGCGTTTACCTTTATCGCGATTGCCACCGCAGCCAACCACCGTTATCAGAGAGCCCTTGCCCAAACGTACATCATTGATAGTCGCAAGCACATTGGCCAACGCATCGGGCGTATGCGCATAATCAACAATAGCCGTAACGCCTGACGGCGACACTATGGTTTCAAAGCGCCCCGAAACAGCGTGCAGCGCGCTTAAACGACACAGTATTTCCTCTTCGCTAAAACCTAACAAAACAGCCGCGCCGAACACCGCTGTCAGATTGCTTGCATTAAACCGACCTACGAATGGCAACGAGATTTCGCGACCGTTCATTTCGAGCAACATGCCTTCGAATGAACTCTCGAGCACACGTGTTTTGAAGTCGGCCAACGTCCTGATGGAATATGTTTTTTTCTGTGCCACACTGTTTTGCAACATGACTTCGCCATTTTTATCGTCAAGATTAGTCAGTGCAAAAGCCTCTTTTGGTAAATCGTCAAAAAAGCGCTTTTTGGCTTTCAGATAATTATCCACCGTTTTATGATAATCCATGTGGTCGCGCGTCAGATTGGTAAAAATGCCACCCTTAAAACGCAATCCCGCAATACGACGCTGATCGATAGCATGCGAACTACATTCCATAAAAGCATATTCGCAACCGACAGCCACCATTTCGGCTAACAACGCATTCAAAGCCAAAGGGTCTGGAGTCGTATGCGTGGCCTCTATCGGCTTGCTGTCAACATAATTGCACACGGTCGATAACAAACCGACTTTGTAGCCAAGACTGCGGAAAAGTTGATATAGCAATGTTGCAATAGTGGTTTTGCCGTTGGTGCCGGTTACTCCCACAAGCGTGAGTTGTCGCGACGGATTACCGTAAAAATTGGCCGCCATCACGCCCAACGCTTCGGCCGCATTGTCCACTTGCACGAACACGACATTTTCGTTGTTATCAGTCGGCAGCGTTTCGCAAACAACCGCTACTGCGCCTCCGGCTATTGCCTTGCCGATAAATTCATGACCGTCAACTGTAGTGCCGCGTGTGGCCACAAACACATCGCCCGAGCGCACCGCACGTGAATCGAAGCACAAACCCGACACTTCGCAATCGGTCGCAAGCGTGGCACGCAGCCTAACATTTTCCAATAACTTACTGATTTTCATATCTTTTTTATCTTAATTCCAATATCACTGTTTGTCCGCGACGCGCATTTGTGCCGGCGGCTATCGATTGCTGCACGACACAACCCCGACCATATAGTTGCACATACAATCCCGCTTTTTCCATCAAATAAACGGCATCTTTAGCACCCATACCCACTACATTCGGAACAATTTGTTCAGGTACTGCCAACGGACTCAACATCAGTTGCTGCGTGCCTCCGGTCTTACTCCACACTGTCGAGCCCCCTTCCCAGTCCACATCCAATTCGTCGAGTGCCTCCATAGCCGATGCGGTCATGCCGTATTTCACCGTCGGTACCGCACTGCACGGCACAGTCGTCGTTAAATGCTGTCGTGCAGTTTGCGAATAAATACGTTCGGCAATTTGTCGGGCTACCGGGCCGCACATCGTACCGGCATCAGCCGGTTCCACAGGCTTGCGCATGACGACAATAATCGAATATAATGGTTGGTCGGCAGGGAAATAGCCACAGAACGTTATTTGGTGACGCACCGGCACATTTTTCCAATAATCTATCTGCGCCGTACCCGTTTTGCCTGCCAACGTTACAAACGACGAATTAGCCCGACGCCCCGTACCATCAGTTACTACGGCACGCAACATCATACGAATGTCGCGCAACGTTTGCGAAGAACAAATTTTCGAATTTACGGTTTGCGTCTTAAACGTTTCAAACACACGACCATTCTGGCCTATCGATTTCACCAACATTGGTCTGACATATCTACCATTATTGGCTATGGCATTATAAAAGGCCAACGTGTAAATGGGTGGCATACCTGTTTCGTAACCTATCGACATCCACGGCAAGGTTGTTTTCGACCAGCGAACACCGGCATCGTTCGGATGGCGCACATCGGGCACCGGCGTTTTCACGAGGTCTAAATCGAGCGGTTTGCCTACGCCCATTTTGTAAAGCGCATCGACAAAATCGCCCGGTTTGTCTTTATAATAATCATCAATGACACGCGACATCCCGATATTTGACGACTTGGCAAACACTTCCGTCATAGTCAGCACGCCATTCTCATGCGAGTCGGTCATCTTACGACCATACATCATCCACTCGCCATTGCCCGTATTGATTTTGTCGTCAGGTTTTACCAAACCGTTTTCCAAAGCCACCATCATCGCCATTGTTTTAAACGTTGATCCCGGCTCCGAACGCGAATAAAACAGCATATCGTCCGTTTCGGCATACACTCCCGGCGATACGCGATTCATATTCACACACGCTTTCAACTCGCCCGTAGCCACCTCCATCACAGCCACACACCCTTGCTCGGCGCTAAAGCGTTTCAAGTACTCAACGAAAACGCTCTCGGCTATATCTTGTATCTCTATATCGATAGTGGTCGTTATGTCCAAACCGTCTTCCGGCTCAATTATCGGCACATACGTGGCATAACTGCCCAAATGTTGATACTGCCCAAGCCCTGCACGCCCACGCAAAACAGAGTCGTAAGCCAATTCCAAACCACTTGCGCCACCCTTTTCGGCATGCCCGTAAATGCTGCCAATAGTACGCGATGCCAACGAACCAAACGGTTTGATACGACGCACATATTTTTCAGATATTAAGCCTCCACGCATCTGCCCTTTACGAAACAACGGGAACGTTTGCAACTCTTTCAAATCGCTATACGAAATCTGATGCGGATACAACGGCAAGCGACGCGCCTTGGCATCTTTGCCGCTGTGCGCCTGCAGAATCATACGCTTATATTCGGCCGGCGATCGGTCGCCAAACTTATGCGATAGGCACCAAGCCAACGAATCAATATCCCGTTTCAGATTCTGCCCGTTTTTCGCTTTCAGATATTCGGTCTGCGTATCCATATACACCCGATATGACGGCACCGTACTGGCCAACAACTTACCATCGCACGAATAGATATTGCCACGCGTTGCCACTATCTCTTTATTCGGATTCTGCTTGTCCAACTCCAACAACTCGTCGCGCTGTACCGTCTGAATGACAAACATTTTGACCACAACCGACAAGAAACACACCGCCAACACCAGATACACGATGGCAAGACGAAACACAATCGGTTTTTTAATCAACGGCATATTCCTCTATTCTAAAAAAACGGCTAAATCACTCTATTTCAATCGCCGGTTCACACGGCAACTGCAGCGTGCTGCCCTGCTCGCGCAGTTTTTCCACCACACGCGATTGACGACTTACCTGCATCAACTCTTTCGACAACAACAACGACGTATTTTTTACATCGACCAGCTCTTTTTTCAGCGTTTCGACGCGACGCAAATCGGCCTCGTGCGCGAACCTATTATATACAAGCACCAATGACAACAATACCAACATCACCCCAAACATCAACTGCCGACGCACAAAATCGCGTTGCAACACATCGCCCGACGTAATTTCGCGCCAACTCACATGCGGGCGTTCAGCCCAGCCTTGCGACAATTTTGTTTTCAACTCATTCCACGACATCGTTCATTCCTCCACACGTTCGGCCACACGCAGTTTCGCGCTACGGGCGCGCGGATTTTCGGCCACCTCGTCGGACGAAGCCACCACTACCCGATTATTAACCGCCACAAACGGCGTTTGCATATTACCATAGAAATCTCGTTCCTGACGTCCGTCGCAACGGCCTGTTTTGACAAAGTTTTTCACCAAACGATCCTCGAGCGAATGATAGGTCAGCACTGCCAAACGACCGCCGGGACGCAACACATCGACCGCCTGCGCCAATAACGCACGCAAAGCGCCCATTTCGTCATTCACTTCGATACGCAGCGCCTGAAACACTTTAGCAGCCTCTTTTTTATCGCGCTCACGCGGGAAAAACGGACGTACCACATCAAGCAACTGCGCTACCGTCGTTATCGGTGCCACAGCACGCGCCGACACCACCGCACCTGCGATGCGACGTGCCTGACGCAATTCGCCATAATAAAAAAACAGATCGGCCAACCGCGCCTCGTCGTACGCATTCAACACATCGGCCGCCGTACACTGCGCGCACTGATTCATACGCATATCCAACGCCGCTTCGAAACGGAACGAGAACCCCCGTTGCTCGTCATCGAAATGATGCGACGACACGCCCAAATCTGCCAAAATACCATCTACTTTTTCCACGCCGTAATAACGCAAAAAATTCTTCAAGTAGCGAAAATTACCGCGCACAAACGTAAACCGTTTATCATCGAGAGTGTTGGCAGCCGCATCCAAATCCTGATCAAAGCCTAACAGCCGCCCATGCTCACCGAGCCGTTCCAAGATGGCACGCGAATGACCACCGCCACCAAACGTCGCATCCACATACACGCCATCAGGTTTGATACACAAACCATCAAGTGTTTCGGTCAGCATTACAGGCACATGATACATAGCACACTACTCCTCAATCGGTTACAGTCGGGCGTTTCATCATTTTGGCCGATAAACGTTTAGCAAAGTCGGCCGACGACATACGCGCTTGTTCGTACGTCGTTTTATCCCACACGGCAATGCGGTCGAGCATGCCGACGAACAACACCGACGACGAGGCGCCAATCTGCTGCAAATAACGTTTCGGCAACAGCACGCGCCCCTGCGCATCAATGTCGAGCCACTCGGCATCAGCCACAAACTGCATCAACAGCATTTGGTCGTCGGGATTCCATTCGTCTAACTTATCCTTAAAATCGGCCACCTTGCGATTCCACACGCCCTCGGGATACAACACCAAGCAAGCATTGTCGGGGTCAACACGCATCACAAGGCGTCCGCGCTCGGTTTCGGGCAACAATCGGCGATACGTTGACGGCACAAAAACACGCCCTTTAGCATCTAATTTTGCCTCGCTATTTCCAATAAATGTCGACATCTTTTGCATATTATTTATTCGGGTGTAAAGTTACAACATATTTTTCAATTCCCCACACTTCCCCACCAATAAACTTATCAACAGCTTTTCGAGGATATTTACAGACAAATTAACAACTTTTCAACAAGTAATAAACAGGCAAATTACAACATAATCAACTTATAATCAAGCAAAACAGGAAAAGAACAACCTACAATGGTTGAAAGTGGGGAATTTTTCGGCACTTGCGCCAAAAATTGATACTCCGAAAGCGACAAAAACAAAAAGCCGCATCACAACATTAAACTTTTTTATAAAAATCTTTTGTCAGACAAAAAAAATATCGTACTTTTGCAGATTGAAAATAAAACGCATTATTTCACCGTCGAAAGCGCACAACCGCCACAGACAAAACAAAACGTAACACATTGGCTATCAAGAAAAAAGACGAAGACCAACACCGTATCAACGAGCAAATACGCGGCGTACGCGAAGTTCGTTTGGTAGGCGACAATGTCGCAGTTGGCATCTATTCTATTGAAAAAGCGTTGGCTATGGCCGACGAACAAGAACTCGACCTTGTCGAGATTTCGCCGAATGCGCAACCGCCCGTCTGCAAAATCATCGACTATCAAAAATTTCTTTATCAACAAAAGAAACGCGAAAAAGAGTTGAAAGCCAAAGCGGTGAAGATGGAGGTGAAAGAGATTCGTTTCGGGCCGCAAACCGACGACCACGACTACAACTTCAAGTTGAAACACGCGCAGGAGTTCATCAAAGACGGCAACAAGGTGAAAGCCTATGTGTTTTTCAAAGGACGGTCGATTCTGTTCAAAGAGCAAGGCGAAGTATTGTTGTTGCGTTTCGCCAACGACCTCGAAGAGATAGCAAAAGTCGATTCGCTGCCGACCCTCGAAGGTAAACGCATGATTATCATGCTGTCGCCCAAGAGCAAAAAATGACACTTTTTATTCATTAACTAAAATTATATTACTGAAATGCCTAAATTGAAGACTAATTCCGGTGCCAAAAAGAGGTTCGCCCTTACCGGAACAGGAAAAATCAAACGTAAACACGCTTTCAAAAGTCACATTTTGACGAAGAAAACGCTGAAACAAAAACGCAATCTGACACACACCGGCATCGTTAACCGCGTGGACGTTAAAAGCGTTAAAGCGTTGCTCGCCAACCATTAAACTTACAGTAAAGCGAAAATTAACATTAGTGATTAACCGAATGTTCAGCCCCGAAAGATTCCGATGGAACGCTAACATTCAAAAAAACAGAACATTATGCCAAGATCAGTAAATCACGTCGCCTCGAGAGCGAAACGAAAAAGAATTCTGAAACTCACACGCGGTTACTTTGGAGCCCGTCGCAACGTTTGGACCGTTGCCAAAAATACATGGGAAAAAGGCTTGCTCTACGCTTACCGCGACCGTAAAAACAAAAAACGCAACTTCCGCGCCTTGTGGATTCAGCGTATCAACGCTGCCGCACGCTTGGAAGGTTTGTCGTACTCGCAACTGATGGGTGCGTTGCACAAAGCCGGCATCGCCATGAACCGCAAGGTTTTGGCCGACCTCGCCATGAACCACCCCGAAGCATTCAAAGCGATTGTAAAACAAGCCGCTAACGCAAAATAAACGTTGAGCGACACCAACGAAGTAAAATCCACCCCGAAAAGGGTGGATTTTTTTGTGCCAAAACATTGACACAAATATAAAAATTTTATATATTTGCAGATGCAAAAAAAATAAAAATCCATAACCATGAAAAAGATTTTAGGTCTTGATCTCGGCACCAACAGCATCGGCTGGGCGGTGGTGAATGCGGAAGAGGTAAACCGCGAAAACGAAACTTCATTCTTGAAACCTTTAAGTATAAGTGCGGCAGGCAGTCGCATAATTCCGATGGATGCGGCGATACTTGGCGATTTTGACAAAGGGAACTCTATTTCGCAAACGAAAGAGCGCACGGAATTTCGTGGAACGCGGCGCTTGCATGAACGTTGCCTGCTTCGGCGAGAACGGTTGCACAGAGTGCTGAACTTGCTCGGTTTTTTGCCGGAACATTTTGCAAAAGAATTGAACCGCTACGGCAAATTCACGATGGATTCCGAACCAAAAATCGCATGGAGAAAAAATGCAGAAGGGAAATTCGAATTTGTTTTCCAAGACTCATTCCATGAAATGGTTGAAGATTTCCGCAAAAATCAACCAGAATTGGTTGCAAAAAAGGGAAATGGGAAAGATAAAAAAGTACCATACGATTGGACGATTTACTACCTGCGCAAAAAGGCTTTGACGCAAGCTATTACGAAAGAGGAATTAGCATGGATATTATTGAATTTTAACCAAAAACGCGGCTATTATCAATTACGCGGCGAAGATGAGGAAGAAAAAGCGAATAAGAAAGTCGAATTTCACGCATTGAAAGTGGTGGCTGTCGAAGACAGTGGAGAAAAGAAAGGAAACGAAACATGGTATAATGTTCATTTGGGAAATGGTTGGATATACCGCCGCACAAGCAATGTTCCGCTTGATTGGGTCGGGAAAATCAAAGAATTCATCGTAACAACAGATGTCAATGATGATGGGACGCCAAAAATTGATAAAGATGGTAATGTAAAACGTTCTTTCCGTGTACCAAAAGAAGACGATTGGACGTTGTTGAAAAAGAAGACTGAAGCGGATATAGCCTCAAGCCACAAAACCGTTGGGGAATTCATCTACGATTCGATTTTGGCGAATCCCAAACAAAAAATCATCGGCAAATTAGTCCGCACGATAGAACGAAAATTCTACAAAAGCGAACTTCGTCAGATATTGGAAAAGCAAAAAGAGTTTCATGCGGAATTGCGCGATGAAGACCTTTATTCCGCCTGTGTCAAAGAATTGTATTCTGCAAATGAGGCTTATCGAAACAGCATTGCCAATCGCGATTTCACCTATTTATTCCTCAATGACATCATTTTCTATCAGCGCCCGCTAAAAAGCAAAAAATCACTGATTGCGAATTGCCCATACGAAGAATTGTCTTATGTGGATAAGGAAACAGGAGAGTTGAAGCATTCGCCCATTAAATGTATTGCCAAATCGAATCCCTTCTTCCAAGAATTCCGGCTCTGGCAGTTTGTGCAAAATTTGCGCATCTTCCAGCGAGAGAAAACGATTCAAGATAATCAGTTGAATTTATTTGGAGGCTCTTCGGATTCAAGACTTCAGGTAGATGTTGATATTACGGCAGATTTGTTGAAGTCGGAAGAAGACTATGCGAAATTATTTGAATGGCTGAACGATAGGGCTTCCATTAAACAAGATACCCTACTCGGTTCCTATTTCAAATTCAAAAAAGGGAAAGGCAAGGATGAATATCCCTGCCGATGGAACTATGTGGAGGACAAGGAATATCCATGCAACGAAACTCGCGCCGAAATCCTGGCAGGACTGAAAAAATGCGAAATCGATGCAAATTTCTTGACTCACGAGCAAGAAATGTCTCTTTGGCATCTTCTTTATTCGGTAGAGGATAAAATTGAAATAGAAAAGGCGTTGAGAAAGTTCGCAGATAAAAATAATCTTCCGGAATCCTTTGTCGAAGTGTTTGCCAAGATCAAGCCGTTCAAAAAAGATTACGGTTCGTATTCCGAAAAGGCGATCAAAAAACTATTGTCCTTGATGCGTATGGGCAAATATTGGGATTATGACGCCATTGATGCAAATACGAAAGACCGAATTCAAAAAATCATTACCGGCGAATATGACGAGAAAATCCGGAGTCGCGTTCGAGACTTATCCATTGACCTGACGGATGAAAACCATTTCAGAAGTTTGCCGATATGGCTTGCCTGTTATGTCGTTTATGACAGACACTCCGAAGCCAAGGAAATCACAAAATGGGAAACACCGGAGGAAATAGATTCTTACCTAAAATCGTTCAAGCAGCATTCGCTGCGCAATCCGATTGTAGAGCAAGTGATAACCGAAACGCTTCGCACCGTGCGCGACATTTGGAAACAAGAAGGACATATTGACGAGATTCATGTGGAACTTGGTCGCGAGATGAAAAATCCGGCGGAGGACAGAGCAAGAATGACGTTGCAAAGCATTGAAAATGAAAAATCTAATTTAAGAATAAAGGCTTTATTGTCAGAATTCTTGCATCCTGAATATGGGATAGACAACATTCGTCCTTATTCGCCAACTCAACAAGAAATTCTAAAGATATATGAGGAAAACGCTTTGGGAATAACTTACAAAGTAACGCGGAATAAAGAAACTAAGGAATCAAAAATTGAAGTAAAGTATGCCTCCGATGTGCCAAAAGATATTATTGGTATCGTAGACAAACTAAATAAACGCGAACACCCAACGAAATCAGAGTTTATGCGTTATAAACTTTGGCTTGAGCAGAACTATCAATCGCCTTATACCGGCAAAATGATTCCGCTTGCCAAACTCTTTACTTCTGCCTACGAAATTGAGCATGTCATTCCGCAATCACGCTATTTTGACGATTCGTTCAACAACAAGGTGATTTGCGAAGCGGAAGTGAATAAATTGAAAGACAATCAACTCGGATTTGAATTTATCAAAAATCACCACGGCGAAAAAGTGCAGTTGAGCGGAGGCGGTGTCGTAGAAATTCTATCCGTTGAGGCTTATGAAAAGTTTGTCAAAGAGCATTATTCACACAACAATGCGAAAAAAGAAAAATTATTGTTAGAAGACATCCCCGAAAAATTTATTGCACGGCAGTTGAACGACAGCCGCTATATAAGCAAAGTCGTTAAAGGTTTGCTGTCAAATATCGTGCGCGAAAAAGACGCCAATGGTGAATACGAGCAGGAAGCCACTTCCAAAAATCTGATTGCATGCAACGGTGGCATCACAGACAGGCTGAAGAAAGATTGGGGTATGAATGATGTATGGAATCAAATCGTTCTACCTCGTTTCGAACGTTTGAATCAGTTGACTGGGAAAGCTTGTTTTACAACTCAAAGTGCTGAGGGACACACGATTCCCGCCATGCCGCTTGAACTTCAGAAAGGATTCAATAAAAAGCGTATCGACCATAGACACCATGCCATGGATGCGATTGTAATTGCCTGTGCGACGCGTGACCATGTGAATTTGTTGAATAATGAAGCAGCCAAACCGAAAAATCAGGCAAACCGCTACCAACTATCGCATAAATTGCGCCGTTATGAAAAGGTGACGATTGAAGGAAAGGAGCGTTCCGTCCCAAAGGATTTTATCAAACCATGGGATACTTTCACGCAAGATGCACAAAACGTTTTGGAAAATATCATTGTAAGTTTCAAACAGAATCTGCGCGTCATCAATAAGACGGTGAACCATTATCAGCATTTTGTAAACGGCAAAAAAGTTGGGGACGATCAGGGAAAAGGCGATAGTTGGGCAATTCGCAAATCCATGCACAAAGACACCGTTTTTGGCGAGGTGAATTTACGCAAGAAAAAGCCTGTTTCGCTCAATGAAGCATTGAAAAATCCGAAAGCAATCGTCGAAAAGGATTTGAAGAAAAAAATATTGAAATTGCTTTCTGTCGGGAAAGATGCCAATGCAATCAAAAAATATTTTGAAGCGAACAGAGACGTTTGGTCGGATGTAAACCTCTCGAAAATAGATGTCTATTACTTCACACAAGATATTAAAAACAGGCAAGGCGAGGTGCAAGAACGTTATTTTGCTACCAGAAAGTCGTTGGATACAAGTTTTGATAAAAAGAAAATCGAAACATCAATTACCGACACCGGTATTCAAAAAATTCTGTTGGCGCATTTGGAGTCAAAAGGCGGCGATCCCGAATTGGCGTTTTCGCCCGACGGCATTGACGAAATGAACCGCAACATCAAAGAATTGAACGGAGGGAAAAATCACCAGCCGATTCTAAAAGTGCGCGTTTATGAAAAGGCAGACAAATTTGCCGTCGGCGTCAAGGGCAATAAATCGAAAAAATTTGTTGAAGCAGCCAAAGGAACAAATTTGTTCTTCGCTATTTATGAATCGATTACTACTGACAATAATAGCGGCGAAGAAGTCAAAACGCGTTCCTACGCAACCGTGCCGTTAAATATGGTGATAGATGCTCAAAAAGCAGCCGGGAAAAATTGGAAAGAGAAAATCGATTTACTTCTGAAAGAAAAAGAAATGGTTCCGGCCGATGCCCGATTGCTGTTTATGCTTTCGCCAAACGACCTAGTGTACTTGCCAACCGAAGAGCAAATCAAGAACGGCATCGATACGATTGACAGAAAGAGGATTTATAAGTTTGTGAGCGGTAGTGGAAGTCAAGGTTTTTTCATTCTTTATTGTGTAGCAAATACCATTGTCAATAAAGTTGAATTTTCTCCATTAAACAAAATGGAACGTGCCATAACCGGCGAAATGATTAAAGAAACCTGTGTTCCGTTCAGAGTGGACAGATTGGGAAATATTGTGGACGTAAACGGCAAAAAACTATGATTAAACGCACGCTTTGTTTCAGCAATCCGGCCTATCTGTCGCTGAAAAATGCGCAGTTGGTTATCAAACTGCCCGAGGTGGAGAAAGCCGATGTCGCCGAACTCATCAAGGCAGAGGCCGTACGCACTATTCCCATCGAAGACCTTGGTGTTGTAGTGCTCGACAATAAGCAAATAACTATCACACAAGGGCTTATGGAGACATTGCTCGAAAACAATTGCGCTGTCATTACCTGCGACAGTGCCCATCTGCCGGTGGGGCTGATGCTGCCTTTGTGCGGCAACACCACGCAGAGCGAGCGGTTTCGCAACCAGATTGATGCGTCGCTCCCGCTCAAAAAGCAGTTATGGCAGCAAACGGTTCAGTGCAAAATACGAAACCAAGCCGCCGTGTTGCACCACACCCGCAACGCCATTGTCAAAAACATGTTGGTGTGGGCCGGCGAGGTGAAAAGCGGCGACAGCGACAACCTCGAGGGGCGCGCGGCAGCCTACTATTGGCGCAATCTGTTCCCCGACATATTGGGATTCACACGCGATCGCGACGGCGTACCACCCAACAATCTGCTGAACTACGGTTACGCCATATTGCGCGCTGTCGTAGCACGCGCTTTGGTAGGCAGTGGCCTGTTGCCAACGCTGGGAATCCATCACCACAACCGATACAACGCCTATTGTCTGGCCGACGACATAATGGAGCCCTATCGCCCATACGTCGATGTGTTGGTATGTCACTTGGTTGCCGATGGACATATTACAGAGGAACTATCGGTAGAGTTAAAACGCGAATTGCTGCAAATACCGACGTTAGATGTTGTGATCAACGGCAAACGCAGCCCGCTGATGGTGGCCGTCAGTCAAACGACCGCCTCGCTTTACCGTTGTTTCAGTGGTGAACAACGCAAAATAGTTTATCCCGAAATGTCGTAACGTTTGGAACGTTTCAGCGAATACCGCATCATGTGGGTCATGGTCTTTTTCGATTTGCCGACCGAAACCAAAAAAGAGCGCAAAGCGTATGCCGATTTCCGTAAACGCCTTGTCGCAGATGGTTTTACCATGTTTCAATTCTCCATTTACATGCGCCATTGTCCGAGTGTCGAAAACGCCGACGTACACATTAAACGCGTCAAAAACAATCTGCCGGTTGTCGGACAAGTCGGCATTCTCTGCATCACCGACAAACAATTCGGGCAAATGGAACTTTTTTACGGCAAAAAAACGCAATCGCTCAATCCACCGGTACAACAATTGGAGATGTTTTGAACCAAAAAACGGCGAACCACACACAAAAAATTCCACCCGAACGAGTGGAATTTTTATTTCTGAAACAAGTTATAATACATTGATTTTGTGAATTTTACGCACATTGTGTTGTTTCAGAATGTGCAAAGATACTAAATTTGAAGCAATTCACAACCAACTTAATGTAGTTCATTATTTTATCTGTGTTGTTTCAGAATGTGCAAAGATACTAAATTTGAAGCAATTCACAACTAAACATTACGCAAAGACTTTGTTTTCCGAGTTGTTTCAGAATGTGCAAAGATACTAAATTTGAAGCAATTCACAACCAACTTAATGTAGTTCATTATTTTATCTGTGTTGTTTCAGAATGTGCAAAGATACTAAATTTGAAGCAATTCACAACTGTTTTTTAAGTATATCTTTTAATTTTCTTGTTGTTTCAGAATGTGCAAAGATACTAAATTTGAAGCAATTCACAACATTATGTTAAATAGGCTGTTTTTGTTTGCAGTTGTTTCAGAATGTGCAAAGATACTAAATTTGAAGCAATTCACAACAATGTACGCTGTGCGCGTCGATTATTGATGGTTGTTTCAGAATGTGCAAAGATACTAAATTTGAAGCAATTCACAACATGCCGTCGATGTAGCGTGTATCTTTTTCTGTTGTTTCAGAATGTGCAAAGATACTAAATTTGAAGCAATTCACAACGATGAGTATAGGATATAAGCACATAATTTTGTTGTTTCAGAATGTGCAAAGATACTAAATTTGAAGCAATTCACAACACTTTCTTGCGCATACTGTTGAGGTCAATCGTTGTTTCAGAATGTGCAAAGATACTAAATTTGAAGCAATTCACAACTTAACTTTGTAATGACCTGCACTGGTAACTGTTGTTTCAGAATGTGCAAAGATACTAAATTTGAAGCAATTCACAACGTAAGTGGGTTACATCATAATTGATTGAGTGTTGTTTCAGAATGTGCAAAGATACTAAATTTGAAGCAATTCACAACCCGTTCTTGAACCCTTGCAGGTTGCCACGTGTTGTTTCAGAATGTGCAAAGATACTAAATTTGAAGCAATTCACAACTCCTATCTCCGTGAAGAATGGTAAAAGTACGTTGTTTCAGAATGTGCAAAGATACTAAATTTGAAGCAATTCACAACACCCTTTTTGAATTTGACTTTCGGCAAATGGTTGTTTCAGAATGTGCAAAGATACTAAATTTGAAGCAATTCACAACTGAACATAATATAAGAATTAAAGGTTGTGGGTTGTTTCAGAATGTGCAAAGATACTAAATTTGAAGCAATTCACAACAAATGGCAAGTTGCGGAATCTACTCTTCAAGTTGTTTCAGAATGTGCAAAGATACTAAATTTGAAGCAATTCACAACGTCGTTTCTGTGATTTTCAAAATGACGCGTGTTGTTTCAGAATGTGCAAAGATACTAAATTTGAAGCAATTCACAACTAAACGAAGCAAACAACGGCGTTTCTTCTAGTTGTTTCAGAATGTGCAAAGATACTAAATTTGAAGCAATTCACAACCCAGTTTCGATGTCGACCCATTCAGTGGGTGTTGTTTCAGAATGTGCAAAGATACTAAATTTGAAGCAATTCACAACGTCAGAGTTTCAACAGGTATGTGTTGTCGAGTTGTTTCAGAATGTGCAAAGATACTAAATTTGAAGCAATTCACAACGCGATATAATGAGCGAACTTGACTATTATCGTTGTTTCAGAATGTGCAAAGATATAAAATTATTTTGTGTGCATACAATGTTTGCGAGTGAAAAACACCGTCACAGCACGCTGCGGACGGCTTGCAAAATAGGTTCAACACTTAAACCACTACCAACGGCGCCAAGCATCCAATGATTCGGCGTGAGGCGCCCTTGACGGTAGATGCGCGCATACTCCGCCGCCCACTGTTCGGCCGTAGAAAATGCTGCCAAATGTTGCTCCAACTGAAATTGCACAATAGAACCTATCGGATAGTTGGGCAAATACATCGGCACATCGACCATGTGCGAATAGATGGCCAACAACGTACAATCCCGTTCGCCAAGTAGAGGTGCGTAATACGCATTCCACACCTCTCGCGCTATGCGCAACGTATTTTCTTTCAATTCCTTAGCCGAAGCGTCGGGATGAGCATACAGCCACTGCCACATACCCATATCCACTAGGCTGACACCCATTATCTCGTACATACTCCAGAAATTGTCCAATACCTGCTGACGATGCGTTTCGATGCCGACATTCGCCGTACCTTGCGGCAACAATGCCAAATCGCGCGCTTGAAACAGAAACGCCGAAGCCTCAGTGAAACCCGTATTCGGCACACCGGCCAACGAATAATAGTCGATGTCGTACAAATCGAGCACCATTTCGACATTGTGTCCGAACTCGTGCACGGCAATATTGTAACCCTTGTAGTCCATGCCCTCTTTGCCAATGCGTGTGCGCAGGCGTGCCGGTTCGTTGCGTCCCAAAGCCGGCCAAGCATGTCCCGAACCACGCGCCGGCTCTACCACAATGTGGCTGCCGATGCGTTGCGCTTCGTCGGCGGTGAATCCCAAGCGTTGCAGCAAGCGCGGTATATCTTTTTCAAATGCGGCGGCATCGGGGTACAATCGACGCGTTTGCGCCGTCAGTGTTTCCTGATTCAGCGTAGCACGCGCTTTGAAACCGTCGTACCAAATGTCGTATGGGCGCAACGGTCGTCCCAACCGTTCGGCAATCACTGCACCGACTTGCGCCACTTCGGGCGACGACAGCAGTTGCCGAAACAGCGAATCGACTTGTTCGAGCGGTATTTCCATCTGTTCGTCGAAATTGCGCACAATGGCCGTCGGTGCCTGCGGGCAATAGGCATCGGCTTGCCTGTAAGCATGGAAATGCGCCAAAATGCGTTCGTAACGCGTATCGGGCTCGGCCGGCAGGGCTACTTCGACGCCATCGGTGTAGCAACTATTCGCATAGGGTTTCCAATCGTATTTCTCGCTATTGATGACAGCCTGCGGAATAGTCTGATCCACAATACGTTGCATCACTTTATAAATCATCTCTTGACGTTCGTGCGCCAACGTATCGGAGGCATAATTGGCTTTCAGTTCGTCGCGTAAATTCCAATGCGACAGCAATACCAAATCGTCGTTCCACAATCGCCGTCCGTCGTCGGTAAGCAACCGTTTCATGTGTATATTGTAGTCGGCAATATAATTTTCGGCATCGGCATAAGCCTGATTTTCGACTTGTAACACTTTGGCCGGCACGCGCGCCGTGAATCGGTCGCCCATGCGTGCATACGCCCATTCGCGTCGTGTCCATTGCGCACCAAAGGCATCTTTTTCGGTGATAGTGTAATGCGGGAAATTCAATATTGTCAGAAACGCCAACTTATTGGCAAACATATCGTCGCCGAAATGCGCCATCGGGCTGTACGCGCTCATAATGTAGTCGGCTTTGCCGGGTGCAGGTCCATTGGTTAGTTGCGTCGGCCGGAGCAACTCGACGGTAAGCATATCGGCCGACTCGCTGCAACGTTCGAATATACGTTCCAATTGGGCAAACAATTCGGCACGCGCGGTGTCGTCGGGACACACATTTTCGAGCGCAAACAGGCAAAAATCATCAACCGTGCCGTCGTCGGCCGTCCAAAGTGCAGCGGCCTGCGCCACACCGCGCGCCACCACAGCACTATCGGCTGCAGGATTTTGCGCCACAATCTGCCGTACGGTGGCATTCACCGTTTCGTCGGCAATAAACGTTGTCTGTCGCCCGCATGCTGCAAGCGTTACCAAACCTATCAAACTCATAAAAATTTGTTTTTTCATATCAGCATATTTTTTCGACACAAAACGTCATTTTGACACTTTTTGCTTGCAAAAATACGGATTATTTTCCAAATTTCGACATTTTCGACATGTTCTCGACAAAAAAATCGTCAAAAAAGTTGTTTGGTTCACAAAAATACACTATTTTTGCAACACTAAATTTGAGCAATTCACAATAAGGATTATTCCGTTGTGAAAACATCCAGAAGGGCCAAGATTTTTCTTGGTCGTTCTTTTTTTGTGTACCAACAAGCAGGCCGGCTTAGTATTCCGCGCGCAAAATAGGGACATAATTATAAAGTGTTAACCGACAAAAAATGCTATTCTGATGACGGAATGCCGTTTTTTTTATATCTTTGCGGGCGATAAAAAAACATGTGGACACGATGAAAAAAATCGATTGGCGTGAATGGTATATGTCGATGTTGACGTGGCGCGAAAAGCACATCAAAGAATCCTATTTTGTGCTGATATTGAGCTTTGGAGTCGGGATGTGCGCGGCAGTGGCGGCGTTTGTCCTCAAAAGCATTATTGCGCTGATTCAACGCGGCATCACGTCGCTGTTTCCTGTCGAAGAACTCAATTATTGGTATTTGGCGTTGCCTGCGCTCGGCATCACGTTGGCCAGTCTTTTTGTGCGCTATGTGGTGAAAGATGACATCAGCCACGGTGTTACCAAAATTTTGTATGCCATATCGCAACGTAAAGCCATCATCAAGGTGCATAATATGTGGTCGTCGGTAGTGGCGAGCGCCATTACTATCGGCTTTGGCGGTTCGGTGGGTGCCGAGGCGCCTATCGTACTGACCGGTTCGGCCATCGGCTCAAATCTGGGACGTGCGTTCCATTTAGACCAAAAAACGTTAATGTTGTTGGTCGGTTGCGGTGCAGCCGGTGCCATTGGCGGCATTTTCAACGCGCCGATTGCCGGCGTGGCATTCACATTGGAGGTGCTGATGCTCGACATGACCATGACATCGATTGCACCTTTGCTTATTTCGGCCGCAACGGCGACTATGTTTTCCTATCTGTTTTTAGGTAAAGAAACGTTGTTTCATTTCGACGCGTTAGCGCCGTTTGCGTTCGAGCGTATCCCGTTGGTTATTTTGTTGGGCATTGTGTGCGGTTTGGTATCTCTCTATTTCACACGCGGCATGAATCGGCTCGAGCGTTTGTTCAAACACATCAAATCGCCCTATCAAAAAATTGTGGTTGGTGGCGCCATGTTGGGGTTACTTATTTTTCTGTTCCCGCCACTGTATGGCGAAGGCTACGACACCATCGCCGAGTTGCTTACGGGCGACGCTTCGGGTACCTTCAACAATAGTTTGCTGTACGACTATCGCACCGAAATGTGGGCTGTGGTCGTTTATCTCGGGTTAATTGTATTTTTCAAAATTTTTGCATCGGCGGCCACCAACGGTGCCGGTGGCACAGGCGGTATTTTTGCGCCGAGTCTGTTTGTGGGCAGCCTCACCGGTTTTGTGATGGCAACATCGCTGAATATGTTCGGGTTCGACATCCCAAGCCAGAATTACGCCTTTGTCGGTATGGCCGGACTGATGTCGGGAGTGATGCACGCGCCACTCACAGGCACGTTTCTCATAGCCGAACTTACCAATAGTTACGATTTACTTATCCCGTTGATTATCACATCAGTAGTATCGTACCTGACCATCATATTATTCGAGCCGCACAGTCTGTACGCCATGCGTTTGGCGCAGAAAGGCGAACTAATGACACACCACAAAGACCGCGCCGTGCTGTCGATGTTGGAGATGCAAAATTTTCTCGAAACCGATATGGAAGTGGTTTATCCCGAAATGAAACTTGGCGAGTTGGTCAAAGTGATTTCGCATTCCAATCGCAATGTATTTCCTGTAGTGAACAAAAAGACCGGAGTTTTGGTAGGTATCATGCCGCTCGACGAGGTGCGCAACATCATGTTCCGTCCCGATTTGTACGAACGGTTCAGTGTGCGTAAACTGATGATTGCCGTACCGGCGCGCGTCAATGTAAATATGCCGATGGAAAAAGTGATGGACGTGTTCG
Organism: Paludibacteraceae bacterium; assembly: GCA_051878315.1. Classification (GTDB taxonomy): domain Bacteria; phylum Bacteroidota; class Bacteroidia; order Bacteroidales; family Paludibacteraceae; genus W0P28-013. Next base: position 53,998 of record JBJEJW010000067.1, on the reverse strand, counting down.
AAGATACCGGCGCATGGAATTTACCCGTCGTTGACGACGAAGGACGATATGTCGGATTCGTATCGAAATCGAAAATTTTTAATTCGTATCGAAACGTTTTGGTACATTTTTCCGACGAATAAATGCGCTTGACGGCAACACCCTAATAGGGTGTTCAAAAAAATATCGCAAAAATTTTGGGTGAACCTGAAAAATGTTGTTACCTTTGCACCCGCAAAAAATAGAAACTCGCTGTATGAAAAATCTCGTTATTGTGGAATCGCCGGCGAAAGCCAAAACAATTGAAAAAGTTTTAGGTGCCGATTACAAAGTCATGTCGAGCATGGGACATGTGTGCGACCTACCCGACAAAAGTCTGAGCATCGACATTACGAACGACTTTAAGCCGACCTATGTGGTGTCCGAAGACAAGAAAAAATTGGTATCGGAACTGAAAAAAGCCTCCAAAAATGCCGAAATGGTATGGCTCGCTTCCGATGAAGACCGCGAAGGAGAAGCCATCGCGTGGCATCTGCAAAACGAGTTGCAGTTAGATAAAGCTAAAACGCGACGCATAGCGTTCCACGAAATAACAAAACCGGCCATATTGGCAGCCATCGAACATCCGCGCGACATCGATTTGAATCTTGTCAATGCACAACAAGCGCGTCGCGTGCTCGACCGTATTGTGGGTTACGAACTATCGCCTGTGTTATGGAAAAAAATCAAACCGGGGCTCTCGGCCGGACGTGTGCAGTCGGTTACGGTACGACTAGTGGTAGAGCGCGAACGCGAAATACAAAATTTTCAGGCGGCACCCGCATTTCGGGTTACAGCCATATTTGCCGGCCGCGACGCACAAGGACAACCCTGTGAACTGCAAGCCGAACTGAAACGCCGCTTTGCAACGAAAGACGAAGCCCGCCAATTTCTTGAAATGTGTCGAACGGCGCAATTTCGTATCGACAGCGTCGAGAAACATCCGGCAAAAAAGATGCCGGCCGCACCATTCACCACTTCGACATTGCAACAAGAGGCTTCGCGCAAACTCGGCTTTTCGGTTTCGCAAACCATGCGCATCGCACAAAAATTGTACGAATCGGGTAAAATCACTTATATGCGTACCGACTCGTTGAACCTCAGCGCATTAGCAATAAACACCATTAAACAGGAAGTGGCTACAAATATCGGTGAAAATTACGTCAAAGTACGCCATTATCACACCAAATCGAAAGGCGCACAAGAGGCGCACGAAGCCATTCGTCCAACCTATATCAGCAACCGCACCATAACGGGCACGGCACAGGAACAACGTCTCTACGAACTGATTTGGAAACGCACCATCGCATCGCAAATGGCCGATGCCGAAGTAGAACGCACTACGGTCAATATCGTTATCGATGGTAGCAACGAATTGTTTGTCGCTACCGGCGAAGTGCTCACATTCGACGGATTCTTGCGCGTTTACATCGAATCGCAGGACGACGAATCGGAACAAGAGCAAGCAACCTTGTTGCCATCGATGACACAGCAAACGCTGACATTGAAAACTGTTACGGCACAAGAACGTTTCGCACAAAAACCGCCACGCTATACCGAAGCATCGCTCGTACGCAAGTTGGAAGAACTCGGCATCGGACGTCCTTCGACATACGCACCTACCATATCGACCATTTTAGCACGCGAATATGTCGATAAACGCGAAATAACAAATACCCCGCGCAACTACAGCGTACTGACATTGGATGCCGATGGCGTACACGAAGAAACACGACAAGAAAAAACATCGGTCGAAAAAGGCAAATTGTCGCCCACGGACATAGGTATCGTCGTCAACGATTTCCTGACCGAATACTTCGCCGACATTATGGATTACAACTTCACGGCCAACGTCGAAGAAGAGTTTGATGATGTCGCAGCAGGGAAAATAGCATGGAACAAGAATATCGGTAATTTCTACGAACCGTTTCACCGCGAAGTAACCGTTGCCGACAAAGCCATAGGCACCAAACCCGGCGAGCATTATTTAGGCGACGACCCAAAAACCGGGAAGCCTGTATATGCCAAAATCAGCCGTTTCGGAGTAGTAGCGCAATTAGGCTCGTCCGACAGCGACGAAAAACCACGTTTCGCCGACTTGCAACCGGGTCAAAGCATCTTCTCCATCACCCTCGACGAGGCGCTGGAGTTGTTCAAACTACCACGCAATCTCGGCAAATTCGAGGATGAGGACATAATCGTAGCCGACGGACGTTTCGGCCCGTATATTAAACACGGCAAGGCTTTTTATTCCGTTCCCAAAACCGACAACCCGCTGACTCTGACCTTTGAACGTGCGCTCGAGATTATGGCTGCCAAACGCGAAGCCGACAAAAACAAACTGATTCATGCGTTTGGCGACATTCAAGTGCTGAACGGACGATTCGGTGCGTACATACATACGCTCAGCGATAAGAAAAACTACAAATTGCCCAAAGGTACCGATGCCGCCGCGCTCACCGAAGAGGCCTGCAAAGCCATTATTGCCGATCCCGAAAATGCATCGAAAGGGCGCACCACCTATCGCACGGCACGCAAAACAACCGCAAAAAAAGCAAAATAACGCCGGTTATATAACGGTGTACAACGTCAAACGAGCGACATTCAATGCCACTCGTTTTTATTTCATACAATGCCGCACTCAAAATAAAAGTATGGCAAGGTCCGAAAAACGACGTATTGTTAAATATTTTTTACAGCACACCTTGCGCCATCATGGCTTTAGCCACCTTCATAAAAGCCGCTATATTGGCACCTTTTACATAGTCCACATAACCATCGGGGCGAGTACCGTATTTAACGCACTGCTCGTGAATATTGCCCATAATCTCACGCAATTTGGCATCTACTTCGTCCATACTCCAACTCAAATGCATCGCATTTTGTGTCATTTCCAAACCCGACACCGATACCCCGCCGGCATTGGCAGCCTTACCCGGAGCATAGAGGATTTCGGCTGTCTGAAACACCTTCACGGCCTCGGGAGTCGAAGGCATATTGGCACCCTCGGACACGGCTATCACGCCATTGGCAACCAACGCACGCGCATCGTCACCGTTCAGTTCGTTCTGTGTAGCCGACGGCAACGCAATGGTGCATTTCTCGTGCCACGGACGTCCGCCCGCTACGTATTTGCAACCATATTTTTCGGCATATTCGCGGATGCGGCCACGATACACATTTTTCAGTTCGAAGATATAATCCAACTTCGCGCGATCGATGCCGTCGGGGTCGTAAATATAGCCGTCGCTATCGGACATGGTAAGAACCTTGCCTCCAAGTTGCAATACTTTCTCGGCCGTATAAGTAGCCACATTGCCCGACCCCGAGATGCAGACAGTTTGTCCTTGCAAATCGGTGATACCACGCCTACGCAACATATTCATCAGGAAATAGATATTGCCGTAACCTGTGGCTTCGGGACGTATAAGCGAGCCTCCGAATTCAATGCCTTTGCCGGTGAATGTGCCTGTATTTTCGCGCGCTAACTTTTTGTACATACCATACATATAAGCCACTTCGCGCCCGCCAACACCGATGTCGCCGGCCGGCACATCGGTATCAGGGCCGACATGACGCCACAACTCCAACATCAAAGCTTGGCAAAAACGCATAATCTCGGCATTCGATTTGCCACGCGGGCTGAAATCTGAACCTCCTTTGGCTCCGCCCATAGGCAAAGTGGTCAGTGCATTTTTGAATGTCTGCTCAAACGCCAAAAATTTCAATATCGAAGGGCAAACCGACGCATGAAAACGCATTCCTCCTTTGTACGGGCCTATGGCATTGTTGTGCTGAATACGATAACCCATATTGGTTTGCACACGCCCTTTATCGTCCACCCAATTTACGCGAAACGACACTATTCTGTCGGGAATACACAAGCGTTCTATCAAATTCGCCTTTTCGAATTCAGGATGTTGATTATATACTTCTTCGATCGACACTAATACCTCGTGCACCGCCTGAATGTATTCCGGTTCATTCGGAAAACGACGCTGCAAATCTTCAATCACAGTTTGAGTGGTCATATTATTTTTGTATTTTTTTGCAAAAATACAAGAAAGGTTGTGAAGTTGTATCGTTTTTCATTATTTTTTTTCAACCAACACGAAAACGCGCACAAAAACCGACAAAAATCGCCATTTCGTTTCATTATATACATTTTTATTACTATTTTTGCACGATTTTTTTCACACAAACTCAACCTATGCAAACAATAACCACTAAAAGCGCATTAACAGCATTCGTATCTGATTGTAAATCAGCGAACAAGACCATCGGATTCGTACCGACCATGGGTGCTTTGCACAACGGTCATTTGACCTTGGTGCGACGTGCTGTTGCCGAAAACGACATCTGCATTGTCAGTGTTTTTGTCAACCCTACGCAATTTAACGACAAAAACGACTTGGCCAACTACCCGCGCACTCTCGAAGCCGATGCCGCTCTGCTGGCCAATGCCGGCTGTGCTTGCGTATTTGCGCCCACTCCCGAAGAGATGTACAACGCCGACGAAATGACCAACCGTTTCGAATTCGATTTCGGTGGGCTCGACCAAGTGATGGAAGGCAAATTCCGCCCGGGACACTTCAACGGCGTAGTGCAAGTCGTCAGCAAACTATTTCGCCTCGTGCAACCCGACCGCGCCTATTTCGGCGAAAAAGATTTTCAGCAACTGGCTATCATTCGACGCATGACAAACTTAATGAAGTTCCCCATCGAAATAGTCGGTTGCCCTATCGTGCGCGAAGATAGCGGTTTGGCACTCAGCAGCCGCAACGCCCTGCTCACACCCGAACAACGACAAACGGCTGTGCACATTTCGGCCGTACTGAAAGAAAGCACGCAATTCGCGCTCGAAACATCGGTCGGCGAACTGCACGATGCCGTAGTGGCAGCCGTCAACGCCAAAGAGGGACTCGAAACCGAATATTTCGACATTGTGGACGGCAACACGTTGCAATCCATCGAACGCTGGGACGATGCCGACTACGTCGTGGGCTGTATCACCGTCTATTGCGGCAAAATACGCCTCATCGACAACATCCGCTACAAATAACACCCAACAACGGACACTATCGACATGGTCAGACTCTACAACGAAAATCCCAACCCGAAAGTCATTGCACATGTGGCCGAAATTTTGCGTAACGGCGGCATTGTCATCTACCCTACCGACACCGTTTATGCCATCGGGTGCGACATTCGCCAACAACACGCCATCGAAAAAATTTGCCAACTCAAAGGCATCGACATGCGCAAAGCACAACTATCCATCATCTGCTACGACTTGAGCCACATCAGCGAATACGCCAAAGTGGACAACAGCACTTTCCGCCTGCTGAAACGCAATCTGCCAGGAGCATTCACATTCATACTCAACGGCAGCAACAATCTGCCACGCCTGTTCAAAAACCGAAAGACCATCGGCATACGCGTACCCGACAACAACATCGTACGTGCGTTAGTGCAAGAACTCGGCAACCCCATACTTACCACGTCCATTAAAGACGAAAACGACATTACCGAATACGAAACCGACCCCGAACTGCTACAAGAAAAATACGGCAAACAAGCCGACATCATCATCAATGGCGGCATGGGCAACAATACCGCTTCGACCATTGTCGATTGCACCGGCGAACAGCCCGAAATCGTGAGACAAGGCATCGGCGAATTAAAATAATCAAAATAATTTTGCCGAACAATTTTTTTTTCATACATTTGCAGCACAATTTTATAGCAATCAAAATCAAACTCAAAAAAAATAATCTAACAATGAAACACGCAGTCAGAATTTCACTCGTCATCGCTATCGGCGTATTGGCCTATTTTTGTATCATGTGCATCTATACGCCTATTCATTTCGACGAAGAACGCGGCATACGCGAAAAAGCCATCATTGCCAACTTGGTCAACATACGCAAAGCCCAAATCGAGTTCAAAAATCAATATGGGCGCTACACCGCAAGTTGCGACACTCTCGTCGATTTCATCAAAAACGGCAAAATGCCCGTCGTGCTGAAAGAAGGAACCCTCACCGACGAGCAACTGCAAAACGGTCTGACCGAAGCCAAAGCACTGAAAATCATCAAATCGGGCAACAAGAAAGAGATTGCTAAAAACGGCCTCGAAAATTTCCGTCGCGACACCACATTCGTGAGCGTTTACGAAAGTCTTTTTGCCGGCGACCTCACCCTTGAGCAAGTCGATCAGATTGTCGTCGTACCATTCTCCCAAGGACAACAGTTCGAAATGGAAGCAACCACACACACCAATGCGACATCGGGCATTACCATCCCGCTGTTCGAGGCACGCGCTCCATACGACATGTATTTGAGCGACCTCAACCGCCAAGAATTGGTCAATCTGAAAGATGAGAAATCGAAACTCAACAAATACGCAGGACTCAAAGTCGGATCGATAACAGAGCCGAACAACAACGCAGGTAACTGGGAATAATTCCCTACAAACAAAACAAACACACATGTGGCGCCGGCAATTTTGCTTGCGCTACATTTGCATAAACAAACGCCAATAAAACGATATGCGCATCGTCAGCGGAAAATTCAGAGGACGGCACTTCAACCCACCAACCAATATCACGGCACGACCGACGACAGACTTCGCCAAAGAGAGTTTGTTCAACGTACTGAATCACTACCTCGACTGGGACGGTTGCACGGCGCTCGACCTTTTTTCGGGCACGGGCAGCATCAGTTTCGAATGTATATCGCGTGGATGCGCCCACGTCAGCAGTGTCGAAATGAGCGAAAATCACATTGCATTCATCAAAAAAACGACTGCCGCACTCAAAATCGACAATCTGCGTGTGTACCGTAGCGACGTTTTCCGCTTTCTCGACATAAACAACGAAATGTACGACTTGATTTTTGCCGATCCGCCGTACCAACTACCCAATATTGCGGAAATACCCGACCGTATTTTTGCTAAAAATCGTCTACGCGACGGCGGAGTTTTCGTACTTGAACACGGCAAAACAAATGCGTTCGACACGCATCCGCACTTTGTGGAACACCGCCACTACGGCAACGTCCATTTCAGTTTCTTTCGCTAAAATTTGTTTATTGCTGCCGCAGTTTCACTTTACTCGTGATTGGCAAAACGTTGCTCGGCCAATTGGGCATATTTGGTGCCGGGACGGCCATAGTTGGCGTACGGATAGATGGAAATGCCGCCACGTGGAGTAAACAAACCGGTAACTTCGATGTATTTCGGATCCATTAGGCGAATCAAATCTTTCATAATGGTGTTGACACAATCCTCATGGAAATCGCCGTGGTTGCGGAAACTGAACAGATAGAGTTTCAGGCTTTTGCTTTCCACCATTTTCACGTCAGGAATGTAACTGATACGGATTTCGGCAAAATCGGGTTGCCCCGTAATCGGGCAAAGGCTCGTAAATTCAGGACAGTTGAACCGCACCCAATAATCGTTGTCGGGATGGCGGTTGTCAAACGTTTCGAGCACTTCGGGCGCATAATCTTGTCGATATTCCGTTTTGCGCCCCAACAAACTGAGTTCGTCTTTTCGTTCTTTCATTGTTTATGTTGTGTTTGCAGATAACGTTCCAATCCCTCGCGGCGCAATTTGCATGCCGGACAATGACCGCAACCGTCGCCGGCGATGCCGTTGTAGCAGGTCAAGGTTTTGTATCTGACCAAATCGAACACGCCAAGTTCGTCGGCCAACGCCCACGTTTGCGCCTTGTCGATCCACATCAGCGGTGTGTGTATGACAAATTGTTCGTCCATGGCGAGATTCAGCGTTACATTCATCGATTTGATAAACGCGTCGCGGCAGTCGGGATAACCGCTAAAGTCGGTCTGCGAAACGCCCGTCACCAAGTGGCTGATGCCGCGCTCACGCGCAAATACAGCCGCAATGGCCAAGAAAAACAGATTGCGTCCCGGCACAAACGTGTTCGGATAACGATCGGCCGGCTTTGCTTCGTCCATCTGTAACGAACTGTTAGTCAGCGAATTATTTCCTAACTCAGCCATGAACGAGGCGTCTGTTACATGAAATTCCACGTCGGCTGTACGCGCGATTTCGCGTGCTAAATCCACCTCATGCTGATGCTTTTGTCCGTATCTAAAACTCAACGCCACCACTTTTTCGAAGCGTTGTTTTGCCCAAAAGAGGCAAGTGGTCGAGTCCTGCCCGCCACTGAAAAGCACTAATGCCGTATTGTGATTCATCGCAACGATAATTAAATGATAATCAATTTATTTGAACACATTATACGAAATATCGTTGTCGTACACGTCGCTGCCTTCCAAACGTTTTACCGCTTTTACAACCTGTATGGTTATGGGTAAAGCAATCATTTCGTAAAGCGTTTTCAGCACGATTTGTGCCGCCATCAACCGCAGTAATTCCTGCCATGCCATCAATCCGCCGAAAGCAATCGGGAAAAATATGAGCGAATCGGCCGTTTCGCCAACGATGGTACTCAGTATAGCCCGCCACGAGAAATAACGCCCCGCGTGACGCACTTTCATGCGACTCATCACTATCGCATTCAAAAACGACCCGACGACAAAGGCCATCAACGAAGCCACCACAATGCGCGGCGCCATGCCAAACACGAAATTAAAATGCGCTTCGCCCTCCCAAAACGGAGCCGCCGGCAACTGCACAGCCAGCAAACCCAATGCTACGACGAAAAAATTCATGGCAAAACCGCTCCAAATAATAATGCGTGCTTTGCGAAAGCCCCACACTTCGGTAATGCAATCGTTGATGATATACGAAATCGGAAACACAAGCAATCCGGCCGTCAATGTCAACGGTCCTAATGCTATCACTTTGGTTTCCAAAAGATTAGATGTTATCAGGCATACATTGAACAAAATGCCGAACATCATGAATGGAATAGAGACAGTTTGTTTCATATTTTCTTGTTTTTTACGTGGTTGACCAAGCACACGAGCCTTTTGCCGAAGAATACGGACAAGACTGAAGTATAAATTTCGTGCGCAAAGGTACGCAAAAAAAATCAAACAGCCAAAACATTTGTCGCCTCGGCAACTTTTTTATATCTTTGCACATCGATGAATACACTGAAAAAAACAGCTTTACTTCTGCCTGCCAAAGTGTTTGGCGGTATTGTTTGTTTACGCAATAAATGTTTCGATTATGGTTTGTTGCGCCACAAACAATTTGACGTCCCGGTCGTTTGTATCGGCAATATCACGGTCGGAGGCACCGGCAAAACACCACATACCGAATATCTCATTCGACAGTTCGCCGACAAACGCGTAGCGGTGCTCAGTCGTGGCTACAAACGTCGCACACGCGGTTTTATCGTGGCCGATGCACAAACTACGGCACGCGACATCGGCGACGAACCGTTTCAGATGCACTGCAAATTTCCGGACACACTCATTGCCGTTGACGAAAAACGCGTCCACGGCATCGAACAACTATTGCAACTGCCACAGCCGCCCGACATCATTCTGCTCGACGATGCTTTTCAGCACCGTTTTGTAACACCGTCATTTTCGATTGTTTTGGTCGATTTCAATCGTCCCACCGATACCGATGACTATTTGCCGCTCGGACGCTTACGCGAATCGCAACATGGTTTGCAACGTGCCGATTGCATCATTGTCAGCAAATGTCCGGCCGACTACATTCCAAATCACGCTGCATGGCGCACGCGCCTGCAACTGCGCGACAATCAGCAACTGTGCTTCTCGACATTCGACTACGAGCCGCCACGTGCCTTCACCAATGGCATCGCGTGGCCGTTTGATGCGATAGTCAAACCGCACATGCTGGTAGTTACAGGCATTGTGTCGCCACAAGGCTTGCACGACCATCTGACGCCTCAGGCTGCCACCATCACGCCGATGCCGTTTGCCGACCATCACAATTTCTCGGCCACCGATTTTGAACATATTCAACGGGAATTTGACGCTTTACCTACGCCAAAAGCCATTATTGTAACCGAAAAAGACGCAGCGCGCCTTGTCGATAACCGACTGCTGCCGCATACTTTGCAACCGCACATCTACACCGTCGGCATACACGTCCGTTTTCTTGACGACAGTCTGCGTATGCCGTTTTTGTCTGACTAATCCTCACAAAAAAAGCCGAACCCAATCGGGAACGGCTGAATATATTAGGGTGTCGTAACGACAACGCTATTTAGTAATTATCGTTCAGATAAGTAACTACATCGGCCGTAATGTCCAATGCCGACGCAACAAATAAAACATTGTCGTTCAGCGAACTTGTCGATAGAATCAGTTGGTATCTGCCGTCGCGGTTCAGCACTTCGAGCGCGCGGTCGATGCTATCGCGCAAGCGCAGATTCGAGCGTTGCTGCTCTTCCAAAATATCTTGTGTCAGTTTCTGATCAAGTGCTTGGAGGTCAGCCTCTTTTTGCTGCAGACGACGCCCTTCCTGTTCGGCACGTTCACGACTCAAAAACGCGTTATTCTCCAACTTACGCTGAAAATCAACCATTTCATTTTGCAATTTACGCGCTTTTTCGTTCACGGTCAAGCGGGCATCTTCCTGTTTTTTGGTCAGTTGCTCGCGCAACTCTATGGCCAACTGATATTGCGAAAAGATGGAGTCGGCATTGACAACAGCCACCGGAATCGCACCGGCAACCGGCTCCAAACTCTGTACTTCGCAGGATTGTTTCGATTTGGCACACGCGGAAAACAGCAACGCCGCTGCCGCAAAAATAAAAATTTTCTTCATTGTTTTGTGTTTTATAAAATTGTTTCCGAATAAATAATTATGCTTGATGTAACGACTCGACGGTCTTTTGTTGTGCTTCGCGGTCTTGCGATGTCGCGCACGAAATGCCGCGCCGACGCATTGCCTTGTTGCCACCGATGTGTATGTTTGGGAAACGACCGCCTTTAACAAAAAAGACTTTCACGCCCAACAGCAAGACGGCCACGCCGACCAACGCCAAAGTACACACGAACAAGTCCACAACACTAATTTTTTCGCAAAGATAATGAATAAAATTATCTTATAGAGCACCAAACGGCGAAAATCGAACACAAACCTATAATATTTAACTTATTTTTAGAACTGAATTGCGCAATTTTTTATAATTTTGCACTATTAAATGAGCTATATTGTGCATTTCATCTTAAAATTCGAACTATCAATACACTAAAAAATATGACTATTTCAGAATTACAACCAAACACGCTTTGGCGCATTTTTGCCGACATCTGCCAAGTGCCGCGTCCATCGAAACGCGAAGGAAAAATCATTGCTTTCCTGCAAAAATTCGGGCAGGACCACAACCTTGAAACGCTGACGGACAAAACCGGCAACGTATTGATGCGCAAACCGGCCACGGCAGGTTACGAATCGCATCCGGCCATCGTGCTGCAAGCCCACATGGATATGGTATGCGAAAAAAACAGTGACACCGAACACGATTTCGACAATGACGCCATACAGCCCTACATCGACGGCGAATGGGTACGCGCACGCGGTACGACACTTGGTGCCGACAACGGCATCGGCATGGCGGCCGCTCTGGCGGTACTCGTATCCGACGATGTGAAACACGGGCCGTTGGAATGCCTCTTCACCGTTGACGAAGAAACCGGTTTGACCGGCGCTTTTGCCCTCGAAAACGGATTTCTGCACGGCGATATGCTCATCAACCTCGACTCGGAAGATGACGGCGAATTTTTCATCGGCTGTGCCGGTGGCATCGACACGACAGCCGTGTTACGCTACACGCCACAAAAGGCTCCCGCAGGTTATTTCGCTTTCCGCATCACAGTGAAAGGATTGACCGGCGGACATAGCGGCGACGACATCGAAAAAGGACGCGGCAATGCCAATAAATTGCTAACCCGTTTCTTGTGGCAGACAGCCCACGAAACCGACCTTGCGCTCGCTTCGTTCAACGGCGGCAATCTGCGCAACGCCATCGCACGCGAAGCGACAGCCGTGGCCGCTGTACCAATGGCATACAAAGAGACATTGCGCGTGAAACTCAACCGATTTGCAGCCGACGTCGAGGCCGAATTGGCGGCTACCGAACCCAATTTTACCATTGATTTGGAATCGACATCCATGCCCGAGCAATTCATCGACAAGGCCGACAGCGAGCGGTTGCTCAACGCTTTGTATGCTTGCCCGCACGGCGTACTGCGCATGTGCGACGATATGCCCGGACTTGTTGAAACATCGACTAATCTGGCTTCCGTGAAAATGCAGGGCGAAGATGAAATTTTGGTTACAACTAGTCAGCGCAGTTCGGTGGAATCGTCGAAATACGATGCTGCACGCATGGTGGAGAGTGCGTTCGCCTTGGCCGGAGCAACGGTTACGCACGGCGACGGCTATCCCGGTTGGAAACCCAATCCGCATTCGCCGTTGGCGCAACTGACCGCCGCTACGTACGAACGTCTGTTCGGTCAAAAAGCCAAAATTCGCGCCATACATGCCGGTTTGGAATGCGGTTTATTCAGTGAAAAATATCCACATTTAGATATGGTGTCGGTAGGCCCGACAATGCGTGGTGTACATTCGCCCGACGAGCGGTTGAACATCGCGGCTACCGAAAAATTCTGGAAGTTGCTGGTAGCTGTCCTCGAGGCACTGTAACTTTAAAAGGACTGAACGATAGAGCCGCGACCCTGAAGGTTGCGGCTCTATCGTTTTATCTGTATTTTTTGTGTAATTACGGCACCAACAATTTCGCCGTTTTGTCGTCAATGCGAACAATATAAATACCTTTCAAACAGCCATTTAGACGGGTAACATCTTGGCCGATCAAATTGAAAATGCGCATATTATCGGCACCATAAACCATACCATCGACAGCGTACACCTGCAACGCATCGGCGGCTACCAACGTAATAGCGGTCGGCAAATTTTCGTCCATCACATATTCGTAGTCGGTTTCCAAATCATAATTTTGGTTGTTTGGGTCGCGGTCGGTAAACGTGCAAACAATCGGCAATACCTTGTCGAGTTTCCAACGTTTTTTGTTTGAGTCGATGCAGTTCAGCACGATGTGGTAATTGTACCATTTTTCGTCGTAGCGACTGACCGGCGTCAATGTCAGTTCCAGCGTGGTGAGTTTGGCCTGCGTGCCACCTTCTTCGCTGCTGGGGAATTGGATGTACGAACTTGCTGTCGCCCAACCGGCCTGCGTACTTGGCGTTGTTTGCGAATAGTTACCGGCCAAAGCCGTCATCGACGAGGTTTGAATCGATGTTTCGACACGCGGCACGGTTGTTTCGGATTCCGATTGATTTAACCTCAAATCCCAAAAATAGAGATTGTTTGAAAAATCGGAATAACGTGCGTATAAATCGGCCTGCACATAATTGATGTCGAGTATGTTAGTTGTTTCGTCTTCACCCACATAGTCGCCACCGTTCCCTTTGACAAAGAGCACAGGACGCGTTTGTTCCGATTGACTGTAGAATTTGAAAACTTTGTCAGCGGTGTTGAATTGAAACTTGCCTCCACCCGTTTTCGACACGATATCGATACCAAATTCTCCTTGCCACGTTATTTCGACATCAAGTTGGCCGTTCGAGAACTGAATGCCGTTGCCGCCTCCAACGCCCCCGAGATAATAGCCACCGGCGCGTTCACCATCGCCTTTGCAAAGCATAGAACAGAGTTTGTCGTACGCATGCCACTGATTGTGCAACAGTACACATTCGTTATCGGCGTAATTGCCAATCAATTGGTTGCCCGAAAAATTTTCGACCAGCACATAGTTGCGACCAGCTTCGTTTTGCCCATCGAAAATGTAGGCATTGCCGGCGTACTCGCACACCACTAAAAATGTGTCTTGAAAATTGGTTCCGATTTTGTCGAATTTCGTAACACGCGTGTACGTTTCGGCCGACACACAAAGCACCATGACGCAAAGCGCCATCAACATTGTAAGTTTTTTCATGATATTTGTTTTTATTATGTGGTGCAAAAATACAAAATAATGTGTAACCGACCAACAAAAACAGACAATAACAACATTATTGTGAAGAAAAAATACTATTTTTGCAAATTGAAATAACCTTAAATAAAATAATCATGAAAAGAATTACATTATTTTTGTGTGCCTGCTTGGCAAGTACCGCTTTATCGGCATTCGAGACATATCAAGACTCAACCATGCTCACCAACGCCGACATTGTAGCCTGCGAAGGCAAAGAACAAAGTTATAAAACATGGACATTGACCGACGAGCGTGGTTTTGAATACAGTGGCTGTTTCATCAAAAACCAACACAGCAACGATACGCCTGAGCAGTACATTCAACTCAAAAAATTTACGTCAGACCCTTATTCGTGGTTGCAGTTGCCCGAAGTCGGTTTCCCCATCGAAGAAATCACGCTGACCATCGGCGACAACACTACCGCCATCGGCACGCCGGTTCAATACGAACGCTATATCTATTTTATCAAAGAAAACTTTCCGGGACAATTCAACAATGGTGCGTTGGACACCGTTGGCGAAAATTGCATTGTGCGCCAGGAAGTTACCGGGTTAACAAGCGTTACACTGAAACCCGAAACACCCACAGCCACTACCGGCTTCATCATTGCCGGCGATAACGGTGGTTTCCGCATTTGGGATGTCAAACTGAAATGGACAGTCGATAAAGAACTGCCATGTTCACGCCTAACTATCGACCCGAAAGAGTTGACATTGGCCATTGGCGGCAGCAAACAATTAGCAGCAAAACGTTATCCGGCCAACAGTACCGAAACGTTGTCGTGGAAGTCGCTCAACGAAGCCATTGCTACGGTTACAACCGACGGCGTGGTTGCAGCCGAAGCCGAAGGCACCACCGACATCGTGGTATTGAACGGCGACGGCACCGTAACCGACACCTGCCATGTAACTGTGCGTCAGGGCGCTACAGCCATTGTCATCAACATCGATTCCGAAGAGGTGGACACCCTGACCATGGTGGCCGACATACCCGGCAATATATTCGACACCGAATCATTCGGCGTAACTTTTTTGCCTGACGGTTCGTTTGTGGAAGAGGTTAGATGGTCTTCGAGCGATGCCAACATTGTAACTATCAATGCCACCAGCGGTGTAGCCCAAGCACAATCGCCCGGCGAAGCCCGCATTTTTGCCGCCACCGTATCGGGATTGCAGGACTCGTGTGTCGTGATAGTCAAAAGCAAACCGCAGCCCGAAGAGGTGATTGTCAGTGAACATCTGTTGGAATTCGCCAAAGGCGATTACACGACGCTTTCAGCCACAGTGTTGCCTGCCGACCTCGACGACGATTTGAAAGAGGTGTCGTGGGAATCGCGCAATGAGCGTGTGGCGACAGTCAGCACACGCGGATATGTCGTTGCTGTAGGTGCCGGCACAACATACATTGTGGCCACGGCTTACAATGGCGTAGCCGATAGTTGCAAAGTGGTCGTATCGGGACAACCGACCGAAGGCGAATACTTTGTAAAAGTTACTGCCGAACCTGCAAGTTGGGAAGGAAAATACCTGATTGTGTGCGAAGAATACAACCTCGCTTTCGACGGATCGCTCAACGAGTTTGATGTTAGCAAAAACACAAAAACGGTCAGTATTGCCGACGAAGCCATCGTAGCCGACAGCGAAACTATGGCTATCAGTTTCGACATTCGCACCACAAACGCTAATAACTACAGCATACAAGGTGCAGGCGGGAAATTCATCGGTTACAACGCCGCCGAAACCGAGTATAACAATATAAACGGTTTGCAGACAAGCACCACCGCTCTGCCGAACAAAATAGAGCTGGACGGCCTGAATGTCAATATTATAGGCGCCGATGGTTCGAAACTGCGCTACAACATAGACGAAACATCCTCCGGCCGCAAATTGCTGTTCCGCTACTATCAAGATGTCAATAATGCGATTTTGATTCCCATACAACTCTATCGTTACATAGGGACAAATACGGCTATTCGGCACATCACGCTTGACGACGTGTACTATGCTGACGGCATCGTGCACAATAACAATAATCGCTATTTGGAAATTTACAATATCAACGGCATTCTGCTTACCACAGGCAACGGCGACATAAACATTGATAATTTTGCCACCGGTATCTACATTGTAAAATCGGACAACGGCGTACTGAAAATTGTCAAATAACTAACAGATAGGTACACTGCAAACGAAAGGGGCGAAACACATGGTTCAGCCCCCTTCGTTATTTTTGTGCATCGGCTATCAGTCGATCCATCAAACGGGATATCGGGAAATCAGACAAAGCGGACAACGGCACTTCCGTATAACCGGCCAAGGCATCGGTGCGTGCGACACATTTCACCGTGAGGCACTGCGCGAAAATGCGTTGATGGCTCAACACATGTTTTTTGACCGGCGACACGTGTACAAGTTCATAACCGCCGCTACCGATTAAATCCGTCACCTCTGTTTTGCGCAATAGTCGTTCGACGCCTATCGGTCGCGTCAACTCCAATAACGGAAACTCATACAATCCCTGCCAAACATCATGTGCTCCGCGTTGGTGCAAAAATGTTTTGTCGTCAACGATAATAAATAGGTAATAAAAATAACGATCGCGCACATGCGTCGTACCCTGTTTGCGAGGCAACATATCGACACACTTTCCGAACAAGGCTGCACAACTATCGCACAAAGGACAATCGCTACAGCGAGGCGCAACGGGTGTGCATTGCAACGCGCCAAACTCCATCAACGCTTGATTGTGTACATCGGGCTGACGTGTATCGAGCAATCTTTGTGCCAATTGTGCGAACCAACGCTTCCCTTCGGTCGTGTCAATCGGTATATGGCAGCCAAAATAGCGCGCCAACACCCTATAAACATTACCATCGACTGTGGCATACGGCTGCCAATAGGCAAACGAACAGATGGCTGCCGCCGTATATTCGCCCACGCCTTTGAGCGACAGCACATCGGCGTATTTTGTCGGAAATCGGCCTCCAAAACGTTCCATAATGAGTTGTGCCGACTCGTGCAGATGTCGCGCCCTACTATAATAGCCAAGTCCCTGCCACACTTTCAACACGTCGTCTTGCGTCGCAGCGGCCAGCGCTTCTACCGTTGGGAATTGCTCCACAAATCGTCGATAATACTCCAACCCTTGGGCTACCTGCGTCTGCTGCAAAATAATCTCCGAGACCCAAATCCGATATGGGTTGCGCGTGTGTCGCCACGGCAAATCGCGCCGATGAGTTTCGTACCATGCCGCCAAACGACGTTGTAGCCAATCAATATTGTCAAGAATCATGTAAAAATCTGTCTTTTTCATGGTGCAAAGATGCAACTTTTTTCGCAGAAAAAGAAAAAATCAAAAAAAATTGTGCTAAATGGTTGTCTTTCAAAAAATAATTACTATCTTTGCAGTCCGAAAAACGAACTCGAACAATAATAACAACCTAATAAACTTTACTGACATGACAAAAGCAGACATTGTAAATGAAATTGCCAAAAACACGGGCATCGGCAAAGAAGACGTGCTGAGAACGCTTGAGGCTTTCATCGAAACCGTCAAAGGCTCATTGCAAGAGAGTAAGAGATTGCATGCCGCAGGCAAAACTGATTTGGCGAAGGAACATAACGTGTATTTGCGGGGATTTGGTAGCTTCATCGTGAAAACGCGTGCTCAGAAAACAGCTCGCAACATTTCGAAAAGCACTACTATTATCATTCCCGAACACAGTATTCCCGCGTTCAAACCTTCGAAAGAATTTATTGCGAAATTGAAATAACGCGTTAAAGTTTTTTTACAAGTTAAAAAATCAAGAATTATGCCAAACGGTAAAAAACACAAAAGACATAAGATGTCGACACACAAACGTAAAAAACGTTTAAGAAAAGACAGACACAAGAAAAAATAAACTTGTCTGTAACACGAAAAACAAATTTAGAGTTCGGTATCCGTTTAGCGTCTTTAAGTTTGTTTTTTTGTTTTATTCCTTATCGTCAGCGGGCGATTCCCGTTGCCATGAAATCAAAATAGCTTACCATTGTGGAAAAAGAATTAGTAATAGGCGTAAACAACGATGCCATAGCCATAGCTCTGCTGGAAGACAAAAAACTGGTTGAGATACACAAAGATACACTGAAGGCGTCGTTTTCTGTTGGGAATATCTATTTGGGGCGCGTCAAACGTGTGATGCAAGGATTGAACGCCGCTTTTGTGGACATTGGTTCGAGCAAAGAAGCATTCATCCATTATCACGATTTGGGCGACCAATTCCTGACGATGCACAACTACATCAAGCAGTTATTGAGCGACCGCAAACATCTGCCCAACAAGTTGAAACGTTATCCGAATCTGGAACGCGAGGGTAACATCAAAGACGTGCTGACCACAGGCGACTATATTTTGGTGCAAATAGTCAAAGAACCGATTTCGACCAAAGGGCCGCGCCTGACCGGCGAAATTTCCATTGCTAGTCGCAATATGGTATTTTTGCCATTCGGCGACAAAATTTCCGTGTCGCAAAAAATTCGGTCGCATGCCGAACGCACACGCCTACGCCAATTGATGCAAAGCATCAAACCGGCCAACTGCGGACTCATCATGCGTACAGTAGCCGAAGATTGTCGCGTGGCTGAACTCGACACAGAACTCAAAATGACGATTGCGCGTTGGGATGACGCCATCGAAAATATTCAAAGAGCAGGCGGTATCTGTCTTATCGCTGAAGAATTGAGTCGCTCGGCAGCTATCGTGCGCGATTTGTTCGACGACGATTTTGAATGTATTCATGTGGATAACAAGGCTACATTCGACGAGTTGACCACTTATCTTCAAACCATTGCGCCCGACAAAAACATTGTCAAACTATACACCGGCGAACTACCGATATTCGAGAGTTTCGGCATTGCAAAATATGTCAAATCGTCGTTCGGACGCACTGTTTCCGTCAAACGTGGCGCCTATCTGATATTCGATCAAACGGAGGCGATGCACGTCATCGATGTCAACAGCGGTACGCGTGCACGCGCCGGACAATCGCAAGAAGAGAATGCGTTGGAAGTCAATATGGCTTCGGCCGAAGAAATCGCCCGCCAGTTACGTCTGCGCGACATTGGCGGTATTATCGTCATCGACTTCATCGACATGATGGAAGCCGATAATAGGCAAAAACTATACGAGCACATGACGGAACTCATGGCCGGCGACCGTGCACGACACAACATTTTGCCACTCAGCAAGTTTTGCCTGATGCAAATCACGCGGCAACGTGTACGTCCCGCAACCATGATACGCACCGACGAAACCTGCCCGACCTGTCATGGTACAGGCAAAGCGCGTCCGGCTATTTTGTTGGTCGATGAAATAGAAGACCAATTAGCCGGTATCGTGCGCGATTTTAAGATTACCAATGTTACACTGATGGTGCACCCTTATGTGGCCGCTTATCTGCAAAAAGGTCTGCGCTCGATAGAACGACGTTGGCGTTGGAAATACCGTTGCAGATTTAAAGTGGTGGCGTTACACGAACTTGGTTTCCTTGATTTTCGATTTGTCGATAAACACGGCGATGACATTGATATCAATCTGCTGTCGGAAATGCAATAAACCAACGGACCATCATACCAAAACAATAAAGGCGAATAACAGATTTGTTATTCGCC
The DNA here is from genome assembly GCA_051878315.1 of Paludibacteraceae bacterium. Classification (GTDB taxonomy): domain Bacteria; phylum Bacteroidota; class Bacteroidia; order Bacteroidales; family Paludibacteraceae; genus W0P28-013. The sequence continues at coordinate 34,351 of JBJEJW010000067.1, read as the reverse complement.
TTTATTTATTATTTATGTATAAATCAGCGTTTTATAAGAAGCGCATCGCCATACGCGCCAAATCGGTAACCTTCTTTTACCGCCACATCGTAAGCGTTCATCACACACTCATAACCACCAAAAGCCGCCGCATTCATTAGCATAGTGCTGTATGGCATTTGAAAATTCGATACCAACGCATCGGCTGTCGTGAAATCATAGGGAGGGAATATGAACTTACTCGTCCAACCTTCGTACGGTTTAATGAAACCATTGGCCATTGACGCTGTTTCCAAAGCACGTAGCACCGTGGTGCCAACGGCACATACTTTATGCTCGCTCTCGTGCGCTTTATTGAACAAATCGGCGGCTTCTTCTTCGATGAACATCTGTTCAGAGTCCATTTTGTGTTTCGTTAAATCTTCTACATCAATATCGCGAAACATACTTAAACTTGCATGTAATGTTATCCATGCGGCATTTATTCCTTTGATTTCCATACGTTTGAGCAACTCGCGACTAAAATGTGCTCCGGCCATTGGCGCTACGACAGCGCCTTCATTTTTGGCAAAAATTGTTTGATAGCGTTCGGCATCTTCCGGCTCGACAGGACGTTTAATGTATCGTGGTATCGGTGTTTCGCCAAGTGCGTATAATTCGCGTTTGAAGTCATCGTGTTCACCATCGTATAAGAAACGCACCGTGCGTCCGCGCGAGGTAGTATTGTCGATAACTTCGGCTACCATCGATTCGTCGGGGCCGAAATAGAGTTTGTTGCCGATGCGTATTTTGCGTGCAGGCTCCACCAACACATCCCACAAGTGTAATTTCGGATTCAGTTCACGCAACAGAAATACATCTATTTGCGCACCGGTTTTTTCCTTATTACCCAACAAATGCGCCGGAAACACCTGCGTATCGTTGAATACAAACACGTCATTTTCGTCGAATTGGTTAATGATTTCCTTGAAAACATGGTGCTCTATTTCGCCTGTTTTGGCATGCAACACCATCAAGCGCGATTCGTCGCGATGCTCAACGGGATATTGGGCAATTTGCTCTTCGGGCAACTTAAATTTGAACTTCGATAATTTCATATTATTTGTTTTTAATTATTTTTGAGGCATCATGGCGGTAATGTCCGCCACCAATTCATCAATTTCCAGACACTCGGTCAGCGACACGTCGCCTACGCGCGTACGTTGCAAGGCTGTCAGATGAGCGCCGCTGTTCAAGGCGCGTCCGATGTCGCGTGCCAAAGCGCGAATATAGGTGCCCTTGCTGCAGACAACTCTGATTGTCAGTACAGGCAACGCAAAGTGCAACACTTCCAATTCGTCAATCACCAACAATTTGGGCTGTATGTTCACTTCTTGCGCTTTGCGGGCATAGTCGTAGGCACGTTTACCGTCAATTTTTACCGCCGAATAGACGGGCGGCACTTGCCATATTTCACCGCGAAACTGCTGCAACACCTCGTCAATCAAGGCGCGCGTGATATGTTCCGTCGGGTAATGCGCATCAATCGGATGTTCCAAATCGAACGATGGTGTCGTAGCACCTAACTCCAGCGTGGCCACATACTCTTTGACGCCAGCCTGCAACCTGTCGATTTGCTTCGTTGCTTTGCCTGTACACAGCACCATTACGCCGGTAGCCAGCGGATCAAGCGTGCCCGCATGACCGACTTTGAGTTTTTTGGTGCCCAACGCGCGACACAATACGCTGCGTACCCGATTCACCACATCGAACGACGTCCAATGCAACGGTTTGTTGAGGTATAAAATTTTACCTTCGACAAATTCGGCAAGTTGACTATTCATATCACAACAGCGAGCAAATAACAGTGGCCGCGCCTACGATGGCGCAATAGATGGCAAAATAGATAAGTTTGCCGCGCCTTACAAGCGACAACATAAATTTGCAAGCCAAACAACCCGATACAAACGCCGCCAAAAAACCGACCGTCAGCGGCAACCAACCGATACCAAGATCGGCCTGCGAACCGCATAGGTCGAGTATATCTAAAAACGCTTCGCCTAAAATCGGTATCAACACCATCAAAAAGGAGAATTGCGCCACACTTTCTTTTTTATCGCCCAACAACAGACCGGTGGCAATAGTTGCCCCCGACCGCGATAAGCCAGGTAACACAGCCACTGCTTGCGCCAAACCAATGATGAATGAATCGACATACGATATATCCGATTTTTGACGCGGTTTGGCGAAATAAGCAAACGCCAACAAAGTGGCTGTCAACAGCAGGCAAATACCCACGAGCAATAAACCATCGCCGAAAAACGCCTCGACTTCATCCTTGAAAAACATACCTACCACAAAAACGGGAATCATTGACACGAGCAATTTGCAGACATATCGTTTTTCGTCGTTCCATGCCGTAGTCGTGAACGTGCCTTTGAGCAACTGTGCTACCTCGTGCCACAACACGACCAATGTACTCAATACCGTAGCGGCATGCACCACAATGGCAAAAGTCAGATTCTCCTCGCCCGACGTACCCAATAATGCATGACCTATTTGCAGATGTCCGCTACTTGAAACCGGTAAATATTCCGTCAGGCCTTGAACAATGCCCAAGATCAACGCTTCTAACCAATCCATGTTACCCTATTTTTTACCTTTCCACAAAATGGCAACCACCATCATCACAAATCCCGACATACAAACGATTGGTGCCAGGGTAATGCGGCGAAAACTGAACACGTCAGGATTAAACTCCAAAGTCGTTGATGACCCGTGCATCAGCAGAAAACCGATAACTATCAGTGCGAAAGCCACAGCCATCAGCACAAAATTCATTTTTCTGAACGCAAATTTCATATCTCTAAAACATTGATTAAACGTAAAATAAATCGTCGGTTTGCATGCGCAAATAGCGATTCACGGCAAACAGCGTCGAGAACATCACCATCACGAAACTGACCGCAAATACCGACACAACCACCGGCACCACGATGCGCCATTGATATAGGTTAAGCAGCGTTCCCACCTCATTTTGCACATAATACAACGCGCCACCCAACGCAGCCAACGCCAGCACGGCAGCCACGACGCTACTGCCTGCAGCACGACGCATAAACGGTTTGCGAATGAAGCCGGGACGCGCACCTACTAATTTCATCGTATTAATGAGGAAACGTTGCGAATAAACCGATATACGAATTGTGTTGTTGATGAGCGCCACCGAAATAAACAGAAGTACTAATGCAATGATACCCAATGCAATAGCAAGTCGATTGACATTATGGTTCAACAACTGTATCATATCTTTTTGATAGACAAAATCGTCGATACCCTGAAATGGACGCAACTTTTGCCGAATCATCTCAATGCTGTCGGCACATGCATAGTCGGCTTGTAAATAAATTTCAATGGACGCGCGAAGAGGATTATAACCGAGCAATTCGGTTGGATCTTCGCCCATACCGTCAATGTGTTCCTGCAAGGCTTGTTCTTTGCTGATATATTCGTGTTGCTTTGCAAAATCGCATGCCGACACATAACGTTCAAGACGCGCGACATCGGCCTCGGTAGCATCATCACTCAACACAACGGACAATGCAATATGTTCTTTGGTATATTGAGCTATTTCGTTGGCAAAGGCCAGCAAAAACGCTATCAAACCGACCATAAACAGCACCAGCACGATGCTGACAGTTGAAGTAAAATGCTGATTGAAAAACGAATTTTTACGAGGTTTATATACGCGAGCCATTATTCTGTATTGTTTTGATGCGTGATACTTTGGCGACAAAATGCCACCCGACAAAAATCTATCTCGAAATTAACTTGCAAATATACAACATTTTTGAGCACTTGTCAAGAGATACGGCAAAAAAAGTTGAGGAGGAAAACATGTTTCGCCCCTATTTTTTTGCTTTCAATGCCATGTAAACTACGTCTCCACCACGAAATTTACATGCTTTATCGCGCATGTCCCGGGACATTCAGTTGCGACAATCGAGACTCCACTCTACCTCGCGACGCATAGGATAGCAACTGCGTTGTTGTTCGAACAAGGTCGGCGCATGACGAAAACGGGCATCGTCGGCCATAATGTCGTAAGTTGCAAGCATACGCAACGGTAATTCTGCACGCGTACAACGACAAAGCAACTTCGGCGGTAACTCACCGACCACAAAGTCATCAAGTCCCAAGCCGAAAAAGCGACTGACCGCCTGCACAGCCATAGTGGTAGCATTTGCTTTCCCATCGGCCGAATAACCTGCAATATGCGGTGTAGCTATCAATGCCGACCGAAGTACATCAGCAGCAATATGTGGTTCACCTTCCCAACAGTCCAGCACATAGGCAGCGATGCACCCTGCATTTGTAGCAGTCAACAATGCTTGTTCGTCAACAACACCTCCACGAGCCGCATTGATAATCAACGGTTTTCGTTCACAATGAGAAAAAAAATCGGCATCTGCCAAATGATAAGTGGGAAACATCCCCGTATAAGTCAACGGCGTATGAAACGTAATAACATCGGCACCAACCGCCACTTCGTCAAGCGACACAAAATCGGGTTCGTCGCGCAACGGGTCATTACACAAAACGTTCATTCCCAGAAGTTTAGCAACACGAGCAACAGCACTACCAACATGACCGACACCAACAATGCCGAGTGTTTTTGTGTGCAAATCGCATTGCGAACGTTGCGCCCACACGCACAATGCCGAAGCCACATACTGCGCCACCGCCTCAGCATTACAACCGGCGGCATTCGTCCATGCAATGCCACGCTGTCTGCAGAAATCGACATCAATATGGTCGAAACCGATGGTAGCCGTTGCCACAAACTTCACCGAAGAATCGGCCAACAAAGCCGCATTGCAATGCGTACGCGTACGTACTATCAGCGCATCGGCCGCAGCCACGGCTTCGGGTACAAAATCGGCTGCCGGCAAATAACGCACATCGGCCACACGCTCGAATACCCCACGAATGAATGGGATGCAATCATCGATGAGTATGCGCGGTTTAGTCATAGTGATTCATATACCTTGACACGTTCGATCAATACAAAGGCTCGTTTGTTTTTTGGAATCGCAAATCCACGCGCCCGATGATATCAATATCCTGAATGGTGGACAAAACGCCGTCGAAGAAATTAAAAATCAGCGTATCGCCATCCGATGTAACACCCTGTATAACCGCACCATTTTGCGTATAGGTGCCGTTACAAGCCAATATGTCGCAGTCGCTTTCGAGTTCGAACGTGGTGTCGTCGGGCACATGCAGCACCGACGTTTTGAGACACGCATAGCCCAACAAGTCGGCCAGCGGCAGCAAGTCCGTATTTCCGCCTTCGCGATAGGCCGCATAGACAAACCAATCGCCCAGCAGAGCGTTGTATTGTTGTTCAGGTTTGCGTTCGCACGCCGCCAACAAGGCGCAACAGAGTAATCCGATAACGAGTTGCCGTTTCATAGTCTATCTAAAAAAAGCAGCCACTTAACACACGTTAAACGGCTGACTATCATTTTGTTGCGGGAGCTGGATTCGAACCAACGACCTCCGGGTTATGAGCCCGACGAGCTACCCCTGCTCTACCCCGCGCTATTTCGAGTGCAAAGGTACAACATTTTTCTGACATACCAAAACTTTTTGAATAAAAAATCAAAAAAAATCATTTATTGCACCAACTTAATATATTTTTCGCTAACTTTGTGGGTTGAAAAATACCTTAATTCGACATGAAGATAAAGCAACACATTCCAAACGGAATCACCTGTTTGAATCTGTTATCAGGCACTATGGCTGTGATGATGGCGTACGAAGCCAACTACAAATGGGTGGTATTTTTTGTTCTGTTGTCGGCCGTATTCGACTTTTTTGATGGTTTTTCGGCGCGTCTGTTGGGCGTGTCGTCGGCCATCGGCAAAGAGTTGGACTCGCTGGCCGACCTCATCAGTTTTGGTTTTGCACCAGGCATGACAGCCTACTCGTTGCTAAACAGCAGCAGTTGGGATTACACGCGTTATTTGGCGTTGCTCATGGTAGCGTTTTCGGCATTGCGGTTGGCCAAATTCAACCTCGACACACGCCAAACCACGTCATTTATCGGTTTGGCAACGCCGGCCAACGCCATTTTTTGGGTCGGATTGGCCTACTCGTATGGCGGCGCGCTGCAACTGCCAACTTATCCTTGGGCTATTTTGCTGCTGATTGCCGTGTCGTGTTTTCTGTTGGTGTGCGAACTGCCGATGTTCTCGCTCAAATTCAAATCGTTCGGTTGGAAAGGTAACGAAATCCGCTGGATTTTCATCGGCGGTGTCATTATTTTGGCAGTCATTTTCAGGCTGCGGGCATTGCCGATTATCATCGTATGGTACACCCTGTTATCGCTGTGCGCCTTGCTCAAAAAATAGTTTTTACCGATTAACCTCAACACTTTACATACCATGAAAAAACAATTATTCACCGCTTTGGCGACATTATTGGTCGCAGCAGCAAGCGCCGACATTCCGGCGGGTTACTACTACAAGACGGATGGTCTGAAAAAAGAGGCTTTGAAAAGCGCCTTGAACAACATTGCGTCGAACGGCATTTTTTTGGCATACGGCGGCGGCGCCGGCTACACATGGCAAGGGTTTTACTACACCGACCGCAACGAAACCGACAGCACCGTCATCGACATGTATTCCAACGAAAAATTCAAATTTACTTACACGGATGGCAAACCCGATTTTGCTGCTGTGGAAGGTATGCACATCGAACACTCGCTGCCTAAATCGTGGTGGGGCAGCGTCATGTACAACTCGTACAAAGACTTGAACCATCTGTTTCCGGCCGAAGGACGCATCAATTCTGCGAAAAACGACCTGCCGCTCGGCATCGTCGGAGAGGCAACCAGCGACAACGGCGTCAGCAAAGTCGGCAAAAACACCTTCCGCACCGACGACTACGCCGGCAACTGCTTCGAGCCTGCCGACGACTACAAAGGCGACTTCGCACGCGCCTATTTCTACATGGCCACCGTTTACGAAGAGTTTGCCGACATCTGGCAATCGCCCATGATGGACAACAACACCTATCCCGTATGGAAAGATTGGGCTTTGGAACTGCTGCTGCAATGGCACCGCGCCGACCCTGTGTCGCAAAAGGAACGCGACCGCCAAGAGGCCGTTTACGCCATTCAGGGCAACCGCAATCCGTTTATCGACTACCCCGAATTGGTCGAGTACATTTGGGGCGACAAAACCGACGAAACCTTTGTGGCACCGGCCGACAAGCGTCCGTTCCTTGTATCGCCCACTCGTTGGGACAGATTCAATTTCGGCGTGCTGATGGAAGGCGACAACCAAAGTGCAACATTCATCGTCGAAGGCATTAACCTGACTGCCGATGTGCAACTGAAAATCAAGAACAGCACGCCGGCCTTTGCCCTATCGAAAACCAGAATCACCGCCAACGAAGCCCTGCAAGGCGATGCCGAAGTAACCTTGACTTTTTCGGCAGTCGAAATCGGTGAATATGCCGATACCATTCAAATTTCCGGCGGCGGATTGGCCGAAGCAATCAATATTCCGCTCAAAGCATCGGTAACCGACGAATTTATGGTGCTCGAGCCTACCGACATCACCGCCACAGCCGCCACACTCGGCTGGATGCGCAAAGCCGATGCCGCCAATTACCACATCGACCTCTACACCGGCGGCGAACAGGCCAGCGACCTATTCTTCTCGGCTTACATCGAAGGATCGAGTTTCAACAAAGCCATCGCCATTTACAACGGCACAGGCAAAGCCGTCGATTTGTCGCACTACGAACTGCGCAAACAGAACAACGGCGTCGGGTCGTTCAAAGGCGACTCGTTGCTGCAACTGAGCGGCACACTGCCAAACAACACGGTGTATGTGCTGGCACATAAAGGCGCCTCTGCCGACTTGCAAAAATTAGCCGACAAAATCTGCGGTGCCGACGCCAAAGACGAAAAAACACTGCTCTCGTTCAACGGCAACGACGCTATTGCACTCTACCACAGCGGCATACGCATCGATGTGCTCGGCGAGATAGACAATGCGCAGGATTGGGGCAAAGACGTTACACTCACCCGCAAACCGGCCGTCAATGGCGCCACCACGCAGTTCCAGTGGGAGGAATGGGAAAGCCACCCGACCGACTACATCACCGACATCGACCGGCACACCATGACGGGCACACCTGCCGAATACATATTCCAGGACAAGCCGGTAGGCAACCTCATCGCCACACGCGCGAGCAACCTCACACCGAACACCACCTACACCTATCGCATCACAGCAGTAGGCGCGGCGCAAACGCCCACCGTCAATGCCGTGCGGTTCCGCACCGACATAATGACGCCGCCACTCGCACTCGACCCCGACAACATCGAAGGCGATGCGTTCGAACCGCTCTGGGAAAGTGTGCCGGGCGTACAAAAATATCTGATAGACGTGTATCAATTGTCGGGTCCGGGTTTCCACACCTACGACGAAGGATTTGACAGTTTGATCATACAAAAATCGGTATTGGAAACGGCCGGATGGCAATTCACCACCACCGGAAGCAACGAAACGGCTTCCGCATGTGGCGCAGCCACACCGAGCGTAGCGTTCAAAAACGAGAAAACAGGCAAACTCGACTCGCTCATTTCGCCACAATTTGCCGATGCCGCCCGACGATTGTCGTTCATGTATCGCTGGGGTTACAAGAAAGCCAAAGGCAACGGCGACACCATCGCCACATTGACGCTCGATGCGTACAACGGCAGCCAATGGATAAACATCGACACCTTGTATGCCGACAGCACCACCGAAAAAAAGTATCCCGTATATACCTTCCCGCGCGAGGCGAACTACACGCAATTCCGTTGGATTTACACGCGCAAAGTGTATGGTTCGGTAACCTTGGACGATGTATCGGCAACCTACGGCTACCAAGACACCACGTTTGTGCTGCAAAACGAGCCGTGGTACGAAGGTTGGTGGGTAGATAACCTCGATAAAAACACCGACTACTACTACCGCCTGCGCGCCACATCGCACGATTATGTTACAGATTTTTCGAACGAAATAAAAGTAACGACCAACGACATTGTGGAACACGAAGAGCATACCAACATTGTGCCGGAGCTGCAGCCCGAGGAACCCGAAATAGAGGTACACACGGCACAAATCCACAACGATGCGGTCGTCATTTGGGCTAACGCCGGCGGCATCGGCATCGCCGGATTGCCGGCCAACAGCATAGTCAGCATTTACGACATCAGCGGGCGCCGACTATACCGCCAAGCACACACCGGAGGCATCCATTTTGTGCCACTGACGACGCACGGAATTTTCATCGTACACACGACAACAAACAACAGCCGACAAGTGTACAAAATAGCAAAATAGCGACAAACGCAAGTAAACTTGCAACCAGGTGGCGCGGAATTTTTGCGAAAAAGCAAACGTTTCGCGCCATATTTTTTCGCAACATTGTCAGTAATAGACGAAATATCAGCGCCTTTCGTTCCAAACGGCAACACACGACAACTGCAAAAAACTTGTTGTAAAACATACTCCAAAAACATACGTTTTAGCAAAAAAAATTGTAAATTGCGAAGATTTTAAGCGACAACGCTTGCATTATTATCAATAATTTTCAACCTAAAACCCTTATCACCATGAAAGTTTATCAAGCAAACGAAATCAAGAACATCTCTCTGATGGGAAGTTCAGGCTCAGGAAAGACCACCCTTGTAGAAGCCATGCTCTACGAGAGTGGCGTTATAAAACGCCGCGGTAGCGTCGAAGCCAAAAACACCGTTTCGGACTATTTTCCCGTGGAACAAGAGTACGGTTACTCGGTTTTTCCGACCGTGATCCACGCCGAATGGTTGGGTAAAAAACTGAACATCATCGACTGCCCGGGCAACGACGACTTCATCGGCGGCACCATCACATCGTTGGAAGTAACCGACCAAGCCGTGATTTTGCTCAACACGCAATACGGCGTCGAGGTTGGCACGCAAAACCACTTCCGCTACACCGAAAAACATCACAAACCGGTCATTTTTCTCTGCAACCAATTAGACACCGAAAAATCCGACTTCAACAAAACCGTTGAGCAACTGCGCGAAAGTTTCGGTTCGAAAGTTGTGCTTGTGCAATATCCGCTGAATGTCGGTCCCGAATTTAACGCCGTCATCGACGTGCTGCTGATGAAAATGTATCGCTGGAAACCCGAAGGCGGTGCGCCCGAAATTCTACCGATTCCGGACTCGGAACAAGAGAAAGCCGCCGACCTGCATCAGAAACTGATTGAAGCCGCCGCCGAAAACGACGAAACGCTGATGGACAAATACTTCGAACAAGGTTCGCTCAGCGAAGACGAGATGCGCACCGGCATTCGCAAAGGCCTCGTTGGGCGCGACATATTCCCCGTGTTCTGCGTCTGCTCCGGCCGTTCGATGGGCGTACGCCGACTGATGGAATTTCTTGGCAACGTCGTGCCGTTCGTTACCGACATGCCCAAACCCGTTACAACCGCCGGCATCGAAGTAGCTCCCGACCCCAACGGTCCAACCAGCCTGTTTGTATTCAAAACCAGCGTCGAGCCACACATCGGCGAAGTGTCATACTTCAAGGTGATGAGCGGCACCCTTCGCACCGGCGACGACCTGACAAATGTCAGCCGCAACGAAGGTAAAGAACGCATCAGCCAAATCTATTCCGTATCGGGACAAAACCGCGAAGAGGTGGAACAACTCGTAGCCGGCGACATCGGCGCAACCGTCAAACTGAAAGACACACGCACCGGCAACACCCTCAACGGCAAAGGCTGCGACTATGTATTCCCGTTGGTCAAATATCCCGACCCAAAATACCGCCGCGCCATCCGTCCGCACGCACACGGCGAAGAAGAGAAACTGAACATGATACTGACCCGCATGCACGAAGAAGACCCGACGTGGATTATCGAGCAATCGAAAGAGCTGAAGCAGACCATCGTACACGGACAAGGCGAATTCCATCTGCGCACACTGAAATGGCGCATCGAAAACAACGACAAACTGCCCATCGTGTACGACGAGCCGAAAATTCCGTACCGCGAGACCATTACCAAGGCCGCACGCGCCGACTACCGCCACAAGAAACAATCGGGTGGTGCCGGACAATTCGGCGAAGTACACCTCATCGTTGAGCCCTACTTCGACGGTATGCCCACACCCGACACATTCAAATTCGGCGGACAAGAGTACAAAATCAGTGTACGCGACACGCAAGAAATCAACCTCGAATGGGGCGGTAAACTCGTCTTCATCAACAGCATTGTGGGCGGTGCCATTGACGCACGTTTTCTGCCGGCTATACTGAAAGGCGTAATGGACCGCATGGAACAAGGCCCGCTTACGGGTTCGTATGCACGCGACGTGCGTGTCATCGTGTACGACGGCAAAATGCACCCCGTCGATTCCAACGAAATATCGTTCCGTTTGGCCGGCCGTAATGCCTTTGCTGAAGCCTTCAAAAACGCCGGTCCGAAAGTAATGGAACCGGTTTACGACCTCGAAGTGCTCGTACCGAGCGACCGCATGGGCGACGTGATGGGTGACCTGCAAGGTCGCCGCGCCATCATCATGGGCATGGAAAGCGTGAAAGGCTTTGAGAAGCTGACCGCCAAAGTACCATTGAAAGAGTTGTCGAACTACTCCACCTCGCTCAGTTCACTGTCGGGCGGCCGCGCTTCGTTTACCATGAAGTTCGCCTCGTACGAACTCTGCCCGAGCGACGTACAGGACAAACTGCTGAAAGAGTACGAAGCCGCACACAAAGACGAAGATTAACCGCGCACTATGCGCACACAAAAATCCCGACCCTAAACGGTCGGGATTTTTTATCTTATGAAGTGCAACAACACTACTGCACCACCACTTTGGCTGTTCGATTTCCGACACGCACAAGATAAGCGCCCGGCACACAATATACGACAAGATGATTATCAATAACTTGGTGTATAAGTTGACCGTTTGATGCATAAACGACGATTTCAGTCGGCTCACTCACCGTTACATAGATCTGTTGATGTTGGACATACACACTACATGTCAGATTAACATCCTCGACTGCTGTAACCGTGTTTGCTTCAAATACGGCATGAATTTCTACAGCACCGGTAATAACGGAATAGTCGGTATCCCAACGAACAAATACATAACCTGTTTTGGTTGGCACAGTCGGCGTCGCAGCCGAAGCACCATACATCACCTGTTGAGTTACATAAATAACGTCATCGACATAGAACGTAACCGTAAATACTTTACGATTGTAGTAGTAATTTTGAACGGCTGAACCATCGGGCAAAATGGTAAGTGGTTCGGCTACGGGCGATGTGAAACCCGTGTATGATTTCACGGGCGGCGTAACCTGAATACCGGTTGTCCCATAAAGATGCTCTTCGTCAATTAAAGTGTATGTAGAGTCAACCAAATCTTGCTGCCAATGACGGACAGTATAGGCCACGCCATCGTTTGGACGGTAAGTAGCAACTATTTGTGTATCAGCATAAATATGAGAAAAATCAGCGCTCCAGCCATTGAACGTATAGCCTATGCGTGTAGGTTCGGCCGGCGCCACTGCCGAATCACCATGCATAATGAATTGTGTAACAATGGTGCTGCTGTCGTAATCGACAAATGTTACGGTATAACGTGGCAGCGCAATAGTTTGGGCGGAAGGAGCCCGCGTTACAAACGAATTGTCGGCTTTGGGCAAACCCAAGCCCACCAAACGTTCGGTGTTGCTACATACATAGTAGAGATTACCTGCCGGATCAAATGCAATATCATTTACTTTTGTGCCAAGGCCGTCGTACACATCCTTATTGATTTGGTACGCCAAATTCAGCCCCTCGACCTGTCCTTCGGCATCGAAAATCACATCCCACACAGCAATGCCAGTGCTACTCGATGTCGCTATGCGACGACAGTCGGCACTAACACCTAATGCGCCATTGTAACTATTGCCGATAAGCAATTCCGCACCGGTAGTAAAATCCGGCGTTCCCTCGGCATTGACATGAATAAGCGCTGGCTCGTTCAACTTCTCTGCATAGCGATATTGCATTATCCACCACCCATTGTTACCATCGGGTGCAATATCCACATTACCATTCACCACGAAACCATTTATATTCCTGAAAGCGAAACCAGATGGCGCTTGCGACCAAGAGGAATTCTCACCAATGTTATATTTCAAGATATTGAGTGTTTTGCCTTGTGCAATATAATCCTCGTCAAGCGTATAAAGCACTTTATCGGCACCGACTCCTAACACACAGCACGACGAAATGCTTCCATGAATGGTATCGCCTATAGTGGTTTTGGCTATACCACTGCTCAACGTACTATTAGCCGAGAACAATGGAGCAAAACTCCCTGACAAATTCTTGGCATCAGCCACCCAAACGCCGGAATGTGCATCAGACCAATCGCACAAATACACATCGCCATCAGGTGCCACGCTCAAACGATAAGGACTATTTTTGGCTCCCCATGTGATGCCGCCGGTATAAGCCGACGAATTTATCGGACTCATATCAGCCTTATAGGCAAACAAACCTTGAGCAGTAGTACGACCGGCAGCGCAAGTGCCTGCTATTGAATTCAACGCATAAATATGTCCAAAAGTTGCATTTTCGCTATTACAATCAATACCCAAGCCATAAGATGCATACAACTGATAATGCTGGGATTCATCGTTAAGCAACGTAACAACATTAACAGAACGAGCCGTCACTTTCACAGCCCAAGTCATATCGGTGGCTATGTGGAAATCCGGCCATTCAATTTCTGTTTCGTCCAATTGGATTGACACCTCGCCTTTTGTTTGAGCGCTATACGATTTACGAAATACTAACTCGTTTTCGTAAAGCAGTTGTAATTCCACATCGGTAGCATTTTCGTTAATCAAGAACGAAAAAGTGTAAGTCTTGTCGGATTTTGATATCTGCAACTCCGAAGCATAAATATCTGCGCCTTGTACAAGCGTCGGTTCGGCAACGCTTTCGTCGGCAAATTCGGTCTGCGACAATTGCCAGCGCACTATGCCAAGCCCTTGTGCAAAAAGTGTAACACGCAAATCAGTGCCATACTCTTCGGCTGCAGCCGTCATATAGCCAACATCAACCGGCAAAATCTCGCTCGTCGGGTACAAAGTTGCCAACACCGATGCCGACTGCATACCGCTGGTTACTTCGTAGATAGTAACACCCAATTTTTCACCATAAGTTGGTGTAATATAGAGTGTATGACCTTGATATTTGCAGAACGTTCCGCCCGAAACCGCCACATCTTCACGCTCAAAACTATCGCCAACGGTAAAAGCTTCGGCCGTAGTCCACACACACGTATATGGCACCGGATATGTCGTTTTGCTATCAATAAAAAATTGATTTGCGCTAAACGGCGAAGCCACCATGCGCACATCACTACCGACAGCATCGACCAAAACGCCATCGTTCTTATTGTATAAAGTCGAAGTGCCATCGTGCAACACAATGCGCGTATTTTTTGAATCGCCGGTTGTTTGTGCACAAGTATAAATTTTGAATTTGTCCGCTGTGCCCGACACGCAAAATGTCGAACCCGTATAAGCGCCATTATAGTTACCCGACGTGGCGGTCGTGGCCGATGCCAGCACTTGCACCGGTGCCGCATCATCGCTATTCCATTTATACACACGCCAACTATTTTGCGGAGTATATGAGGTAGAATCGAGCGTACAACCAAACAGTACATTGTCGGACGTAAAGGCTATATCGCTCACTTTCAATACGCTTGCTACAATACCATCGGTGGACAATTCCGAAATGCTATCGCCTACGACCGTATTTACCGCCACAATACGACTATCGTCGGTAAGTACATACATTTTATCGACCGATATCAGCGCACGACGTATCGTCTTATTATTCAGCCAAACGCAAGTCTCTTCTGACAATATTTTTTGATAAAGCGTTCCGATGGGTTCTATCGGGACAGGATCGGAGCCTTCTATCAAGAACACTTCTTTGGTGGCTATATTGCCTGCTGTTACAGTTACCATTTGCTCCAACGATTGATGATTGGCTGCCGTGTAACGCAACTTATAAGTACCCGGTGCCACATCCCAAAACACATATACACCATTGTAATTTGAATCGGTAGTGTACGTATCGACAAGTACATCGCTCGAATTATAAAGTTGTACCGTTACGCCATTTAATGGAGTATAAATATCTTTTGAACCCGATTTTGGTGTCAGGTAGAGTGCATTTGTCATCTCCACGCTATCGCGCACATCGCCACAAATAACACCTGTCGAAGGACGCGCCACACCATAATAATCGCAAAAAAACTGCATGAATCGGTACGATTCCAATTTACAATAATCTTTATTCAACAAACGGTGTGTTTCGGGTTTGTAATCATGAAATTCTCCCTCCGACAAAAAACCGGGAATTGTCAAATAATTTGGCGAAATGACAGTATAAGTTTCGTACGACATAATGCGTTTCGATGTGCTCGTCCATTCGGTAAGTTCATTGCCGTCGTAGAGATACGGCCAACAAGTTGTTGCGGCAGTTTGAGCCTCGGCATATTTGAACGAAGAACCCCAATCGCCACTACCGGATGTGCCGGTAAGCATCAATAGCAAATAGTTCACAGCACCGCTTCCGCCACCGGCATTACTATGTATAGACAAAAAGAAATCGGCATTGCTACTCGCTTCACGCGCTATTGTGGATAGCGGGCGGTCGCCATAGGCCGTACCAAGTGACGGATCGTCGCGGTAACCGCTACGATTATCAGTACGCGAAATATACACTGTGAAACCACATGCTTCAAGCAACTGCTTCAGATAAAGACCTTTAGTGAGATTCGCCGTCGATTCCCAAAAACCAAGTGTATCGTCTAAAGCATACGGAATCGTAGCAATGTTTCGGTCGTTTTGAGCGTTGTATCCTCCATGACCAGGGTTAATATAAATTGTAGGCGTAACACCACACACCGACACTGCCAGCAACATGGTTAAGCCAACTAAAACAACTATGCGTTTCATATCCGTATCAATGAAGTCGAGAGTTATTGTTTCTTGATTTTCAAAAGATAAATTTTACCATCATTTTCAAAAGCGATGGCTGCTGCATTGGCATTAGCCGACGGACACATGGCATGTTGCTGTTGAGGTGTCGATAGTACTTGGCGATGCGTGCCATCGATGCGA
This sequence comes from Paludibacteraceae bacterium, assembly GCA_051878315.1. Lineage (GTDB taxonomy): Bacteria > Bacteroidota > Bacteroidia > Bacteroidales > Paludibacteraceae > W0P28-013. Next base: position 18,131 of record JBJEJW010000067.1, on the reverse strand, counting down.
ATAGCCACCAATTCCGATTTCACCACCGTTTGACCATCGTCCAAATCGAGCATACCAACTATCATATCGTTACCATACCACACCGGTGCGCCAATATAGCCCAAATCAATCGGGTTGCTACCATCGATATCGGCCACAAATGTATGGCAATCTTTGTGTAGCGCCATATACACAATGTGTTTTTGGTCAGGCGAAATGCGCTCCCAAATATAACTACCTTTTCCTTGCGGATTCAGCACGCGACGCTTGTTACCATCGTATAGTACCAAATCCATATCCTCAATCGTGAGCACATATTCGTGTTCCACCTTGCGCACATCGGTCAGTATGCGCACAGAACGAATAGTGGTACGTTTTGCCACTTTCACCTTACCGCCGGCAAATGCGAATGCATGACGTCGTTCGCTCGGTGCATCAATCTCATACAGCGTGCCGGTCTTCATATTTTTAGCCTTTATCGACGTATAAGGCTTGTGATTTTTGTAGGCTACTTGACGAAAAGCCACCGTCGTACCGCCTTCCGACAACACGGCATCGGGCTCAGCCTCTTCGGTATCCTCAATAAATGTCGTTTGGCGCATAGCCATATCGTATACAAACAAACCCTTTTTACCATTGACATCCGACAGCAACAAAAAATCGCCATTTGCCGAAAAAATCGGTTGCGTTGCTTTGGCTACCTCTTCGATGGATTCAATTTCGATTTGGGCGCAAACAAACATCGGCAAAAATGCCGAAAACAAAAGATACTGTTTGATTTTCATATATATCAGTTTTTAAGGTTTAACAAAAATAAAATCGCTCGACAACTTGGCAAGTAACAAAAATCTCCATCAGCAATAAACATCGAGCACTTGACCACCACAACTTTCCTAAGGACAAAGTTACTAAATTATTTTTTGACATAAATAAAAAAAATGCGTTTTTTTACATCAAAAACAGCAAACAGGCACTTTTGACAAAACAATCGACACCAAAGACATGGCCAGGCATCTTTCATCGCAACACCATATTATATATAAGCGTACACACATACAAAACGCAAAAAATTGACGATTTGCCACCAGAAACACCCTCAAAAAACGCTACATACACCCACCTACAAACGCTAAAAATTAACACAATTTAACTATTTGCATTGAGTTAACACTATGATTATCAGCGCATAAATTTAGCATAGTGCATTTTTTGCAACATATTTTAGGTTGATAAAAAATAAAATTCTATCTTTGCAGTGTAAAATGATTAGCCTATGCGTGCTATACATTTTGTCAAAAATATCATTCTGACCCTTTACAACGGGCTTGTCTATTGGTTTTTCTGGGCAAGTTTTGCCAGCCTGCATAACGAGATGTTTTGTTCGGTAAAAATGCCGTCGCACATAGTGTACTGCTATGCGACGAGTGCCGGCCACGACACTCCGCCTTGTCGCCACGAACGTGAGCGTATCTGTTTGGCATTGTGCCGTATGTGCGCCAATGCACACCAACTCACCCGACAAGCGCTCCAAGCATTTGCAGCCTATGTAGCGACCAACCTTGCCAACCTCCGTCGCCTGATGGAGGCAACGAAAGACCTTCCACAGCGCCATTTGGTGCGCATTTCACTCTATTCCGGTTAAATTATTTCCGTTGATTGCACGCCCACCTGCTTCGGCACGTTGGGCATGACGGTTTTGTGCGTATGCGCAACACCCAACACAGAAATAATTTTATTTCTCAACAAAAAACAAATTAACAAACATGAAAAAAAATTGCACACTTATCATAGCGACCATACTGCTGCTCCTGACCGGTTTTGCGCCACAAACTTGGGCGGAATGTTATGTACTCGACGCTCCTGATCAAGTTACTTTTGGAACCATAAACACAGACACTAAAACATACACTCTCACAGGGCCCGCCGCCACTCTTACTTTTGAAGCAAAATCGTCATCAAGTTGGGCGAGTAATCCCAAGATTATTGTTTCGCAAACGGTTAACGGCACAGAAACAGAAGTAAGCACCACAAGTAGTCTTACTACAAGTTTTCAGACATATACTATGACTTTGGATGTCAAAGCCACTCAAATCAAATTTAAGAGTTCAGGTACCCTAAACAAATACATTAAAAACGTCAAAGTTACCCAAGCCACTTACGTCGAGTCGTCGGCAAATCCGGTGGAATGTGGCACGTTAGCGGTAGAAAGTTCGTCAACCGACACGAAATTCACCATCAATTGGAGCAATGTTGATACGCTCACGCTGTCCATCGACAACGCCACCGACTTCAGCATTTCTTCTGAGGATACCATTGCGCCAATGAGCATCAACGCATCGCTCTGCAACTACGGTTCGGAAGAGATAACCGTCGATTTTCACCCACAGACCAAGGGCGAGAAAACGGCCATCGTAACCGTATCAAACGACGACAAATCGGAATGGGCAACCATTACGCTAAAAGGCACAGGCGATTCCATTCAGCAATACATCAGTTGGTGGGACGAGAGCGTAACCATGCTCTCCCGCGGCGACATCATCGAGAGTCCGTTCGTACAAGTATCGAGCGGTTTGGATTTCACCGAATTGAAATCGACCGACGAATCGGTACTGAAAATCGAGAACGGCCAACTGATAGCGGTAGCCGCCGGCACAGCCGACATTATCGCCTACCAAGCCGGCAACGAGACGTACGCCGAAGTGCGCGACACGCTACATTTGGAAGTTACCAACCTGCTGACCCAAAAAATCAGTTGGACACAAGGGCTTAACTTTAAGTGGGGCGATGCAGCCACGACACTCACCGCCACCTCGTCGGTAGGGTTGCCCATCACCTACGAATTGATAGATAACGCCAACAATGTGGTATCGTTGTCGGGCGACGTGCTGACAATATCGACATCGAACGTCGGCACAGCCACCATCAAAGCCGTACAGGTCGGCAACGAAACATACGCCGGCACTTCGTACACCCGCACCATACGCGTGCGCGACCCCAACGCAAGTTGCCTCGACGAGCCGTTTGTGCTTGACGATGCCACCGAACGCAATTTTTCGACCATCAGCAATAAAGAATACACGCTCGACGGCAGTCCCGCCGGAGCATTGACATTCGATGCCAAATGTGTGGATATTGCGTTATTTTGGGGCGGCGACCTTTACGTTAAACAATATGTCAATGGTTCGTGGATAGAAAAAATAGGCACCTGCAAATTCAGCAAAAAAGATACCTATTATCAGTTTGGACCATTCGAATTGGATCGCAACGCCACCAAAATTCAGTTATACACCGAAACCGGCGCCACCGGCAAAAAATATTTCAAAAACGTCCAAGTAACGCGCGCCCACTTTTTGGAAGCCAACGTCAGCAGTATGGACATCGAGGCGCAGTATGGCACCACCACCACAAAGACCGTCAAAGTGGCATATTCGAACATTCAGGATATAGTAAACGCCAAAATCGTTAGCGACAATCCCGAATTTTCGGTAACACCCACCACCATTGGTAACGATTGCGGCGACTACGGCACCATCGACGTACATGTAAAATACACGCCGACAGCCATCGCGAGCGACACCGAAACTTTGAGAATAGGTAACGAAAAAGACGGTTATTTGGACATTCCTATCAACACCACGGTGAGCAAGCGCACGCAAAACCTCAGTTGGGCATTGCGCGACTCGGTAGCCACCACGCAAACATGGACGTTGAACGAAGTCAATCCCGTGTCGGGGTTGCCCATCACCTACGAGATTTCAGACGAAACTATTCTGACATTGGATGCCACTAACAAGCTTGTTTATCTGCAAGCCGACACAGTGGTAACCATCACAGCACGTTGTCCAGGCAACGACCAATACGAAGATGCCACACCGATAACGCTGACTATGCGTATTTTCAGAGGCGTACCCACACTGATGTTACCCACCGCCGGTAACGACATCACTTACGAGCAACCACTGATTGATGTAGCATTGGTAGGCGGACAAGCCACTACCACAAGCGGCGACATCATAGCGGGCGACTTTATGTGGACCAACAAAAACATTATACCCAACGCAGGCAATGGCGTGAAGTACGAAATTACCTTTGTGCCTTACAATCAGGCCTTGTACGACAACGCCACCGACTCGATAGCCATCAACGTGTTGCGCAAAGCGCAGCGCATCGTGTGGTCGATGCCTGATAGTTTGGGCGTGATGGACAGCATCAGCCTTGATGCCTATGCCACTTCGGGCCTTACGGTTACTTACACGCTAACAGGCAGTGGCGCGGCCTACGCATCGCTCGGCAGCAACAATGCGCTCGACATCACAGCCACGACGGCTGCGCTCGGCACCGAATTGGTCATCAGTGCCACACAAGCCGGTAACGACAATTATTTACCGGCCGACGAAGTTGTCTTCAGCATTGTGTTGCGCAAAACGCGCGCCAATTTTTTCGCCGCCACCGAGCCTATCAACATACCGGCAGGCAGCAACATTGCTTTGAGCGAAATTCGCAGTCGGGTACATACCGACGCTTCAGTAGCCGGCACTTGGGAGTTCGACGCTTCGATGCCAACAGAACTCCAAGCCTGCATTTGGACATTGCGAGCCACTTTCACACCTGCCAATTTGGAGTTGTGCGAAATCATCACGGTAGAAATACCGGTAAACATAACCGCCGAATAGTATAACGGCAAAGTCAGGTTCAATTCTGTAAATCAATTAAATACACATTCTATGAAACGCTATATTTTCACAATAATTTTAGTACTTGCCACCATCGGTATCGGCACGGCTCAGCAACTGCCCAACAGCAGTTTCGAGGAGTGGGACGGTGCCCAGTTCGACGGCAATATACAACCATCAAATTGGAATTTTTCGAACGTAACACAATTTGGTTTCAAATTTAACTTTGCACACCGCGAAGCCGGTCACACAGGCAACTACAGCGCCATGGCTCAAGACCAAGCGATAGGCGCCGCCGGTATCGTCGAAACATCGCCGGGTTATTTTGCACTCGGTCAGCCTTGGGTTTACATCGAAAGTTTGACAAAAGTGAGCGAAGCCACAGCCGGCACTAGCGGCGGCATCAGTTTCACCTATCGTCCCGACTCGCTGTTTGTGTGGATAAAACGCACCGGCGCCAACGTCGATAAAGAGTATTACAACATCGTTTTCTATTCGTGGACAGGGACCGCGCAAGGCACCTCGTACAAGGGTAAAAACGGCAAATGTACCTCGGTATCGCACACCGACGAAGAATCGGACATACGCCAAGCCACCGACGGTAACGAATGTACTACCTCGACCTACGCCACGCAGATAGCCGAAGGTTGGGTAAAAGAGAAAAAAGCCTACAACGATTGGACATTGATAAAAGTGCCAATTTACTACAACAGCAACGAGAAACCGACCAAATGCAATGTCATATTTTCGGCAGGTAACTATCCGAACTTCCGCGCGACCAGCGGCTTATACGACGGCAACTCGCTCTATGTGGACGATGTGGAACTCATCTATAGCTCAAAAATTGACGAATTGTATGTCAACAACAAAAAGTGGGGCGCTTTCGACCCGTCGAAAGAGAACGGCGAAGAACAAACCTACGCTTTAGGACTTGGCGCGACCGACATTCCCGACATCTTTGCCAAACGCGGCGTAGGCTCCATCACCAACTGCAAAGGAACAACCGCCAATTTTTCGGGACGCGTGCTCTCGGGTTCGGAAATCACCATCGATAAAACCGGAGCTACCGTTGGCGGCAATCCCGTAACCATCACTGTGAAATCGGAAGATGGAAAAAAGACATCGGTTTACAAAATCAAGTTCGTAGCCGAGCAATCTTCGAATAGTCGTCCGGCCTCCATTTCGTACACCGTCAACGGTGTAACGACCGCCATACCCAACTTCAGCGGTTACATCACCAACTACAATATTGAATTGCCATACGGCACTACCGAAGCACCCGTCATCGATCCTGCCACCAACGTTGTGAAAGGCGACGACGGACAAACCATTGTCGTAACACAGGCCACTTCGCCTACCGGCACGGCCGTCGTAAAAGTTACGGCCGCCAATGGCGCCACCAGCACCTACACTATTGTATTCTCGGTTGGATTGTTAACGGATAACACGCTGCAAAATATACTAATCGGCGGTTCGTCGCTGCCCGGATTTTCGCCCACGAAGACGAATTACACAGTAGAGTTGCCCCTTGGTACGACTGTATTGCCGGCAATAACTCCCGTATCGGCATACGCCAACGGCGAACAAACCATCACCGTCACCGACGGCACAACCATCACCGGCGACAACTGCAGCGGCACCTACAACATCGCCGTCAAAGCACCCGGTAACAGCACGGTACGCACCTACAAATTATCATTCAAAATAACAGCTTCGACATATAGTTATTTGCAAGACCTGCAACTTGACGGTGTTACCATCGCCAATTGGGAACCAGAAAACGTATTTACCTACTATGTCAGTCTGCCGCTTGGCACCACCGTCATACCAGCCATCACATGGACAAAAGGCGATAGTTATCAGACAGTTACAAGTGACGCAAGCAGTATATCGGGTACCGACGGCACCTACAAAATAACGGTAACGGCAGCCAGCGGCGCACAAACCATTTACAAAATTGTTTTCACAACAGCCAAATCGTCGGTATCGACACTGAACGGCATCTATTTGGACGGCACGCTATTGCCAGGATTTGCGCCAAGCACGCTAAATTATGCCTACGAACTTCCTATCGGCACAACGACATTGCCTTCCATCACTTGCACCAAAGGCGACGCCTACCAAAGCGACCCGGCCATTATGACAAACGGTATCAATGGTACAACGCGTATTATCGTCCAAGCGCAAGACGGTTCGACCAGCACCTACACCATCGTATTCTCGGTAAAACAAGCCAACAGCACCGCGCTGAAAGATTTATCGGTAGCAGGTTATCCCTTCGACTTCGATGCTAACACACTCGAATACAGCATATTATTAAATCGCGGCACCACCACATTGCCGACCATAACGTATGTACCCGACGATGAATTTCAGAAGATAACACAGAAAGACGGCGGCGTAAACGGCGACACAAAAATCACTGTCAAAGCGCAAACAGGTGCCACCGCCACCTACATTATCCACTTTGCCGTAGCACAATCGTCGAACGCCGCCCTTGACGACATCCAAGTTAATGGTACAAGCATCGACGACTTCGACTCTGAAACACTCGCATACGCCATCGAATTGGCTGCAGGCACCACCGCCCTGCCGACCATAACCTACACCAAAGGAGACTATGCACAAACCGTACAAATCATCAAAGGGGACTTGAATGGCACAACCCTGCTGCAAGTAACCGCCGAAGATGGCACACTGCGTACATATTCGCTGACATTTAGCGTGTTGAAATCGGCCAACGCGTTCTTGAACGGCATTTTCATCGACGGCGAACCTTTAGTTGGTTTCGACCAAGAGATATTCAACTACACTTATATTCTCGATACGACGATCATCAAAAGTTGTCCGGTCATCACCGTTGACAAAAACACCGGTCAAAGCATCAGCATCGTCAAACCGCAACTACTTGGCACGGCCACTATCGTAGTAACCCCCGAAGTAGGAACACCGAATACTTACAAAATACAATTCACCGACCGCGCCCTCAAAACCGATAGCCGTTTGAATAACATTTTGCTCGACGGCATAGCGTTAGTCAACTTCGACCGTGACGTACTACAATATGCCATTACCTTGCCCGACGGCACCACCGTTACACCCGTTATAACGCCCGTCAAAAGCGACGAATCGCAGCAAACGTTGGTTGCCACAAATGGTCTGAACGCTACATCGTACATTACCGTAACAGCCGAAAATGGCGATCAATCGACATACGCACTAACATTCACGCTGTCGAAATCGGACGACGCCACGTTGCGCAGCATCAAACTCGACGGCATTGAGATTCCCGGATTTGACAAAAACACATTCGCCTACGTCAATACATTGCCCATTGGAGCGGTACATGCTCCGGCGATGACTTTCGAAGGCAATGCCGACGGACAAACCTACATCGTAAGCGAGCCAACATTGACCGGTACCGCACAAATAATAGTAACAGCAGCCGACCGCATCAGCCAAAACATCTACACCATAACGCACACGGCAAGCGAACGCTCCGATGCCAACATTCAAGGTATAGAACTTAACGGTGCACCTATAACCGGTTTTGCGCCCAACACCTACGACTATATTGTCGCGACCAACGCACACGCTGCCGCACCCGACCTTACATTAACCATCGACTCGACACAATACATTGCCATTGCCGATGGTGGTTTGAATGGCTCGCAAATAGTAGTAACGGCAGAAAACGGTACGCAAAACTCATATTACCTCGGATATGACTTGCAACCCGGCAACGACGTCATGTTACGCGACCTGCAAATTTACAATGGCGACGAATTTGCATCAGTAGCCGGCTTCGCGCCCGACCAATACTTCTATACTGATAGTTTGGCATGGCGCACAAAAGCCGTACCATCGATTCACGCCATAGGCAACAGTCAGGGACAAACTATCACCATTTATTATGGTGCAGTGAACGATACAACCACCGTGCGCGTTACAGCCGAGGACGGCATTCACTATGCCGATTACCATATTCTGTTTGCTGTACGCCAATCGGCACAAACGGCGCTCGAAAATCTGATGGTTGATGATGCCGAACTGCAACCCGAATTTGACGCCGCCATTTTGGATTATACAGCCGTTTTGCCATACGGCACCACCGGCGTACCTACCATACGATGGGAGCAAGGCAAAGAAGGCCAACTGACCGTTACGGAACAACGTATCGTGGTAGCGGAAGCAGGATTACGCGATACGACGCACATTACCGTGATAGCCGAAAATGGCGACACACGCACCTACAACATCACGTTCAAAGTTGAAGAAAGCACGCAAGACAACGCGCTCAACTATTATGTGGTCGATGGCATCGGTATGTTCACTGACCTCAATGCAATCATCGAACTACCTTATGGCAGTACCGTCATGCCCGAAATCACCTGTTTCAAAAAATATAAAGAACAAACAGTGTTAATCGACAACGGTGGCATTTATGCGCCTACCACCATCACCGTGAAAGCAAACCGCGCCGACGTAGCCGATGCTGTTTACACCCTGCGTCCGACAATAGCCAAAGCACAAGCCGCCTTGACAAGCATCAGTGTAAACGGACAAGACATCGATAATTTCGCCCCAGACAAATACCAATATATCGTCAGTGTGGACAACGCAGCCGGCGAACAACCGACATTGAACTACACATGCGATAACACTACGGCCAGCGTCGAAGATATAACTACAACCACAAAATATGCCATTATCCCCGTTAGCGGCAAAGACGACAATAGTACAGCAGTTTACACAGTGTACTACTTCTACACGCAAGACACTATCCCGAATCCGAACTTCGAGGAATGGTCGGCCGCTGCGACATACACGTCGGCAAACAAACCGACCGGCTGGACAACGATAGCCGACATTGCCGATGCGACCGAAATCAAATCAAGTTTCACCATTGCCGGACTTCCCATCGGTAGCCTCATCACCAAAGGCACCTACAAGCCCGACCAAGAAGTTACCCAAAACGGCGACCAAGTAGTGTTGAAAACCGTTTACAGCAGCGTTCTTGCAGGCTCGGTTCCCGGTGTCATCACATTAGGCGAAATGACCGCAACGCTGAACGATGGTTCGAGCAGCACATCCGTATTTGGCGGCATACCATTCCGCAATACGCCCGACGCCGTCAGCATCCGCTACAATCCGGTATCGAATTCAAACGTTACGGCTATGCACTTCGCATTTTCCTACAACAATGGGAACTACCTGAAAGAATTTTACGATAGTAACTTCAGCAACACTTGGAAAACCAAAGAAGTGTCGTTGCTCGACAATACAATTGAAACTCCCGCCTTGATGAACATCATCATCAATAGTTGCGAATCGGAAAATTCCAGCATGCTACAAAGTAAAGCGGCCTCCGAAGTATTGATTGATTGGGTGCGTTTCGCATACAACAGTCAGATTGCCAACATCTATGTCAACGGTCAGGCCACCAGCGGTTTCCAAGGCAAATATGATGGCGGTTGGATTCAGGCCGTCAAAATCGACGCCGACCTGCAAGGCGCGCCCGTACTTACATTCGAAGGCGTAACACGCGATCAAGAATACACATATAGTTACGGCGACGAACAAGAAAACTGCAGCGGCGATTACAAAACCCGTGTTGTCAACATCACTTCGAAAGCCGAAGACGGCACCTTGAGCCGTTACATCGTCAATCTGAACCGCCCGTTATCGGCCAACGCCGACCTACAAAGTATCATCATCAACGGCGACACACTTAACGGTTTCGCTGCAAAAACGTTCAACTACACCATCAATGTAGCCAACGGCACCGTACTCACACCCGACATCACCGCCATACGCGGCAGTATGCACCAAACCATACGTTTTGCCACCAACGGTTTGAACGACACTATCATTGTAACGGCCGAAAACGGCTTCGAACAACGTTATGTACTGACTTTTGCTGAACAGCACTCGAATGACGCCACTTTGGCCGATATTGCCATCGAAGGCGATCATAGCGACTTCACATTCGATGCTGCCACCGACAATTACGAAGTACGCTTGGGTGCAAACGCTACTTTGCCAAAAGTTACATATCAAAAACGCAGCGACGGACAAAGCGTAACCTTGTCGGCTGCCGACACCACACGCCTGATTGTAACAGCCGAAAACGGTATTGATACCAAGACCTACACCATTCGTTTCGTATGGGATCATACCGCCACATCGGGCAAATTGGCCAATTTAGCCGTAGTAGCCAACCAACCGCTACAAGGTTTCGACAAAGACCTGTTCGACTATCACTACAACACCAACGAACAGCCTGCCACTATATGCGAACGCCTTGATGCCACCGACACTATCACCCAAACGATAGCCGGCGATTCTGTAATTTGGTACGTACGCGGCACCGAAAGCCACACCTATAAACTGACATTCGACCGCACACCCGACAACAATACCGATTTGGCCACCATTTTGGTCAACGGCACGGAATTAAGCAATTTCAATGTCAACATCAACGAATACTTCGTCGAAACAAATCGCCCTGTAGTTGTGCATGCTATACAAAGCACCGAGACACAACATATTACAGCACAATTTGAACTATACGACGCACCAGCGCAAAACGGTGCTTTTGCCAAAGCCCTATTCACGGTAACAGCCGAAGACGGCCTCACGCAAAACGTTACCACTGTATATCTGCGCCACATCAAATCGGACAATGCGCTATTGGCAGCCATCATGCTGAACGGCGACACCCTACGTGCCACCGCGCCGACATACACCGCCGACCGTGATTTTGCACCCAATGCGTTCAACTACAACATCACCCTACATTGCGCCAACCCGAAAATTGAAGAACCGGCAATGCCGCACCTGACGTTCGTGGCAGGCGATGCAGGTCAAACCATTCAACTCGAATATAATGGTTTGAACGCCACGTCGTATATCACCGTAACGGCCGAAGATCAAACGGAAAACATTTATACGTTGAACTTCGTTTCCGAAAAATCGGGTAACGCCGATTTGACCGGCATTGCCGTGAACAATGTAGCCATAAACGATTTCCAACCCAACATTACCGCTTACGAAGTAACACTGACGCAGAATGCCGTTCCGGAAATCAGTTACACCACAGCAGACCGTTTCCAACAGCAAATCGAGTTGACTATCAACTTGAGCCAAGCTGTTTATACCGTAACGGCCGAAAACGGTACCACGAAAACCTACACCGTACGCTTCAACGCTCCGACAGGTTCGCACAACGCCTTGCTCAACCAACTCGAAGTAGATGCACAACCGCTTGCCGACTTTGCGCCGGAAACGACATTCTACTCTGTACTGTTGCCAGCCGGCACCGAAACGCTGCCAAGCATCGGAGCCATATTGGGCGAAGCCACGCAAACAGTCGTCATTAACTATAACGACGGATTGCGCGACACCACCGACATCGTCGTAACAGCCGGCGACGGATATACGCAACAGATTTATCAAATCTATTTCGACGTTGCACTCTCGGACAACTCCCTACTCGATATGATTTATCTGCGTGGCGACTCGTTGCTCATGGATAACGACTACTTCACCGCCGACCGCGACTTCGAAACCAATCAGCAAGTGTATAACATTGTACTGCCGATAGGTACACGTACGCTGCCAAATATCTCGTACACCAAAGGCGACAAATGGCAAACCATTACCGTCGACACCACAAGTTACGACACCTACGCAGCCACAATAATCCTCGATGTTATAGCCGAAAAAGGCAATAGTACACAATATACGCTTAATTTTGTCATCGAAAAATCGGCTATCGATACACTTAACAATATCTATCTGACAATCAACGGAATCGAGGAAGCATTAGCCGTGGCAGGCACCAACTACACTGCCGATAATGCCTTTGCCGGAACCACCGAAGATTACCATCTGACGTGGCAAGTAGGTACACGCGACATCGTTACCATCACTTACGACCCGGGCGATACCTACCAAACCGTAGAAGTGCTGCGCCAACTGACCGCGCTCACCGACACGGCCGTCATCAGAGTAACGGCCGAAAATGGCAACGAACGCACATACACCATTTACAGCCAACTATTGCTCTCGACAATCGATAGTCTGAAAAATATATTCTTCAACGACATTCCGTTCGCTGCATTCGATGCCGATACACATGTGTATAACATCACATTGCCGCACGGTTCGACCACGTTGCCCATCATTACATGGGAACAAGGTGATGCCTATCAAAGCGTAGAACTCGACAGCCTATTCACCGACATGAACGGCCACTACACACTGACCGTTACCGCCGAAAACGGCAACGTAACCACCTATACATTCAACATTGAGGTGGCGAAATCGAGCAATGCACTGCTAAACAACATTTTGACGAATGGCATTGGCATCAATGGTTTCATCGACGAAAAAACGGACTACACCATCACACTGCCCTACGGCACCACCACTATACCTGAAATAACTTGGGAAACAGGCGATGATGGCCAAACAGTTGTACTTGTATCGAACGGCACCATCGACTCCGGAGTACAAATTATCGTTACAGCCGAAGATGGCACCACCACCATGACTTATAGTTTAACATTCGCAGTCGCCTTATCCGATAATGCTTTGTTAAATAACATATTCATCGGCGGCGAAGCCCTCGATTCGTTGGCTACTGGTTTCGTGGTCGATGCTACTTTCGAATCGCAACAATACGAATACAACGTTGTGTTCCCATACGGTACAAAAACCTTGCCGGCTATCACTTGGGAAGCACAATTACCCGATTCGGAATACAAATCAATCACCTTGACCAATGCCGACGATGCGCTGCATGGGACAAGCGTCATCACCGTAGTGTCGCAAGACGAATTGCAGGCCAACGACTATATGTTGCATTTCAGCGTTGCCCTATCGGACAACAACAAACTGAACGACTTGTATTTCGAAGGCATTGTTTATCCCGACTTTGACCCGCTATTCAACCCCGACACTACCGAATATAAATTACTATTCGAACTCGGATCAAGCGAGCGCAACTTCCCGACACTCGACAATGTGCGCTACGTCAAAGGCGACGAAGACCAAACCGTAACACTATCATACGCTTCTATGCAGCAAGATACGGTTATCACTAATGCCACAATTGAGCTGCAACATCCGGGCATTGTGCAACGCCAGCAAGACGGCAACATCGTGTACGACACCATTGCGGCCGGAACACTTGTAACCGTTGCGGCCGGCGACACCCTGCGTACCACCATCGATACCGACAATCGTGCCATAATCCTTGTGTCGGTACAAGCGCAAAATGGTGCCACCAATGTGTACGTTGTTTCGAGTACGATTGCCAAATCGAACAACTCGCTGCTGAAAGACCTCGTCATCAACGGTGTATCGCTCAAAAACTTCGAACCGGAAACTTTCGATTACACCTACATTATTTTGCGTGGCTCGGCACTGCCTACTATCGAAGGCATAGCCATGCTACCTGACAAGCAATCAGTAGAATACGGCGAAAATGCCACCAACGCTAACATCAAATACATCTATTGCATAGCCGAAGACGGTTCGTCAAGTGCCTACACCATCACTTTTGTCGAATCGGACAGCAACCCCGGCGACGAACCGACGCTCGAAGATGTTTGTTGGACAGCACTCGGTGGCGGAGCATTCAAAGCCAGCACCTCGCGCAACGGCGTATCGATAGGTCTGTTCGACACGGCCGGGCGACTTATCACCCTACGCGAAGTGCCGTTGGTTGACCCGAATGACAACATCTGCGAACCGGGAGCAGCAGGCGTCATATTCCAACTGCAACGCACAGGCAAAGTGCTCATCTACGCCTTCTACTACAACGGCAAAAAAGTGATTGCGCAAGGTAAATTTATTTACTAATGCCACACATGAAAAAGGTCGGGACAAAGTTCCCGACTTTTTTTATGCCCACACATTTGCAAATCACAAAAAAAAACTTTATCTTCGTTGAATGATTTAGAAACATACATCATCACTGATAATCAAACTATTACTTATGAAAAACAACTATTGCATCATCATGGCCGGCGGCGTAGGGAGTCGTTTTTGGCCATACAGCCGTACAGCACAGCCCAAACAATTTCTCGACTTTTTGGGCACAGGGCGGTCGCTACTGCAAATGACGTTCGACCGTTTCGCAGATATTATCCCCACCGAAAACATATACATCGTATCCAACCAAGCGTATCGCGACCTGATTTTAGAACAGTTGCCCGACTTACGCCCTGACCAAGTACTACTTGAGCCCTTGCGTCGCAACACCGCACCATGTATTGCATACGCCGTTTACAAAATCAAAGCGCACACCGACAACGCCAACATACTTGTCGTACCAAGCGACCACCTCATCACCAAAGAAGAGGCCTATCGCAAGGTATTGCGCGAGTGTTTCGCCTTCGTAGCCGACCACAACGAACTGCTAACCCTTGGTATGAAACCCACTCGTCCCGAAACAGGATACGGCTACATTCAAATAGGCGAAGGCAGCGGCTTACTACGCAAAGTGAAAACGTTTACCGAAAAACCCAACCTTGATATGGCCAAATTATTCATCGAGAGTGGCGAATTTTTCTGGAATTCCGGAATGTTTTTGTGGAATTTGGACACCATCGTCAAGGCTTTCGAAACACACCTGCCCGAAATTGCCGCCACATTTGCTGCCGGTGCCGACTCCTACGACACGCCGGCTGAAGAGCACTTCATCGCCGAAGCCTACGCCACCTGTCAAAACATATCGATAGACTACGGCGTGATGGAAAAAGCCACCAACGTCTATGTGATGATGGCCGATTTCGGATGGTCGGATCTTGGCACATGGAGTTCGTTGTACGAAATATCGGACAAAGACCCGGACGGTAACGCCACATTGCACGGTCGCAGTCTGAACTACAACTGCCACAACAATTTGGTAGTACTGCCATCAGGCAAAATAGCCGTACTGCAAGATTTAGAAAATTACCTTATAGCCGAGCAAGACAATGTGTTGCTCATCTGCAAAAAGGATGAAGAACAAAAGTTGCGTCAGTATGTTACCGACGTCGAAATGCAGTTCGGCAAAGAGTTCGTTTAACCACACAATACGTTCCTTTACACCATGTTCAAATTTGTTTTTGTACGCACCCCGCGTCCTCGTCAGTTTCAGCACAAACCCATCTATTGGAATCCGGAAGACGACGCACGCAAAGAACGCGACGAACGTGTCAAACAACGTTTAGGACAGCGGGAACAAGACGAGCCGTTCAAAACCAGCATCAAACGCGGCTCGTTCCGCAAAAAACGTTGGGATGCCCCCGACGAAACCGCCGACATGCAAGCCGAACGTCGCCGGTCAAACATTCGTTTACTCATCATCGCACTGATACTCATTGCACTCAGTGTAGCGATGTATTGGTTCGTTTAACCTCACACAAAACACGCAAGTCAACATGGACATTATCCACTTGCTGCCCGATGCGGTAGCCAATCAGATAGCAGCCGGCGAAGTGATACAGCGACCGGCCTCCGTCATCAAAGAGTTGATGGAGAACGCCATCGATGCCGGCGCCACCACTATTCAGGTAGTAGTGAAAAATGCCGGCCGCACCTCTATTTTGGTAACCGACAACGGCAAAGGCATGTCGGAAACCGATGCACGTTTAGCTTTCGAGCGACACGCTACCTCGAAAATCACCGATGCCAACGACCTCTTTTCGCTGCGCACCATGGGCTTTCGGGGCGAAGCATTGGCCTCGATAGCCGCCGTAGCCGCCGTGGAGTTGCGCACCCGACAATCCAACAGCGACATCGGCACATTCATCGAGATAGCCGCCTCGAAAATCATTGTCCAAGAGCCGACAGCCTGCGCCGAAGGGACATCATTTCTCGTCAAAAACTTGTTTTACAACGTACCTGCCCGACGCAAATTTCTGAAATCGGACGATACCGAAATGCGCCAAATAACGCAAGAATTTCAGCGTATCGTGTTGGTCTATCCGCACATACACTTCGAATTGCGCAACGGCGACGACCTTGTGTACGACCTGCCGGCAGCGAACACACGACAACGCATCACCGCCGTATTTGGCAAAAAAATGCGAAACATCGCGCAACAACTCGTACAAATCAACGCCAAAACCACCCTCGGCAACATCAGTGGTTTTGTCGGGAAACCCGAATTTGCTGCACGCACAGCCAACCAATATTTCTTTGTAAACGGTCGCTATATGCGCCATCCCTATTTCCACAAAGCCGTGATGCAGGCCTACGAGCGCATGTTGCAACCCGACGAGAATCCCGCCTATTTCATATTTTTCGACATTAACCCGGCCGAAATCGACGTCAATATACATCCAACAAAGACCGAAATCAAATTTGAAAACGAACGCGACTTGTGGAGCATACTCACCACTTGTGTCAAAGAGGCGTTGGGCAAATTCAACGTCGCACCGGCCATCGATTTCGACACCGAAGGCCTGATAGACATACCCATTGCCAACGGACACAACGCCGGCATACAACCACCGAAAGTCGAACTCAATCCGCAATACAACCCCTTTGCACACGGTGCTACACACCACTCCGGCACACACGCCGATGCGTGGCAAAGTCTGTACGAACAACGCCCGACACCCACGCCGACGATACCCGAACAGTCCGCCACGATGCAACCGCTGTTCGACGACACCGAACACTCCGCCACCTTCTGCCACAAAAACAAATATCTGCTGACAACAGTCAAATCGGGTTTGTTGGTCATCAACCGGCAACGAGCCTACGAACGCATACTATACGAGCGCATACTGCACCAACTCGAAATGCAACAAAGCGCTTCGCAACGCACCCTCTTTCCCGAGATATTGGAACTCACACCCGACGACAACCTCGTATTCGCGCCCTTGTTGCCCGACCTGCAAGCACTCGGATTCGACATCGAGCCGTTTGGCAAAACGGCCTATTCCATCAACGGCGTGCCGGCCTTGCTCACCGACGAACCCGACATTGTGGGCGTGTTGCACAACATGCTCTACTGCGCCAAAGAACACGACGGCAACCTGCGCGGCGAACTCTACGAAGCGTTGGCCTACGAAGTAGCCAAATCGTCGGCCAAAAGCCAAACCAAAACCATGACCGCCGAAGAGATAACACCGCTGATCGACCAACTGTTCGCCTGCCAAAATCCGAACACCACACCCGACGGCAAAACCATCGTTGCCATCATCGGCGACGACGACCTCGACCGGCGATTCTGACACACAAAAACACGTTTTTCGCAAATGTCGGCACACCACATTTGGTAGCGCACATTTTTTTTCGTACCTTTGTAGGTTGATTCACACAAACACACAGCAACAAAAACAAAACCACTATGTTTGAAAACTTAAGCGAACGCCTCGAACGGTCGTTCAAAATACTGAAAGGACAAGGCCGCATCACCGAAATAAACATTGCCGAAACGCTGAAAGATGTGCGCAAAGCGCTGCTCGACGCCGA
>JBJEJW010000066.1:0-95241 GCA_051878315.1 Paludibacteraceae bacterium | reverse complement strand
TTCACCACCATCTTGGGTATGGTGCCGATGGCAGTGAGCAACGGTGAAGGCTCCGAGATGTGGAAGCCGATGGGTATAGTGGTTATCGGCGGTCTGACCGTTTCTACGTTCCTCACCTTCTTCATGGTGCCGGTACTCTATGCGGCAATGTCGCGACACGGCGAGCGCGACCGCGTAAGTCAAATGCGCAAGAATTTCATATTCATGGACTTAAAACCCAAAAAGAATCAAAAACCACAACCTGCGCCGGTGGCATCCGATGAGGTATTTCCTGAAACCACGCCCAATGAATTAAATTAACAAAACGTTTAATTAAGTACGACTATGAAAAGTGTAATGATCATATTCAACCAAGCAAACACCGAACGTGTAGAATACATGTTGGACATGTTACACATCAAAGGATTCACGTTTTTTGAGGACGTGCAAGGACGCGGAACCAACGGTGGCGAACCACGCCGTGGCACACACGCATGGCCGGAAATGAATTCTTGTGTCATCACCGTTGTCGAAGACCACCAAGTAGATGCTCTACTCGAAGGTGTTCGCAAACTTGATATGCGTAACAAGGAAGTGGGAGTACGCGCTTTCGTGTGGAACATCGAAGCTACCGTGTAACACGCACTACCACATACAAAAACAGAAAAGGGAATGTCTGAATGGCATTCCCTTTTTGTATCAGTTTGAACCGCTCTATTTTTTACCTCTCAACAAGTTAATGTCGCCACTCAATTTATATTTCACAGGTTTACCATCGTCATCGACATCCGTTCCCGTGGCTTGTATCACATAATAATAAGCACCGGGGGCTGCCGGTTTGCCGTTAATGGTGCCATCCCAACCTTTACCGGGATCGTTGCTTTTATACACCAACCGTCCCCAACGATTGAATATCTGGCAACTATATGTTGCCAACGACTTAAACGCCACCCTAAACTCATCGTTTACACCATCGCCGTTCGGCGTAAACACATTAGGCACTTCCAATGACGAATCCAACACTTTCACATCAAGCGAATCGACAAACTCGCATACCTCCGACGTAGCGACCAAGCGCACACGATACGACCCCGATTCGGCAAATGTATAGCGCAAATCTCTATCATTATAGCGAATATAATTTGCCGGATCGTTCACGGAGAATATAAACCACTCGTAATAATTGGTCGACAACTGATTGACACGGCTCTCGAAAGCTACCACCAACGGCCCCGAACCCGACACATCAGCCCCCGAACGGTCTAATTCGTTTTTAGCCGCTCGTTCTTCAACGGTACCTTTCAAATGTGCTTCCACAGCTATCGCATGATACACTTCGCTCGAAGCACGCTGTACCTCCATGCCAAAACGTTCTGCCCAATCATCGCCGGCCATAGTAAACTGCGTATCGCACAGCGGCGCGTCAAATACCACCTCGGCAAAAGGCGTCGCTTTCTTAAAATATTTCGGCGTCGGCTGCGACCACGCATCGCCACCAAACGTTACGACATCGTAAGCAAACGTAAACGTACGCGGCAACAAATGTACCACGCCATTTCTATCTTTATAGGTCAAATCGGGAGCGCTAAACGTCGGCACCACCTTAATATAATCGCACCTATCGTCGGCTTCGACTATGTCTATCGCCGAAATCGCCACCGGATATTTGGCATAATCAATTACCCAAATGCGAGCCGTTTCCACGCCATCCACTTTGAGTACATAACCGACGCCATCTTCGGGCGATAAGGTAGCCTGATTACTCTGAAAGTCACCATCAAACGTGCTCCATTCAAAATCGGAACCTCCCCCCGTGTAAGTAATCTCCGTCGTCAGCGAAATGCCATTAAACAAAAATAGCGCATCTAAACCATCAACCGATTCTTGTATCGACGGATACGAGGCCGTCCATTGTGCATGAACTACCCCGAACGACATACAACATAACAATAATAATTGAAACTTTCTCATCACCATAAATTGAGCTCTAAATAAACAACGGCAAATATACACCTTTTATTTTAACAACGCAAAAACAATAATGGGGAATTTTCTAAAATTCCCCAAATAACATAATGTGCCGACACACTGCGACTAATCATTTTGCACCTACGGCACCACTACGGCCACATAACCATACGTCATATCATACTGCCGATACCGGATTGTCAGAGTTAAAACCTCGTCAAGATTAGGTAACGATGTCATATCGTACGACACAACCTCATATTGCAACAAGTCGCCGACATCGTTGCGCGCATCATGATGCAATTCGAGCGACAACCGGCCATCATCCCCGACATGCATATTGGAGGTTATCAAACTAAAATCGTGTGGTACACCATTGGTCCCATAATACTCAATCACCATGTTCAAATAGTGCCCCGAGCACCACACCGCCGGCACACCTATGCCGGTACCGGCTGCAGCAATACACGTTACCGTATCATTCAGCAACACAGGCAATTCGCGCGCCGGATACACCAACGACACTTCTATCAGATAGATGCCGTCGGGCTGTTCTATCACCGACCAATACTCCACATAATACCTATGCCCCACAAACGTATTCAACAACATATTCGAGTCTGTCGGGACATACACCAACGAATCGTCCGACACGAAACACAGTCCATTGTCCGGCAGCTGACGCACAGTCATCACCGATGCCGTATAATTGATATTCCATGGTTCCGACACCGAACAACCCAACAACAGGCATACGGTCAAACAACAAACAAAGACAAAATATTTACAGTGTGTCATTTTCATTATTCTCTATCTTAATAGATGCAATATGACCTCCAAACGTTGCACAAAAAAACTATTTTTCGCCCACATACCGAACATCCATATCGTTTTTTTTTATACCTTTGCAGCACCTTATTCCACATGACCGACACATTACACCAAATACAAGCACGAATAGCGTATATACGCCATGCACATCGCAAAGGCGGATACGGCATACACTCGCCTTTCGTTTTTCATTGGTTAAACAGCGTATTGTACGAACAAACACCTTTCTACGCCTACGCCAACCTACGCCGACAACGACAGAAGTTGTGCAACGATACACGTTCTATTACACTACAAGGTTTCGGCACAGGCGCACCGCGACAAACAACTATCCGAAGTATTACTAAAAAATCGTGTTCCAAACGCAAATATGCCGAACTACTATTCCGCATAGTCAATTCTTGCCAAGCACGATACATTATCGAACTTGGCACAAACCTCGGGCTCACCACCTTGCACATGGCTGTAGCCAACTCGCACGCACGTATCATTACTTTGGAAGGCGAGCCACAACTCTACAACTTGGCAAATACGCTCTTTAGAGAACAACACGCCGACAATATTCGCGCCATTTGCGGCAACATTGACCACACACTCGCCCAAGCCCTGCAAACGATGCCGACCATCGACCTCGCCTTTTTCGACGCCAACCACACAGGCGAAGCCACCCTGCGTTATTTCCATCAATGCCTGCCGCACGCACATAAGCACACCCTATTTATATTCGACGACATTCACCGCTCGGCCGACATGGAACAAGCATGGAACGTCATCAAAGCCGACACGCACATCACCGTTACCATCGACACATTCCAAATGGGATTCGCATTCTTCAACACCGATTTGCAAAAAGAGAACTACATTGTAGCCTTTTAACACACCGAAAACCATGAAAATATACACCAAAACAGGCGACAACGGCACCACATCACTCGTCGGCGGGCAACGCATCGCCAAAAACGCTCCCCGACTGCACGCATACGGCACCATCGACGAACTCAACTCGTTTTTGGGGTTACTCAAAGTCAAAATCGACGACGACAAATGGTACCCCGTCATACACGACATACAAAACACATTATTGTGCGTCGGAGCCAATCTCGCCACCGACCCGGCAACCACATCGTTGCACGAATCCGCGAAAATTTCGGCACAAAAAACACAACAATTAGAGCAATATATCGACGAAATCGACCAAAATTTACCAAAATTAACCCAATTTATCATCTATGGCGACAACGAACCATCGGCACTATGCCACATCTGCCGTGCCATCGTTCGACGCGCTGAAAGGCATATATTAGACATTGATAATCAAGATTTTACAAATTCAGAAGTCATTAAATACATCAATCGATTATCCGATTTTTTATTCGTTTTGGCACGCTATTTAGCAACAAAAAATACTAAAAACGAAATTTTTTGGACAAAAAGTTGATTCTTTCTAAAAAATAACTATCTTTGCAAGTTGAAAATCGGGTTGTTATGGCAACTCATATCAATTTTATCGGATTCACTATGTATTGGACATTAGAATTAGCCTCAAAATTGGAAGATGCTCCTTGGCCGGCATCAAAAGATGAGCTTATTGACTACGCCATGCGTTCGGGTGCTCCACTCGAAGTGATTGAAAACCTGCAAGAAATAGAAGACGAAGGAGACATCTACGAAAGCATCGAAGACATTTGGCCGGACTATCCGAGCAAAGAAGATTTTTTCTTCAACGAAGAGGAATATTAAAACGCACAAAAAGACAAACGAAAAAAAATAAAAAATAACCGAAGGCACACAATTTTTCAAAACATTTTTAGTTTTATTTGTAAAGGGACACCCGCACCAAACGAAGAAATTAGCATCAACGAACGATTGTGAGGTTTTTACAAAAATACAGCCAAAGGTTAGTTCTGACAATTATTTTCAGTATTATTGCAAGTACCGCGGTTCACGGACAATTTGACGCCCAACTGACCCAGTACCTCTACAACAAAACCGTTATAAACCCCGCTGTTGTTGGCGAACAACAGATGATGCAGATTTTTGGGCTGCAACGTTTACAATGGATTAGCATCGACAATGCTCCGCGAACAACCTATTTTTCCGCACACGCGCCATTTCGCATCGGGAAAACACAACACGGAGCTGGAATACAATTCGTAAACGATATTTTTGGCATATTTTCCAATCAGCAAATCAATTTGCAATACGCCTACAAGTTGAAATTGGGAGAAGGCACGTTGAGCATCGGCGCCAACATCGGTGTATCAAACATCAAATTCAAAGGCGATAGTGTCCGACTCGTCGAAAGCGACTATTTCTCGCCTGCCAAAGACCCTATAATCCCCGACAACGAAGTATCCGGCGTAGGATTCGACTGCGGATTGGGCATTTGTTATTCGACAGCAAAATGGTTCGTCGGCATTTCGGCTCTGCATTTGCCCGAAGCTACAATCAACTTGGGCGATGTAGGCGAATTTTTCATGACACGGCTCTATACAGCCTCCGGAGGCTACGACTTCCGTCTGAAAAACCCCGACTACACCATCAAAACAGCAGCACTCATTATTACCGATTTTGTCAGTTGGAATCCGAGTGTTACAGTTTTGCTCGACTATAAAGGTAAATATTGGGGCGGTCTCGGCGCGCGACTTGATGCCATATCATTCATGCTTGGCATCAAAGTGTTAAATGGGTTGTCAATAGGTTATGCTTACGATTTACCGATAAATAAAATAATCACAGCCAGCCATGGTTCACACGAATTATTTTTAGCGTATGAATTTGGTTTGGGACTAAATAAAAAAGGAAATAAACATAAAAGTGTGCGAATACTCTAAATTTGAGAATATGAGAAAATCATCTTTCATCATGGTTACCATTGCTGCAACAGCCCTTTTGGCCGGTTGCGCAAAAGCCCCCAAAGGATTTTTAGCGGGCGTTTACGGCAAATCGAAACCGGAAACAACACCCTACGGCATGGTATTCATACCGCGCGGTTCGTTCACCATGGGATCCAACGATCAATCAATCGTATGGAATTTGCAATCAAAGCAAACGACACGCTCAATTGATGCATTTTGGATGGACGAAACAGAAATCACAAATGGTGAGTATCGCGAATTTGTCAACTATGTGCGCGACTCTATAGCACTGATAAAAATGCGCCAAATAGATGATGAAACAGAATCGGCGAAATATTACAAAACAGCTAAAGTCTATTTGCAAGAAGAACCCGACACAATATTAAATTGGAAAGCCAAAATTCCGTGGGGCATACAATGGAAAGAAGACGACGAAATGGTCGAAGCAAAATACAACGCTGTCGAACAAATGTTCTTCTTCGGCGAAGAAAAGACCATCGGTCGCCAACTCAACACGCACATTTTGAATTACTATTACCAATGGGTCGATTACAACCAAGCAGCACTGCCCGGCAACGAGTTTAACCCCTATACTGGTTCGTACAATCCGAATGCCAAAGTGCGTATCGATAGTGCATTCATGCGCGGAAATGCCATTGTAGATACAGTTATTGTCAAACCTTTGCGCCACCGTAGTGATTTCGTATGCACTAAAATTATAAACATCTATCCCGACACCATGTGCTGGATGCGCGAATACACATATAGTTTCAACGAACCGGCTATGCTCAACTACTTCTGCCACCCAAGCAACGGCAAATATCCCGTAGTAGGCGTATCGTGGGATCAAGCCGTAGCATTTTGCCACTGGCGTACTAAACTATATGAATCCGTACCGGGTCTACCACGTGCCCAAGAATACCGTTTACCAAACGAGGCCGAATGGGAATATGCTGCTCGTGGTGGACGTCATTTGGCCATCTATCCTTGGGGCGGTCCTTATATTCGCGATGCCAAAGGTTGTTTCATGGCTAACTTCAAACCTACACGAGGCAACTACACCGAAGACGGTTACTTGATACCTTGTCAAGTAGCATCGTTCGACCCGAACGACTACGGTTTATACGATATGAGCGGTAATGTTTCGGAATGGACAGCAGACACCTACGACCCCAACGCTCCAACATTTACCCACGATATGAACTCCGCATACAACTATCACTCGAAAATGAACGACCCGCGCATCATGCAGCGCAAGGTCATCCGTGGCGGTTCGTGGAAAGATGTAGGCGCCTACTTGCAATGCGGTGTTCGCGATTTCGAATACCAAACCAAACGCAGCCCTGCTATCGGATTCCGTTGCGTACGCAGTTACATCGGCGAATAACAAAAATAAATCAAACAAAATAACCACAAACAAAACCTAAACAAAAAAATTATGGCAAAAGAACGTAAGGGATTCATGAAATGGTATTTCAGCCCACAAGGTAAGAAAGTCGTTGGATGTATTTATTCACTTGGTGCTGCTATCGTTATCGTCGGTGCATTATTCAAAATTCTGCACTGGCCGGGAGCAAGTATCATGCTGATGATCGGTATGTTTACCGAAGCATTGTTGTTCTCTATCGGTGTATTGGACGACCCGCATCCCGATTTGCATTGGAATCATATTTTCCCCGCACTTACACAGGACGACCCCGACCCGCTTTACAACCACATCGGTGCCGGCGTTGGTGGCGGAGTCTCGACAAGCGGCAACAATCAACCCGTTGCAGGTCCCGGAGTCAATCCGCTGAAAGATGAAGATGTAAAAGCCATGCAAGATGGTTTGAAAAGCATCAGCGAAGCAGCCAAACAAATAGCAGGTATATCAAAAGTGGCCGGTTTAACCGATTCTTTCGCACAAAACTTGGAATTGGCAGGCAATGCTGCAGCGCAATTTGCAACAAAACAACAAAATTTGGACGCAGCTTCAAATGCCCTGTTGGCCGCATACAACGGCATTACCGAAAATATGACTACAGTGCAAGCCAACACCAAACAATATGTAGAAAAAGCAGAAACTATCAACAAGAACTTGGGAGCAATCAATTCCGTTTACGAAATTCAATTGAAAAACGTTCAAAGCCAAGCCGATGCTGTAGCACAACAAACTGACAAAATTGCAGCCGTTGCCAATGATTTGGACAAAGTGCAAAAAGCCATGGCCGTAGGTGCTAAAGATGCGGAAAAATATCAAGACGAAACAGCCAAATTGGCACAAAAAGTTGTTGATTTGAATGCTATTTATGGCAATATGCTGAATGCCATTAACGCATAATATGAAAGTATCTCTGTTTTTGTCAATCACCCTAAACTAATATTGTAATGAGTGGCGCAGCAAATTGCCCGGAAACCCCGCGGCAGAAAATGATAGGTATGATGTATTTGGTGCTAACCGCTATGTTGGCGCTGAATGTATCGGCGGATATTTTGAATGGCTTTTTGATGGTGGATAATAGTCTGATTTCCAATATTCAAACCGGTCAAAAACAAAATTCCGCACTCTACGACGAGATGGATTATCTGTACCAACAAAACCCCGAAAAAGTCGGCGAATGGTTGGATAAAGCGAATCTGGTTCGTCAGAAAAGCGATAGTCTAATCAACTTTATACACCAAGCCAAAGCCGACCTGATAATGATGGCCGACAAGGTTGAAGTCGGTGCAGACACCGTCAATAACTACAAATTGGTAACCAAAGACAATACCGACATCGCAAGTAACTACTTCATCGGAAATGACGAGAAAAACGGCACCGAAAAAGGACAAGAGTTCAAACGTCTGCTCGAAGAATATCGCCATTTTGTGGAGCACATGTTCGGCGACGACTCGACACATATCGAGATTTACGAAAAGCGTTTTACCACCGAGCCTTCGATGAACTCGCACGGTACGGAATTAGTACCGTGGTTGAATGCTACGTTCGAGTCTATGCCTATTATTGCCGTAACGACACAATTGTCGAAATACGAAAATGACATTCTGACCACAGAGCAAGAGTTAATCCAATACTTCAAAGCCCAAACCGATGCCGGCGACTTCCGTGTCAACAAAATCGAAGCGTTCGTCATACCGAACTCTAAACATGTGATGCAAGGCGGTCAATATAAAGCCAAAATCGTTTTATCGGCTGTAGACTCGACCAAGGTGCCGGAATATTATATCGGCAACAACCAATTGGCAAGTGAGACATACACTGCGAGTTGCAATACTATCGGTACATTCCCATTCTCTGGTAAAATTGTCTTGAAAGGCAACGATGGCGTTCCGCGCGAATACCCATTCAAAGACGAATATACAGTCGGAGAACCGTCGGCAACCATTGCTAACGAGGATATGAACGTTGTTTATAAAGGTTTCAATAACCGTTTGAAGATTTCGGTACCGGGTGTCAGCGACTCAAAAGTGAAAGTCGACATCTCCGGTGGTACACTGACCAAAAACGGTTCGTACTACATCTGCAAACCTACCAGCAACAGCGAAGTCAAAATTACCGTATCGGCGGATGTTGAAGGCAAAATCGTCCCCATGGGCAGCAGTTTGTTCCGTGTGAAAGCACTCCCCGACCCTGCTCCGTTCCTGCGTTATACCGATGCTAATGGTAATGTGGTGGACTATAACCCCAACATCGAAGGCTACCAAAAAGCACCCACGCGCAAACAATTACTGGAAGCAAAATTCGTTGCACAATATGCCGACGGATTATTAAAAGCCAACTTCCGCATTGCCGACTTTGAAATGGTAGCAACCGTGCGTGGTGGTAATACGACTAAATCTTCGCCCACCAACGCATTCTCGGATGATCAATTAAGTCTGATGAAATCGTTGAAACCCGGTCAGGAAATATTCTTTAAGAACATCAAATGCGTTGGTGACAAGACAACTATTTTGTCGTACCCACCAATAGCTATGCCAAGTAAATAAACATAATTCACTAAAGAGTCGATAATCTATGAAAAAGCATTTTTTTGCCACAGCAATCGGTCTATTAAGTTCGGTATCCGTACTTTTTGCACAATGGCCGGGCGAACTCGACAGTACAAGTTATATGTTCGATGCTGATGGTTCGTTTACACGCATCGCAGTTGATATGGAAGACGTGAAAGCCAAAATCATCACTATCAACCCATTGAACGACGATGTGATATGGCGCAAAACCATTATTCGCGCCATTGATTTGCGCGAACGTCAAAATTGGGCATTATATTATCCGTACGAAAACATCGACTCATTGTCACAAAAAAACTTGTTCTCCATTATCTTTAAAACCCTGCTCGAAGGCAATGTGAAAGGTTATCTGATACCGTCGGATAAGTTGACACCGCCACCTTGCATCGCCAAATACGAATACGACGTGCAAAAAGATATGATCGAGCGTCTGTTTGGCGGCGACGAAGACTATGCTTCCGACTATAAGAAGATTGAGTTTATCACGCAAGGTATCATCAAATATTACATACAAGAGGTTTGGTATTTCGACAAACACTCGTCGATGATGCGTAGCGCTATACTCTCGATAGCACCGGTTTACAACAAAGCATACAACGAAACATACGACCCGGCCGGCGAAGTCGATGAAGGAGTAATGTGCTGGATTCCGTTCGAACGATTGCGCCCCTACTTGCAAGTAGAATTTATGAAAACAACCGGACGCAACGTTAATCCGGTGGTCGATTTTGACAATTTCTTTGCCGATCGCCAATTCGATAGTTACATCATCAAAGACTACGATATACGCGGGACCCTTTTGGATGACGACAAGAAATACAACGACCCGAATAGGATTCGTCAAGAACAAGAACGTATAGAAAACGAAATTCTGAATGTGGAATTAGATATGTGGCACTATTAACAATAACCCAAAAACGACGATATTTCAAAGGTGGCTATGTGTCGCCTTTGGAATTTGTCGCATATAAAAATCTGTCTGTATGAAAAAAAACATTTTACTTCTTACAATGGTGTTAGGTATAGGCAACTATGCTTGGGCACAATTTAACACTACTACAGCAGGAAACATATCATCTTATGGTGAACCGGAAGCCATTGAGCAGAACGACACTGCTGTTGTCGCATCAGAAAATGACTCGGTGGATGCTGCCATTGTCGAAAATCTGTTACCCGACACTATCGTTACAACTGTGATTGATAGTGTTTCGGTACAAAGTGATACTATCATCAATGCCGAAACCAACGACACAACAATTCTCAACGTACAACAAACCGTTACAGAAGAAGAAATCGTCGTAACACCGGCCAAGAAAGACAAAAAAGAGAAAGTCGAAAAACCCAAATACGGTATCAAATGTAACCATTGGTCGATTGCCGGTCATGTGGGCGTTGCGTTCCTTGATGGCGACCAACACCAAAACTACAACGACATGTGGCCACGCAGTAAGGTCGATTGTTCATTCGATTTTATGGTGGAATACACGGTAAATCCCGGCTTTGGTATATTCCTGGAATATGCTTACAACCCCTACAACGGTTACGCAAACTACTATTTTCAAGGACAAAAAGATCCTACCACTGGACTCCAAAGAAATTTGAGTATACCATTTGATTTTGACGGTTTGTCACACGAAATTACAGCTGGTTTTTCATTGAACTTGTTGAATATGTTCTATGCCAATCGTCGGCAAACATGGGGACTGTATTTGAATGCCGGAGCCGGCTTCGCTTTCTACGATGTAAACGCATATGATAGAGGAACCCAAGATGTGATTGATAGAGAAATCGATGGAGTACGTGTAGCCCCATCTATAACAAAAGGTCGTGCAGTTACCTTCCCTATCGGAGCAATGGTTGAGTATAACCCTTTAAGGTGGTTAGCCATCGCATTAAACATCGAATACAGACTTCATGCTAAAGACAACTTAGACGCTACAGAAAAAGGTAATGCCAACGATAATACTATCTACATGAGCTTAGGTTTGCGTTGGAAAATCAACAACCCGAAACACAAAGAGTACCCACATGTACGCAATTTGTCGCCACGCGATTTTTCGACGGCATCAGCCGGTGGTGCATGTTGCGACCAAGTTGCAGCCAACACGAAGAAGATTGCCGAACTTGAACAGTTAATCAGTCAAATGACGCCTTGCAATAACGATTCGGCCGACCACGTTGTACAGATTATTGAAGAAATCGAACCGGACGACGACCATGATGGCGTACCCAATAGTCGCGACCGTGAGCCTAATACTCCGGAAGGCTCGTTTGTCAACACGTGGGGACAAGCGTTAGACCAACAAGCCATCGAACGCATCTTAGGTTACGGTCAATATAAGGGCGAAATTCCTGCTATTTACTTCGAGACGGGCAAGAGCAAGATGTCGTTGCAGGCACAAATGGAATTGGCTAAAATTGCGCGCAAACTCTATGCTGACCCAACGCTGAAAGTTGACGTCATAGGTTATTGCGACAATGTCGGTTCGGACGAGTTGAATGCGACGTTAAGTGTAAAACGCGCCGAAGAAGCTAAAAATCAGTTAATCAGACGTTACGGAATCAATGCCGACCGTATTGCCATATATGGCAAAGGCAAAGTGCCCGGTCCTGTAGATGATTTCGAACCAAATAGACGTTGCGATTTTATCATGTACACAGACAAAGATAAACCTGACACAACCTCAAACCAATAAAAACATAAACCTAAATTCCCAAAACAACACAGTCTGACGGCTGTGTTGTTTTGTTTGTAGTACCAAAATCGGCATTAAGAATATTATTGACAACGACGACGAAACTCGGCACACACGATAGCCGTCGCTACAGCCACATTGAGCGACTCGGATGTAGGCACACCTTGCGGATAATTCGGGATAAACAAGTGGTGCGTGATAAAGCGGCCGACAGCCGACGATATGCCTTTGCCCTCGTTACCCATAATCAGCACGCCATGAGCGGTTAAGGATTGCTCGTAGAGGTTTTGGCCATCGAGCGTAGTGCCATATATGGGCATATTCTGCTGTTGACATTGTGTCAGAAATTCGACTAAATCGGTATAATGCACCTGCACGCGTGTGAGTGCTCCCATCGTAGCCTGAACCGTTTTGGGACTAAATACATCGGCGGTGGTATGCGAACAAACAACATGATGTATGCCAAACCAATCGGCTAATCGAATGATAGTCCCAAGATTTCCCGGATTCTGAACGGCATCAAGCACCAAAACAAGTTGTTCACGCAAAGTGTCAATCTGTAATGATTCGGCAGGTTTTTCGAAAACAGCCAACGCTGTTGAAGGTGTAGTCAGTTGGGAAATGCGTTTCATTTCGTCGGCAGATAGGCGTTGTAGCGTTTTTTCGGAGAAGTTTGCGCTACATTTTTCGGTAACAAACAAATGACGACACGTCATATAAGGCAAAAGGTCGCTTATCAGTTTTTCGCCTTCGGCAATGAAACATTTTTGTTCGTCACGATATTTTTTCTGCGACAAAGCGCGCACATTTTTTTGTTGAATTTTGGATAACATCGCTATTTTTTGTATTTTGTCCAACAAATTGCACTACTGGCATAATTTTTGGTTCTGCAAAGGTAAGAAATTTGTGGATTTTTTGCTAAATTTGCACCTAATTTCTGTAATTTATCGGTGATTGTGTCAAAATCGGTCAGGCATATACTTTTTTGTGGCGTAATTGCCCTGCTATGCAGTGCATGCAATATGTTTCGCTATGTGCCTGAAGGCGCGACTTTACTGAACAAAGTAACCATCAAATCGGATGTTCCTGAAGCGCCATCAGACCAATTACAAGCCTATTTACGCCAAACACCCAACAGTCGTTTTTTAGGTATCGGACGTGCGAAATTAGGTTTTTACAATTCACAAGACATCAATTCCAATAAATGGAAAGACCGTTGGTTGCGCAAAATTGGCGAAGAACCGGTGATATACGATAGTCTGTTGACGCTGACTTCGCAGGAGCAACTAGGCAAACAGTTGAGCAACAAAGGTTATCTTGATGCCACTGTGGAAGTCATTACCACCGAAAAAAAACGTCAGACTAACGTTACATTCGTGGTAACCGGTAATGAGCCTTACAAACTGCGTTCGTACACCATCGACATTCCGAACGATTCGATAATGACAGCTTTGAGTCAACGTCGCGGGTTGAATAAACCCAAACCCGGCGATTTGTTTGATGTCGATGCCTTGGCTACCGAGCGCGAGAATGTAGCCAAAGCATTGCGCCGTAGAGGTTACTTTTATTTTCAGAAAGAAGCACTTGCATTCGAGGCCGATAGTTCGGCACACGAGATTGATCTCACACTGAAAATGCAGGACAATTATTTGAATAACGACTCGCTATTTACTCTCGCATGCACAAAGCAAACTATCAGCAGCGTGACTATTTACGACGTAGCGCATGCAGTGGATGAAACGGGAGCATTGAATACCGACGAACTTGATACAACTATACGCGAAGGTTACACCATCATTCAACATAAGAAATCGAATTTTCGGGCTAAGATGTTGACACAAAAGGTGTTGATACAACCAAACACACTTTATAACGAGCGTCGTGTCGAACAAACCTATGCGGTACTAAATGCCTTGTCAGCCATTAAATATGTGGATATTTCTTTTAGAGAAGCCGGCGTTGATAGTTTGGCATGTATTATTGTGATTGCTCCGTCGAAAAAACATACTTTTTCGGTTGACATCGAAGGTACGAACTCGGCCGGCGACCTTGGTGTCGGGGTCGGTATTACGTATCAAAACAAAAACGCTTTCAAAGGTGCCGAGATATTAAAAATTGGAGCAAGAGGAAGTTACGAAGCAATGGGTAAAATCGGTGAAATACGCAATACCTATGAGGCCGGAGGCAATGTATCGTTGAGCATTCCTTTCTTGCTATTCCCGTTTGCGAGTTCCGATTTTAGGCGGCGCACCGGCGGAACCACTGAATTTGCATTAGGCTACAATTTGCAACAACGTCCCGAATATCAACGTCATATAGCAAATTTAGGCATGAAATATGCATGGACGATCCGTCGTACACGTTTCACTTTCGACCTTATCGACATCAACTACATTTATCTGCCGTGGATAACCGATGCGTTTCGCGAACAATATCTGAAACCGTCGTCGTCGATACGTTACAGTTACGAAGACCACTTCATCATGCGTTTAGGTTTGGGCATTCAACATTCGAACAAGCGCACCAACTCTGCTACACAAAGTTTTTACACGCTTCGTGGCAACATTTCGACAGCCGGTAATTTGTTGTATGGCATCAGCAGTGCCGTTCATCAACAGAAAAACGAATATGGTCAGTACGAAATTTTCAACATTGCATACGCACAATATGTCAAAGGCGATTTCGATTTTACATACAATCATTATATCAACAAAAGTATTCGCCTTGTGTGCCATGCCGGTATAGGCGTTGCGTATCCCTATGGCAATGCATCGGTAATTCCGTACGAAGAGCGTTATTTCAGTGGCGGAGCCAACAGCGTGCGCGGCTGGGCTGTTCGTACACTCGGTCCGGGTCGTTACGCCAACAACGGTTATATCGATTATATGAATCAATCGGGCGATATTCGGTTAGATTTGAATTTAGAAGCTCGCTTCAAACTCTTTTGGAAAATCTATGGTGCGTTGTTTATCGATGCCGGCAATATTTGGACAATCAAAGAATACGACGAGCAACCGGGCGGTTTTTTCAAATTCTCGGAATTTTACAAAGAAATAGCCTGCAGTTACGGTTTCGGTCTGCGTGCCGATTTCGATTATTTTGTCATACGTTTGGATATGGGCATCAAACTATACGAACCAAGTGGCACTACCTCGACCGAGCGTTGGCGCACCGATTTGACTTGGAAAAACGATTTCGCCCTGCATTTTGCGATTGGTTATCCATTCTGACACCACCATCATGTGTAACAAACTAAATAACCCACTAATATGAAACAGAAATTTGTCATTTTATTCCTTTTGAGTTCAGTATCCTCTGCATTTGCCTGCACCAACTTTTTGGTCGGGCGGGCAGCCTCGTCCGATGGTTCAACCATGATAACCTACTCCGCCGATTCGTATTGGCTATTTGGTGCTTTATACCATTATGCGGCTGCCGACCATGCCGAAGGAGCGATGCGTCCCATTTACGAATGGGATACAGGGAAATATCTCGGCGAGATTCCCGAAGTCGGACATACCTACAATGTCATCGGCAACATGAACGAATGTCAATTATCCATTGGCGAAACCACCTACGGCGGACGCGAGGAATTGGTAGATACCACCGGCCTCATCGATTACGGCAGTTTGATTTACATCACATTGCAACGCGCCGCCAACGCACGCGAAGCCATCAAAACAATGGCCGAACTTGTGGCTGCATACGGTTACTACAGCGAAGGCGAATCGTTTTCGATTGCCGACCCACAGGAAGTGTGGATTTTGGAGATGATAGGCAAAGGTGTGGGCAACAAAGGCGCTGTTTGGGTGGCTCGCCGCATACCCGACGATTGCATCTCTGCCCACGCCAATCAAGCACGCATCACAACCTTCCCGATGGAATCGCGCAAAAATACGAACAGCATCAGTAGCAAACATTTAGACCGCATATTCGAACCGGGAATTGATGTCGTTTATGCCGATGATGTTGTAACATTTGCGCGCAAAAAAGGCTACTTCGACGGCAAAGACGAAGATTTTAGTTTTTCGGATACCTACAATCCGCTCGACTTCGGTGGCATACGTTGGTGCGAAGCGCGCGTTTGGGCGTTTTTCAACGCACTGAATCCGACTATCGGACAACAATATCTCAGCTACATCAACGGCGAAACCAAAGAGCGTATGCCTTTGTGGATAAAAGCCGACAAAAAAATAACTGTGGGCGATTTACGCCAACGCATGCGCGACCACTACGAAGGTACGCCACTCGACATGACCATCGGAGCCGGTAGCGGCCCATACAACACGCCCTTCCGACCCAGCCCGCTATCGTACAAAGTGGACAGCGTGGAGTATTTCCACGAACGTCCGGTCGCCACGCAACAAACGGGCTTTACATTTATTGCGCAAATGCGTAGTTGGCTACCTAATGCCATCGGTGGTATTTTGTGGTTTGGCGTCGATGATGCCACAACAAACCTCTACATACCGATGTATTGCTGCATGACACGCGTACCCGAATCGCTCGACCAACACAATGGCAGTCTGCTCGATTTCTCGTGGACATCGGCCTTTTGGATTAACAATTGGGTTGGTAATATGGTCTATAAACGCTATTCGGATTTGATGCCCGATGTGCAAGCCGAACAAAACAAATGGGAAACTTATTTTGAAGACGCGACACAACAAGCCGACCGTTACGCCCTTTCGTATGATTCGGCTAATGTGGCACAATTTTTGACCGACTTCTCGGCAGCACAAGCCGAAACAGCTTTCAATGTATGGAAAAAACTTGGCGAACGCCTGATGGTCAAATATTTAGATGGCGTAACCAAAAGCGAAACTAATGGTGTATTCGACCGCGACGAACATAATCTGCCCGCGAAAATCATTCGTCCGGGCTATCCCGAAGAGTTCAATCGGCGAGTATTTGTAGAACCCGATGCCGAACGCTTCAGACTGAAAACCGCCGAAGAGATGGAACTACGCCAATAACACAATAACCAAAATACTAACAATAAAAATAAATTTCTATGAAAAAATCAATCGTATTATTCTCATTTACAATCATTTGCGCTATGTTATCCGCAGAGAATCCGTTTTTTAACTATCAGAATTGGAAGACGCCTCACGGCACCTATCCGTTTGACGAAATTAAAATTGAGCATTATATGCCGGCTTTCGACGAAGGCATGAAACAAGGATTGGCCGAAATTGACGCCATTGCCAACAATCCGGCTGCGCCTACATTTGCCAACACCATCGAAGCTTACGAAAAATCGGGCAAATTGTTGTCGGTCGTAGCAAGTTGCTTTTACAACCTGACAAATGCCGAAACCAACGATTCGCTGGCCGCGCTCGAATTGGAACTATCACCAAAATTCAGCGAATATAGTTCGACGATTTTGCTGAACGAAAAACTTTTTGAACGCATCAAAGCCGTGTACGAGCAAAAAGACAAACTAAAACTGACCGCCGAACAGGCGAAAATGCTCGACGACATCTACGAAGGTTTTGCCAATAACGGTGCCAATTTGTCGGCCGAAGACAAAGAAAAATTAAAAGAGTTGCAAGCCAAACTAAGCAAACTGACACTCGTGTACGGACAAAATGTGCTGAAAGCCACCAATGCGTGGACACGTCTCATCAAAGACGAGAGCCTGTTAGCCGGTCTTTCGGACGACACCAAACAAATGCTGCGCACAAATGCAGCAAAAAAAGGATTGGATGGCTGGTTACTCGACTTGAAACCAACAACTTACATTCCAGTAATGAAATATTGCGACAACCGCGATATTCGCCGCGAACTCTATATGGCTTACAACACACGCTGTATCGGTGGCGAATTTGATAATACGCAGAACATTAAAGATATAGCAAACACGCGTTTGGAATTGGCAAAACTATTTGGCAAAGCCTGCTACGCCGACAAATCGCTACATAAAACAATGGCCGAAAACAAAGAAAATGTCTATCATCTGCTCGACCAATTACGCGATGCCTATCTGCCCGTAGCCCGCGCCGAATACGATGAATTGCAACAATTTGCCGATTCGCTCGGATTTTATGCCACACTGCAACCATGGGATTGGAGTTACTACTCCGAAAAACTAAAAAATGAAAAATATGCTTTGAGCGATGATGAACTGCGTCCCTATTTCGAACTCGAAAACGTCAAAAAAGGCGTCTTCAATTTGGCAAATAAACTATATGGTCTGAAATTCGTCAAAAATCCAAACATCCAAGTTTATAATCCCGAAGTCGATGCCTACGACGTATTCGATGCCAAAGGTAACTTTTTGGCCGTCTATTACTGCGATTTCCACCCACGCGACGGCAAACGCGGCGGCGCATGGATGAACGACTACAAACCACAATACCGTGAAGGCAAAACCGATTCGCGCCCACACATTGTCAACGTGATGAACTTCACGCGCGCTACAGCCGACAAACCGGCACTGCTCACCTACGACGAAGTCGAAACCTTTTTACACGAGTTCGGTCACGGACTACACGGCATGCTCACACGCTGTCAATATGCCTCTATGTCAGGCACAAACGTACCACGCGATTTTGTAGAACTGCCATCACAATTCAACGAAAACTTTTTGGGCGAAAAAGCATTCCTCGATACGTTTGCCAAACACTACCAAACCGGCGAACCCATGCCTCAGGAACTTATCGACAAGATAAAAGCCGCTCAAAACTACCACGCTGCCTATGCCTGCGCACGCCAACTCAGTTTCGGCTACCTCGACATGGCTTGGCACACTATCACCGAGCCGTTCGACGGCGATGTCATCGCCTTTGGCAACGCCGCCATGGAGCAGGTCAAAGTACTGCCCGTCGTACCCGAAACCCAAATGGAAACAGCATTTACACACATCTTCTCGGGCGGATATGCTGCCGGATACTATAGTTACAAATGGTCGGAAGTACTTGATGCTGACGCCTTCTCGGTATTCAAAAAGAACGGCATTTTTGACAAAAAAACCGCTGATAGTTTCCGTACCAACATTCTTGAACGCGGTGGCACCGAACCGGCCATGACATTGTACAAACGTTTCCGCGGACAAGAACCAACCGTCGATGCTTTGATGGAACGCGACGGCATTAAAAAGTAATCAATAAAAACACGAAAAAACAAAAAAGAATCATGGAAGAATTTCGTAAATTTGCAACAAAGCATCTGAATATGAACGGATTGGCTCTCGACAAATACGTTTCGAGCGTCAATATGCAAGGCGGCTATATTTCGCCCTCGATTCTGGAAGAACGCCAATTAAACGTTACGCAAATGGATGTCTTTTCGCGCCTAATGATGGATCGCATCATTTTTCTCGGCTCCGAGATCAACGATTTTGTAGCCAACGTCATACAAGCACAACTGCTGTTTCTCGACACTGCCGACCCCGGTAAAGACATTTCAATCTATCTGAACAGCCCGGGCGGTTCGGTTTATGCCGGCCTTGGCATCTACGATACGATGCAATACATCGGCAGTAACGTAGGTACTATTTGCACCGGTATGGCCGCCTCCATGGCCGCCGTATTGCTCGTGGCCGGCGCCAAAGGAAAACGTTCGGCACTGCAACACTCACGCGTAATGATACACCAACCGATGGGCGGTATGCAAGGACAAGCATCCGATATGGAAATCACCGTACGCGAAATACAAAAATTAAAAAACGAACTCTATCAAATCATTGCCGAGCATTCGGGCAATACATTCGATAGAATAGCCGCCGACAGCGACCGCGACTATTGGATGACGGCACAAGAAGCCCTCGAATACGGCATGATTGACAATATATTAACCAAAGGAAACAGACAATAAACTCATGGCCATACACAAAAAAAACACACCACGCTGTTGTTTCTGTGGGCGCAACGACGAAGAAGCCGACCTCATTGCCGGCAACTATGGCTACATCTGCACAGATTGCGCTCTAACACTGACAAACATCATCGGTGGCAACAATACCAACACGCCTGACCATACAACCAAACAGCCATTCAACGAGCCGTTACCCAAACCGATCGACATCAAACAATACCTTGACCAATATGTCATCGGACAGGACGATGCAAAAAAATTTTTGTCGGTAGCCGTTTACAATCACTATAAGCGCATCGCACAACAAAACACAAACGACGAGGTCGAAATCGAAAAATCAAACATCATCCTCGTTGGTGCCACAGGCACAGGCAAAACCTTATTGGCACGCACCATCGCCAAGAAGTTGCATGTACCGTTTACCATCGTCGATGCAACCGTTCTGACCGAAGCCGGCTATGTGGGCGAAGACATCGAAAGTATTCTCACACGCCTACTGCAAGTGGCCGATTACGACGTCAAAGCAGCCGAGCGAGGCATTGTATTTATCGACGAAATAGACAAAATAGCACGCAAAAGCGACAACCCAAGTATCACACGCGACGTAAGCGGCGAAGGCGTACAACAAGGTCTGTTGAAACTACTCGAAGGATCGGTAGTCAATGTACCACCACAAGGCGGGCGTAAGCACCCCGACCAAAAAATGATTGCCGTCAATACACAAAACATATTATTTATTTGCGGGGGCGCATTCGACGGCATCGAAAAGAAAATTGCGCAACGACTCAACACGCATGTCGTAGGATTCGGTGCCATAAACACACGCAACTCTATCGACAACAACAACCTGCTCCAATACATTGCACCGCAGGATTTGAAAGCCTTTGGGTTAATACCGGAAATCATCGGCCGCCTGCCTATACTCACACATCTCGACCCATTGGACCGCTCTACACTGCGACGCATACTCACCGAACCCAAAAACTCCATCATCAAACAATATGTCAAATTGTTTGCCATGGACCATGTCGAACTGACATTCGACAATGACGTACTCGACTACATTGTGGACAAAGCCATCGAATTCAAACTTGGAGCACGCGGTCTGCGCTCCATTGTCGAAACTATCATGACCGACGCCATGTACGAAGTACCATCAGCCAACATCGACACGCTCAACATCACAGTAGACTACGCGCGCAATAAACTCGGGAAAATGGCTTTAAAAACCATGTAAGCTAAAAAAGATAAACAAGAGCGTACCTCAAACGAGGTAACGTTCTTGTTTTATCACACATATATCAATCTGTAATATAGCGCGTTACAAAATATTTACCAAGCGAACGGCATGAAAGAAGAAAAAGCCAACAATCCGCTCACCCACTTGGTTTTATCTTACCTTAAAACAAATTGGCCATTCTGATTGCCGTTACTGCTCCCTCAATACCTTTGTTACCCAACGCCCCGCCGGCACGATCGAGGGCTTGCTGCATCGTGTTTGTTGTCAGCACACTGAATATAATCGGAACACGATATTTTTCATCGGCATTTAATGCAGCAATACCTTGCGTTACTCCGCTGCACACAAAGTCAAAATGCGGCGTATCGCCTTGTATCACACACCCGATGACAATCACAGCATTAACCGATGCTTGTTCGCGCAAAATCATTTTTGCACCAAAAGTCAACTCAAATGTACCCGGTACATGTTTTACGATAATGTTGTCCGGCTTGACGCCGTTGGCAATCAGTGCTTCGATGGCGCCATCCAGCAAACGAAACGTAACATTCTCATTCCAATCGGCTACGACGATGGCATAACGTTGATTTTGCACATCTTGTTTATCGGGCATAGCCGCTGCATCGTAATTCGACAAATTATGATATTGTGTCGCCATTTTTTCTTTTTTATTATTGTGAAACAAAAAACCGTTCCGAACAAATTGTTCAAAACGGTTTGTTCCTCATTTACAGATGTTTATTCCTCCAGAGCCGTAGCACGCACGATATATTTTTCGATATCGGCTGCCTCTTGCGACTGAAAATATTTCTCTTTAATCAGCGTATACACTTTCACCGCTTTGGCATATTCGCCAAGGGCTTCGTAAGCCAAACCGGCTTTTTTCAGAGCACGAGGCGCTACCAACATACTTTCGCTGTCGGCGGCTTTTTCAAAACATTTTGCTGCCTTTTTATACTCTTCCAAATTGCTATAGGCATCGCCTTGCAACATACGTGCCGCCGGTGCCAAATTTACCGACGAATTATCAAATTTATCCAAATAATCAACAGCCGCTTCGTATTCTCCGAGTTGATAAGCACATACACCGGCATAGTACGCAGCAAGTTCGCCGGCATCTGTCAAACCATACTCATCGACAATGGCGGCAAATCCATCAAACGATTCATCACCGCGCAATGCAATTTCGTATTGATCATTTTCAAACGCTGCAACAGCCGGCAACAACGCCTCTTGCGCTTCTTGTTCGCGCGGAGCCAAATAATAAACATTGAACAATATCACCGCTACCACAACTGCAACGACAACCGCTACACCAATAACAAGTTGTTTGTGGTATTGTTCAATAAATGCTTCGGATTTACTTAATGCTTCCTGCATATTCTCCAAGCGAACATCTTCCTGTTCTTTTTTCTTTTGAGCCATAATTATCTGATTATTAATTTATTCTGTCATTCACACCGAAAACATTCAACATGCTTTGCATCCTTTACGTTTTCAACGTGCAAAGATACGATTTTTTATTGAAACAAACATACAAAAAAACGTTTTTTTGTATCAAAACTTCCATTTTATCATTTCGTGCGACATGCAGCAGCAGTGTCGATTACTGAAAATGTGCGCATTTCCTACATACCATGCCACAGATTGCACACTTGTGCCACCTTATCGGACATCGGCTGCTGCGCATCTATCCAATGGATAACAAAACCGCGTCGTTCCATACCGCGAAACCACGTCATTTGGCGTTTTGCAAATTGATGGATGGCAATTTCGAGTTGACCGACCATCTCGTCGAATGTCAGATGACCCAACAAATAATTTGTAACAAACTTATACTCAAGTCCATAGTATGTCAAATTTTCAGCAGGAACACCATCGGCCAGCAGTTGCCGCACCTCATCGACCATGCCTTCGTCGAGACGAGTACGCAACCGATGCGAGATTTTAGAACGCCGCAACTCGCGATCAACCGCCACACCTATTATCAACGGTCGGAGGCGCGGAAAATCGGATTCTATCTGCGGATTTTTGCGATAATAATCGGCTATCTCGATGGCACGCACAGCACGTTTTACTGTATCGACATCTGTCGTATTGTGCAAAGTTTTGTAAGTTTGCAGCAAAGCTGTCAGTTCATCAAGGGTTTTGCCTGCAAGAGAGTGTCGCAAATCAGGATTTTCGGGTACAGCCACTAATTTGTAAGCACTCAAAACGGCTTCGACATACAAACCTGTACCACCGCACAACACCGGCACACGACCGTGTCGGCATACCGTAGCATACGCCGCAGCAAAATCGCGCTGATATTCGTACAAATTATATTTATAACCGGCATCGACAATGTCAATTAAATGATACGGAATCTGCCGGTCGACAACCACATAATCAGCCAAATCTTTCCCCGTGCCGATATTCATGCCGCGATACACTTGGCGCGAGTCGGCACTGATGATTTCGCCATCAAGTACGGCCGCCGTATGCGCCGCCAATGCTGTTTTTCCGGAGGCTGTCGGGCCTATTATCGTCAATATATCGTAATTGGATTGCCCCATTGCATCTATCGAAAACAAAGACTGCATCCAAAGTATTTTTCCCGTTGAATGCAGTCTGAGAGTAATGTATTTCTTGTCGTTTGTTTATCCTTTCAGACGTTGTTCCAACTCTTTGACACTCATTCTGAAGTTTTTATCCGTGTCCATCAAGTCGTTTACTACGCCGCACGCATGCAACACCGTGGCGTGGTCGCGCCCGCCGATAAGTTTTCCGATGGCCGACAGCGAACTTTTGGTGTATTGTTTCGACAGATACATAGCCACTTGACGTGCCGTAGCGATTTCGCGCTTACGTGTTTTCGACATGAATGCATCAAGCGAAAGCGAAAAATAGTCGCACACCATATCGCGTATTTTTTCGACCGAAATGACATTTGGCGTCGCCGATACCACTTTGCCCACAACTTTCTCTGCCAAAGCCAAATCAATATCCTCGTCGGTCAGTGTGGCATGCGCCAACAACGATACCAACACGCCTTCCAGATTGCGTACACTATCGGTTACATTAGTCGCGATATAGTCAATCACCTCTTCAGAGATTTCCAAACCATCTTTATAAATCTTGCTTTTCAATATGGCTTTACGCAATTCGAAATCGGGCATATTGATTTCGGCACTTAAGCCCCACTGGAAGCGTGTGAGCAGCCGTTCTTCCATGCCTTCGAGCGAGCCAGGCGCACGGTCGCACGTCATGATGATTTGTTTGCCGTTTTGATGCAAGTGGTTGAAGATATGGAAGAAGGTTTTTTGCGTTCCCTGTTTATCCATAAATTCGTGAATATCATCCAAAATCAGCACATCGATATTGCTGTAAAAATTCAAGAAGTCGTTTGTTTCGTTGCGACGAACGGCATCGGTGTACTGAATTTGAAACAGATTGGCCGACACATACAGCACGCGTTTTTCGGGATAGAGTTGTTTGGTCATCATGCCGATGGCATTAACCAAGTGTGTTTTGCCGACGCCCGATTTGCCAAATAAGAAAAGCGGGTTGAAAATGGTTTTTCCGGGTTCGTTGGCGATGCTGATACCGGCTGCGCGAGCCAATTTATTGCTCGTACCTTCGATGAATGTATTGAAGTTGTACGCTGCGTTCAGTTGCGGGTCGATGTCTTGTTGTACAACCGGTTCGAACGGATTGATGCCGGATTTTACGATTTTGTCGGACACGCGCTCGGCTACTACAGTTTTGTCTTCGGCGGGAATGGTCGTTGTTGCCGCTTTATCGACCATAATGCGATATAGGAGTTTCGTACCCTCACCCACCTCGCGATACAGCGTTACACGCAATAGTTCTGCAAATTTTTCTTCGATGTATTCATAGAAAAACATGCTGGGTACTTGCAATACAAATTCTCCGTTTTCGTATTTCAACGGCACAATAGGTTCGAACCACGTCGAATACGCAGCTTCCGAGATATTGTCCTTAATTACTTTCAAACATCTATTCCACAGCTCTTGGGGTGTCATCATCGTTGTAAAAAATGTAAAGTTGCGATTGTTTATATCTTTTTCAAAAAATTATCAACAGGTTTTTCGGTGCAAAGGTCGCACTCTTTTTTCAATAAAAAAAACGGCAACATTTTTTGAGTTTTTTCTTTCGTACTTAAACCTTTTATTTTCAAGTGCTTAAAATGGGTTTCTGATTATCAACATTTTAATACTAATTCGCTCATTATCAATATATAACATTTATAAAGTATTTCACGGAACGATAGTCGGCGAACCCATCGAAACCACCTAAAAATTGGGCGGTTTTTGAGGTGTTTTTTTGTAAGAAGCAAGAAAAAAAATATTTTTTCTTATTTAGATTTCGTCTAAATAAAAACGCCCGAAAAACGTTATTTTTTATCCTTCTTTTCTTTGGCACCGAAGAGCGAAAAATGCACATATCGTTTCGGATTGGCCTTCAGATCGATTACCAATTCGTTGACACTGCCGACAGTTGTATTCAGGTTGTCGTAGAGTGCATTGTCGTTCATCAGTTTGCCGATGGTACCTTCGTTCGAATTGAGTTTATCGGAAAATATTTGCAAATTGTTTACCGTGCGGTCGATGCGTGCGAAGAGTTCGGCAAATTCAATTTGTCGCAGGTCACCTGATACTTTTTTCAAGTCGCCGGTAACCGTATTGATGTCTGTCATAATGCCGGGCAGTTGCGTATTCATGACGCGTTTCAGTTGCGCCGACGACACTTGCAAGTCGGCAGTGACGCGTTCTATCGATTTCAGACTATTTTTGATTTCGGGCGATGCCACGAGTGTATTAACCGATTCGAGAACCGAATCGACGCGCGAAATAGTGCCTTCGAGACGTGGCACAAGTTGTCCGACCACGGCCATCAATCCCGGAACCATGTCCGACGGTATCGTATCGCCAACAGCATACAGTTCGGATTGGTCGCCATAGACGATGTCGATTACTTTTCCGCCCATCAAACCGTCGTCGCGCAACAGCATGGTC
Source organism: Paludibacteraceae bacterium (assembly GCA_051878315.1). Classification (GTDB taxonomy): domain Bacteria; phylum Bacteroidota; class Bacteroidia; order Bacteroidales; family Paludibacteraceae; genus W0P28-013. Next base: position 68,843 of record JBJEJW010000066.1, on the reverse strand, counting down.
GAGCCTAAAGGCAAACGAATTTCGTCATCAACCAAGATGGTAACCACGAACGGATGTTCCAACGTAAAATCGTATGTAATTTCGGTTACCTGCCCGACTTTATAGCCGCGCACAACCACATTGTTCGACACGACAAGTCCGTCCAAGTTATCGAATTCGGCGTAATACCGATTGCTTGGAGCGAAGATATTGATGCCTTTTAAGTAATTGAGTCCGAAGACGATACAAACAATGGCTAAAATAAATGATAAGCCGATTTTCACTTCGCGAGTAAAGATTTTTTTCATCATAACTAATGTATTTTGGTTGTTTACTTTGATGATTTAACGGTAGAATTGATGGTTTTAGCCTCTTGCAGCGTAATTTTTTGACCTTGATAAAAGGCCACGATAAACGCTTGCGGAAATTTTCCGCTGATTTCGGCTTTGATTTTTTGTATGATGCCCAAATTTGTATTTGCGCCGTAAGTGTATTTGAATGTGCCGTTTTCCTCGTAACACTCGCATTGCAGGCCTTTGAAACGCGAATCGTTCGGGTCGGTTATGGGCTGACTTGTCGTGAATATTTGCAGTTTGTACACAGCCTTCACGCCGGGTTCAATATCGACAGACAATGTTGGCGTGGCAGGTTTGGTATCGGTAACAGTGGGTCGTGCGGTCGTTGTGACAGATGCCGGTTGTTTCTCGGGAGTTACTTCGACAAGCGAGACATTATTTTTGCGATCATATTCGTGTTTGTAGCGCACAAATGCGTTGTAAATAGCATTTGCCAACTCTTTGCATCCGTTATCGGATAGCAGATATTTTTCTTCGTCGGGATTGGATATGAAACCGAGTTCGATGAGTACACTCGGCATTTTTGTTTGATGCAAGACCCAAAAATTTTCTTGTCGTACGCCGCGATTGTAGCGTTTGGCCGCGATAAATTCATCTTGTACATAAGCGGCCATTTCGATGCTTTGGTCGCTGAATTTGGATTGCATAAATTCAAACATGATATACGATTCGGGCGAGCGCGGGTCGAAACCTTGGTAACGTTCCTTATAGCCTTCCTCAAGGAGTATGACCGAATTTTCGCGTTTGGCGACTTCGAAATTGGCATCCGATTTAGCCAATCCTATCGTATAAGTTTCGGCGCCACAAGCTGCGCTTGATTTCGAGGCGTTGACGTGGATGCAAACGAACAAATCGCCATTAGCGCGATTGGCAATGGCCGAACGATCTTGCAAAGGAACAAAGACATCGTCTTCACGCGTGAAGACGACTTTTACATCGCTCATATTCTCGCTCACCAAGCGTCCAAATTCTTTGGCGACACGCAGATTGATGTCTTTTTCACGGCCGCGTTTTCCCAATGCGCCCGGGTCTTTGCCGCCATGTCCGGCATCGATGACGACGGTAAACTGTTTGGCCGATGCTCCGACGACAAGTGTCAGCAAACACAGCAATATGCAACTTATTCGTTTCATTACCAGCAACACGCTTTCGTTATTATTAACCTTTTTTGTGCAACGTTTTTCTGCATTCTTGCGTTATACATAATGCAGGATTATGCTTTGGGTTATACACTGCAAAAGTACGCATTTTTGGTGAGATGAACGACAAAAAACTATTTTTTTACATATTTTATTGCTGACACGTCGAAAGTTTGCGCAAAAAGTTATAACTTTGTAGAATGTGCCAAGTATGCACTACACATTAGTAAAACATTGAGATTCAAAAGATTACATTTCGCTATAGGTCTTTTGACGGTTGTTTTTTTATGCGCACGCGCGCAAGAAAGCACGCCGATTGACTCGTTGCATATCAGCCCAAACGCATCGGATAGTGTAATGCCGACCGACACTACCCTGTTGCAACAGGCTGTGGTGTCTCCGCGCAAAAAGAGCGACATTGATGCTCCCATTCGTTACAAATGCAACGATTCCATCGTTTTTTATGGTACCGGCAACGGCATCTTGTATGGTCAAGGCAAAGTGCGCTACGAGCAATCGCGCCCCATCGAACTCGAGGCCGATTTTATCCGCATGAATATGGACAGCAGTACAGTCTATGCCAGCGGCACGGTTGACAGTCTCGGCAACGAAAGCGGATTGCCTGTTTTCAAAGATGGCGACCAGCCCTATTCGTCGAAAGAGATGTCGTACAATTTTCGTACACGGCGCGGTTTCATTCGCGGTGGTGTAACACAGCAGGGCGAAGGTTACATTGTGGCCGACAAGGCAAAGCGTTTGGAGAATGAAGAGATGTACATGCAGGGCGGCAAATACACCACATGCGACAACCACGACCATCCGCACTTTTATATGCAACTGACCAAAGCCAAAGTGAAGCCGGGTAGTTACATTGCAGCCGGTCCTGCCTATTTGGTAATGGCCGATGTGCCGTTGCCGTTGGCGGTGCCGTTCGGTTTTTTCCCGTTCACTTCGAAGTATTCGTCAGGCATCATCATGCCTTCGTACGGCGACGAGATGGAACGCGGTTTGTTTTTGAAGAACGGCGGTTACTATTTTGCCATCAGTGACCATATAGACCTTGAAGTGACCGGCGAGATTTATACGAAAGGCACTTGGGGCGTACAACTTGGCAGTACCTACGCCTTGCGTTACAAATTCAGCGGAAATTTTCGTGCGAGTTATCGTGAAGACGTTTACGGTGAGAAAGATATGCCCGATTATGCCAAATACCGCAATTTCAAATTGTCGTGGCAACATCGTCAAGATCCAAAAGCGAGCCAATTTGCCACATTTTCAGCATCGGTTGATTTCACTACCAGCGGTTACAACCAAAGCAACGTAAACAACTATTACAATCCGGCTGAACAATCGAAAAACATTACGAGTTCGAGCGTGAACTACACACAGCGTTTCCCCGAAAGTCCGTGGAGCATATCGGTCAATGCGTTGGTATCGCAACGTTCGCAGGACTCTACCATTTCGTTGACTTTGCCCAACTTGACAATAAACATGAGTCGCGTGTATCCATTCAAACGTAAAAACCCGGTAGGCAAAGAGCGTTTTTACGAAAAGATTGCATTGTCGTACAACATGACATTTGCCAATAGCATTACGTGCAAAGAAAGTCAATTTTTGACATCGAATTTTGCGAAAGATTGGAAAAACGCCATCAATCACAAGTTACCTATAACGGCTTCGTTCACGCTGTTCAAATATCTGTCGATAACGCCAAGTTTCACGTTTCAAGACCGCATGTATTTCACCAAAGTCAATCGTTCGTGGGACAAGCAGTTGCAGCAAGAGGTTTTGGACACGGTAAGCGGTTTTTACAACGTGTACGACTTTACAGCCGGCATCACACTACAGACCAAATTGTATGGTTACTACACGCCGATACGCAAGTTGTTTGGCGACAAGGTCGATCGGATTCGCCATGTGATGACGCCTTCGATTTCGTTCAACTATCATCCCGATTGGGGCGATAAGATGTGGCATTTTTACGAGAGTTACGACAAGGTTTTAGTCGATAAAGACAATGCCGACAAAATTCGGCACGAAACGGTGGTGTATTCGCCCTACTCCGGCGGTATGTATGGTGTGCCCGGACGTGGCATGCAGGCTGCACTGAACTGGTCGCTCAGCAATAATGTCGAGATGAAAGTGAAAGACAAGAAAAAATCGGAAGAGAGTGGCACCACGCAATACAAAAAAGTCAGTATCATCGACAACTTTACCATTTCGGGCGGTTATAATTTCGCAGCCGACTCGTTGCGTCTGCAAAATTTCAGCACAAGTTTGCGCATCAAGTTGACAAAATCGTTTTCGCTCAACTTGGCCGGTTCGTGGGATCCGTACAAATACGGCCTCAACGAATACGGCAATCCGGTACGCATCAACGAATTACGTAATTTCCCGCGTTTTTTGGGCACGGGAACTTCGTTTCAGTACACGTTCGACAACAACACATTCAAGAAAAAAGACAAGAAGACACGCGACGACAACACTGATGACCCGATGGAAGAGGGCGTCAACTTCAATATGGACGAGCCGACAAACATCGACAAAGAGGCGCAACGCGACAAATCGGCAAACGTTACTGCCGACGACGAAGGTTACACCAAGCCCGAAGTATCGTGGAGTTTCACTATCAACTATTCGGTAGCATGGCGCACCGGCAGCAATTTCGATTACGAATTGATGGACTATAAACGTGAGTGGACGCACAACCTGAGTTTTTCGGGGCACATCAATCCGACACCCAAATGGCGGTTGAACTACAGCGGTTCGTTCGACCTGAAAGAATTGAAAGTAACACAAATGACATTGTCCATCGTGCGCGACCTGCACTGTTGGCGTCTTTCGGCCAGCGTGTCGCCGTTCGGGCGTTACAAATCGTATATGGTAACCATCGGCGTCAACGCATCGATGTTACAAGATTTGAAATACGAAAAACGTAGCGATAACAGTCGCAACTCGACATGGTTCTAACGACAGAAACAAAATTATTATAAACTTACAAATCAAATTATCACAATGAAAATTGCAAACAATCTACTCGTGGCCGTCGATTACAAGTTATTCGTCAAAAACGAAGACGGCACCATGGAATTGATGGAAGAGACCGAAAACGGTCAACCACTGAAGTTTTTTTTCGGATTAGGCATGATGTTACCAAAATTTGAAGAAAACTTGTCGGGTCTATCGACCGGCGACACATTCGATTTTATGATTCCCTGCGCCGATGCTTACGGCGAATACGACGAAGCCAGCGTTATCGACCTGCCGCGCAAAATTTTTGAAATCGAGGGCAAAATCGACGAAAAAGGCGTTTATCCCGGCGCTATTGTACCACTTGTCGATAGCGAAGGTCAACGCATCAATGCCGAAGTTGTAGAGGTAAAATCCGATGCCGTAACCGTTGATTTGAATCATCCGCTGTCGGGCGAAGACCTTTACTTCAAAGGTACGGTATTGGACGTACACGAACCCACCGAAGAAGACCTGCGTGCCATGTCGGGCGGATGCGGATGCGGGTGCGACTCGTGCGGTGGCGAATGCAACGGAGGATGTAACGGAGGTTGCTGCTAAACGCCATGAGTAACACATTCGGACATATTTTCCGCCTGACAACTTTTGGTGAATCGCACGGCACAGCCATCGGTGGCATCATCGATGGTTGCCCGGCCGGCATCGACATCGATACGGCATTCGTGCAAGCCGAACTTGATCGTCGCAAGCCCGGACAATCGTCCATCACGACACAACGGCACGAAGCCGACCGCGTTGAATTTTTGTCGGGCATATTCGACGGCAAAACCACCGGCGCGCCTATCGGGTTTTGCATCGCAAACACCGACCATCGCAGCAGCGACTACGAGCATCTGAAAAACGTCTATCGCCCCGGCCATGCCGACTACACCTATCAGCAAAAATACGGCATACGCGACTATCGTGGCGGCGGACGCGCTTCGGCACGCGAGACAGCCGCGCGCATTGTGGCCGGCGCCATTGCCAAACTTGCCTTACGCAGCATCGGCGTTCACATCGCAGCATACACGGCACAGATAGGCAACATCGCGGTAAACAAGCCGTACCAAGAGCTCGATTTGACACAAACGGAGAACAACATAGTGCGCTGTCCCGACGCAGCAACCGCCAAGCAAATGGTCGAACTAATCGATACCTGCCGCCGCCAAGGCGACTCGATAGGCGGCATCGTGCAGTGTGTCATCAGCGGTGTCCCGATAGGACTTGGCGAACCGCTATACGGCAAGTTGCAAGCCGAATTGGCCTACGCCATGCTATCGATAAATGCGGCCAAAGGATTCGACTACGGCAGCGGTTTTGAACATGTGGCGCTCACGGGCAGTTGCCTCAACGACGCTTTTTACGCCGACCACGAACACATTGGCACACGCACCAATTTCGCCGGCGGCATTCAAGGCGGCATCACCAATGGCGCCGACATCTATTTCAGAGTCGTTTTCAAGCCGACGCCCACCATCAGCCAAGCGCAGCAAACCATCGACACGGACGGCAACGCCGTAGAATTGTCGGCACACGGCCGGCACGATGCGTGTGTGGTGCCGCGCGCCGTGCCTGTGGTCGAGACCATGGCAGCCATCGTGCTGTTCGACGCCTATTTGCAAAATCGAAGCGCCACCATGTAAGTTGTCGAAGCCATCGAACGTCAAAAAAAATGTGATTTTCCTTAACCACATTAGCAAAAAAAACTTTATCTTTGCACACACGAAAAAAACGTACTACACCATATTATATAAGATGACACGGCAGCAAGTTTTTCGATGGTTCGTTTGGGTACAAATAGCAGCGGCTATACTTGTGCCTGCTCTGCCTGTGTCGGCGCAGACCTGCCCAAATGGTACACTGTTATTCAAAGAGGATTTCGGCGGCAATTCGGTTGACGACCCGCGGATTTCGACCACGCCGATAACGGCCATGGACAAGGCTTACTACCAGAACAAGTCGAGATTAGGCGGCTCCATGTTTGCCGGTAGTTACCTTGTTACCAAAAAAGGCTACGCCAACGGCGACACCATCAATGCGAAATATTCGCAGTGGTATATTCAGGACGACCACACCTATCCGAACGATTATACACGCGGTTATTTTTTGCAAGTGGACGGAAAAGCCGGCGCACACACCTTCTACACCACCGAACTGACCGGTTTATGTGCCGGTGCCCAACTCTATTTCTCCGCCTATGTGGCCAATGTGTTCACGTACTATGACCAGAGCCAGCGCACATCAAAAGGTTATTACACCGTGGAGCCCAACCTCCTATTCGTCATCAGCGATGCCGAAACCGGCCACGAATTTAGGCGTTTCACCACAGGTCCCATTGCGCCTGATGCGACCCTGCCGGAGAAAGACGATTGGCGCAAATCGTCCACTTGGCACCAAGTAAGCGTATCATTGAGAATACCGACAGGGGTTAGCGCCGTCAAATTAACTATCTCCAACAGTGCAGGAGCAGGTAGCGGCAACGATTTTGCCCTCGACGACATCGAAGTGCGCCTTTGTCTGCCGCCGGTGAGCGTGACCGCCGCCGACACCATTTGCAGTGGCGGCACCACCACGTTTGAAGGTACATTCACCAACAACGGCACCTTCACCGAACCGCTCGCCTACCGCTGGCTCTACAGCACGACAGGCAATCTGACATCGCAAGACGACTGGGTAACCATCGGCAGCAACAGCACCACACTGACGTTGGACAACGCCACACTGTCGAACGAAGGTTATTACCGTTTGGCGGTAGCCTCGCAAGGCGGTCTGGACCAAATAAACTGTCGTGCCATGAGCGATCCTATTCATCTATCAGTCAAAGAGATACGACACACTTTTCCCGACACCGTATGCGCCGGCGAAAGTTATTGGTTCAACGGCAAAACCCTCACGACAGCAGGCACCTACACCGACACGCTGACCACGGCATCGGGCTGCGACAGCATCGTAACGCTGAAACTACACGTACGCGACGAAATACGCACATCGTTATCCCAAGAAATATGCTACGGCGACTCGCTACTATTTGGCGGAAAATATCGCACGCAAAGCGGCACCTACAACGACACACTGACCGCCATATCGGGTTGCGACAGCATCGTAACGCTGGCACTGCACATACGCGACGAGATACGCACACCGCTTTTCAGGCGCATCTGCTACGGCGATTCGCTGTTCTTCGGCGGAACATATCGCACGCAAAGCGGCACCTACATCGACACACTGACCGACATATCGGGCTGCGACAGCATCGTAACACTCACGCTACAAATCCGACAGGAAATACGCTCCATTCTCTACCAAGAGATTTGTCATGGCGATTCGCTGCTGTTCGCCGGACAATTCCGCACACAAAGCGGCACCTACACCGACACACTGACCACCCTATTTGGCTGCGACAGCATAGTAACACTCAATCTGCGTATCAAACCGGAAATCAGAACTACATACAGCCACGAACTTTGCTACGGCGATTCGCTGTTATTCGGTGGGAAATACCGCGCACAAAGTGGCACTTACAACGACACGCTGACCACAGCAACAGGGTGCGACAGCGTCGTTGTGCTCAATTTGCAAATAAAACCAGAAATACGAAGCACTATACAAAAACGCATCTGCGAAGACGATTCGTTCTTTTTTAATAATCAATATCTTAACACATCAGGTTACTATTCGGATACGTTGCAAGCGGTGGCAGGTTGCGACAGCATCGTAACCTTGGAACTGACCGTCCGCCACTGCGAACACGTAACAGCATGCAACGACACCGCCTATTTGTCCGTTTGCGACAGCATAGTAGCCATTCAACTTTCGGGCAACGATACATGGACATGCGCCACGCCGACATTCGCACTCCTCACACAGCCGACACAAGCCGGCGCTACAGCCGTCATCCAAGCCGATTCGCTCATCTACGGCAACGCCTTGCTATCGCATGGAGATCTCGACTCACTGCAATACAGCATCAACTGCGACGACTTTGCCGACACCGCCACCATCTATCTATCGATTACCCAATCGGCATCTCTCGCCATAGAACTTGTGCCAAACGCACCCGTTTGCCTATACAACTATGCTATTTTCAGCGGCACATTCAAAAACAACGGCACACTGACACCACCATTGGTCTGCCAATGGCAAACCAGTGCCGACGACGGCGTTACATGGACGCCCATCAATAAATGGCGTTACTTCGCCGGTTCGTCATTGTCCGAAATTTACCAAATAAGCGATGCCGAACACTATCTGTTCCGTCTCATCGTTACCGAGCAAGGCAACGAATCGCTTGAACATTGTTACGTCGTATCGAACATACTGCCGATAGATATACTCAACGACACCGAAACACTTACTCTGACCGGCTGCGGACGCGTCGAATACGATGGCATCACCTACACGGCCGACACCACATTTTTAGAAACAGGACAAACAACATCCACTTGCGGCAACCGTTTCGTCAATATTCAAGTATTCGAAACACAAGAGAGTGAGCAAACGATTCTGTTTTGCGACACCATCACCTACAATGGGCACCTATTCTATACCGATACCACCATCATCGAGCGTTACCCTGCCACAACCAGCAACGCCACACCATGCGACAGCACAGCCATCACCCATTTGATAATGAACTGCACGGCAGACGGAACGTATGTCGAAGACCTCATTATAAACAAATACGATTGGATAATGCTCTGCAACAACCGTAAAGCCTACACTCTTGTACCAAACTATACACAAATGCGCTATCAATGGTATCACAACGGCGAACGTATCGATGGTGCTACCGACGACTATTATACCGAAAACCAAATGCTCGACGGTTGTTATATGCTGCGTCTGCTCATCATAGACGACGGTACAGCGCATATTTTCGTTTCCGAAACACAATGTGTCAACGCCCATGCGCTAACAATTATTCCCAATCCTGTCGCAACAGGGCAAAGTGCCGTCATCGAATATTATTTTAGCGAAAGCGACAAACAAGGTCTTTATGTCGATATATACGACAACGTCGGGTTACTCTACTACCATTTGGAACCGACAACGTATCCAATTGTATTACCGTCCAATCTGGCAGCCGGCATCTATAACATCAAAGTCGTTACAGGACTTGGCCAAATATTCAACGTCAAACTCATCGTCAACTAACGCGCCAGCATGTTCCACCACCTGAAACCGACACTCCTCGTATGGCTGTTGTTCACCGCCACTTGCGCTACGGCAGTTGCAGAAGAATGCAACTGCATCAGTAGTCAACGCGGCAGTAGTTACCGCAGCAAAACGCCCTCGGCACGCCATGTGGTTATCGGTGCACGCCTCGGCACATCGGGGCTTACCTACCAATCCGATTTCGGAGCATTCCGTCCCGACATACATGCCGGCCTCGAAATGTCGTATGCGCTATTGTGGCACGGTGTTGGCATACGTTTAGGATTCGATATCACATACGCCGCAAGCCACTATATAGCCAATCCTTACACCGACAATTACTCCACCATCGATGTCGAACGCGATGCCATGGACGTGTACTATACCATCGGGCAACTGAACGAACGACACAACCAATGGTACCTCGGCATCCCGCTGCAACTCACGCTCGATTTCAAACATGTAACGCTCAACATCGGTCCGAAAGCCATCATCGCATTGTCAGCAAATTACCAACAGACTTTACAGCAGGCCGACCTACGCTGTTACTATCCGCTCTACGACGTTGAAATAGACAATGCGTTAGCATTGGCAACCGGTTCGAACAGCATGACAAGCACCGGAAAACTCATTTCGTTTCCCTACGCATGGATTGCCATCGCCGTGGACGGCACATACAACTTCAAATTGAAAAATGGTGATAAAATCGGTCTCGGACTTTATGCCGACGTGGCAGTCAACAACTACAAGTTGCTTGCTACAAGCAATTTATCGCTACTATCCATCAGCGACACCAAATTCGGAGTCCCGGTCAATCGTCTGACCGAAAGCGCGTTATACAGCAATCATGCGGCAACGCAATCGCAAGTGGTACGCAAGTTTAGTTATTTCGACACGGGGTTCAAACTCGTCTATTACTTCGTTTGCGAATAATATCCTGACAATCAACAACTTATTTTGCCAGCCACAATTCTGGATTCAGGATTTCGGTATCCTTGTACAGCATCAAATATAGTTCGGTTTTGTTATCGTTCTCCGTATCGACGAAGATTTTGCCAATCGCTTGTTTGGTGGTGACTTTATCACCCTCTTTGACATAAATTTCCGTCAGATTGGAATAGACGGTGCGATAATTGCCATGTTTTACGATGACCGAGCTGTTGCTTCCCGGCACCATGAAACATTTTGTTACCACGCCGTCGAAGATGGCACGTGCTTTCGAGCCGGCCGGGGTTTGAATATAAATTCCCTTGTTGTTGGTAGTAACATGCGGCAATACCGGATGAGGCTGCACACCAAAATGTCCGCTGATGAAACCTCGCTCCACCGGCAGAGGCAATTTCCCTTTATTTTTCTCGAAATTGCCGGCTACCAACTGTTCATCCTTACTCATTTGATAAACAGGTTTACCTTGTTTGGCGGCCTCTTTGCGCCGACGTTCTTCCTCTTTTTGAATTTCGGCAGCCACCAATTTTTGGATTTTCGCATTCAACTCATCAGCCTTTTTCTGCTGTTTTTTCTGTTTGGCTTTCAAATCGGCCTCTTTCTTTTGCAATTCGCTCAGCATCTGTTTTTCCCGTTGACGGTCGGACTCTAATTTCTTGGCCTCGCGTTCCTTTTCGCTCATCACACGCCCTTTATCGGCCATATCGGACTGCAGAGCCAACCCTTTGGCCTCCAAATCGTCGGTCAGTCGCAATATCTCTGACACTTGTCGTTTACGATAATTACTTAATTCTTGCAGGTAACGAAAACGCCGATAAGCCTGACTAAAATTATCGGACGACAAAATGAACAACAACGGCGAAAAATAGTTGCGTCGTGCGTGCGTTTCGCGCACCAAACGCGCATAATCCGCTTTCTGAAAGGCCAATTTGTCTTCCAACACTTTCTTCTCTTCCTCGAGTTGTACGATGTTTTGTTCCAGCAACCCGATTTCGCCGTTCAACGATTTGATGAGTGCATTGCGTTCATTGATACTACGTTTCAACAAATTGATTTTATTCTCGCTACCCTGCCTCGATTTTTTCGTTTCGTCAAGCAATTTATTGGTTTGTGCCAAACTTTCGAGCGTTTTTTTCTTCTGCGCCTCCAACTGTTGCCGCGTCTGTGCCACCAATGGCATCGACAATATCGACAGTAACAACACTAACGGGAGGAAACGGTATTTCATCATCTTTATCATTATATTTTCAAGGGATTATTTTCGAAAACGTCACTTGCTCGTAACGCGCCAAATTCTGTGGTACATATTCAATCGGTTTGTTGAATTCCATTTTTTCGACCGTACACGACAATGTTATCACACGGCCGGCTGCCAGCAGAGTCATGGCAAACATATTTGGGAAACGCACTCCGTTTTGCAGTCGATGTCCGGCATATTCACACAACAAGCGTCCCTGTTCGACAGCCACCGATGCTTTGGCAATGGCAGCAGGCTCTACCACTTCGAATTGCTGTATCAATCCGGGAGCAAGGTGCAATAATTGAGTCGGCGCACCGGCCATGATCTCGACAGCAAAATCATCGACAGAAACTTCGGTCTTGTCCAACAAAAACAACCTGTTCGACAAAATATTTTGCAACACATCGAACCGAAAATCGACACCCAGTTTATAGCGCAAAAAGTCATACGAATTATCGGTATAACGTCTATTCCACTTATCAACCACCACAAAACGCGACGGTGTGAACTCCACGCGGAACATCTCGACACCCAACATAGGCTGTATCGACAACACCAACAAACTATCGGGCAACAACTTGACCGTAGCTCGGAACGATAGTTGTTGCGTGCCGTACGTCGCCACTACATTCATTTTTGAGATATGCAATGTTTCAAAAGTTGGTTGTTCTGTCAGCACTTGTTGTACCGTGTACGACGCCGATTGTTCTGTCGATGGTTGCGGCAACTGTTTGCTTTTGCAACCTGCTACCAACAACGCCAGCAACATACACGCTACTGCAAACAAACTATTTTTGGACATCTTCATGCAGTTCTTCATTTTCATCTTCGAACGGTAACAAATACGGTATATATTGTCGCATCTCTATTTTATCGTGCAGTCGTTGCAACTGTGGATTCAACTCCAACGCTTCATTCCATAGTTCGATGGCCAAGTCAATCTCGCCAAGTTGTGCCAAAATATCGCCATAATGTTCCAACAATTCGTCGCTGAGTCGTTCGGCAGCGGCGATGGCTCGTTCCTGATAGAAACGTGCCAATTTGTATTCGCCACGCATAAACAACACCCAAGCATAAGTATCGAGAAACGTTGCCGAATTTGGTTCGGCCTTGACAGCCGCACTGCTGAGAGTTTCGGCCTTGGCCAAATCGATGCCGCAACAGGCCAACAAATAGGCATAATTGTTTTTCACCGATATATCGTCGGGAGCAATACGCAACACCTCTTCGTAGCAATCTACGGCCGTTTTGTAGCGTTTCAGATGTTGCATAAGGTCGCCTTTCATAGTCAGCAACTGCGCACGTGTTGTCTTGTCCGTTTGATTGTTGTTCAACAATACATCGAGCACAGCGATTGCTTCGAGGTAACGCTCGTCGTCATACAGCAACGACGCCTTATAGTAGTACCAACGCGACGAAGTTGGGAACACGAGCAAGGCTTCATCGACGATGGCTGCCATCCGTACAGGGTCATTCTCGTTCAACGATAATAGTTGCAGCCATTTTTCTTCGTCTCGCGGATTCTGATTCAATAATTGTTGCAGATAGTGTTGACAAGCGACTGTGTCGCGTTTTACCCTGGCATAATCGTACAGCAACGTCAAAAGCACCTCTTCGTCCGGATACATCGTTTCGAGTGTATATAATATCGAATCGGCGTGTACGGTATCGTGTGCCTGCAGCAATGTAGCCACATGCGAGCGCAGCCATAGCATTTTGTTATTGATAGAATAACGCTTGTCGTTCAAGGCGCGTAGCATGTATTCGTCGGCTAATGCTTCGTTGCCTTTGAACGAATAATAATTGGCATAAGCCGATAACACAGTACCGTCGGTCGAGTCTTTGGCATACTGCGAATCATAACACTGCAAGGCTTTTTTTTCTTTGCCGGCCGACAGATAAAAATCGCCCAACATCACGACATGTTCGGTTTTGCTCGGAAATTTACGTATCAGTTTTTGAATCTGTTTCTCGATATTTTTCGGACGATTCAACGCATGCAAAACGGCCATTTGGCGAAACGAATTTTCTTCGTCCACTCCATTCAGTTCTTCCAAACGTTGCAGTACCTCGAGTTGCGGTTTCAGTTGCTTGGTTATCTGATACAATTCGAGCAACGCATTCAGATAATATTGGCTGGTTGGTTTCTGGCGCAACAATTTTCGATAGCCGGCGATGGCTTCGTCGAAGCGATATTGCGCCACGAGCCACGATATAAGCATTTCCTGATATTCGGTATTGTCGGGCTGCAACTCTACCATTTTGCACACGCATGCGAATGCGTGATTGTACTCTTTTGTCATTTGGTAGGCCAACGACTTATTGTAATATATGGCCGCATTCTCAGGGTCGATAGTTGCACATCGGTCGAAGCACAACAATGCCGAATCGGGTATCATGCGATGCAAATAGCGCGCTCCCTCAAAAAAACAATAGGCGAAACGCTGGTCATCGGTCGAATCGACAAGTTGTTCGGTGGCCACCGTGCGCGCAAAGAGCGAATCGACATTCTGCCCACGAATCGGCAATATGCACACTACCAACACGACACATGCTATGAACCACGATTTTTGCATACGCCTCATCCGTTTTTATTGCTTTCCCGTATGTCCGAAACCGCCGGCACCTCGTTCGGTAACAGCCAATTCGGTTACCTCCGCCCATTCGGCTTTTTCATGCCGGGCTATCACCATCTGGCAAATGCGTTCGCCATCGGCAACGACAAAATCTGTCGCCGACAGATTAACGAGTATAACTCCGATTTCGCCCCGATAGTCGGCATCAATCGTCCCCGGCGAATTGAGAACCGTGATACCATGTTTGAGTGCCAAACCGCTGCGTGGTCGTATTTGCGCCTCGTACCCGACGGGTAATTCGATGAATAGACCTGTAGGAATCAGTCGATGTTCGAGCGGCTTCAGCGTAACCGATTCCGCCAAATTGGCACGCAAATCCATACCGGCCGATGCTTCAGTAGCATACGCAGGCAAGGCGTGGTGCGACGTGTTGATAATTTTGACTTGCATAAGCGCACGATAATTTCGTTTTTAATCTAATCGGCAAAGATAGCAAAAAAAAACGAGGTTTCGAAATTTCAGCACAAATTCCGTGCAAAAATGTGCACTGCAAGATAAGAGGAGTTATTTATTTACCCCATGCTTCGAAAAAGGCCGTTTTGTACATATCGCCAATAGGAATGTGTACTTTGCCAAACACGATATGGCTGTTTTCGACGACACGCACTTTCGATAGTTGCACGGCAAACGACCGATGCACGCGCATAAATTTATCGGGTGGCAGTTGTTCCATGAGTGATTTCAAACTCATCAACGAGAATACCGGCATATCTTCATCTCCATCGAGCACAAATTTCATATAATCACGCATCGCCTCCACATAGAGCAATTTATCCAAGTTGATGCGCAACAATTTGCGTTCGCTTTTGACGATGATGGTTTCGGCATCGGCATGGTCGTGCCCCACACCGCTCTGCATTTGAATAAGCGATAAAGCCTTGTTGGCCGCCAGCAAAAAATCTTCGTACGAAAACGGTTTCAGCAGATAATCGACCGCATTGACCCGATAACTATCAACTGCATAGCGACTGAATGCCGTAGTGAAAATAACCCGTGTCGTATCGGGTAAAAGTTTTGCCAATTCCAAACCATCGAAATCCGGCATTTGGATATCGGTAAACAGCACATCTACAGGATTGTCGTGCAAGCCTTTACGCGCCTGCAACGCATTAGAATATTGTCCAACGAGTTGCAAAAACGGTGTTTTTCGCACATAGGTTTCGAGCAAATGGAGCGCCAACGGCTCGTCATCTACAATAGCACATTTCAGCATCATGATTTTGTACGGATTATAAGGTTTGATTTATAGAGTGTTTGGTCGTCCGAATAGGTAATCGACCACTCGTAACGGTCGGGATAAAGCAAATCGAGCCGACGGCGCACTTGCTCAAGTCCGATGCCAGAGCCGCCTTTGTCTTTTTTGTTTTTGGGGTGGTTCGTATTGATTATCATACAGTTAACATCTCCGGCGGCATTATCGGACAAGGCTATGGATATCAAGCTGGCCGCATTGGGAACCACACCATGTTTGAAAGCGTTTTCTATCAACGAGATAAAAATCTGCGGCGCAATTTGCGTGCAATTGTCAGGTGTAACATCAAACCGAGTCTTCACGACGACATTATCGGTCAGACGTAACTGCATCAGGCGAATGTAATGTTCGAGAAAAGCCACCTCGTTAACCAACGGCACGAACATAGCGCGATTGTCGTAAAGCACATAACGCAGCAATTTGCTCAGTTCTATCACGGCAGTTTGAGCGGTTTGCGTATCGACAAGTATCAGCGCATAAATGTTATTGAGGGTATTCAACAAAAAATGCGGATTGAGTTGGCTGCGCAAATTTTGCAATTCGGCTTTGGTATTGGCCGCTTCGAGTTCGTTGTTGCGTATTTCCATCTCGCGTACATACACAATCATTTTGACCAGCAACGCCAACACAACCGACAACGTCAAAAATAATACATCGCGGAAGAAAAATAATAAACGGCGCGGAAGCAACGATTGACTATTGCGCAAACGTGTATGAGCTTTGATATGTTCCAACGGCACAAGGTCAGGTTCGTCGGGCATCATTGGCGGAGGTGCTTCGATAGGCGGATGTGATAAAAAACCACGCGGTTGCAGCCATTGTACTAAACATGTTATTGCAATGATAATCAATAAATTGACAACAAAATAAAGCGTACGTCGTTTATTTGTATAGAGTTTCGGTATCAGTACATAATAATTAAGGTAAAATAATACTGCAAAAAGCAACAATATCACTCCATGACGTCGAAACAGTGTCCAATTTATTTCGTAATTGGAGCCTGTTTTTTCGGCAAAAAAACAGAGTGTGATGAACAATATAACGAACACCACTGCATGAATCAGATACTCAAAATGTTTTGGTTTCGCTGTCATTGTCGTAAGTTTTTACCGTAACATTCCAAATCATTCATACCGCAAGGCTTCAATCGGATCGAGGGCGGCGGCTTTTTTGGCCGGATACCAACCAAAGAAAATGCCTGTCAACGTACAAACCAGAAAACTCAGCAATACGCTCCAAGCCTGTATATAAATCGGCCAACCGGCTATGACTTTGACCGCATACGATGCACCGACACCCAACAAGACGCCTATCACACCACCGGTAACACTAATCAAAACCGCCTCGATGAGGAACTGCGACAAAATATCGACACTGCGTGCACCGACACTCATACGCAAACCGATTTCGCGTGTACGTTCGGTTACACTCACATACATGATGTTCATGATGCCGATACCGCCCACCACCAACGAAATGCCCGCCACGCATGCCAACAAAACCGTCATCAAATCGGTGGTTGATGTCATCATGGAACTCAATTCCTGCTGCGAACGTATGTTGAAATCGTCGTCCGCACCGGTCGGCAGTTTGTGGTTACGCCGCAAAACAGCCGCTATCTCCTCTATAGCCGTTTCGGTATCGTCTTCGGTGACGGCCGAACAAGTAATGCCGCTTAAATACGTTTGCGACAGCAATCGTTTCATAACGGTAGAATAGGGAGCCAACACAACATCGTCCTGATCCTGTCCCATGCTATTGTAGCCTTTCGATTTCAACACGCCAACGACACGGAATGGTGTTTTGTTGAACCGAATCACTTGGTCTATCGGGTTTTCCCCGTTTTGGAAAAGATTATCGACAATCGTTTTGCCGATGACACACACTTTGGCATTGGACACAATATCCTCTTCACCAAACATATCGCCCTCTGCGATAGACAGTTGACGAATTTCGAGATAGGCAGGCGACACGCCACTGATTGAACTCGGATAGTTGCTGTTTCCAAAAATCAGTTGCCCACCGGCACTGCAATTCGCACTCACAGCCGCCACATGCGGACATTCATCGACGATGGCGTAGTAATCATCTAGTTTGAGTGTCTGCATGGCGCTGGGGTCTTGCCGCACACCACCACGCATATCTGCCCCAGGATGAATCATTATCATATTACTACCCATCTCGGCGATTTGCGACCGTATGCTTCTTTTCGAGCCTTGCCCGATAGCCAACATCGTGATAACCGAAGCAACACCAATGATGATGCCCAACATAGTCAGGAAAGCACGCGTCTTGTTATTGGACAATGCGCGGAACGCTATTTTGAAAAGATTCGCTATATTCATGTTCAGTCATTTTCGCGTGGCAACGCGGCCAACGCAGCAGCCGCGTCGAGTGGACAAGCATTGAACACATCTTCAATGACCCGTCCATCGCGCAACACAATGTTCCGCGTACAATATCGAGCAATTTCGGGATTATGCGTTACAAATATAATCGTTCTCCCTTCTGCATGAAGTTTCTGAAACAACACTAATATCTCAAACGAAGTGTGCGTATCGAGGTTACCCGTCGCCTCATCAGCCAAGATAACCGCCGGATTATTGACCAACGCACGCGCTATGGCTACCCGTTGCATTTGGCCACCGGACATTTGGTTACTTTTATGCTCCAATCTATTGCCCAAACCCACTTCCACCAATGCAGCGACAGCACGCCGACGACGTTCGCCTGCCGTTATATCCGCATTATACATCAGCGGCAGTTCCACATTTTCGATAGCCGTCGTTTTAGGCAATAAATTGTAATTTTGGAACACAAAACCAATTTTGCGGTTACGCAGAACGGCTCGTTCATTTTTACGCATCGTGCGCACCGCATGACCATCGAGCAAATATTCGCCTGAAGTTGGCGTATCCAAACAACCAAGCGTATTGAGCAACGTCGATTTGCCGCTGCCGGAAGTTCCCATGATAGTTACAAATTCCCCTGCATCGATCGTAAACGACACACCGCGCAAAGCATGCACCGTTTCATCGCCGACCACAAAGTCGCGACAAATATTATTCAATGTGATGACAGCCTTGCCCATACAACATTCGGTTGCAAAATAACTATTTTTTACGCTCGCCCGGACGCCCCGGCATAAACGGCGAACGTTCGCCGGCAGACGCTTCCGTGTTTTCGTCCATTTGAGTTTGTCCCTGCAGTTGTCCATCTGCGGTACCCACCAAGATGACTTGTCCCTCGTGCAATCCCGACACGATTTCCGTCTGGCTGCCGGTAGCAACGCCTACCTCGACAGGAAGAGCCACGAACCGGTATCCTTCGCGTGACCAAACTTTATGTGTCGCTTCGCAATCAAGCAGCGTATCGATGCCTTGACATATCGGCGTAAACTTCAATGCTTTCGACGGCACCAACAATACGTTGTTCCGTTCCAATGTATAAATGGTAGCGGTGGCAGTCATGCCGGGCTTCAACTTTAGATCGGGATTGCGTGCCGAAATAACCACTTCGTAGGTTACGACACTGCTTGTCGTAGTCGCCTCTTGACGCACTTGTTGCACCGTCCCCTCGAATGTCAGGCTCGGATAGGCATCAACCGTGAACTGCACACGCTGACCGTCTCTCACCTCACCGATATCGGCTTCGTCCACATCAGCTACAACACGCATTTGTGTCAAATCCTCGGCAATAACAAACAATGTCGGCGTACTGAACGACGATGCCACAGTCTGTCCTTCCTCTACCGATTTCGACAGCACCACGCCGTCGATAGGCGAATAGATAGTGGCATAACCCAAATTTGTCTGTGCTTTCGTCAAATTTTGTTTCGCCACATCGTAACTACTTTTTGCGCGGTGGTAGTTGTAATACGCCAAATCGTAGTCACTATCACTGACCATCCCTTTGTCGGCCAACACTTTGATGCGCTCGTATTCTTTCTGTTGGTACTCCATCTCCACTTGACACATATTGACGTTGGCACGCGCCGAAGCCAACTCCGACTCCAACGTACTCTTATCAAGGACGGCGATGATCTGCCCTTTTTTGACCGGGCTGTTATAATCGACAAAAATCTTGTCCACGATGCCGGATACTTGCGTACCGACCTCAACCTGAGTGAGTGGTTCCACCGTTCCCGTAGCAGTTACAGCATTGTGAATGTTGCCGCGCGCAACCACTGCCTGTTCGTAGGCTACTTGCGGCTTACCGAGCCTCTCTGAAACAAACGCTCCAACGACGCAGAGCACTGCTGCCGCCGCCAGCGCAATACACATCCACATGGCAATTTTTCCTTTTCGTGTCATAATCACATGGTTATTTTGTTCCCCTGATAGAATTTTAACATATTCAAATTATAAATAGCCATATATTTGGCCTGCAGCGTCTGCTGAATCGACTGCAATAACACAGCCTTTTCGCTCAGCACATCGGTAGTTGTTTTACGACCGACATTGAATTGTTCCGACACCAAATCGAAACTGCTCTGCGAGGCTTGCTGCTGTGCGCGAGCAGCCACAAATTGTTGTTGAGCCGAACGCGCATTGAGCCATAAGGTTTCGATGGCTTTGCGCAACGTTTTTTGCTCGTTCTGTTTCGACAATTTTGCCGTTTCGTACTCCAAGCGCGCACGCTCCAAGGCACTCTTTGTCTGACGACTTTGCAGAATGGGTATCGCCAACGTTACGCCGGCAGTATTCGACCAATTCGATTTCATTTGGTCCGCAAACAGATAATTCGAATTGGAATTATAACTCAATCCCGTACTTGCATTCAACGACAATGACGGATAATAGCCGCTTTTTGCCGATTTTATACCTAGCGCGAACGATTCGATTTCGTAATCACAAATTTTTATTTCGGGGCGATTGTCCAACGCCGCTGCAAACACCGCATCCACACTCTCGAGTGGCTCCAACGCCAATTCGTCGGCATAATCCACCGATGCCAACTGCAAATCGTACGACGACTCTAATTCAAGCAACTGCTTCAAGGCCAAAAGATTAGTGGCATAAGCAGCTTCGGCGGTTACCAAGTTGTAAGTATCGCTGCCAAGTTGCGCTTCGAGTTGTGCATAATCGCTGCGGCTCAATGCGCCGACGTCCAAGCGTTGTTTGCCGCGTTCGCACAAAGCACGACTTGCATCGACCATACTTTGCTGTACCTGCACGGCATCGCCCGAATAAAGCACCTGCACATAGAATTGCATCACTTGTTCTTCCAACGTATTCAGGGCTTGTTCCACTTCGAGTTCGGCTTGTTTTGTCGCCAATTGTTGTTGCTTAATGGTTGTTTGCCTTGCTCCGTCATAGATTTTCCAACCCAAATTGAGTCCGGCAGTCGCGCCCAATGTATTTTGCGAAGCCGGCATCACATCGGAACTGCCGCCGTCGATGGTATTGGTTCCGCCCTGCACAAACGGACGATTCGAAAAATTGACACCGGTCGAAAAATTTAATGTCGGCCACCACGCCGCTTTGGCTTGTTTCAATGCCACTTGTTGCTGCTCCTGTGCCAATTTACGCTGCAATATATCGATATTCTGCGCTTTGGCATAGTCGATACAAGTGTGTAAGTCCCACACGGCCGGCATTTCTGTCGATTGTGCACACACTATTTGCGCCAACCATACAACAACGATGATGCTGAAAATCCGTTTCATTATTCGGGTCGTTTTGATACATCGGCAAAGATACAAAAATTGTGCAACTACGCGCACAACAATCGACCAACAGGGAGTTTCCGACTACAAACAGGCGCCTATCGCGCCGGACGGCACGTTTTTTTTACGAGATGCGCACCACAGAATTGACAAACGGCACTTTGCGCAAATTGGCGCACAGCACATTCAAATCGTCGGCGCTATGCACATACACACCAAATTGTGCGGTGAATATGCCGTCTTTGGCATCGAGGTTTACACTTTTGATATTGATGGCATAATCTTCGGACACGACAGTAACGATTTTTTGCAACACGCCCCGTTCGTCGATGCCGTTGATTTCGATCATGGCCAAAAACGATTTTACATTGTGGGTTGCCCATTCTGCCGTTACAATGCGATTGCCGTAGTTACTTTTCAGTTTCAGCGCCACGGGGCACTCGCGTTTATGCACCAGCACAGTGCCGTATTCGTCGAGATAGCCCAACACAGGGTCGCCGGGTATGGGGTGGCAGCATTCGGCCAACGTGTAGCCCTGCCCGACGTTGGTATCGGTGAGCACCACCTTCTTTTTCTTCTTCGGATCGGTCTCGACGGGTTCGTTTTTTTTGCCGAACTGCAACTTCCACATTTTCGTCCATTTGCTCGGATTTTTGGTTTGGAACACCACGGTCGTGATGTCCGACAAATCGACTAATCCGCGCCCGACGGCATTGTAAAATTCGGTGATGGTGTTAAATTTGTAGTGTTCGATGATGCGCGTGGTGGTTACGTTGTTCAGCGGCATATTCAGTTTGGCAAGTTCGTCTTCGACGGCTTTTTTGCCTTTCTCTTGCACGATGCGGTACTCTTTGCGGAACACGGCACGCAGGTGTGCTTTGGCGCGCGGCATGGTAACGATGTCAATCCAATCGGGCTGCGGGTGTTGTGTTTTCGAGGTGAGAATTTCCACTTGGTCGCCGCTTTTCAGTTCGTAGGTGAGTGGCACCAACTTATGATCGACCTTGGCGCCGATGCAGTGCAACCCGATGTCGCTATGCAAGGCGAACGCGAAATCCAAGGCCGTCGATTTGACCGGCATTTTTTTGATGTCGCCTTTGGGTGTGAACACATAAATCTCGCTGGCATAGAGGTTTAGGCGGAACGTATCCATAAACTCCACGGCGTTGGCATAGTCAGCCGTGTCGAGCATATCTTTCAGCGACTTGAACCACGAATCCAAGTTGGACAATTCGCTGGTGCCGGTTTTGTATTTCCAATGCGCGGCCAAGCCGTGTTCGGCTATTTCGTTCATACGCTCGGTGCGAATTTGCACTTCCACCCAATTGCCTTCGTGGTTCATCAGTGTAACGTGCAACGCTTCGTAGCCGTTTGGTTTTGGGGTACTCAGCCAGTTGCGTGTGCGGTCGGGGTGTTCTTTGTAGAGCGATGTCAGTGCCGAATAGGTTACCCAGCAGTTGGCGCGTTCGTCCTCGTCGGGACGCGGTTTCAAGATGATGCGCACGGCCAGCAAATCGTACACCTCGTCGAATGGGATATGCTTGTTCTGCATCTTGCGGAAGATGGAGTACGGCGATTTGACCCGATAGGTGATGGTGTATTTGTAGTTGTACGAATCCAAAATCTGCTTGATGGGGCCGATGAATCGCAAATACGACTCTTCCAAGCGTGGTGTAACGGCATCGACCTGCTCCTGTATTTTGGCATAGACCGATGGCTGTTCGTATTTGAAACTGAGATTTTCGAGTTCGGTTTTGATGAGGAAGAATCCGAGCCGTGCAGCCAACGGCGCATAGATATATTGCGTTTCGCCACTGATTTTCAGTTGTTTAGCCGGCGGCATCGACCCGAGTGTACGCATATTGTGCAAACGATCGGCCATTTTTATCAGAATGACGCGCACATCTTCGGGCATGGTCAGAATCAGTCGTCGGAAGTTTTCGGCTTGTTCCGACGCTTTTTCGCCAAATATGCCTCCCGAAATTTTTGTCAGTCCCGACACTATTTGTGCGATTTTTGCGCCAAATCGTTCTTCGATGTCTTCCACCGTGTAGTCGGTGTCCTCCACCACATCGTGCAGCAACGCCGAGCAGATGGATGTCGATCCCAAGCCAATCTCTTTGACCACAATGCGTGCCACCGCCAAAGGGTGCATAATGTACGGCTCGCCCGAGCGCCGGCGCACGCCGTGATGCGCGCTTTTGGCAAATTCGAACGCACGTTTGATAATCTCTGTTTTTTGGGTATGACGTGTAGCTGCGTAGTCCTGCAGCAAGGCATCAAATTCGTGTTGAATCATCGACTCCTCGTCGGCTTCGGTGAGATTAAGGTATTTTTGGTCCATACATCAAAAAATATATTCCGACAACATGCTGTTAATCAAACATTTGACCGGCATTTTGTGATAGTTGTATCATCTCGTCGTATTGTTCGGGCGACAAATCGAGGAAATAATAGTTGCGCGGATCGACCGGTTTGCCTTGATACCGCACCTCGTAGTGCAAGTGTGGTCCTGTCGATTTGCCGGTATTCCCCACCGTCCCGATAATATCGCCTCGTGTCAGTTTTTGACCGACACGGACACCGATTTTATGCATGTGTGCATACAAAGTTACATAGCCAAACCCATGGTTGACGGTAACACAATTGCCATAACCCTGCCGCCAACCGGCCGACTCGACCGTGCCATCGCCCGTAACATAAATATCGGTACCGATGGGCGCCGTAAAATCCATACCTGCGTGGAAGCGTGCCGTATGGTACACCGGGTCAATACGCACGCCGTAACCCGATGCCATACGTTTCAAATCCTTATTCAAAACCGGCTGTATGGCAGGAATGTGTCGTAACTTCTGATCGTTTTGTTTGGCCAAACGTACAAGTTCGTCGTACGACTGCGATTGTATGTATAATTGTTTCGCCAAATCGTCAACCCGCTTGGTTACCTCGATGATAAGATCGCTATTGGCCATATCGGCAAAATCCTCGTAGCGACGATTGTTGCCCAACGTGCTACGACGTACACCGGCCGGAATGGGTTCGGCCTGCAAAATGGCACGATACAGATTATCGTCGCGCTGTTGCAAATCGTCGAGCAACGGCTGCAGGTCGTCAAGACGGCGTTCGAGCAGTTTGTATTGCGCCCGCATGCGTGCATTTTCGCTGACCAACTGTTTTTCTTTGGGCGATTCGACGAACGTGATAAACAAAAAGAAAAATGCCAAACCGATGCCAATGCTCGTCAGCAAAAAAATGCCGATGCGCCCCACTACCTCCCAAAACTTCACCGGCACACGCTCGTACGACAGCGTTTCAGGATTATAATGAAATTTTACTTTTCGAGCCATTGAATCAGTATTGATAGCAACCGCTGCCACAGACGTCGGCAACGACATACAAAGCAACCGCAAAAATACAAAATAACTTTCAAAACTTCAAACAACAACAACGATTTTTTGACAAAAAACATATCATTTCCCGGATTTCTTGTTCAAACGGACATTTTTTACTATTTTTGCAAACATTTTCATCGTGTGCGCCCGATGCGTGGCACAACACACCGAGAAAATCGTCAAACAATCTGATTATTAGAAAATTACCATAATTATGACATCAAAAGAAATCCGTCAATCGTTCCTCGATTTTTTTGCATCGAAGGGACATAAAATTGTGCCGTCGGCGCCAATGGTTGTCAAAGGCGACCCAACCCTGATGTTCACCAACGCCGGTATGAACCAGTGGAAAAATATCATTCTCGGCAACGATCCGATAACCTATCCGCGCATTGCCGACTCGCAAAAATGCTTGCGCGTGAGCGGCAAACACAACGACCTCGAGGAGGTTGGGCACGACACCTACCACCACACCATGTTCGAAATGTTGGGCAACTGGTCGTTTGGCGACTATTTCAAAAAAGAGGCCATTGCGTGGGCGTGGGAATACCTGACCGAAGTGCTGAAACTCGACAAAGACCGTCTGTATGTAACCGTGTTCGAGGGTGCACCCGCCGAAGGTCTCGGTCGCGACGACGAAGCCGCCGACATTTGGGCGCAGTTTGTCAGCCCCGACCGCATCATCGACGGCAACAAACATGACAACTTCTGGGAAATGGGCGACACCGGTCCGTGCGGCCCTTGCAGCGAAATACACATCGACCTGCGCCCCGACAGCGAACGCGCCAAAGTGGACGGCAAGGATTTAGTAAACAAGGACAATCCGCAAGTCATCGAAATATGGAATAACGTATTCATGCAGTACAACCGCAAAGCCGACGGTTCGCTCGAACCGCTGCCCAATAAAGTGATTGACACAGGTATGGGCTTCGAGCGCCTCTGCGTAGCCGTGCAAGGCAAAACCTCGAACTACGACACCGATGTATTCCAGCCGTTACTGAAGGCTGTCGGTCAAATTTGCGGCTGCGAATACGGCAAGGACGACAAAACAGACATAGCCATGCGCGTGATAGCCGACCACATACGTACCATCGCATTTGCAATCACCGACGGACAACTGCCGAGCAACGCAAAAGCGGGTTACGTCATTCGTCGCATACTGCGCCGCGCCGTACGATACGGATACACATTCCTCGGCCAGCGCAACGCATTCATGTACAAACTGATTCCCGCGCTCATCGACAATATGGGCGAAGCCTATCCCGAACTGAAGCATCAGCAGTCGCTGATTGAAAAAGTCATCAAAGAGGAAGAAGACGCCTTTTTGCGCACACTCGAAACAGGCATGCGCCTGCTCGACAAGGTAATGGGCGACACCAAAAAAGTCGGCCGCACCGAGATTTCGGGCATAGATGCCTTTACGCTGTACGACACTTACGGTTTCCCACTCGACTTGACCGAGCTGATTCTGAAAGAAAACGGTCTGACGCTGAACATCGACGACTTCAACACCGAAATGCAAAAACAGAAAGACCGCGCACGTAACGCCGCTGCCGTCGAAACCGGCGACTGGATAACCGTGCGTACCGGCGACACCGAATTTGTAGGCTACGACACGCTGACATGCGACACGCAAATTCTTCGTTATCGCAAAATGAGCACCAAAGGCAAAGACTTCTACCAAGTGGTGTTGAGCAAAACACCTTTCTATGCCGAAATGGGCGGCCAAGTAGGCGACACCGGCGTGCTGACAAATGCCGCCGAAACCATCGACATAAAAGACACCAAACGCGAAAATAATCTGCCGATACACATCGTGGCACACATGCCGGCCGACGTTACAGCCACATTCTCGGCGCAAGTCGATACAGCACGTCGCCACGCCATCGAAGCCAACCACACAGCCACGCACCTGATACACGAAGCCTTACGCGCTTTGCTCGGTACGCACGTCGAACAAAAAGGCTCGTTGGTAACGCCCAATTCGTTACGATTCGACTTTTCACACTTTCAAAAAGTCAGTGCCGAAGAGTTGCGCCAAGTGGAACACATGGTCAACCGGAAAATACGCGAAAACATCATCCTCGACGAACACCGCAACGTACCCATTGCTGAAGCCAAAGGCATGGGTGCTATGGCCCTGTTTGGCGAAAAATACGGCGACAACGTCCGTGTCATCCGCTACGGCTCGTCCATCGAATTATGTGGCGGCACACACGTACACGCCACAGGCAACATCGGCATGGTGCGTATCGTTTCCGAAAGTTCCATAGCCGCCGGCGTACGCCGTATCGAAGCCATCACAGGCGAAATGGTCGAACAGATGATGGATAGCGCACAAGACCTGCAAAATACCATTCGCGAATTGTTCAACAACACATCGGACATTATATCGGCCGCCCAAAAATCGTTGGAAGAGAACTCGACTCTGCACAAAAAAATCGACGAGTTCATGGCTGAACGCGCCAACCATCTGCGTGATTCATTGCTACAGCACGCCACCGACATCAACGGCATCAAAGTGATACGCTACATTGGCGACACATCGCCCGAAATCATCCGCAACATCATCCCGAATTTCAAAGGCAAATTCGCCGATGCCAAATTTATGTTTGTAGCCGGTACCATTTACGATGGCAAACCGACGCTCACCATATTCCTCAGCCAGCCTATGGTGGCAGCCGGTTTCCACGCAGGCAACATGGTGCGCGAAGCAGCCAAATACATTCAAGGCGGCGGCGGCGGACAACCATTCATGGCCTCAGCCGGCGGCAAATACGCCGATGGTTTGGACGAAGCCATCGACTATGTAATAAATGCAATAAATAATAGTGTAACATTTTTTCGGAGCAATAATCCAACAAATATGGCAGAATTTGAATCAAGCAGTTACGACACCGCTGTCGAAATCAGTAAAAAAATAGAGGCGGACATCACCCTCAATCCGACAAAATACCGCGTACTCACAGGCGACCGTCCGACGGGACGTCTGCATATAGGACACTATTTCGGATCGCTGCAAAACCGCGTGCGATTATCGCGGCTCGGTGTCCCGACTATAATTCTCATTGCTGATTACCAAGTGCTTACAGATCACGATGCTTATCAAGAAATCAGTCAGAACACCAAACAACTCGTCATCGATTATTTGGCAGCAGGCATTGAACCCGGCGAAAACGTACTGATTTATCCGCATAGTTATGTACCGGAAGCCAACCAACTGATGGTGCCGTTTCTGACCTTGGTGTCGAATGCGGAATTGAGTCGCAACCCGACCGTCAAAGAAGAGATACAAGCAGCCGGTTTAAAAAGCGTGAACGCCGGCATGTACACCTATCCGGTGCATCAGGCAGTCGATATTCTGTTCTGCAAAGGCAACGTAGTGCCCGTGGGCAAAGACCAACTGCCCCACCTCGAAATGACACGTTTGATAGCGCGTCGTTTTAACGAAAAATTTTGCAAAAACACGCCACCCGTTTTCCCCGAACCGCATGCGCTGTTAAGCAAAACGCCAAGCATCATGGGGTTGGACGGCACGCAAAAAATGAGTAAAAGCCGCGGTAACGCCATCATGCTCAGCGCTACCGAAGACGAAACCGCCGCACTCATCAAAAAAGCAAAAACCGACGCCGACCGCCACATCACCTACGACCCCGAACACCGTCCCGAAGTGGCCAACTTGCTGATGCTGATTTCACTCTGCACCGGCGACGAACCCCAAACCATAGCCGAACACATCGGCGACGGCGGTGGCGGTATGCTCAAAAAGATGCTGACCGAGGCTTTGAACGAAGAACTGCGTCCGCTGCGCGAACGCCGCCGGCAACTCGAAGCACAACCCGACTACATACGTCAAGTGCTGCTCGACGGCTCGCAACGCGCACGTGAAATAGCCGCACGCACCCTCGACGAAGTGCGCACAGCCATGAATATGTGCATATAAAGACAAAAACAGTCAGCCAAACATTGCAGACAAACGCATAGCAAACAAGCGTAGAGTCGCGTGGCGGCTCTACGCTATTCCCGATTCGATAATCGAAGGTTCGTTGTCAAACGAAACAAATTGACTTTCTGAATAATTTAGCCGATTTTCTGCTCGAACTCCTGCATACAAGCCACCAACGCCTGCACATCGCTAAGTTCACATGCGTTGTAAAGGCTGGCACGGAAACCACCCACCGAGCGGTGTCCCTTGATACCGACCATGCCGCGCGATTTAGCAAATTCGAGAAATTCGGCTTCGTGCTCCTTATATTCGGGCTGCATCACAAAGCAGACATTCATCAGCGAACGGTCTTCGCGCGCCGCCGTACCCACAAAGAGTTTATTGCGATCAATTTCGCCATAGAGTAAATCGGCTTTTTCTTGGTTGCGACGTTGCATAGCCTCCACACCGCCCATGTCTTTAATCCACTTCAGCGTTTCGTGCATCACGAAGATGGAGAATACCGGCGGCGTATTGAACATGGAGTTATTTTTAGGTTCGGCGCCAATGTGCGTGCGATAATCGACCATCGTCTGCAACGGGCGACCGCTCTGTCCGAGCAAATCCTTACGCACAATGACAAACGCCACTCCCGCAGGCCCGACATTCTTTTGTGCACCGCCGTAAATGAGCGCATATTTCGACACATCCACCGGACGGCTCATGATGTCGGAACTCATATCGGCCACCAAATGAACGGGACAATCGATGTCTGTTTTGATTTCAGTGCCGTAAATAGTATTGTTCGTCGTGATGTGAAAATAGTCGGCATCTTCAGGAATAACATAGTTTTTCGGAATATAACTATAGTTTTTGTCTTCGGACGAGGCCACAACCTCGACATCGCCGTAGAATTTGGCCTCTTTGGCCGCTTTTTTTGCCCAAACGCCCGTTTGCAGATAAGCGGCCTTCTTCTTCAACAAGTTGGCCGGCACGGTGAAAAATTGAGTCGAAGCGCCGCCACCCAAAAACAAAACGGCATATTCATCGGGAATGTTGAGCAACTCACGCCACAATTGTTCGGTTTCGGCCATGATGCGTTCCCAACCCGGTGTGCGGTGTGAAATAGACAAGATGCTCACACCCGTATTATCAAAATTGCGAATAGCATCGATAGCTGCTTCGATGGCCGGCTGTGGCAACTTGCACGGTCCTGCATTAAAAATGTGTTTTTCCATAGTCGTTGTATGTGTGTTTTATACGATTTAATGGGACAAAATTACTCTTTTTTTCTGAAATCACCAAGTTTCCGAAGCGAAAAGAGACGCAGCATGTCAGCCACATCTCTTTCGACTTACAAAAGCGATTCCCGACAAGAGTCGTTATACGATGCCTTGTGCCAACATGGCTTTAGCCACTTTGAGGAAACCGGCCACATTGGCGCCTTTCACATAGTTGATATAGCCATCGGACTGCCGACCGTGTTTGACACATTGTGCATGAATGTCGGCCATAATCTGATGCAAGCGGTTATCGACCTCGTCGGCCGACCAGCTAATATGCATGGCGTTTTGCGTCATTTCGAGGCCGGATGTTGCCACGCCACCGGCGTTCACAGCCTTGCCCGGAGCAAACAGCACTTTGTGTTCCACAAATAGGTCAATGGCTTCGGGTGTGCAACCCATATTCGACACCTCGCCAACACAAAGAACATGATTATCAATGAGTTGACGTGCATCGTCACCATTCAATTCGTTTTGTGTAGCGCACGGCAACGCCACATCGACTTTTACTTCCCACGGTTTGTGTCCGGGAATAAATTTTGCCCCGAATTTTTCGGCATACGGTGCTACGACATCGTTACAAGTAGCACGCAATTCGAGCATATAGTCGATTTTTTCGCCCGTGATGCCATTTTCGTCGTAGATATAACCGTCAGGTCCTGAAATAGTTACGACTTTTGCACCAAGTTGCGTTGCTTTCGTAACCGCGCCCCACGCAACATTGCCAAATCCCGACACCGCCACCGTTTTGCCTTTGAGTGTATGTCCGGCAGTTTCGAGCATCTGATTGACGAAATAGAGTGCGCCAAAACCGGTTGCTTCGGGACGCACCAGCGAACCCCCGAATTCCAGTCCTTTACCTGTAAGAACGCCGGTATTTTCGCGCGCCAATTTTTTATACATGCCATACAAATAGCCAATTTCGCGACCGCCAACGCCTATATCGCCGGCCGGGACATCGGTATCGGGGCCAATTTGGCGCCACAATTCGAGCATAAAGGCTTGGCAAAAACGCATCACTTCGGCATCCGATTTGCCTTTGGGATTGAAATCGGAGCCGCCTTTACCACCGCCCATAGGCAGTGTAGTCAGCGCATTTTTGAATGTTTGTTCAAAGCCCAAAAATTTCAGAATGGATAAATTGACCGATGGGTGAAAGCGCAAACCGCCTTTGTAAGGGCCGATGGCATTGTTGAACTGAATACGATAGCCCAAATTAACCTGCACATTGCCGCGGTCGTCGGTCCAAGCCACGCGAAACGTCGAAATACGGTCGGGCTCAACCATACGTTCGATGATTTTGGCTTTTTCGAACTCGGGATGTTTAGCATAAACGTCCTCAATAGACAACAGCACTTCGCGCACTGCCTGCAAATACTCGCGTTCACCGGGGTGTTTCGCCTCGAGCGCATTCATTAAATTTTGTACATCCATGATGGTATTATTTTGAAAATTAAGGTTATACGAATCATTGTGAGGTGGTTATCAACATGCCTCGCAATTCAATGGCAAGTTTAGCAATAATTTTTAATTCGAGCAAACTTTTTGCGAGAAATTTTCCGTATTTTTGCAAAATAAAATCAGTCATTATGTCCACCAACGCGCTCAACATCGGTAAACTCTACTTTAAGGATACGTCGTTTGCCCATCTGATGAACAAACGCATCTACAACGTGCTACTCATCGCCAGCAACTACGATGCGTTTATGCTGGAAGAAGACGGGCGCATCGATGAACAGATTTTCAACGAGTACCACTCACTCAACCTGCGCTATCCGCCACGCTTCACCCTTGCCAACGACGAAAAAGCCGCCACCCGATTGCTGCACCAACGTCCGTTCGACCTTGTTATCCTGATGCCCAACAACGAGAGCATCGACACATTTGAATACGCCAAAAACGTCAAACAGAATTTCCCCGAACTGCCCATCGTGTTGCTGACGCCATTCTCGCGCCAAATGACCGAGTTGCTGCACAACAAAGACTTGAGTGCCATCGACTATGTGTTTAGTTGGCTGGGCAACAGCGATTTACTGCTGGCCATCATCAAACTGCTGGAAGACCTGATGAACGTAGAAGCGGACGTAGCATCGGTAGGCGTACAGATAATTTTGTTAGTCGAAGATTCCGTCCGATTTTATTCGTCGTTTCTGCCGCATGTATATAAAGTGGTGTTCACACAGTCGCGCTCATTTATGACCGAAGCCCTCAACGAACACGAACAGATGTTGCGTATGCGTGGCCGCCCGAAAGTTATGTTGACGCGTTCGTACGAAGAGGCCATCAGTATTTACGAAAAATACAAAGCAAATATTCTCGGTGTCATTTCCGATGTCGATTTCCCGCGCGGCGGTAATATACAAAAAGATGCAGGTGTCGAACTCTGTCAATACATACGCCAACACGACCCATTTTTGCCATTGATACTGCAATCGTCGGACACAGCCAACTACCAACACGCCGAACTATTGCGCGGGTCGTTCATCAACAAAAACAGCAAAACGCTCGACCTCGAACTGCGCGATGCCATCATCACGAAATTCGGATTTGGCGATTTCGTGTTCCGCAATCCCGCTACAGGCACACAAGTGGCCGTGTGCCGTAACTTGAAAGATCTACAAAATCAGATTTTCCAAATTCCGGGCGATTCGCTCTACAATCACTTGGCGCACAACGATGTATCGCGCTGGCTCTACTCACGTGCCATGTTTCCGCTGGCCGAATTTCTGCGACAACTATCGATAGACCATGTACGCGACATTGACGAAGCGCGACGCATTATTTTCGATGCCATCGTTGACTATCGCCGCATCAAAAACCGTGGCGTAATCGCGGTATTTCTACGCGATCGATTCGATACTTATTCTAACTTCGCTCGTATAGGCGACGGATCGCTCGGCGGCAAGGCGCGCGGTCTCGCTTTCATCGACGCCATGCTGAAACGCAACGAAAACAATATGGAATTTGCCAACACCACCATCAATATTCCGCGCACCGTTGTGTTGTGTACCGATGTTTTCGACGAATTTATGACATCGAACAATCTTTATCCTATCGCTTTGAGCGATGCTCCTGACGAAGAGATACTCGCCGCATTCCTCGACGCAAAATTATCAAAACACTTGTTAGGCGACCTCTACGCCATGCTCACCACCATCAAAGGTCCCATAGCCATTCGCTCGTCGAGCCTGTTGGAAGATTCTCATTATCAACCATTTGCCGGCATCTACTCTACGTACATGGTACCGTTCAGCGAAAACAATAAGACACACACGCTGATGACGGTTTGCGAAGCCATCAAAGCCGTGTACGCCTCGGTGTACTACAAGGATAGCAAAGCCTACATGACTGCCACAAGCAACGTTATCGACCAAGAGAAAATGGCCATCGTTCTACAGGAAGTCGTCGGGCAAACTTACGGTACACACTACTACCCATCGCTATCGGGTGTAGCACGCTCGCTCAACTTCTATCCCATCGGCGACGAAAAAGCCGCAGACGGCGTAGCAAACATAGCGCTCGGTCTGGGAAAATACATCGTGGACGGCGGCATGACATTGCGTTTTTCGCCACGCCATCCGCACAACATACTGCAAACCAGCACACTCGATTTAGCATTGCGCGAAACACAAACCCGATTCTACGCCATCGATACGCACGAAACGGCATTCACGCCCAAAGTCAACGACGGATTTAACCTACTGACTCTCAGCGTAAAGGATGCCGAAAACGATGGCTCAATCGCTTACATAGCCTCCACGTTCGATCCATACGACCAAGCCATCTACGACGGACTGTACGACGGCGGACGGAAAATCATCACTTTCGCCAATATTTTGCAACACGATGCCGTGCCGTTAGCCGAAGCCATCGACCATATTTTGGTCATGGGCGAACGCGAAATGGGACGACCCGTCGAAATAGAATTTGCTGCCAACATCAACGCTGACACCCGACAATGCCAACTCTATCTGCTGCAAATACGCCCCATTGTGGACAACAAAGAGATGATAGACGAAGATCTTTCGGCTGTGACAGAACACGATGCATTAATTATCGCCAAACAAGCCCTTGGACACGGCATCACCAACGATTTGTACGATATTGTGTACGTGAAAACCGACAATTTCGCTCCGGCAAACAACCAACAAACCGCCTACGATATTGCCAAAATCAACGATCAAATGCAGCGCGAAGGCCGCCACTACATACTCATCGGTCCCGGGCGCTGGGGTTCGAGCGATCCGTGGCTTGGTATTCCCGTCAAATGGCCTCACATAGCCATGGCCAAAGTCATTGTGGAATGTGGTCTGCAAAACTACCGCATTGATCCGAGTCAAGGCACACACTTTTTCCAGAATCTCACCTCGTTCGGTGTAGGTTATTTCACCATCAATCCCTACATCGGCGACGGCTATATCGATTACGCCACCCTCGACGCACTGCCCGCCATCGACGAAACCGAATATGTGCGCCATGTGCGCCTGCCACGACCCGCCACCGTCAAGATTGACGGCAAAAAAAGTTTCGGCGTAGTGCTTTGAATTGATACAAAAATGCCTCTATTGAATTTTGACAACAACGAGGCACATACGCAAAAAGACACCTTCAATAGAAGATGTCTTTTTGTGTGATTATTATTTGTGCGTAGGATGAGACTCGAACTCACACGATCTTGCGACCACTACCCCCTCAAAGTTTCGATTAGTTGTTCTTCCGTTCAGTCGGTATTTGCAAACCAATCGGCTAAAGCAACCGTCATCACAGAATCGTCAGTAGGGCGACTTATTTCTTGGGAAAGAGGGAACTTGGTGGTTTTGATATTGTCAAATTCATAGACAAAACCTACGGTGTCACCGATGATAGCACCGAGGGAAGAAGCATACTTGAAGCTTTTCTAGTTGTTGAGTAGAGGAAATTAGAAATGTTTCAATTGGCCGTTGGTAAAACGAAAACAGAGCAAACGTACGACTTGGTCATTTTCGTCTAATTGATACCATGGATTACGGAAAGGATTGAGATGGCGAAGAATATGAATATCGCGTGCAGGAGTATTGCCTTCGACTAAAAGAAAGATTTTCTTACCGGTTAATCGATTAACAGCCATATCCGCCACCATCACTGCATGGCCATATCGGTCTTTTCCTGCGATTCTACGATGCGGATAAACGAATACATCACCGATTTTCATATCCTTAAGTTCTCTTGAATGCAACGAACAATGCAACGAAGTTGTGTTACAGAGTCCATATACTTTGCGCATATATTGCTCAAATGCTCGGCGGTTGCCTCCTCCGGAATACTGAAGTTTTGTTCCGTTGACAGTAGTAAAACTCAGGTTACCATACTTCTTAGAATGGAACATATATTCCCCCCACAAATGCATACATACGTCAGCGCATTGTTCGTCATTGGAGAGTAAGGGCAAATCTACAACGCCAGTTGAAAGCCATTGGTAATTGGCAAGTTTTCTAGTGCGATACAGATATACCTTAGTGCCATTTGGTTTTAATGGAAGAGAACGCAAATACTCACCAAAACTCCCTTTCTCAACCTGTACACGTTCATAACCAACAGGCAAAGGAATGTCGCTTATGGTATTGGCATTGAATGGGTTACTTACCCTAAAAGAATAATATGCGTAGCCACCAAGAATACTGATAAGCCCAATGCATACAAATACTGTAATCAAAACACGTTTCGTCATTAGTGTGCGTTTTAAATATTTAATGTCAGTTCATCGCATTCGTTATTATAGAACGCAGCGAGGGTGTCCACAAAGATGGAGTATTGCATGTTAGAAAAGCCGCTACAATCTCACGGTCCAACATTATTTCTATTTGGTATTTCATGTTATCAGTCATATATAATTCGCACGTAAGCAAGCACATACGAGCATACTCACTCGCGCACATAACACGCGCAATTTGCGTTGCAAAATTACAAAAAAATATTCTAAAAAAACTTTTTAGAATAAAATGTTAAAACTCGCCATTTTTCAACAAAAAAAAGACAGGCTCCGAAGAACCTATCTCATCGTGCGTAGGATGAGACTCGAACTCACACGATCTTGCGACCACTACCCCCTCAAAGTAGCGTGTATACCAATTTCACCACCTACGCAATGGTGCCCAAGACAGGACTCGAACCTGCACATCTCGCGACACACGCACCTGAAACGTGCGCGTCTACCAATTCCGCCACTTGGGCAACAGACTTTTCAAGAAAAAAAGCAGTCTCATACTGCTTTTTGCGAATGAGCGGAAAACGGGACTCGAACCCGCGACCCCGACCTTGGCAAGGTCGTGCTCTACCAACTGAGCTATTTCCGCAATAAATCAAAGTGTGTGCAATTCTCTTCCGAAATGCGGTGCAAAGGTACAGCTTTTTTTTGAACCCACCAAATTTTTTCGATAAAAAATATCATTTTTTTTTGTTCGTGTTGATTTCAGGCAGATTATAGCGGTGCTTTGAAGAAAAAAAAGTAATTTTGCATCACTAAATTTTCAAGTTATGACAACAATAGTGGAAGAAACTCCAAAAAAAAGTTTGAACTTTATCGAACAAATCGTAGAAAACGACTTACAGGAAGGACGCAACAACGGCCGTATTCAAACACGATTTCCGCCCGAGCCGAACGGCTATCTGCACATCGGACACGTCAAAGCCATTTGTATGGATTTCGGCATAGCCGAAAAATACAACGGCACCTGCAACCTGCGTTTCGACGACACAAACCCCGTGAAAGAAGATGTGGAATATGTTGATTCCATCACCGAAGATATTAAATGGTTGGGCTTCAAATGGCAAAATATCTATTATGCGTCCGACTATTTCCAACAGTTATACGATTTGGCCATCCGATTCATCAAAGAGGGAAAAGCGTATGTAGATGAACAGTCGGCCGAAACGATTGCACAACAGAAAGGTACACCGACCGAAGCCGGTACGAACAGTCCGTTCCGCAACCGCCCGATAGCGGAAAACCTCGATTTGTTCGAGCGGATGAACCGCGGCGAATTTGCCGAAGGCTCGATGGTATTGCGTGCCAAAATCGATATGGCACACCCGAATATGCACTTTCGCGACCCGATTATGTACCGCATTATCACGTCGCATCCGCACCACCGCACAGGCTTTACATGGAAAGTTTATCCGATGTATGACTTTGCTCACGGTCAAAGCGACTATTTCGAAGGCGTTACGCATTCCATCTGTACACTCGAGTTCGAAGTGCATCGTCCGCTGTACGATTGGTTTCTCGATCAATTTGTCGAAGGCGATTATCGACCGAAACAGCGCGAATTTAACCGTCTGAACATCACCTACACGGTGATGAGCAAACGCAAAATGTTGCAACTCGTGCAAGAAGGCCTTGTAGCCGGTTGGGACGACCCGCGTATGCCGACCGTGTGCGGTCTGCGCCGTCGCGGTTATACGCCACAAGCAATTCGCAACTTTATCGACAAAATCGGTTACACCAAAGTGGAAGGTATGATTGATGTGTCGTTGCTCGAATATGCCGCACGCGAAGACCTAAAACCCAAAGCCATGCGTGTCAGTGCCATTTTCGACCCCGTCAAATTGGTGATTACCAATTATCCCGAAAATCAGACAGAAGTGTTGCTTACCGAAAATAATCCCGACGACGAGAATGCCGGCACACGCGAACTGCTGTTCGGGCGCGAGTTATATATTGAGCGAGGCGATTTTATGGAAGATGCACCGAAAGACTTTTTCCGACTATCGCCCAATGGCCGCGAAGTACGTTTGAAGAGTGCGTACATCGTGAAAGCCACCGGCTGCGACAAAGATGCCGACGGCAACATCACAACGGTGTACTGCGAATATGATCCGACAACAAAAAGCGGTACCGAAGGTGGCAACCGCAAAGTGAAGAGTACCATCAATTGGGTGAATATCAACGATAGTGTTGAAGCCGAAGTGCGCTTGTACGATCGTTTGTTTGCCGTGGAAGACCCTTCGGCATCGGATAAGGATTTCCGCGAACTGCTGAATCCCGATTCGCTGAAAGTAGTACAAGGCGTACGCGTCGAAGCTGCGTTGGCCAAAGCACAACCGCTCGACAAGTTCCAGTTCCTGAAAGTGGGCTATTTCTGCATCGACCCGGATTC
Organism: Paludibacteraceae bacterium; assembly: GCA_051878315.1. Classification (GTDB taxonomy): domain Bacteria; phylum Bacteroidota; class Bacteroidia; order Bacteroidales; family Paludibacteraceae; genus W0P28-013. The sequence continues at coordinate 30,730 of JBJEJW010000066.1, read as the reverse complement.
CACGCCGGATCATCTGATTTTCAACCGTACGATTGCACTGAAGGATACTTGGGCTAAAAAAGTCTGATTCGCATTTTGCGCTCAGGAAAAAGCACATTCTCAGGAATGTGCTTTTTTTCTGGTCGATTATTTGGTTAGTTAGATAAAACTAATTATCTTTGCAACCGTAAACAAAATTCGTATTTTAATGGAACGCATCATTGGAGTTATTGCCAAACTATCGCATAGTTTGGGCGAAATGGAAGAACAGGCCAAAGAGTACTTCGACCTGAAAGATTTGACATTGACGCAAATGCACTATTTGGAGGTCATTAGCCATTTGGGCAATCCGAATGTGACGGAATTGGCATCGGAGTTGCAATTGACCAAGCCGACGGTTACAGTCGGCATCGACAAGTTGATAGAACGCAACTATGTGTATAAAGTTCAGTCGGACGACGACCGCCGCAACTCGCATCTGCATCTGACCGACAAAGGACGTCAAATAAACGCCATGCACGCCTATGCACACGAACGTTTTTCGGAATTGATAGCGGAGGCGTTGGAACCGAACGAAATTGAGACTTTGGTGCAAATCCTCGAAAAATTGACTGTAAAATTATGAAAAACGAACAAGAAGAAACGCGCGAACGCGCTATCTACAAAGTAACGTGGATAGGCTTTTTTGTCAATGTACTATTGTCGGCAGGTAAACTTGTGGCCGGTATTGTTGGACGAAGTGGCGCAATGATCGCCGACGGCATTCATTCGGTGTCTGATTTTGCCACGGATATGGTCGTGTTGCTGTTTGTTAGAATATCGGCCAAGCCGAAAGACGAAACGCACGATTACGGCCACGGTAAGTACGAAACATTGGCCACCGTCATCATCGGTTTGGCGCTGGCGGCAGTAGCCGTCGGCATTTTAATTGATAGCGCGGAACGCATTGCACAAGTGGTGCGCGGAGAAAGTATCGCTCGTCCGGGATTGGTTGCGCTGGTGGCAGCGGCAGTGTCGATTGCAGCCAAAGAGGCGCTCTATTGGTACACGATGGCAACTGCCAAACGTGTTAATTCGCCGGTTTTGAAAGCCAACGCTTGGCATCACCGTTCCGATGCGTTTTCGTCAATAGGAACGCTGATAGGTATCGGCGGCGCCTATTTTTTGAGTGAACCGTGGCGTGTACTCGACCCCATCGCGGCTATCGTCGTTGGTGCGTTGATTCTGAAAGTGGCGTACGATTTGGTGATGCCGAGTCTGAACGAACTGCTGGAACGTTCGCTACCGAAAGAACAAGAAGAAGAAATGGTGGCATTGGTGCTGAACGACAATCGTTTGAGCGACGTGCATAACTTGAAAACGCGACGTATCGGGTCGGCCATCGCTGTGGAACTGCATGTGCGCGTGCGTGGCGACATGACAGTGATCGAATCGCACAATATTACGCGCGAGATAGAACAAAATTTGCGTAGCAAATACGGTGCAAACACGCAGGTCATCATTCACATTGAACCGCTGAAATAATTGCGTATTACCGAAACAAAAATCCCCGCCAAAAAGACGGGGATTTTTCATTGCGAGTTCGTATCAATTATTGTTTAACGAATTTGCCAACCGACGTGTTACCGTTTTCCAATGTGGCACGCAAAATGTACAAGCCGTTTTGCAAACCGGTTACGTCAATCGTTTGTGCTGTTGTTCCGGCGGTGTGTGTAGCCACCAGCGCACCCATGCACGAGTAAATTTCGATGCGGTCGATATTGCTGCCGGCATTGATAGCCAACGTGCCTTTGGTTGGATTCGGGCATAACGTCAATGTTTCGGTACGTGTAATGGTGGGCAGTGCGTCGGGCACATAGTTGCAATCGACAGCCGTAGCACGGCGTTTCCACGAATCGGAATCGCCTACTACGCCAGGGCCTTTCGAGGTAACATAGTAACATGTATTTTCGCTCACACCTTCAATATCGTCGGTCTGCAATGCGAGTGCATCACTCCAATCATCACCATTTAGGGCTATAATATTAAATGGTGTTACCGTGCCTTCGGGGAACGTGTAGGTGAACCAATTACCGGTTTTATCGGCTTTGAAAAATTTGCCATCAGTTTCGTCGTGCCACATCCAATAAGAAACACCCTGCGTCAAATCCCAATCACATTCGTCGGCAATGCGGAAGCGCACCGTAATGCCGGTAGTCGGCATCGGGTCGGGTTCCTCTTCGACCGCTTTTTCGATGACATATTCGCGCGTTACCACTTCACTTTTGCTGCTGCCGCTGATGGCAATAGCTTTCAGTGTGGTGGTTGCATTCACCGCAAATGGAGCCGTGTATTTGGTCGATGAAGCCGAAGGCTCGCTGCCATCAAGCGTATAGTAGATGGTTGGCGTGCCGATGCTTGCAGCCGTCATGCTGACGGTGATGGCTTTGTCGTAAGTTCCCGAAGCCGGTGTTACAGTCAGCGAAACCGTGTTCGACAGAGTCGTCTTGTAATACACGGCGTAGCCGGCATCTTTGCAAGCCAGCGTGTAACCGCTCGGTGCTGCATCAGTGTAGGCCGATCCGAGATACATGACGATGCTACCCGTTTTGCCGGTGATGGTGGCTTTGTAATAACCGCTTGCAGCCTCGTCGGAAACAGCACTTTCGCTGTGTACGCCCGCCAATTTGCGTGCCATAATCATCGGTTTTATCTCCTCTTTGTATTTCACCCAATGCGGATAGAATACGCAAGGAATACCCGGCATCGACAGAATATAGGCATTGCATTGCAAGATGAGGCTCTTGTTATTGATGCTGCTGCCGTCGTTTTTACCCATAATGTCCGCCGCATCTTCGCGACCGAACGAGTCGTGCGAATCGATGAACGTTACCGCATATTTCGAATAGCCGGCACCCAGCAAGCCTTTACCCTTAATTTGGTAGTTTTGGTTCGCCATGGCATTTTGGAATACATCGTATTTCGTAGCGAAGTCGAATGTGAGCGTGTTGTAACTTGCTCGGTCCAGAGCTGCTTTCAATGTTTCCGGATTGCCATCCCACCACTCCATCACCGAGAAATAGGCTTGCGAAGCGGTGTTGTAGTCGTTGATGTGTGATTCGTGGAACCCTTTGCAGTAGTCGTAACGCCAGCCGTCGTAGTGCATTTCGTTTTTCATCCATTTCAGATAGGCACGACACATCTCGCGCACTTGGGCGTTGTTGTGGTCCCAATCGCGTGCAGCGCCGTAGTTTTTCGGGTCACCTTGACCATCGTCGGACGAAGCGCCTGCGCCAACCGTACAACCTGTTGCCGAGGGAGCGCTCCACACTTCATCGTCGCGTGTAATCCACGAGGCGTTGGGCTCGAACACGCCATATTCGCCGAAATCCATTTTGTAGAAATCGCACCAACTCGATTTGTTGCCGGCGTGGTTAATAACGATGTCGGCTATCACTTTGGTGTTGCCGGCGTGCATGGCGGCAATGAATTTTTCGAGTTCGGCACGGGTTCCCCAGTCGCTGGTTTGATTGCTGTATTGTTTGGGAATATAGCCAACGCCGCCACTCGATTTGGCCGATGGTGGCAACCAAACGAGGTCGAAGTAGGCGGCAATTTCGCTGGCTTGACCATTGAGTGTAGCCCATTTAGTGTCGCCGTAGCCTTTGTCAACATTCGAGTCCCAATAGAAAGCCTGCAACATCACATCGGGACATTGGCTTGGTACAGAGGAAGTGTAATCGCCGGTATCACCGCCACCTGTATCACCACCGCCGGTATCGCCGCCACCGGTGTTACCACCACTGATGGTTTCACCTGTATTGCCGGAGCAATCGCCTGTTGCAGCGCCAACATACAATTGGTCGGCTTGATATTTTAATTTAATGTAAAAATCGTAGCAACCATCGGCGGTACAGTTGTAGCGGTCGGACGACAACGTCACGCTCGATGTGCTATAACTATCCAAAGTTACCGCCCATGCAGCAGCGTTTTCTTTATCGTAGAGCTGAAAGTAATCACCGCTTTTTAACGGAACGCCCAAAGCCTTATACTCTGTGAAACTTTGGTCGGAGGCTTCGGTGTTCAGCGTGCCGGCAAAATAGGTAGTGCCGTTGACTAAAATACCGTAGGAAGCTGCCTGTAATGTAATACAGGTTATCAGCATTCCGAGAAGGAAGTTAATTTTTTTCATGTTGTATTGATATTTAAGGTTAGAAAATCACTTACAATAAGCGCTCCAAAGTTAGCGATATTTTTTGAAAGATACAAACTAAAACGTGTTTTTTTGATAAAAAACACAGAACTCCCGACAAATCGGGAGTTCGAAATATGTTTTACATGCTCATGCCACCACAGCAGTGTATAACCTGCCCGCTGACGTAACTCGATAGATCGGAAGCAAGGAAAGTGGCGACATTGGCCACGTCGTCGGGTGTGCCGCCGCGACGCAGAGGAATGGTTTTTATCCACTGTTCGCGTACATCGTCGGGCAGTTGTTGCGTCATCTCGGTGAGAATGAAACCCGGAGCGATGCAGTTGGCGCGTATGCCACGCGAACCGACCTCTTTGGCGATGGATTTGGCAAGCGCTATCATGCCGGCTTTGGAAGCGGCATAGTTGCATTGTCCGGCATTGCCGTGAGCACCGACCACCGAACTCATGTTGATGATAGAGCCACCGCGTTGACGCATCATTATAGGCACGATAGCGTGCGTGAAATTGAATGCCGACTTCAGATTGACATTGATGACGGCATCCCATTGTTGTTCGGTCATGCGCAGCATCAGGCCGTCTTTGGTGATGCCTGCGTTGTTAACCAATATGTCGATGTGTCCGAAATCGCGGTTGATTTGCTCGACTACGGCGTGTGTGGCATCGAAGTCGGCAGCGTTCGAAGCGTATGCGCGACAGATGACGCCACAGGCCTCTATCTCTTGTTTTGTTTGTTCGGCTTGTGCATTGATTTCCAAGTCGGTGAAAGCAATGTCGGCGCCTTCGCGCGCAAATTTCAGAGCAACGGCTTTGCCAATGCCGCGTGCCGCGCCGGTGATCAGCGCCACTTTACCTTTCAGTAATTCCATGATTGCTATTCAATAAATATAAGTTAATTATTTGTAAATCAAAAATATACAAGGCACCTTGCCAATATCGGGCAATGCTTTTTTCCAGGCTGCCACCGTTTGTGTTCTGATGTATTCGTTGGCGCCGGTAATGTCGCTTGCGATGCACAATTTGGTCTGCGGTTGCAAATTTTTACACAACTCCTCAATCAGTTGTTTGTTGCGGTACGGCGTTTCGATGAAAATCTGTGTTTGATGTTCGGCATAAACGCGTTTTTCGAGTAGTTTGAGTTGTTGTGTGCGTGCATTTTTGTCGATGGGCAGATAGCCGTTGAAGGCGAAACTTTGCCCATTGAAGCCGCTTGCCATGAGCGACAGCAGTATGCTCGACGGTCCGACCAACGGCACCACCTTGATGCCTTTTTGTTGCGCCAACGCCACCACATCGGCTCCGGGGTCGGCTATGGCGGGGCAGCCCGCCTCGCTGATGATGCCGACATCGCTGCCTTGCAGCAGCGGCTCGAGATACGAAGCGATTTGGTTGATGTCGGTGTGCTGATTCAGTTCGAAAAAGCGCAAGTCGTCGATGACAATATCCTTGTTTACCTGTTTCAGAAAGCGGCGCGCCGTGCGCACATTCTCCACGATGAACACCTTCAGGCGCACAATGACGTCGGCATTCCCGTCAGGCAGAATATGCCGTAACGGGCTGTCGCTCAACATTGTAGGTATCAGGTAAAGCGTCCCCACGATGCATTAGTCGGTTACGTTGGGTTGTTCGAGGCCGAGACCTTTTTTCTTGTCCCACTCTTTCAGTACCAAGCCAAGCAGCAACGCCGCAATGCCAAGACAAGCCAACATAATCAGTGGCCATGTATAATCCAACTTCGTGGCATCGGTTACGCCGACGTTGGTTTTGTCCAACACTTTGCCGATGAGCAGCGGGAACAACCACAAACCGATGTTTTGAATCCAGAAAATGAGTGCGTACGCCGAACCGATGATTTTTTCATCGACCAATTTCGGAACGCTCGGCCACAAGGCCGCCGGCACCAACGAGAACGACGCGCCAAGTACCAAAATAGTGATGTAGGCCACCACTACTCCACCCACAGCATTGCCCTTGAACTGCGGCAACACGAATGCAAAAGTGAGGTGGCAGATGATGAGCAGCAACGAGCCGATAATCAGCATCGAAGCGGCTTTGCCTTTATGATCGACATAGTTGCCGAGCACCGGCGTGATGGCAACGGCCAACAGCGGGAAAACGGCAAATATCGTTTCGGCCGTGCCGCGCATGTAGCCCATGTAGCAATAGACCACCAACGCCACTACCGCTGTGGCTATCAAACCATATTTAAGTGATTTGTTTTTCGAAAAATTGCCGGCAAACGAGCAACCTGCAACTATCAGCATCACAAGGTATTGGATAATCGCCACATGGTCGCCGCCCCAGAACGAGCCGGCATCGGGCAGTTGCAACGTCAGATTGCATTGCAACATATTGACAGCGTATTTTTGGAATGGGAAAATAGCGCTATAATAGAGCACACACAGCAGAGCGACCAGCCAAAAGCCGCCACTCGACAGAATTTTGCCGATGTCGCTGATTTTGAACGGATCATCTTTCTCCTCGGCCTCGCCGGTTTGCGCATCCAATTTTTTGTCCATAAAGAAATAAACAACAAACATGATGAGCGCGATACACAGCAACACAACACCGAACGCAACAGACCGGGCAACATCAACGTGGCCGCCTAATTTGGCAAAAAAAGGCGAGAATATCATACACGTTGCCACTCCCAAACGTGCCAAAGCCATTTCGGAGCCCATAGCCAATGCTGTTTCACGACCTTTGAACCATTTGACGATGCCGCGCGACACAGTGATGCCGCCCATTTCGGTACCACAACCGAAAATCATGAATCCGATGGCAGCCACTTTGGCCGACGCTGGCATACCGCGATAAAATGGCGAAACGCCTAACTCGTCGAACACGGGAATGTAGTTCAAATGTGCATCGAACCACGCTTCGACACTACTGCCGATGAAATTTTCGCTGACAGCATACCATTTAATAAGCGCACCGATCAACATCACCACGCCCGACAACACAGCCGTGAAACGCACGCCCATTTTGTCGAGAATAATGCCGGCAAAAATCAGGAAGAAAACAAATACATTCAGAAAAGTTTCGGCGCCCTGCATCGTACCAAAAGCGGTAGAATCCCAACCGCGTTCGCTTTGCATCAAATCTTTGATAGGCGACAAAATGTCCATGAAAATGTAGGAACAAAACATGGCCAAAGCCAAAAGTAACAGGGCAATCCAGCGCATCGCGGCGCTATCCCTGAGAGTTTGAATTTTTTCGGTCATAATGAAAAATTTAGAAAATATTGCCGCAAAAGTACAAAAAAATCGGAGAAAAATCGTATATTTGCAGGAGTTTTTGCAAACAAACAGCAATTTTGGAGGTAACGATGGACATTTTTCTGATTATTGTAGGCGCAATTTGCTTGTTGGTTGGTCTTGTGGGCACCATCGTGCCGGTGTTGCCGGGCGTACCGTTGGGGTATGTGGGATTATTGTTGTTGCAGGCAACAGACAAAGTACAGTTTTCGACACCATTTCTATTGATATGGGCCGGCGTAGTGATTGTCATACAGTTGTTGGATACCTTTTTACCCGTGTGGACTACCAAATGGTCGGGCGGCAGTAAAGCCGGCGTTTGGGGAAGCACCATCGGCTTGTTAGTCGGTTTCTTCTTCGCCCCGATTGGCATTATTGTCGGGCCGTTTGTCGGTGCATTGGTCGGCGAGTTGATTGCCGGCAAAGCATTTGCACAAGCATTGAAAGCGGGCGGTGCTTCGCTGCTGGGCTTTTTGGGCGGCACAATTGCCAAATTGGTGGCGGTAGGTCTGATGATTTATTATTTCGTGGCGGCTTTGGTGTAACAACATGATAGGACACAAAATAAAACGATGGTGTATTTGGGTGGCAGCAGGCATTGCGATAACGACACTCGTTGTGGTGTGCAGCCTGCGCTGGCAAGCATGGTTTGGCAATCCGCCCGAACCGGCCTATGTAGCCGGCGATTCCATCTGCCGAGTACAACTGACCTTTGGACGCACAGGCGCACAATCGCGTGCTGTAGCGTGGCAATGTGGCGACACCATTCGACCGGCCGCATTACATCTTATAAATAAACAAATCACTGACACTCAATATATTACAGCAAATTCGCACCTATTTATTACGGCAGGCGGTCGCACGGCCTGTTATTTTGCCGAGTGCGACAATCTGCCGGCCGGCGATTATATATATAGGGTGCAGGTCGGACAGCACACATCGCAATGGCATCAATTTACGGTGAACGACGCCGACGATGCCGTTACTTTCGTGTATGTGGGCGACGTGCAAGATGCCGATGGTGGCAAATTGCACACACGCCTCGCCGACATCAATCAGCGGTTTTCGCCCGATTTTTGGTTGTTCGGAGGCGATGTCATCGAACGCCCGCACGATGGTTATTGGCAGGCCTATTACGACATGGTGGCCGATTTCGGTACTTCGACACCAATTTTGGCTATACCCGGCAATCACGAATACATCAAAGGACTCGACAAACGTTTGGACGAACGTTTCGTGTGGACATTCCCCTATTTTCTCGATGCCGATACGCGGTTTGCAGGCGTAGCGCAATATACGTTCAACGTGGGCAACGCCGCATTCTATCTGCTCGACAGCAACAATGACGTTTGGACACTGCCACACGAGCGCGCATGGTTACAGCAATGCATAGCGAACGATTCTGCGACATGGCATATTGCCACCTTGCACCACCCTGTCTATTCGCTGCGTGGCCGCCTGACAAACTTTTGGGTGCGACAAGCGTTTGCAGCGCTCTTCAACGACAAGTGCGACCTCGTATTGGCCGGACACGAACACGCCTATGCACGTCGCACCACCGACGGAACGACACCGGTGTATCTCGTTTCGCAATGTTCGCCCAAAGACTACCGCATCAACTTCGATGCCGGCTACGAACGCTATGGTATCGGATGTAGGTTTTATCAGGTAATACGCATCATAGGCGACACATTGGAACTGACCACCTACACGCTCGACCACGAGCCATACGACCACCTGACACTGATTAAAACCGGCGACGGCACTGTGCTACACGATGCTTTTGCCGATGCGCCCGAATATCTGCAAGTGGACTCGACACGCTACCGCAAAAATGCCGATAAACGCGCTGCCTACCAACAACGCATCATACAACACGTAGTAACCACTCGCCCCCTAAAGGGGGAGTAGGGACGCACTGCACCTGCCTACCGCAGGTAGGTGCGTCCGCATAGAATATAAAACCGAGATTTTTACCCCCAACCCCCTAAAGGGGGTATTGGCTGCGGTTTGATGTGCGTGAAGTCCCCTTTAGCCTGCCGGTAGGCAGGGGGATTTAGGGGTAATAAAACAAAACGCGGAGCAAGAAAACCATTCCTCACTCCGCATTCCTAATTCGACACCCCCTTTAGGGGGCTGGGGGGCTTGCACGCCACGTCCCTACCCTTAAAAAAACACAAGAGGATACTCTTGCGAGTACCCTCTTGGTGGTTTTGCTATTTCCGTACGAAATTATTCTTTCACGAATTTAGCGGTGTGTACGCCTTCGGCATCTTTGATGGAGATGAAGTAAACACCTTGAGCCAAGCCGGCTACCGATACGCTGTTTTGTACATGCGACAGCGACATCAGTTGTTTACCCGTAAGGTCGGTTACTACGGCAGAAGCATCCGATGCCAAGTTGCTGATGTAAAGCACATCTTTGGCAGGGTTCGGATAAATAGCCAATTTGCTGTCGGCATTGACAAATTTAATAGCGGTTTCCGGATCCGGTTCTTCTTTAGTACCTTCTTGATAACCGAAAGATACATTGGCAAACAAACCAAGCGACATCATATCTGCAACATCGGCATTATAATAATAGTTATACAACAAATTCGAGTATTCCGCATAACTATACCATTGACCACCCCATACGGAATAATACGAGTCAGGATAGAATGCCGATTTAGCAGGATCAACTTGACCACGGTAACATAGAGCAGCTTTAAAATAGTTATCATCCACAGCATATTGCAATGTGTCAATTTGCGGGAAATCGAATACTACAAAGAAACGTCCTTTAACACCTATTGGTTGATCAAATGTTACCCTTCTAACTGCAGGTTTTTCAACATACGTACCATTGCCCGTACCATTGTCCAAAAAATCGGCAAACGTAGTTTCATACCGTCCAAATTCGTAGTTATTCAAAGGTTGTCCTTCTTCATCGGCACCCAACACACGAATGGTCAAGATTGAATCAGCATAATCTTCCAAATACGATGCCAATACATATAATCCGGCGCCATTAACCATAGCATACGCGTCATCGGTCAATACATCAAATACTTCGGCATGTGATTTCGGTCCATACACCGATACCAAGGAGAGAAAATCATTGGGGGCATCTGTCGGCGACCAATTCCAAATATAATCGACCGTGCTATCTGTCAAAGCATAAAATGCTTGGAATTCGGCTGTAAGAGTGTCGCCACCAATTTCATTGTTAGCCATCGCTTTAACCACAACATCACTACTTTCATGATGACTCCATGAGGTATAATCATCATTAACGTATGGAGCACCCGTAGAATCTGTCATAAGATCTACGCCAGATATTTCCCAAGCATATTCATCGGCAAAGGTAGCATCCATACCTACATAAGTAAACGAATTTTCATTGACATACGCTTTGTCAGCAACCACACTCCATGCGGTATTATACGAAGCAATCGTGATACCATTTATAACTGTAGCCGGACGTTGGGGTTCATCACCAATGGTAATACGGAAATAATCGATAGCAGCAATCCACGAGTTTTTTGGGCCTTGGTGATTAAAACCAAAATAGTATTTGCCATCAGTATCTACAGTAAATTTTTTAGTAGCCAAAGTCCAATCACCGGTAGCTTCAGTTTCGCCCAACTCCAACAACACATTATCGTGAGCAGGAACTTCGGCAGAAGTGGCACATGTGAATTTCAGAGTTTGAGCTCCATAATAATCCGGAGCCAAATAGAACACCGACAACCAATATTCTTGTCCGGCTTTGAGTTCTACACTCTGATTGGAAATAGCCCATGCATCCACCTCGGCTTTTGGATCATAGTCCGATATGAGGTATTGTTCGCCCTCTGCTGCAGGAACGGAACCGGAAGTAGTTTTAATATTATCAGCGATGTAAATGCCATAATAACTTTCAGAGGCGTTAGAGGACTGATACAATGTCCACGAGTTATTGGCATCTTCAAAGCCTTCGGCATAAACTACCGAGTCAGCAGATTCTGCAAGCATAGGGGCTTTATATACCACATTGTTATTCACTGCTGGCAGTGTTACATCATGTTTGGTGTGTACGGGAACACCATTCGCTCTTTTGAGCGGAACTATCGCTGTTGCACTAAAGCAAACTGCGAACAAACAACCGAAAAGTAAAATTTTCTTGTTCATGTTAGTAATAAATTAAAGTAAAACAATAAGTTAATAAATTCTCAATTTCTCTACAATAAGCATACGCGAATATTTTTCGAAATGGCGGACTGCAATCCACACATGTTTTCCTTCGTATTCTGCCGGAATATCAAGCGTTTTTTCAATTTTCTTTTGAGCATCGGTCAGCGTACCTTCGGGGAATTGGAAAGTCAAAGAATCCAGTACAACCAATTTCTCTTCAGCTGCCAAAGCCAAACAATTTTCATCTGTAATAGAATCTTCTGACAAATAAATAGCATATTTTTCGACAGCTTCTGAAGCTCGTGTAGCCGAAGGATAAATCAGATAATCTATCTTCATATCAATGCCTAAATCAATGGCCGGCGTTACCAACCAGTTATCAGGATGCAATATGGTCGGACCTTTTTTGGCTGAAGATCTCATACATGTAGTCATATTGCTACCAACACCATTTTCATAATACTCAAATGGGATAACATCGCCTTCAGTTGCTTTAGCCAATGTAGTTAATATTTCCCATTCTTTTTGAGTCGATTTTGGTGTCCAAGCAAACACGTCCTCGTAAGAATCTTGAGTTTCGAATAGAACAGGATCGCCAAAAGTAATACCATTGTTATTCAAAGCATAAGCAACATAGTAATAGGTACTATTTGGCGAAAAAACGGTTGAAACGTAAGACAACTCATCAGACTCTGCCAATCCCTTTAAGGAACAAACATTTTTGCCTTTAACATAACCACTCATCAAGGCAGTTTCAATATTGCCTTTTGCATTATCCAGAACAGAATCAGGACAATATACAAAACCATAGTCCACCAAGTTGGCATAATCGGACACTTTGCCGCTCAAACGTACTTTCGTTTGATAAACGTCAGCGTCGTAGGTTACGACCCCTTTGGGTGCGTTGTTGGGATCGGCAACCGGATCGTAATCGCTTTTTACGGGCGATTCGTCGCACGCGGCAAATGTTACAACCAGCGCGGCAAATGCTGCTATTTTCAATAAACTTTTCATAGTTTCAATCCTTTTGTTTTTTTGTTTTTATACTATTTTTCTACAATTACGGGTTTTGGTCGGCCGAGTTGATATCCGAGTTCTCCTGCAATTCGCTCAACGGAATTTGGTAGGTCCAGCGCACATCGCCGGCATCCACTTTCAGCAGGCCGTCAGGTGCACGGTGGTTGGTGCCATCGTACGTGCGGTCGATGCCGCGGTAGTTGCGTTTCAGGTCGAAGAGCGAGAAACCTTCGCCCCACAATTCGATGCGGCGTTGCAGCAGCACATCGTCCACCGATACCGCTGTTTTGTCCCACGCGCTGCAGCGTTTCTCCATCAATGGTTTCAAGGCCTCGGCAGCACCTGTTTCGTTGCCTTGGCGTGCCAACGCTTCGGCTTCAATCAGATACATTTCGGCAGCACGCATATAGGGGTAGTCCATCGTCCAGTTGCCGTCGTCGCCAAATTTCAGGCTGGCGTAAGCACCTTGTGCAGCTTCGGAGGGTTGTGTTTTGTCGCCATTCGGGCCATTGAACCACGCTTTGCGATAGTCGGTGGTATCAATCTGCTCGTACAGTCGACGGTCAACAGCACGCGGTGCATAACCTGCACCGGCATAACCCGGAGCGATATTGGAAAGATGCGAATACCACGAGGCATACACGAGCGACAACTCTTGTGTGGCAATGTCGAATCCCCATATCCATTCTTTCGACGAAATGTCAATGAATCCGCCATTAACCAACTCTTCTTTTTCCATCAATGTGAAGCCTGTGGCCGCTTTTTTGGCGTAGTCGACTGCTTTGTCCCACGCACCGGTTGTCAGGTAGTAGCGTGCCAGCAAGCCGCACACCACATTTGTATTGACTTCGCTTTTCGAAGTGCGTGCATAGCCGTTCAGCATACTTTCGGCCGTAAGCAGGTCTTGCTCGATCGATGCCAACACATTGCCAACCGTACCACGCGAGTAATCAGACTTTTGTGGTTCGTTCGAGGCATAATAGAGCGGCACACCCCTTTTTTCCAAATTGATGTGTGCACCCGAAGCATCGGGAGCGGCGGTAAACGGATTTTGGAAAATCTGTACCAAGAACATATAGGCGTATGCACGCATAGCCAAAGCCTGTCCGTAGCAGTAACGCAATGTTTTGATGGAGGCATCGCTCTCGGTACCGTTCACGGCATCGAGGTCCACCAAGGCGATTACGTCATTGGCTTGACCGATAACGGTATAAAGCGTTTTCCAAGTGGCATACGGACGACGGTAGTTTTCCAAACGGAAATCCAATTGATAGTCGTAGGTGTACCAGTGGCTCTTGGTTTGCACAATATCTTCGCCCATGTGGTCGGACGCCAAGAACATGGCTCCGATGCCGGCATCGTCGTGTGCATTATAGCTCGAGTACGAATAACTGTAAAGCGTTGTATATAAGGCGCTAACCGAGTTTTGCAAAACGGACGGGTCCGATTTGATGATTTCCTGATACTTATCCGATGTAATGGTCGAAGTATCCTGTACCGACAGATAATCGGAATCGCAAGCCACCAATCCAAGTGTGGCCAAAAGTGCTGCTAATATTTTGTTTCTTTTCATGATTCTATGTGTTTTATAAAATTTAGAAACCGATTGTTATACCGCCGGACACTGTAGCCATGGCAGAATAGTTGTAGTCTGTTGCACCCGAGAAACTTTGACGCGGGTCCAAACCTTTGCGTGCCGAAGCCAAAGCAATGTTATCGGCTACCACATACAGACGCAACGTTTTGATTTTGGCTTTGTTCATCCATTTTTTGGGGAACGAGTATCCTAACGTGATGTTGCGCAGGCTGAAATAACTTGCCGACGTGAGTGTGGCATCACCTTGCAAACCAAGGCTTTGCTTGTTGACTTCGACGCGCGGTATGTTAGTATCGGTGTTTGTCGGAGTCCAACGTTTGAAAATATCCTTGTGCCAGTTGGTACCATATTCACCGCCGCCCATCAACGAGCCGTAGAAGCTGTCATATACATAACCACCGATTTGGAATGCGGTTTGGATGCTCAAATCGAATCCGTAGAACTCCAACGAAGTGGAGAGACCGCCGTAGAGGTCGGGGATGGCCGTTTTGCCAAGCACCACTTGCGAGGCGTTACCGGTTTCGTAGGCATAGCGTGTGCCATCTTCCATTTGGCCGTACTTCGATTCGTCGAAAGCGATGCCCTCTTCGGCTGCTTGTGCCACTGCCTCTTGATAGTCTTTTTCGGTAACTTCGTACATTGGCAGACCCGAAGTGCGTTCTACACCCAGATAGTGGTAATCGTAGAAGTCGTAAACACTTCCGCCAATCGAGCGCCAGTACGAACCTGACTGATAACCACCGTCTTTGTCGATCAGACTCTGTTTGTCTTCGGGCAGACGCGTCAAAGCATTTTTATAGTGTGTCAGGTTGAGATCGACCGTCCATTTCACGTCGCGCGTTTTTACCAATGTGGCACCCAAAGTTACCTCCACACCGATGTTGCGCATGTCCATTTCGTTCGTGTAGATGTACGACGGCGAACCTACCGAAGGTGGCAGCGGTTTGGCGTAAATCATGTCCTTGGTATCTTTGATGAAGAAGTCGGCTTCGATGTCCAAGCGATCGACCAATCCCAATTCGATACCAACGTTCAAGTTGTTACTCTTTTCCCACGTCAGGTCGCGATTGCCACGTTGTGCCAGATAAACTGACGGTTGGCTGGCGCCATCGGTTACCGAATAAGCATAGAGATCAAGGTAAGGAGCCGCGCCGGCACCGATATTGTCGTTACCTTGCGTACCATAACTTGCTTTGATTTTCAAGTCGTGTATGGCATCGACGTCGCGCAACCAGCTCTCCTCTTTCATACGCCAGCTGGCACCCACCGACCAGAAGTGTCCCCAACGGGATTCCGGTGCAAAGTACGACGAGCCATCGCAACGATACGATGCAGATACATAGTAACGTTCAGCGAAATTGTATTCGGCACGCGCCATGAAACCTTGTACGCGGTAACCGCTTGTGTACGAAGTCAATCCGTCGATAGCACCACCGTTTTCGAGTTCAGGGTTGGTGGGATCGTAGAATTGCGATTTGCTACCTGTCAGCACTTGCGAATTGTCCATTTTGAACTCATGACCGATAAGCAAATTCAGACCATGTTCACCAAATGTATTTTCGTAAGTAAGCAATTGGTTGGTATTCAAAGCCTCGTAGCGTTGCGAAGTGCGTGAACCACGACCATTTACGTTTTTAGCATCGCCGCCTATCGGTGTTTGGAACGAGATAACGTTGATGTTATAAACGTCATAACTTGCGTTGATAGCCAATTTCAGCCCTTTGTAGAGTGTGAAATCCAAGAAACCGCGCAGGTTCAAGTTGTCCCACACACTATTATATATATTAGCCATGTTGGTAGCCAACGGGTTGGCGGTCGAAGCGTAAGGACGCAACATTTCGTCTTCACCGAAGTCGTATTTACGCGAACCGTCGGCGTTGTATTGCGGGGTACCATCTTTGCTGTAGAGATAAACCGGATAAATCGGTGCAATCATCTGCGAGAACATAAACAAGTTGGCGTATGCAGAGCCACCTGACGTAGGCGAGTCTTGACTTGTGTGTGCATACGATGCATTAACACCTACTTTCAACCATTTGGCCACCTCTTGTTCTACTTTGGCACGCACATTGAAACGTTGGAAACCCGAATTTACAATGTAGCCATTATCATCGAGATAACCTGCTGAAATATAGTAGTTTGTCTTATCTGTACCGCCGCTGATATTCAGGTTGTATTCCTGACGCAGACCGGTTTGGAATGGCTCTGACAACCAGTTGTCGGTCCATTTCAGTTGTTGTGCTTTCGACGACAAACGTCCCGTAAACGGATTGATAAGTTCGGTATCGGAAACACCCTGATAGATATTATAACCGAGGTTTTTGATCAGATCGTTCGAAGCAGCGATACCTGCGGCCAAATAAGACGAACCACTCGACAAATAGGCGTTACGCGATGCTTCCCACATCATTTCGTAATATTCGCCCGGGTCGGTAATGATGTCGTAAGTAGGTACGCCACGCATATTTCCACCGACACGCACTTCGAGGTTTACATTTACTTTACCCGTTTCGCCGCGTTTGGTTGTTATAAGGATTACACCGTTCGAACCGCGCGCACCATACATAGAGTTGGCGGCAGCATCTTTCAACACCGTCAGCGAGGCAATATCCTGCGTCGGGATCGAGTTCAACGAACCTTCGTAAGGAATACCATCCACAACGATGAGTGGGCTTTGCGAGGCCGAAATGGAACCGACACCGCGAATGCGGATAGATGCCGATTCGCCCGGTTGACCGCTGCTCGATACTACTTGCACACCCGACATGGCACCATCCAGCGATTTCGATACGTCGGAAACCTGCATTTTGGCCAAGTCTTCACCGCGTTTCGATTGAGCGGCACCGGTAAATGCTTTTTTAGTTGTAGTACCATAGGCTACTGCCATCACTTCGTCCAACTCGGTGGCCGAACTTTGCAACGAAATAACCATGCCGTTGGCAGCCGGAACTTCTTGCGTAGCCATACCGATGTACGAAACTACCAATACATCGCCTGCCGAGGCAGAAACTTCGAACGTGCCATCTACATCAGAAATTGTACCAACCGTGGTACCTTTCACCATAATAGATGCACCGATTACAGGCTCTCCGTCTTCGTCGGAAACGACCGTTCCCTTGATTTGCGCGAATGCAGAACCAACGCACGCGAGCAACAAGCCTGTCAAGATTAACGTAAACTTTCTCATAATGCTTCTCTCTCTCTTTTTGATTAAATAGTGTATAATTTGGTTGTTTTAGTTACAAATTGTAAGCATGCCATTGATGAAAAATGGCTATACATGACAAAGTTACGATTTTTGCCGTTATAAAACAAGTTTTCCCAAAAAAAGTTGCCTTTTTATTGTTTTTTTTCATTTTACACAGCCAAAAAGCACCCTGTTAGATATTGTTTTTCAATAAATGTTACTAAATATAACATGTTGATATATAACTAATTAAATAAATATCGATATGTACAATAAAAAAAATCAGATTTTTTTTCAACAAATAGGCTCGCTGTAGTTAATTTTATGTTTTTAGACATATATTTAACAAGAAATAAACTTGAAAAATCGGCGATTTTGGCGGTCAAACAGTGCATTTTTTCGAGCAAAATAATGCAAAACCGATTTCAAAAAGTACAAAATTCGCCACAAAAAGCGACGAATTTTATTAAAAATATATCGATTTGCTTTCAGATTGAAAGCAGTGTATCTGCATTTTTTGAAGGAAATGTGGTTGACAAACGCCCACTGCGAACAAGTTTATCGCCCTGCCACAACCATGACGAACTCGCCTTTGGGCGGATGTTCCCTGAAATGTTGTACCAACTCGGCAAGTGAACCGCGTACGGTTTCTTCAAATTTTTTAGAGATTTCGCGCGAAACGGAGGCCTTACGGTCGCCGCCCAAACATTCAGCCAGCTGTTCAAGCGTTTTGAGTACGCGAAACGGCGATTCGTAGAAAATCATGGTACGCGTTTCGGCTGCAAGTTCGGTCAGCTTGGTTTGGCGCCCTTTTTTCTGCGGTAAAAATCCTTCGAAACAAAAACGGTCACACGGTAACCCCGAAGCCACCAAAGCCGGCACAAAAGCTGTTGCTCCCGGTAAGCACTCGACCTCGACACCGGCTGCCACACAGGCACGCACTAAAAGGAAGCCAGGATCGGAAATGGCCGGTGTACCCGCATCTGAAACCAACGCTACCGATTCGCCCTTCTGCAACCGCTCGACTATGGCATCGACCGTTTGATGCTCGTTGAATTTGTGGTGCGAGAGCATTGGCGTGTGAATGTCGTAATGATGAAGCAACACCGATGTCGTGCGCGTATCTTCGGCAAGAATGAGATTAACTTCACGCAAAAGGCGCAATGCACGCAAAGTGATGTCCTCCAAATTGCCAACCGGTGTCGGTATCAGAAAGAGTTTTGGCATAAATGGTTTTATATATAATATGGTGTATCAGGCAAAACGCCGTTTTATCAAATCGACAAAATCGGCTGTTGCCGCATTGTCGGCCGGCAACGCACAATGTTTTTCGAGATAGGCTTCGGCCTGTTCGAGCGACGTACAATCGTTAAGTGCATCAAGCACCGTAGCCATTTGTTCGCCATTGTTGCCGAACAATTCGCGCTGAAAACGAAAGCGATCGGCAATGCTGATGGCACGTTTGATGTCGGTTACCGGCCTATTGGCAATGGTTGCGGCCAACGAGGCCGTATCTTGCTGTTTTTCAAATACATCGACCACTGTTTCGGGTTTGCGAATAGTGTCGGCCACGATGTGTGCAGCAGGTTCTTCGTCGGCACTATCAGTTACATTTGTCTGGTTATCAACACATTCGACGATATCGACAGTGGGTTCAGATTCCACTTCAGATTCAGATTCTGATTCTAATTCTGACTCGGGTTCCGGTTCCGGAGCAGATACTGACACCGATTCAAGGTTTGCATCAACTTCAGGTTTCGGTTCAAGTTCGGTAACGACCGGCGTGTCGTTCGTTGCAACTGTCGGCGTCGTGGAATCACTATCGCATGTAACCTCTGGCAGCGCAGTCAGGCAACGGCGCAGACTTTCGACTTTGGCCACAGCCAAGTCAATCAGCGGTTGCGGGAACGTGGTCATTTGCGCCAATCCTTGTGTCAGCGCCTGCAGTTCGGCGATGTCCTTTTCAATCAGTACAATGAGTGTGTCTTTGTTCATAATTTTTTGTAGCGTTTTAGCGGTATATTTTGGAAAATGTGTTATCTTTGCCAAGCGATAAATGCACGTGCAAAATTACAAAAAAATATCAACATACGACCCTAATCGGGCGACTAACACAACAGAATAATGGACTTTTTTGAATCGCATGCCCATTTCACTCATCATCATGGCAGTATCGAAGTGATTTGCGGGTCGATGTTTTCGGGCAAAACCGAGGAGTTAATTCGTCGTTTGAAACGTGCCAAATTTGCCAAACAGCGTGTCGAAATTTTCAAGCCCTGCATTGATACGCGATATTCAGAGCAAGACGTAGTGAGCCACGACCATACGACCATTGCCTCAACGCCGGTCGATTCGTCAGCCAGCATTCTACTGATGACAGGCGATGTAGATGTAATCGGCATCGACGAGGCACAATTTTTCGACGAAGGTCTTGTCGAGGTGTGTCGCACATTGGCTAATCAAGGTTTTCGTGTTATCATTGCCGGTTTGGATATGGATTTTCGCGGTGTGCCGTTTGGGCCGATGCCTGCATTGATGGCCATTGCCGACGACGTAACAAAAGTGCATGCCATTTGTGTACGTTGCGGTTTGCCGGCCTATATTTCGCATCGGTTGGTAGCCGGCGAGAATCAGGTTTTATTGGGCGAAACGGACAAATACGAGCCGATATGCCGCGAATGTTACAACAAGTTACACGCCGAGGAGCAATAGATACACCTCAGAAAAACAGGTTAAAACTCTTTTCATTTTGTCGGAAAGAGTTTTTTTTGTATTTTTGCAGCGCAACGGTTCACATCGACACTTGCCACGCAAGTGTGTGATTAAAAGGGAATTCCGTGTAAATCGGAAACAGTCCCGCTGCTGTAAAAGACCATTCCAAGGCTGCACCACCACACAATCCACTGAATAATATCGGGAAGGACGTTGCAGCCGGTCGAAGTCAGAAGACCTGCCGTTGCCACACACACGGACTTTCGCCTTCGAGGAAAGGGCGCAGTAATTATGAAACGATTTCGACAATTTGTTTATTTTTGGGGATTGAATTTTGCGTGTACAATCGGACTGTATGCGCAAGATACGCTATACACCGACACAACCCGAATTTACCATATTGACGAAGTGTCTGTGTCGGCCAAATATCACCAAACGGCACATATCACTCCGGCCCAAACGCTATCGGGAGCGGAACTGCAACAACTCAATTCGCACTCGGTGGCTGATGCGTTGCGCTATTTTTCGGGAGTACAGATAAAAGATTTTGGCGGCATCGGTGGTTTGAAAACCGTAAACATACGCAGTATGGGTACCAATCATGTAGGTGTGTTTTACGATGGCATCGAACTCGGCAATGCGCAAAACGGCACGATTGATTTAGGGAAATTTTCGTTAGACAATATGGAAGCCGTAACCGTGTACAATGGCGAAAAAAGTTCGGTATTTCAACCGGCAAAAGATTTCGGGTCATCGGGCAGCGTGTATTTGCAATCGAAGGCACCACGTTTCGAGGATGACAAATCTTACCATATAACAGCGACAGTGAAAGGCGGTTCGTTCGGGACAATCAACCCATCGGTACTATGGGAACAGCGTTTAACGCCTAAAATTGCCATTTCGACGAGTGCCGAATATCTGTACACGACCGGCAAATACAAATTTCGTTATCAAACTGTGGGCGGCTACGACACGACAGCCATCCGCCAAAACGGCGATGTGAATGCCGTACGCGCCGAAGTTGGCCTTTATGGTCAGATGAGCGAAGGTAGTTGGCGTGCAAAAGCCTACACCTACCATTCGGAGCGCGGTTATCCGGGCGCGGTGGTACGTGGGCGATTCACACACGAAGACCGCCAATGGGATACCAACGTATTTGTACAAGGTTCGTTTCAGAAAACTTTCGGCGATATCTATTCGTTGATGTTCAAAGGAAAATATGCCTACGACTATCTGCGGTATTTGGCCGACCCGAACAAAGACGCCGGCGTAATGTACGTGGACAACACCTATAAACAGCACGAAATCTATGTGAGCAACGCTAATCGCTGGCAAATTTTCCCATTTTGGGATATGGGATTGTCGGTCGATTTTCAGTGGAACAAACTTGATGCCGATTTATACGATTTTGCCTATCCGCAACGCTACACGCTATTAGGCGCGTTGGCTACGGCATTCAACTTTTCGCACGTCAAATTACAAGCAAGCGTTTTGGGTACATTCGTGAAAGACCATACGACAAAATCAACCGCGAATACCCAAATACTGAAATTCACACCAGCCGTATTCGCATCTTATCAGCCATCGCACAAAATCGATTTAACCCTACGCGCTTTTTTTAAACAAAGTATGCGGATGCCAACATTCAACGACTTGTATTACACTTTTATCGGCAACGCAACACTAAAGCCGGAAAATACTACGCAATACGATATCGGCATCACCTACAATCAACCGATAACAAGTTGGTTTCCAATGCTATCGCTGCAAATCGACGGTTATTTCAACCAAGTTACCGACAAAATCGTTGCGACACCGACCTCCAATTTTTTCCGTTGGACGATGATAAACCTCGGTTACGTCGAGATTTGGGGTAGCGACGTTGTTCTACAAACAAATTTTTCGCCCATCGAGTCATTAGAATTGAATTTACGTTTGGCATACACCTATCAGCAAGCGCGCGACTTGAGCGATCCGACATCAACCTACTACGGCGGTCAAATACCCTACATTCCGCGCCATAGTGGCAGCGTAACTTTCAATGGACGCTACAAAACATGGCATTTGAATTATAGTTTCATTTACACAGGCGCACGTTACGACTCGTCGGCCAACATCGCGGCTAATTACATACAACCGTGGTACACGCACGATTTGTCGTTATCGAAAACGTTTCAATGGTCGAAAGCCGGTTTGAAAATTACTGCAGAAATCAACAACCTATTCAATCAGCAATACGAAGTTGTGCGTTGTTACCCAATGCCGGGAACCAATGTCAGAGCAATAATACAAGTAACATTTTAGATATAAGCACATTATGAAAATCAAGACTACCAGCATTTGTCTTTTGAGTTTGACACTTATCGGATTATCGGCCTGCCGCGAAGACATCATTCCGCTTCCTCCGACCTCCAACCAAGTGGACACTGGCAACACGTCGGAAATAAGCGGTTTTTATCTGCTCAACGAAGGCAATATGGGCAGCAACAAATGCACATTGGATTTTTTCGATTACACCACCGGCATCTACACAACAAATATTTTTCCCGCTCTCAATCCGCAAATAGTCAAAGAGTTAGGCGACGTTGGCAATGATTTGAAAATTTACGGTAACCGTCTGTACGCCGTCATCAACTGTTCCAACATGGTCGAAGTGATGGACGTACAAACCGCAAAACACATCGGTACGATAACCATACCCAATTGTCGTTACCTCGCCTTTGCCGATGGGAAAGGCTACATATCGTCATACGCCGGCGAACAAACCATCGACCCGAATGCGCGACTTGGCTATGTTGCCGAATTTGATACTGCCACACTGCAAATTACACGAGAAGTTACCGTTGGCTATCAACCCGAAGAGATGAGTATCGTCGCAGGCAAACTATATGTCGCCAATTCGGGCGGTTACCGCGTACCCAACTACGATTATCGCGTTTCGGTAGTAGATCTGAGTACATTTACGCTAATACAAAATATTGATGTAGCCATCAATTTGCATCGGCTTCGTCATGATACACACGGCAACATTTATGTAACTTCGCGCGGCGACTACAACGGCATCGGAGCAAACATATATATCATTGACAGTCAAACAAATAACGTATGCGATTCGCTGGGGTTCGCCGCTAACAATTTGTGTATCTGCGGCGATAGTTTGTATGCCATCGGGGTACAATGGAATGCCGCAACCGGTCAAAACGACATATCGTACACGCTATACGATATCGGCACACGCACTAAAATAGTCGGTGGTTTCATTACCGACGATAGTGCCACACACATCGAATTACCCTATGGCATCGCCGTCAATCCGACAACGCGTGAATTCATCGTTACCGATGCCAAAAACTACGTTACACCGGGCACCATATATTATTTCCATGCCGACGGCACGCTAAAATGGCAAGCCACCACAGGCGACATACCGGCACACATCGCGTTTGTCAACCAACCAACACATATACAGCTATGAAACCTTTCACCACTTTCCTATTACTCTGCGTCGGCATGACTGCCGTTGCACAATCGCCGTATATAGAACGCGTTTACGAATACTGCCCTGCTCCGGGACAATTTGTCAATCTTTTGCCGGCTTATACAGCAGGCGATGATGCCACTGCCATGGCGCAAAAAGCCACCGATTGCATCGCCGGCACCGACAACGGTACGATCCTGTCGTTAGGTGCGTGGGGAGGCTACATCATTTTCGGATTCGACCACGCAATACCCAATAATGCCGGCGCCGATTTCAAAATCACGGGTAACGCGTTCGTCGGTAATGCCGAACCCGGCATCGTCATGGTAGCAAGCGACAACAACCGCAACGGTTTACCCGACGACCCTTGGTACGAAATTCAAGGAAGTGCCCACACACATGACGACACACAACAACAATATGCCGTAACGTACCGCAAACACAACCAATCAAACGACTCCATCGAATGGCAAGACAATCGAGGCAACCGGGGATTTATCGTCAAAAACAGTTTCAGAACACAAAATTATTTCCCGGAATGGATAACCGATGACAGCCTAATTTTTGTTGGGACACGCCTACCAGACAATGCCATAGAACAATCGCCTAACTATTTTGTACTCAACGCTTTCGATTACGGCTATGCCGACAATCAACCCAACAACGCCGACACAGGCATCGATATTGATTGGGCAATCGACACAGCAGGACAAGCGGTACATCTATCGAGCATTGACTTTGTCAAAGTATATACAGGTGTCTTTCAGCACAACGGCAATATCGGCGAATGTTCCACCGAAATAGCCGGTGCCATCGACCTGCACTGCAACACCGCTACCCCTCGCATTCCAACCGACGACATTAGAGTAACAATATGTAACGGTAACGTCAGCATTGTAACACACCAGCCCACCGATATGGTCGTGTACAACATTGCAGGGCAAACCGTAATGCGCCGCACACAATGTACGGAATGCCACTTACAACTGCCGACGGGCATTTACATCGTAACTGCAGGGCGTACATGCCGCAAAATTGTACTATAAACGCATTTGTGGCAATTGCACCATCTCTATCGGTTGACGTTTGACAACATCAAGTGGCGCCGAAATAAATTTGATTTTTCCAAAATCAATCGTTTGGAAATCGAAACAGCGAATCGTAGCATTGTGCATCGTTCGATAATAAATACGCCGATGCCGAATGTCGGTAGCCACGGTCCATTGTGTCGCGCTCGGAATGTCAGGAACGGACTGTCCCTCAGCCACTTGTGCGCCTATCGGAATATCAAAATTATTCAGAATATGGAATGCCTGCACCACTGTTTCGGCCGTAGTTTGCAACTGAGGTGCCGTTGCTTGAAAAAAGGCGGCACGCACAAAACGTGAAGGCGGCGTCATATCGCCCGGCAGACCATGCAAACCGCTCCCCCCGCCAAAAGCCGACAACGACAACGCACCAATATTTCGTTTCGATACTGCGCCGGCACTCAAGTTGACATAATTATTCAGATTAGTCAAATGCCACTCGAATCCCGGCGAATTGGTCAATACTCCAAGTCGATTTTCGTAGAAACGCGCCTGACAATCTACTATTTCAAGCACTACTTGACGACCACTTTCTTCGGTAATGCGCCAATGAACAGTCGAACCGCGTGCATCAATCGTAACGACACGCACATCATTCATAGCATTTTTCACCTCGTCGATAGTTGCAAAACTGCTCAATATCCACGAAACTAACTGCAAGTCGCTCAAACACTTATCTTTCTGATTAGCATCGTACGAACCATAATCGCCATACTCAGGAAAATAGAATAACGCTGCCGACAAACCGGCCTCATTCATACCATCGACCACAAATTCGGGTTGCTGTACCGCCAAGCCGACATAACCGTATTTGGCTTTGAATTTTTTGCCATTTTGCGTACCATCAGGCAAATACGATTGTTGCTTATACCCACGCGGCACAATGGCATAACAACTCTCCAAATCGTCGCCGGCCCACTCAATAGTGCGAGCCACCACTGGTTCACCACTCGCCGTACAGAGCGTAATGCCTGTACACGCATCGACACACGGCATTGACGCGAGCAATGCAAATGTCAAACAGAAGAAACATGCTTTTTTCATAATTGTAATTTTTAATATTTTATACTATAATTTACAAATACAAAAACGATGCCAAACCCCTCAACAGCCTCATTCAAAATATTTTAGTTGGTTTGCGTAAAAATATGCGGTTATTTCAATGATTTTGCGTAACTTTGTAAAATTGTCAACACCAACGCCGCTGTGTATGAAAAAGTTTCACATCAAATCATCTATTCCATTTATAATCAGTTACATAGGTATTATATTAGGTGTGCTCTTGCATATATTTGAAGTACAAGCCGGATTTTGGATATTTGCCGTCAGCGCCGTTATATTTGTCATCATACGCATGCTCACACTACCCAAAACCGACGACAAACGCACACGTCGCCTCTACGCTCAACTGATGATTGGTGCCGGTTGCCTGCTTGGCACTGTCTATTTGATGTACGTCGGTCAAAACGCATGGGCTATTACATTAATAATCAGTGCATTTATCGATATCTGGGTCAGTTTCCGCTTGAAATAACTACACATTGTCATGGTATATCTGCAAGCAGAGCATTTGAGTAAAACTTTCGGTAACGAACTATTATTCAGCGACATATCGTTCGGTATCGAGCAAGGCCAGCGTGTAGCCATTGTAGCCCGTAATGGCACAGGCAAGACAACGCTACTGCGCATGCTCGTCGGCAAAGAGAGTTGCGATACCGGTACCATCACATACAGACGCGACTTGCGTGTCGGTTTTCTGCCGCAAGAACCCGACTTCACACCAACAATGACTGTACTCGAAGCATGTTTTGCGAGTAACAGCGATACGGTTCGTGTTATTGCCAACTACGAACAACTGCTCGAACAAAGCGACGACACGCCGCAACACGCCGATGCGTTACAACACGCAATGAACGAAATGGAACGTCTGCATGCGTGGGATTACGAAACGCGCATTCGTCAAATTCTCGGCAAGCTCGCCATCCACGACTTACACAAAAATGTACAGCAACTAAGCGGCGGGCAACAAAAACGACTCGCCTTGGCCAATGTTCTCATCACCGAACCCGACCTGCTACTACTTGATGAGCCAACAAACCACTTGGATTTGGAAATGGTGGAATGGCTCGAAGAGTTTTTGAATCACTCGAAAATGACTCTGCTGATGGTAACACACGACCGTTACTTCCTCGACCATGTATGCAGCGACATCATCGAAATTGACCGACAACAATTATTCCGTTACAAAGGCAACTATAGTTACTATCTCGAAAAACGCGACGAACGCATCGACAATTTCAATGCCGAAACAGCACGCGCACAAAATCTCTACCGCAAAGAACTCGATTGGATGCGTCGGCAACCGCAAGCGCGCGGCACCAAAGCGCAAAGCCGCATCGACGCATTTCGCGCCATAGAACAACGCGCCAAACAACGCCTCGAAGAAAAACAAATCTCGTTAGGCGTCAAATCGGCTTATATCGGCAGCAAAATTTTCGAAGCCCAATACATCTCAAAAGCCTTTGGCGACTACAAAATACTCGACAATTTCTACTATAATTTCTCGCGTTACGAGAAATTGGGCATTATCGGGAAAAACGGCACAGGTAAATCCACCTTTCTAAAAATGCTGTTAGGCGAAATTCAGCCCGACAGCGGCCGTTTCGACATCGGCGAAACGGTACGATTCGCCTACTACAGCCAAACAGGCCTCGCCTTCGACGAACGCGACAAGGTTATCGATGCCGTACGCGCCATTGCCGAAGAAATTGACCTTGACGGAGGTCGTAAACTGACCGCATCGCAATTTCTGACCCACTTTTTATTTCCGCCACACAAACAACACGACTTCATTGCCAAATTAAGCGGTGGCGAACGCCGGCGACTGTACCTATGCACCGTACTGATGCGCAACCCGAATTTTTTAATTCTCGACGAACCCACCAACGACCTCGACATCGCAACATTGAACGTATTGGAAGATTATCTCATCAATTTCAAAGGTTGCGTCATCGTAGTGAGTCACGACCGTTTTTTCATGGACAAAGTGGTTGACCACCTGTTAGTTTTCAAGGGCAATTGTCAAATCAAAGATTTCCCCGGCAATTACACCGACTACCGAGAATGGTGTGCACTGCAAGAAACCGAGCAAGTCGAATCGGCCATTAAAAATCCTGTTAAAACAACTATTGAAAAACCGCGCAAACACGACGAACGTAAAAAACTGACATTCAACGAACAACGAGAATTTGAACAACTCGGCATCGAAATTGAGACACTCGAACACGCAAAAAAAGACCTCGAAACGGCTCTATCGTCGGGCATACTCGCCAACGACGAACTTGTACAAAAATCGCAACAATTTGCCGACATATCTAACCAAATTGACACAAAAACCATGCGTTGGCTCGAATTGAGCGAACGCGCCTAAACACCACACACCATGGATGTACGCATCGACCCAACTTGGAAACAGCAACTCGCCACAGAATTTGACAAACCTTATTTTGTGCAACTCACCGATTTTGTCCGTCACGAATACCAAACGCGACAAATTTTTCCGCCGGCTCGTCTCATTTTCAACGCCTTCGACCTCTGCCCTTTCGATCGTGTCAAAGTCGTCATCATCGGGCAAGACCCCTATCACGGATTCGGGCAGGCACACGGTTTAAGTTTTTCGGTCAACGAAAACATAGAATTGCCACCATCGCTGCGCAACATTTACAAGGAAATTCACAGCGACCTCGGCATTGAACCACTGCCCCACGGCAATCTCGAACGCTGGGCACGACAAGGCGTACTGCTGCTCAACGCTACACTGACTGTACGCGCCAACATTGCCGGTTCGCACCAAGGCCACGGCTGGGAGCAATTCACCGACTGCGCCATCAAAGCTTTGGCCACACAGCGCGAGCATATCGTATTCATGCTATGGGGCAACTATGCGCAACAAAAAGCGCAGTTTATCGACCCTGCCAAGCACCTGATACTCAAAAGTGTACACCCATCACCACTATCGGCAAGCCGCGGCTGGTTTGGCAGCAAACATTTTTCGCAAGCCAACAACTATCTCATTGCCAATGGATTAGAACCGATTGATTGGCATTAAAATAGTTACGAAGAGGTTACAAACAACAACTAATTTTGCAGGATTATCAAAAAAACGTATCTTTGCAAAAAATATATCGGCCCTACATTATGGCTTAAAACTAATGTAACATATTGATTTTTATAGCGTTTGCTATTTATTCAGGACTATCTTGAAACGTGAGAAATTTTAAGGGTATGTGTCAATGAATAGATGTGGATGCTCATGCGTGTGCATGGGCTTGACATATCGCTGACACAGGGTATTTCTCACGACCTCAAGATAGTGGATACTGTTAAGTCCACTTTTTTGTGCCGTATGGAGCATATTGGTCAGGAAATACAACAAGAATTACGTCGCCAGGAACGCAGTGTTACTTGGTTTGCACGCCAACTGCACTGCGACCGCACCAACATATACGACATATTCTCCCGCACCAACATCGACCTGCAACTTCTTATTCGCATTTCACGCATTCTCCACCGCAATTTTCTTCGCGAATGGGCTGACGCCATCGATACTACTGTAGAATAATTTACTACGATAGTGTAGTATCTTGCACTACGCTCCTCGCCCCTCTCCTATTTACATATATTATACTTTTGCAATCAAAATTGGAGTATGCCGAAAAGCCAGCAAGTGAGTAGGCGCAAATAAAAATGATTTATAGTATGATATATTCAAGACGAATCTTTTTGTGTGTTTTATGTGGATTAATATTCATTTCATGTGGTGTACATAAAAATAGTGCATATACCGATTTTGAAACAAAATGTATAGGAACTGAATTAGACGGATCTTATACGTTAAGGGCTTCAGGACGGGCACGCAATGCGGCCGATGCGTATGTTCAAGCCGGCAAACAAGCAGTACAAGATGTATTATTCACCATAATACCGTGTGTATCAGGAGTTAGTGCTCAAAGTGCAATTAAACCACTTTTAACCGAGGTAAATGCAAAAGAAAAATATGAAAGTTTTTTCGCGAAATTTTTTGCCGACAATGGTGAGTATTTGAAATTTATGTCAATGAAAGAAAAACGTATTTTTAGTAGTAGGTACTCTAAAACTAATACACAAACAGTTTGTGTTACAACGGTTTGTGTGGATAGAATAAAACTTAAGGAATATCTTCGAGAGAATGGAATTCTTAAATAATTTTTTATAAACTTAACAATCAATTTCTTATGAGTAAAAAAATCTTGACCGTAGTTGCTGCGGTTGCATTAGTAGCAATGCCTATTAGTGCAAAAAAAGCAACCAAAGAGTATCAACGTCCTTCGTTGCACATGGTGTTGATGACAACAGAAACAGCAAAAGGCGGTGCACAAGTTGCCGACCCTGAAATTTTGGGCTACGCTGCCGAGTCGTGGAAAAACTATGAATTTCCCTCGCTCTACAACAATTTTGCTATTCCTTTCGATAAGACGGAAGTAGGCGCAGCCAAAGGTTCTATTATGGATGTATTGGCAATGTACAACAGCCCCGAATCGTTACAAGGAAAAAGCATTAACGAACTGAAAACCATTATTGAAATGCTTCAAGGTAAAAAATATCGTGAAGCATTGAAAGCCGAAGCTGACAAAGTCGCGGACGAAATCGCTCACCAATTAGTCAGGAAATGGTGGAGCATTGGCGAAGACGGCTCGCTGTCCGATTCGTTGCTTTTCCGTTTAGCATGCTATTCGGCTACACAAAATCAAGCCAATGACGCTGCACAAACAACAATGGGTGCTCAATATCAACTTTTCAACGAATTGGCAGATGTTACCATGGCTAATACATATGTAACTTTCACGAAATTGGATTTCTATGAAAACGAGCCTATAGCCGCTTTTGTTCGCAACATCATGCAAATGGTAGCTTCTCTAACTCCTGCTCCTGCAAATGTAGCGGCACAAGTAGCTGCCGACAAAACCTACGAAGCAATGAAAGAAGGTTATACGGCATTTACAAATAACTTGCTTTATAAACTCGAATGGA
>JBJEJW010000065.1:0-32562 GCA_051878315.1 Paludibacteraceae bacterium | reverse complement strand
GGGCAAATGCCGCGGGCAGCCGCGGCGGTGCTGCGGGGCGTGCCGTGTGCCGCCCATGCGCTACCGCCATAGCGGCTGCCTGCGGCCGGCGGAGCCCCCCAACCCCCTAAAGGGGGAGTGGGGACGTCGCGTGCGGCATCCCTACAATTAGGAATTAGGAATGCGGAGTGAGGAATGGTTTTCCTTGCTCCGCGTTTGTTTGTTGTATGCTTTTTTAACCCTACGCCCTTCGGTAGTTACGGACGCATGCAATGCGTCCCTATATTTTAACCCTACCCGGCTATCGCCGTACTCCCCTTAAAAAGGGGAGAGCATGCACTGCACAACATTTGTGCGAAGATAAAGAAGTCCCCTTTTCAAGGGGACGAGGAGCGAAGCAATAAAGGATTACTCAAATAAGCATTGCCAAATATCAAATTGTTGCACGGAAGCCTCGCCGAATTTGGCTAATTTGGCACGTGCTGTTGCCGTCGGAATTTCAATGTCTAAATGGGTTTTCGAGAAGAATTTGTCGGCGTAGCAAATGAGTTGCTCTTCTATCGACACGGGGCGCATATCGCGTTGTGGTACAGGTAGTTGTTGACTGATGATTTGCTCTAACGTGAGGCCTGTGCCGGTGTGGCGTTCGCATACAAGTGCATGGCGCGGCAGGTGTTCCTGCCGCAGGAGTTCCGCCCCCAAGTAACCATGTTCGATATAGGCGTGTGTGCCGTAACAAAAAATACCCGGTGCATTGGTTTTGAATATACCGATGTCGTGCAGCATGGCGGCTTCGGCCACAAAAGCGGTGTCGATATTCAACTCGGGGTGGCGGGCGGCCAACGCAAGGGCTTTATCCCTGACGGCAGTGCTGTGGCGTACTAATGTGTCGTACAATGGCGTGTCAAGCGTGTAGTATTTTTTGATGATTTCAAGCGGTTGCATTAGCGGATAAGTAATTTGAGGGTGATGGGTTGTGTGCGGTTGTCGGCGTGGAGGCGAACCAGGTACATACCGTGTTGCAAACCTAAAGCCGATGCCGAGAATGGGGTAGTATTGCTTGACGATAAGATGCCTATGTAGCGTGCGCAACCCGTGAGGTCGTAAATCGTAATTTGTTGATTTTCGGCGTGATGAATGGTGAAAATGTCATTGTCGGAGTTGGTGATAAGTGGCAAATCGTCGGCATTGATGTTGGCAATAGCATCGAAGTCGCTGTCGTGTGAATAGTCGCCTAATTTGAGTCCGACAATCACGGCGTCGTGGTCGGAACAACGGTACATATCGTTGGTGCAAGTGGATTGCGTGTATTCAAACTTGCGGTGTTCGTCGGCGTTGATATGGAATACGCTGGCGCCTGTTATCTGCGCTGCCAGCGATCGATTGGCAAAAATATGGTCGAGAATGCCGGCTTCGCCGTTGTACGAATACGAATAGGCTTCGGTGCCGTAGAAATGGCGTAATATATTTATATACCCGGCGTTTTCGAACTCTTTCAACGGGTCTTCGCGCGAATAGGCATTCATGTCGCCCATTATGAGAATGTCTTCGTCGATACTCGTTGCCGACGCGCATGCACTGACTACCGATTTTGCTTCGAGTATGCGTGTGGCGTTGTAGGCGCCTTGCCCGTCGTTTTGGTCTTTGTCGTCGCCGCTTGCACTCGATGCTCCCGACTTCGATTTAAGGTGATTGAGCGAAAAAACAAATGTTTCGCCGTGGTTGAGCAGCGTGAACGCTTGTATCATTTTGCGATAATAGGTTTTGAGGTTGTTTTGTTGCAGCGTGCCGGTGGGTTGTACTTTGTCGGTACGATAGACGAAACCGACTTTCGTAAATGTGCCGTAAATAGAGGTGCCGTCGTCGATGTAGGCGTAGTAGTTGCCGCCTTTGGCTGCATTCAGTGCATCGACTATTTTCGAGAGTGCGCCTTGACCTTGTTGTATCTCGAGCAGACCGTAGATATCGGCATCGATGGCTTGCAGTGCCTGCATCAGTTTACTATGTTGTTTGGCTGCTTCGTCGGCATTTTTCGGACCGTATGTGCCGGTGGTATCGAACTCTTCGGTGATGTAATATTCCATGTTGAAAGCACATACTTTCAGGTTATAGTCGCCTAAATCGGTTGGCTCGGTCGGACGCTCGTTGCCGTAGAAATCGGGTGTGTATGCCACGGTCAGTCGACCGGTGCCGGTGAGTGTTCCTTGCAGATTATCGACTTTCGAACCGGTGCGTAGCGTGCCGTCGGCATTGGCAAACGGATACGCTGTGCCGGTGCTGCTCAATACATAGAGTTTATCTTTTGCATTGGCCGATTTTTGTGCAGTGTACGCATCGCTGCCGGGGTCGCAGGTCTCGGTGCAACCCATTAGTCGGTGCGACGATACGGTAATATAGCCGCTCCCCCAATTGTAGGTGTTTGTTACTACCAGTGTTTGGTCAAATTCCACCATTTCGCCAACATGATTTGATAGGTTAGCCGCATCGTCCGGCAAACGCAATTTAGTGATGGCCGGTGTTTGTTGTGTGGCTGTTTTTTTTAGTGATGTGATGTCGGCGATGCCGTCGGTCGTGTATGTGCCGACTATGTGTAGTTCGTCACCGTAGCGGATGCCGGTCGTGTCGGCCGTGACGAATACAGCGTCGCATGTCGTGTGGTCGTTGTCGCCGACCTTGTCTTGGATGAAAAAACCGTTGTCAGATAGTGCTGTTACGATACCGGTTGTGCGTATGTGCTGGGGTGCACCGCCGGTCTGTGGAAGGTCATATATGCGGTAGTCGGTTTGGGCGTAACTATACAAAGTGCATAGCACTGCCATTAAAGGGAGTAATTTGGTGTTTTTCATGGAGAAAAATGTTTTAAGAATACAAAAGTACATTCATTTTGCGATATTTGCAAGATGGCAGTTGTAAAAATGTAGAAAAAAATGTACCTTTGCACCTGCAATGAATAGTAAGGTAAACATAAAAAACAAACGTGCCTCTTTCGATTACGAATTGTTGGAGCGTTACACGGCCGGTTTAGTGCTGCATGGTACCGAAATCAAGTCTATTCGCGAAGGTAAAGCAAGTTTGGTCGATACTTTCTGTTTTTTTGCTGATGGCGAATTGTGGGTGCGTAATATGCACATCAGCGAATACCGTCTTGGCACGTTTTTCAATCACGAAGCGACACGCGAGCGTAAGTTGTTGCTTACAAAACGCGAATTGCGCAAGTTGCAGCGTGCTGTCAAAGAGAGCGGTCTTACCATTGTGCCGACATTGCTGTATGTTAACGATAAAGGCTTAGCAAAGATGGATATAGCCTTGGCGCGTGGTAAAAAAATGTACGATAAACGCGATACGTTACGTGCCAAGGACGATCGCCGCGAGATGGAACGTGCCCGAAAACGGTAGTTTTTTTATCTTTTTTGCAAAAAAATGATTGCGCATTTGGTTGTTTCGGCAAAAAGTTGTAACTTTGCAATCGAATTCGGAAACGAAAGTTGCCAATTTGGCTCAGTTGGTAGAGCAACGCATTCGTAATGCGTAGGTCCCCGGTTCGAGTCCGGGAATTGGCTCAAAAGAGAAAGGCAGATTATAATCTGCCTTTCTCTTTTTTTGCATCCGAATGTATTTAGTTCGAGTTGTTTGTCAACAACTAAAATTTCATTGGGGACGGTGTGTTTTCCGGATGGCTGAATGCGGTTACGCTCGACGGTACACCCATTTCGTGCGTCGCCAAATTTGTTGTTTGTTGAGCGCGATTATTGCAACTTACGGTTTTTGTAGTTGTTAATGCACTCGGGCAAAATAGGTTGATAATCAGCATCTTTCCATAGCGGACTTGTCAATATCATATCGGCTGTCGTGCGGTTGGTTGCAAAGGCGATATTGTAGAGTGATGCCAAACGGCTCAATGCTCCGACATCCTGCTGATGGCCTTGTGTGATCAGGTTGTCGCAGAAGAATATCAGACAATCGATTTTGCCTTCGGCAATCATGGCGCCGATTTGTTGGTCGCCTCCGAGTGGTCCCGATAATAAACGGATAACCTCTAAGTGATTGTTTTCGGCGAAGCTGTCGTCATCATCTGTGTCCGGCAGTTCGACTTCGGCGATGAGTTTACCGGTGGTTCCTGTAGCGTAGAGTGTGTGTTTCGACAACTCTTGCCGGTTAAATTTGACCCATTCAATTAGTTCTTGTTTGCGTGCATCGTGCGCAACTAATGCAATTTTCATAATCTGTACGGTTTTTAATAGTGTATTTTTGCGGCCAACAATTGTAGTTGGACATTTTTTTTGTATCTTTGCATCAAATTTTGTGCAAAAGTTTGTTAAATATGAAAAAAGTTGTAGTTATCTTGTCATTTTTGGCATTTGCAAGTTTAGTGCCGGCGCGTACTGTCAAATTGACAATGTCGGATTATCAAACCGTATCCATATCCGATAAAGGTTTTACGGTGACGGCTGCCAAAGGTAATTCTGCTACAAAGCCGGCCTACAATACTGATAGTGGCGATTTGCGCGTATATGCTAATGGTACTTTGACGGTAGCGGCTGCAAGTGAAAATATTCTGTCGATAGAGTTTTTCATTTCGACACAAGGTAAGGAACGTATGCCGAATTTAACGGTGGATACAGGTGAAATGACCATCGTTGGCGACCCTGATTATACTGCTGTATGGAATGGCAATGCGCAGTCAGTGCTGTTTACAGTGAGTGCGAAAGCCGAATTTGCAAAAAAAACGACGAATGCAGGCCAACTTTGTTTCACGGCCATACGCATTGTAACTGATGGTTTAGGCGAAGATGATGACGATACACCCGATTTGACCAAGGAATACCCGTTGACGCAAGGCCGAGCATTCTATTGGGGTTCGAGTGCGGGTTGCAGCAATTTTGGTGTCGAATTTTATTCGGAAGGTATTTATTTTGGTTCGGTCAATGGCGAAGAAACTATCGAAGGCACGGGTACTTATGTCTCGTTCGATGTTTTTTCGGATAATGAACGGTCGTTTATTGGTACCTATTCTACTGCGATTGGCGCCGACAAGGTTGGCGGTTTGGCACCGGGTGGAATATCGCAATGGCACGTTTGCGGACGAGGCGCGTGTGTGAGCGCGTATATCGTAAGCGGTTCATTGACAATAAGTTGTACGCAAAGTGGTAAGTATAATCTCTCTTACGAGGTGGTTGATGACGACGGCAATCAGCATGAAGGACAGGCGTTGGGCATCACGTTGCAGGCGTTTACCGAAAATGGTGGCAGTTATGCTTTGTCGAATGTTTGCACCGATGCCGATGTGGATGCCTTGCCACAGGTCAGTGCAGCGCCAACAATTTATGTGGTTGATGGACAAATTGTTGTTAACCAGAATGTTGCTTCCGAAATTTCGGTGTACGATTTGTTGGGTCGTTGTGTGGCGCGTCAGACCGATTGTACACAGGTTGTTGTGCCGATGTCACGGGGTATCTATGTGGTCAAAAATGGTACCGGCGTTTCGAAAGTCGTTGTGAAGTAAGTAATACTTGGCAATTTTGACCGTTAGCGCAATTGGTCGATGCAGGCTGCGACGATGTTGTATTCAAAGCCGCGTCCTTGAGCAAAGCGTATGAGTTTAGCCTTGCGGTCGTAGTCGTCACGATATTTTAGTCCGCGTTGTTTAGCCATGAGCAGGTCGGTCAATGTGTTGATATAAGTTGCGGTGTCTATTTGTTCCAACGCTTCTTGGATGTTGGTGTCGGCGAGTCCTTTTGCACGCAACATAAGGGCTATTTTTGTTTTTCCCCACTGATTGAATCGAAATTTGTCGCGTACGAAAGCGTTGCAATAACGTTGCTCGTTCAGAAAATTTTCTTGTTTCAAATAGTCGATGATGGTGTCGATATGTTCGGGAGCGCAGGCCCATGTGCGTAGTTTTTCGCGTACGTCGTTTTCGCAATGTTCGGCAGTGGCGCAGTAGGCCGATGCCTTGAATACCATCTGCTCGTAAGTGGCTGCTTTATCGGATGTTTTCATTGTAAAAGCGAATGTATGTGTCGAGTCCCAAAAGATTGACGAGCGTTAGATTTTCGTCGGATATGGGTAGTCGGACGGAGCATAGCGCAAATATACGTGCGAGATTTTCGTCGGTGATGGCCAAGTTAGTGTACCAACGTGTTTCGTCAAGGTTCTCGAACCCGGAAACGAGTATGATTTTTTGTCCGTCGAATATGCGTTGTGCAAGGTCGTAGTCTTTGACTAAAAATTTCGAGAAGTTGTAGGCGGCGAGGTCGAATAGCAGTTGATTGTACTCGTACTCGTCGGTCGGTATCAGCATTAGGGTAAATGGTGTTTTTCGTTCAGCCGAATAGGTCTTGTCGGTAATCGGTTCTTCGATGTCGCTTTGCAGTTCCTGTTGTCGTAGGTTGGCCAGATTGCTGGTGGTGCCTTGTTGCGCTTCTTTGCCTTGCGACATTAGTGCCAAAATGTCTTTGCTCATGCTGGCTACATCGCTTTGCGGATATTGTGCGACAAGTGCTTCCAATGTGGTGCGGAATTGTTCTTGCGATGCGGTTTTTCCGATACTCAAAGCGTGCAGAAATGCAAATTTCGGCATCAGGGTCGAGAGTGGATAATTTTGCTGTATGTAATGGTAGTTGGCTGTTACAGCAGCAAAGTTGTTCTGACTATATTCGCTGTATGTAGCGTTGTAGAGCGAGTCCTGCAAGGTGTACATTTTTGCAACACGTTCGGCATAGTCGGGCTGCGACAAAATGATGGCTTGTTTGCTGTCGGGGAAATCAGCGACGATGCGTTGTCGTATGGCATCCTGCTCGACTGTCTTGTGCATGTGTCCATAGAGTCGGTAGAGGGCATAATAACAATCGACAAGGCGTTCGCCCTGTGGAAAACGTTGTGCGTACTCTTTGAGTGTGGCTTCGGCTGCTTCGGTGTCTTCCAATTTAGTTTCGTAGATGTCGGCCATGTTGAGCAAGGCTTCGGCTATTTCGGCATTCGATTGTGCTATTTGTTCGGCGGTTTTTGGGATTTGCGATAGATAGAATGCCGGATTTTTGTTGTCGTCGATCGGTGTTTTCAAACTGTCGGTTGTAGCCTCGTTGTCGTCGGTCATGTCGCTGTCGTCCATCAGCATTGCCGACTTGTTCAGTCGTCGCCAGTTGTCTTCCAATTTGCGTTGTCCCCAGCGTTTGGTGAATTGTGCGCGTCCGCTTGTAATAAGTTGTTGATTGTAGAAATACCATTCGCCGGTGGTGCCTGCAGCCGGCATGCCAAAACCCATAGATGGAGTGTCGTCGGCGAGCGAACCGGCCATGGCTTCTTCGTCGGCGGCACGTTGGCGGGCAGCCTCTTCGTCGGCAATGATTTGTGCGATAATTTTGTCAACAATGGCGCGTTGTTCTTGCTCCGGTAGTTGCGATAGGTGTTGCAAACTATCCTGTAATACGACAATGTTGTTATTGTGTGCCAATTCGCCTAATGTCTCGGCCAATTTGATGGTGTGTGCATAATCGTCATGTGTGGCGGGGACTATAGTAGCGGCCTCTTCGTAGCACGGATGCGCATCAAAGTATTGCTTGTCTTGGTAGTAGATGTTGCCCAATGTCAAAAGGACCACGGCTTTTTCGATACCATTTCGTGTGCTGGCTTCGATGGCTTTTTTGTAGGCTTCGATGGCTTCCGGTTTCTGATTATCATACATATAGATATTTCCCAACGCATAATACACTTGGTCGAGATAATCTTTATTGTTGGGGTTGCGGCTCATTTTCTCGAGCGTTTTGATGGCTTTTGGCAGATTTTCAGTCTCGGAAGTCAGCATCTGCATACGAGCGTTAAATTCCACGGTGTAGTTGGGCGCATGTTTCGCCACATAACGAAAATGCTCGTTGGCTTGTTGTCGCTCGCCTTTCTTGAGTAGCAACTGTCCGAGTATGTAGTGGAAACGAACGCGTTGATAGCGATTTTTTTCGGCATCGCATGCTATTTGCAAAAATGGTATGGCCTCCGTCTCTTTTTGCTCTTTGAGCAATAGGTCGGCTTTGGCGGCGGCAAATAAGCCATTCAATTCCGATGGTACATCGTTTTCGTTGATTTTGCCCAGCACCTCTTCGGCTTCGTAATACCATTGCATTTCGGCATAGGCGCGTGCCATCCAAATGCGTGCTTCGGTAACGGCGGCAGGCTCGTTGGCGTAGTGCTTGGTGATGTAAGTAAAAGTACCTACCGCGCCGATGAAATCGGCTTTGCTAAACTCCGCTTGACCCAGCAATAACCATGCTTTTACAACCTGCGGATTGAACTCGTTTTTGTTGTACCAATGCTGATAGTCGGGATCTTTCGATTTTTTGGGGTTCTTTTGTGGTTTTTTGGTGATGCTGTGCAGTTTTATCGTTTTACGGCATTTTTCTACTACAACGTCCATAGTGTTACCGACGGCAACGCCGTTTTCGTGTACCGAAATCGGATACATGGGCAGCACTTTCGAATAATCGTCCGTCATTGATTTTTGCATTTGTGCGATGCCTTTGTCGTAGTTGTTTCGTGCGTTGAAGTTGATGTTGTATTTCGATGTAACATAGTGGAACGAACGCGTAGCCGCCGTATTCTTTTTGGTAGAACAGCCTGATACAGCGATGAAAATGCACACGGTGAGTATAAAATATGTCGTCCAATGTCGGTTCACGGTGTCGTTGTTGTTGTTTATGTATAACGCGCGGGAATGTGTTTTATTTTTTTGCAAATGTACAAAAAAAAAATGACCGTCGCAAACCTATTTTTGCTGGTTGTTTTTCTCGGATTGTTGGTGTACGAATGCTCTTCAAACCGATTTTTTCGGCATGGGTTATAACATTAAGAGGACGCACAGCGAACGTGCGTCCTCTCTCGTTTTGCTATGCGAAATGACTTATTTTTTGAAATAGCGATTGTACAAGCCTTCGAAACCTTTGCCATGACGGGCTTCGTCTTTGGCCATTTCGTGTACGGTGTCATGAATGGCATCGAGATTCAGTTCTTTGGCGCGTTTTGCTATGCGCATTTTGTCCTCGCAGGCGCCGGCTTCGGCATTCATGCGTTTTTCGAGGTTGGTTTTTGTGTCCCAAACCACTTCGCCGAGCAGTTCGGCGAATTTGGCGCAGTGTTCGGCCTCTTCCCACGCATAGCGTTTGAAAGCCTCGGCTACTTCAGGATAACCTTCGCGGTCGGCTTGGCGCGACATGGCAAGATACATGCCTACTTCGGTAGCTTCGCCGAGGAAGTGCGCGTTCAAATCTTTTTTCATTTCGTCGTCGGTGTCTTTGGCAATGCCGATGACGTGTTCGGTTACAAAGTTGAGGGGAGCCGATTCGTCGAGCACTTTCCATTCAACCAATTGTTTGCATTGTGGGCAGCGTTCGGGTGCCTCGTTGCCTTCGTGTACATAGCCGCAGATAGGGCAGATGAATTTTTTCATAGTTGTAAATGTTTAAATGTGAATTATAAATTGTTTGTGCGATTT
This sequence comes from Paludibacteraceae bacterium, assembly GCA_051878315.1. Taxonomy (GTDB): domain Bacteria; phylum Bacteroidota; class Bacteroidia; order Bacteroidales; family Paludibacteraceae; genus W0P28-013. The sequence goes on along the minus strand of JBJEJW010000065.1, from coordinate 23,102 downwards.
TGTTGCTTGTTGCATGCAGCGCAAATACCATATATATAATGCTGTTCGGTGTTACCGATGCAGCCGTGCGGCAATTTGTATTGCATTTTTGTTGTGTATATATCAAATATCGTACCGCAATGTGTGCACTGAAAATGTGCGTGAAACCGCGTATCGAAATCGTAGCGTGAACATTTATTATCGATGGTTAGTTCTGATACTAATCCTTTGGATACAAATAAGTTCAGTGTGTTGTACACGGTGCGTTGTGTGAATCGTGGATAGCGGGTGCGCAGGCGTTCGCATATCTCGTCGATAGTGGCGTGTGTGCGGTGATAGTACAAATCATTCAACACCATCGTGCGTTGCATCGTCGGGCTGATGCCTGCGGCCGACAAATACGCTTCTGCTGTGAATGGTCTATTCATTTTCTTAAATTGTAAAATTTTAATGATTGCAAAATTAGTGTATTTTTTTCAAATATGCAACTGTTTGACAATGTTTTTTCTGAAAAAAATGGCATTGGCTTGTGGCGGAACGAGTATAGTGTTGAATCCCAGTGATTTAGCGGTGTCGATATTGCGTGCGCTGTCGTCCAAAAAGAGGCATTCGTCGGCTGTTATATGTTCGTTTTCGAGCAAAAAACGGAATATATCGGGTTGTGGTTTCGACAGATGGATTTTGTACGAGAGATAACATTTGTCGAAAAGTTGGTTAAGTGTGTAACCTTTTGCGTTGATTTGCGTGTTCACGCAGTGTGGGAAGTGTATGGCGTTGGTGTTGCTGAGCAGCAGGAGGCGGAAGTGCCGATGCAAGTCGCGCAAGAGTGCCAATTTTGCGTCGGGGATGTCGAGCAGAAAGGCATTGAGTGCGGCGTCGATGTCGTGGTCGTCGATTGGTTTGCCAACGATTTGTCGTACGCCGTTGTGAAATTCGTCGGTGGTGATGTCGCCGTTTTCGAGTTGTGCGAAAATGCCGGCTTGTGCGTAGTTGTCGATGAGGCGGTCGATGTCGCGCAGTCCGAGTTGTACGAAAGCGTCGATGCAGCGTTGTCGGTCGAGATTGATGAGTACGCCTCCGAAGTCGAAAATGAGTGTTGTAATCATAAAAAACGCATTTTTGCGGACAAATTTACGAAAAATTTTTGGTTTGTTGCAAAAAAAGTTGTACTTTTGCAGTCGATTTGCGGATAATGCTTTTTTTGTGTTTTCGCATCGGGCCTATAGCTCAGTCGGTTAGAGCATCGGACTCATAACCCGCAGGTCCTTGGTTCAAGTCCAAGTGGGCCCACAAAAAACGAACGCTCAACAATGTTGGGCGTTCGTTTGGTTTATTTCGATGCGTCTTTGAATAAACGATTCCAGCGGATTTTGCCGTCGAATAGTCCTTTGTCTTTGTCGAGCGATAGCCAAATGAACACGGGGCGTCCGACGATGTGGTCTTCGGGGACGAAACCCCAATAGCGACTATCGGCGGAGTTGTGACGGTTGTCGCCCATCATCCAGTAGTAGTCCATGGCGAACGTGTAGCGGTCGGTTGGTTGTCCGTCGATGATGATGACGGAGTCGGCCACTTGCAATGTGTGGCGTTCGTAGGCGGTGATGATGCGTTCGTAGAGCGGCAGATTTTCCAATGTCAAGTCGATGGTGGTGTTTTTCTGTGGGATGTAAATCGGTCCGTAGTTGTCGCGAGTCCAACCGTAGGCAGCGTCAAGCGGATATACGCGCCCACCGCGCATTTCGGGTTCGACAATAATTTTGGCTACATTTTTTTGTTTCTCGAGCAGTAGTTTTGCTTCGGTAGTCAATGGTAAATGGTAGATTGGCATTGTCAAATCGAATCCCGCGTCGGCGAGCATGTGTGCGTCGTCGGTATTATAGGGATTGATTAGTTGTCGGTCGTCTTTGCTGATGCCGAGTTTTTCGAGTTGTTTGTCGGATAGTATGCCGCCGGTGGTTTGCACAAAATAGTTGAGTTGTATGCCGGCGCGCGGTTCTTCGGCGATGCCGTTGATGTAGATGCAGTTGTTGCGTATCTCAAGTGTGTCGCCGGGCGTGGCTACGCAGCGTTTCACATAGTTTTCGCGTCGGTCGACCGGTCGCCATACGATGTCGCCGAAAGTGGATCGGTTGTTGTGTAGGTAGTTACGTCCGAGGTAGTGACATAGTGTGTAGTAGTCGGGGTTTTGCATTTTTAGGCAAACGGTGTCGCCAGCAGGGAAGTTGAATACGACAATGTCGCCTTTTTCGACGGAGTCCCAGCCTTTCAGACGTTTATATTCCCATTGCGGTTTCTCGATGTATGATTTGCCGCCGCCAAGCCATTCGGGGAATGTGTGTTGTACCAAAGGGAAAGATAAAGGGGTGTTCGGGATACGTGGCCCGTAAGAGGCTTTGCTGACAAACAGGTAATCGCCGACAAGCAGACTTTTTTCTAATGACGAGGTTGGTATTTGATAGTTCTGAAACAGATACAAGTTGATGAAATAGACGGCCACCAAAGCGAAGACAATAGCGTCCACCCAACTGCAGATGGTGTATAGTGTTTTGTTGGTGTTTTTGTATTTTTTCCACCAATCGTATGGAATGAATTTGGTTACAAATGCGTCGAAAATAAACGGTAGCAGCAACAGCCACCAAAAATTGCCGACCCACACAATGAAAAGGATGTAAACAAGACTCCAGACTGCAGCCTTGATGTATTGTTTGCGCGGTTGTTGTAAACGTTGTTTGTAGTCGAGTTTCATGATCAATAACACTTATATTTAATAAAACGTGCTGTTATGCCATTTATTGCGTGTGTGTATTTTATAAATGCAGTAGGTCGTGCATGGTGAAGAATCCTTTTTTGCCCATGGTAAATTCGGCAGCCAGCACGGCACCAAGAGCAAAACCTTGTCGGTTTTTGGCCTCGTGTGTGATGGTGATAGTGTCTTCGGGACTATCGTATCGTACGATGTGTGTGCCGGGTACTTGTCCTTCGCGTATGGCTGCAATCGGCAGTTCGTCCGTTTTTGTGGCACGCCCTAAACACCATGTTGTTTTGCGGTCGAGTTGCGCGAGCATCTCTTCGGCCAACGTGATGGCTGTACCGCTTGGCGCATCTTTTTTCCCTGTATGGTGTATTTCTGTCATCGAAGGGTCGTAATTGTGGAACGTGTTCATCAGTTTTGCCAAATGACGGTTCAATTCCATGAAAATATTTACGCCAAGACTAAAATTTGATGTCCAAAACAGCGTGTAGCCGTTTGTGTCGATTTCATTCCGAATTTCAGGTAGTTGTGCTGTCCATCCTGTAGTTCCCGATACGACAGGTACACCGACCTGCCATGCACGGCGGTAGTTGTCGGTGGCGGCTGTGGGTGTTGTAAATTCGATGGCTACATCGGCTTGCGCGAATTTGGGCGAATGAAAGTCGTATAGGTTGTCGGTATCGATGATGCAGACGATTTCGTGTCCGCGTTGCAACGCCACTTGTTCGATGGTTTTGCCCATTTTGCCGTATCCGATGAGTGCTAATTTCATAAAGAGTAGTTGTTTAATTTTCTCTGACGAAGTCCAATGCTTCGAAAATTTGTTCTTTTGTGGCCGTTTGGTCGATGCGTACTTCGCCAACGTCGGCTAACAACGTGAAGTTGATGGTTTGCGCTTCGTTTTTCTTGTCGTGTTTCATTAGGTCGAACAACGTTTCGTACTGTTTACAAGTGAACGGGAATGCGCCGTAATGTTCTTTGGCGAAGTAGAGTAGTGTGGTCAGTGTGTTTGTCGGGAAATGATGTTGTATGTGCGACAGATAGAGTTCGCATAACAATCCCCACATCACTGCATATCCGTGCAACAAAGGCTCATCAATTTTGTGCGATAGTGTTTCGAACGCGTGCCCGATGGTATGCCCGAAGTTGAGAGCTTTGCGCAGGCCGTGTTCGTGCGGATCTTGGGCAACGATACGTTCTTTGATGTCGATGTTTTTGCGTACCAACGTTTCCAATAGGTCGTAATCGATATGCTCGAAATCGAAAGTCAGGGTTTGGTTTAGTAGCGTGTTGTTGCCGATGAGGGCATGTTTAATCATTTCGGCAAATCCCGACAGCAGGTTCGGTGTGTCGAGTGTGCGGAAGAAATTGATGTCGATGAGTACAGCTTTGGGTGTGTGAAAAGCACCAATCTCGTTTTTCAGTCCGAGAAAGTTGATACCGGTTTTTCCGCCCGACGATGCGTCGATGGCGCCGAGCAACGTAGTCGGGATATTGATACAGTCGATGCCGCGTTTGAATGTAGCGGCTGCAAATCCGCCCAAGTCGGTAACCATACCGCCACCCAAATTGATGAGTAGCGAGTGGCGTGTCGCTCCGTTGTCGGATAGAAATTCCCAAACATCGGTGAGCGTGTTCAGCGTTTTGTTGTCGTCGCCGTTTGGTATGTTGATGATTTGGGCATACTGCAAGCGTGCGTCGGTTTGCAACGCAGGCAGGCATAGTTGTTGTGTTACCGTGTCGGTGAGTATGAATATTGACTCATCGGGATTGGTCGGCAGTAAATCGGCCAATGTCGCGGCGCTATTTTGGGTGAATATGGTCATATTACCCTACTACGCCTGAAAATCCCATAAAAGCCATAGCCAACAGGCCGGCTACTATCAATGCGATAGGCGTGCCTTCCATCGCTTTGGGGAGTTTAACCAGCGATAGTTGCTCGCGTATGCCGGCGAACAGTACCAAAGCCAATGCAAAGCCGACTGCGGTGGCAAAAGCGAATACGGTTCCCGAGAGCAGGCCGGTTTCTGCGCCGAATGTTTTGTAGTTGCCTTGCGCTACAAGAATGGCTACGCCGAGAATGCAACAGTTGGTGGTGATGAGCGGTAAAAATACGCCTAAAGCTTGATACAATGCGGGTGAAATCTTTTTTAGAATTATTTCGACCATCTGCACCAATGCTGCAATAACCAAAATGAAAACGATGGTTTGCAGAAAGTCGAGCCCGAATTTGACTAATAATAGGTTAATCAGGTAGGTAACGATAGTGGCCAATGTCAGTACAAAGGTAACGGCTGCGCCCATACCGAGTGCGGTGTCGATTTTTTTCGATACGCCCAAGAACGGACAGATGCCTAAAAATTGCGTAAACACGATATTGTTTACCAGTATAGCCGAGATGATGATTAAAACGTATGCCATAAGTTAATGTATTAGTTATCAAATGTTTAATTTATTTGGTGCGCAGTTTGTTGATAATAGCAATCAGGTAGCCCAATGCAATGAATGCACCCGGAGCCAGCACAAATACCAACATGCCGTAATTCTCGGGATAGAGCGTTGCGCCGAACAATTTTCCTGTGCCCAGCAATTCGCGCACGGATCCGAGCAATGTCAGAGCCAATGTAAAACCGAGTCCGATACCAGCTCCGTCGAGGAATGAAGCCCACGGATTGTTTTTAGCGGCAAATGCCTCGGCGCGTCCGAGTACGATGCAGTTGACCACAATCAACGGAATGAACAGACCGAGGCTTTCGAATAGTTCCGGCAGATAGGCTTCCATACACATTTGCAAGATGGTTACGAATGTGGCTATCACGACGATATAAGCAGGAATATGCACTTTGTCGGGAATCAGTTTTTTCAACAATGAAATAACGACGTTGGAGCAAATCAGTACAAACATGGTGGCTAAACCCATGCTCATGCCGTTGATGGCCGAGGTGGTTGTGCCGAGAGTCGGACACATACCCAACAATAATACGAATGTCGGGTTTTCCTTAATGATGCCGTTCAGAAATATTTTCAGATTTTTCATAGTGTATCGCATTTTTCGGGTTCAACAATGGTGGTGTCGTGCGAGGTGTGATGCAGCGAATCGCGTTGTGGCAGTGGCTGCGGTTTGCGTGTCGGCGCGGGTGCTACGACTATTGTTCCCGGGTTCGGCGACACGGAGTCGGTGTCGATTGCGACTGTGGCGGCTACAGAATCGGTGGCAGTGGTATCGACTGCGTGTGCCTGTTGCGATGCACCCGATAGGCCGTCGGCTTGCGGATTCTCAGAGTAAGCGTTGTAGGCGTTTCGGACAGCCAACAAAAAGGCGCGCGAACTGATGGTGGCCGCTGTGATGGCATCAATGTCGCCGCCGTCTTTGTTCACCGTGAAGTTGACTTTTCCGGGATTTAGGCCGCGAACGTCCTGCTTGTTTTTGGCGGTTTTGAACCAATCGACCATCTTTGTACCGAGTCCCGGTGTTTCGGCCTGTTCGAGTACCGAGTAGTTGCAGATGTTTCCGTCGGCATCGAACCCGACCATCAGTCGTATAGTACCGCCGAAGCCGTTGCCGGACGTTTCGACAGCCGCCCCGATAAAGGTGTCGTTGTTGTAAGCGCGTACGACACTCAATCCATTGATGGTGTCCGGCGCATCGGTGCGAGTATATTCGGGCAGTACGTCTTTAATGGCCTGTTCTTTCTTTTGCTCTTTGGCGAGGCTGATTGGCTCTTTGGTGATAGTGTACACCCAAGCCAGTGCACCGGCTGCTACCAACGCAATCACCGTCAACGACAGTGCCATGTTCAAAAAATTAGATTTCAATCGTTCCATAGGAATGTTATTTTACTGTTTTAACTTTTTCTCCAAAACGTTTTGGTTTGATATAATGGTTGAGCAACGGTGTTACGGCATTCATTATCAGAATAGCGAACGACATGCCTTCGGGATATGCGCCCCATGTGCGAATAATCACGGTGAGCAAACCGATGCATACACCATATATAAGTTGCGAACGCGGATTCATAGGCGATGTGGCGTAGTCGGTGGCCATAAATATGGCGCCAAGCAGCAAACCTCCGGTTAACAGATGGATTTCGCACGAAGCGTACACGTCGGGATTGATGGCGTGCAGAATGGCCGTGAATGCGGCTACAGTGCCAAGTATGCTGACCGGAATATGCCACGAAATGGTTTTGGTGGCCAATAGATAAATACCACCTATTATTAGGGCAATGGCACACACTTCGCCCATCGATCCGCCCATGTGACCAAACAGCAAGTCGAGTGTTTGGGGCAGTTCGCCAAAGTGTCCTTTGAGTTGTGCCAACGGGGTGGCGGCGGTTTCGGCATCAATGTATGACGCCGAAAGTCCCCAACAGCCTAACGGCCGCGGCCATGTAGTCATCTCTACGGGGAAAGAAATTAGCAGGAAGACACGGCCGACAAGTGCAGGGTTGAATGGGTTGTTACCCAAACCGCCGAACGACATTTTGCCGACGCCGATGGCAACCAATGCTCCGATGACGACCATCCACAATGGCAGATTTGAGGGCAGATTGAATGCTAAAAGCAGACCTGTAACAATGGCCGACAGGTCGCCGATGGTGGTTTTGCCTTTCAGTAGGAAACGTTGAATCAGGTATTCGAACAGCACGCACGATGCCACCGACGTAAGGCTGACAATGAGTGCGCCGAGTCCGAAAAAGTAGAGTGATGCCAAATAGGCGGGAGCGAGTGCAATGAGCACATGCGCCATGGTCTTTTGCACGGAATTCGCTTTGTGCGCGTGCGGTGCGGGAGAAACGATTAAATTACTCATATTTCAGTGTGATTTTTTGCGTAAAATTATTTTTTTGCGTTTCGTGCGCGGATGATACCGCCGACGGTAGTTTTGCCCAAACGTACATAGTCGAGCAGCGGTTGATAACTTGGACACGAATAAAGACAACAGCCACATTCGATGCAGTCCATTATCTTATTTTGTTCCATCTCGTCCCAACGTTTTTGCTCGGCCAACCGTATCAGCAGATAGGGCTCCAATCCCATTGGACAGGCTTCGACGCATTGGCCGCAACGCATGCAGTTTTGCGGTTCGCGGCGTATGGATTCGGAGGCCGGAATCATTAGCAGACCCGATGTGCGCTTGTGTGCCGGCATATCGGTATTCTGCATGGCGCGTCCCATCATCGGGCCGCCGGCAACGATTTTGCCCGTGTCGTCGGGAATGCCGCCTGCCGCGTCGATTACATCCTGCAATGGTGTTCCGAAGCGTACCAAATAGTTTCCGGGGTGTTTCACACTATTGCCCGTTACGGTCATCACACGCTCGATGAGCGGCTTGTTTTTCTGTACGGCTTCGTACACGGCGAATACGGTGGCTACATTGTCCACCACCGCACCCACTGAAATGGGCAGAGCACCGCTTGGCACTTGTCGTCCGATGGTTGCATCGATGAGTTGTTTTTCGCCGCCTTGTGGGTAACGCAGTTTCAGCGGGCACACTTCGATGCCGAAGTGGCGGTCGGCCATTTTTTGGAATAATTCGATGGCGTCGCGTTTATTGTTCTCGATGCCAACGATGGCGCGTTCTATTTTCAGTGCCCGTTTCAGCAACGATATACCGATGAATATTTCTTCGGCGTGTTCCAGCATCAAACGATGGTCGCAAGTCAGGTAGGGCTCACATTCTACGGCGTTCACTATCAGCACTTCGGCTTTGCAGCCCGGAGGCGGCATCAGTTTGACGTGTGTTGGGAAACAGGCGCCACCTAAACCGACGATGCCGGCGTCTTTTATTTTCTCGATGATTTGTTCCGGTTCGAGTTTGCAGATGCGGTTGATGTCGGGTGTGCGGTCGATGGTTTCGAGCCATTCGTCGCCATCGCCTTCGGCATCAATGTAGATGGCCGGCATGGGCATTCCCCATGCGTCGATAGCAGTGTCGATTTTTGTTACCGTACCCGAAATGGGGGCATGCACGTTGGCCGACATGAACGAGGCGGCTTGCGCAATCAGTTGTCCTACTTTTACCCGTTCGCCTTTCTCAACGATGGGCTGTGCCGGTGCACCGATATGCTGGCTCAGCGGTACGATGGCTTGTTTGGGCAATGGCAACTTTTCTATGGCATTTCCGGCCGATAATTTATTGTCGTGTGGATGAACTCCACCTATTCTGAATGTTTTCATATTGCTTTAGTCGATTTTAGGCTTGTGACGTTTCGGGTTGTGTGGGTGCTGTGGGTTGCGTGTCAGCGGGTTTGCGCGGCGGAAAATTTGGCGCGTGTATGGCACCCGTCGGGCAAACGGCTTCGCATTTGCGGCATAGCCGGCATTTGGTGTAGTCGATGTAGGCTACGTTGTTTTCGACGACAATGGCATCGAAAGCGCACTCTTTGACGCATTTGCCGCAACCGATGCAGGCTGCTTTGCAGGCTTTGCGTGCTACGCCGCCTTTGTCTTTATTGACGCACGATACGAAGATACGACGATTTTTCGGGCCTTTTTTGCGCAGTTCAATGATGTTTTTCGGACAGGCTTTTGCACAGGCGCCGCAGGCTGTGCACTTGTCGTCATCGACTTCGGGCAGACCGGTTTCGGGATTCATGTGTATGGCTCCGAACTGACAAGCAGCCACGCAGTCGCCGCAACCGAGACAACCGTAGCGACACGCGGTTTCGCCGGCATACAGATTGTTCATGATGATGCATGAGCGTGTGCCGTTGTATTGCGATGTTTTTGGGCGGTTGGCGCATGAGCCGTTGCAGCGCACAACGGCTACTAAAGCATCGCCTGCTGTTACTTCGATGCCGAGTATGGCACCGACTTTTGCCATGGTGTCATCGCCACCGACAGGGCAGCGCAGCCCCTCCAAATTGCCGGCTTTGACGCACGCTTCGGCAAAACCACGACAGCCGGGTTTGCCGCAACCGCCGCAGTTGGCTCCGGGCAGAACGGCTTCAATCTGGTCAATGCGCGGGTCTTCGTGCACTTTGAAAGTTTGTGCCACGGCATAGAGAATAATGGCTGCCAAACAGCCTATTCCACCAAGCACTGCGAGTGAAATGAGAATGGTATTCATACGTTTTTGCAGTTATTTTATGTTCGTTGTTATTGATTTTTATGTACCGAAAATCGAAATATAGTTGCCATTTTATGTCGAAATGCGGCCAAAATACTATAATATGGTATTAAAGCAGCCAAGGCGCATGCGCCTGCTGTCAAATCGTTGTGTGTAGCCTGTTGTACGGCAAAAAGCACTGCCAATAACAAGCAAAACGGTGCGATGAATGCCAACCCGACAGCCTTGAAACCTAAAGATGCTTTTCCTGTAACGGTGACGGAGTCGCCCACTGCCAACGCAGTGTTGGTCGCGGCGTCGGCTTCGATAATTTTATCAACAGACTCCGAGGCGGTACATAAGCCTTTGGCATGACACGCAGCACACGCCGATTGCTGTGTGATACGCACATATACACGCACACCATCGATGCGCACAACGGTACCCTCGTGCTCGATTTGGTCGTTCATTTTGCGTTTTTTGTATGCTTTTTATACCTAATTTTGAAATCGCACGCAAAAGTACAAATAAAATCGTTAACTTTGCAACGTTTTTTATAAAAAAGTGTGTCCGATGTCGGCACGCCGATTTTTATGCAATTTTTTTGTACCTAAAACATAATCTTATGAGAGAAAAACCATCTTTTAATTCGTATTTGGCAACGGCGCTTTTGTCGATTGCCGGTAGTATTCAATATTCTAAATTGAAAAAAGCTTCGCGCAATCCGCGCAAGGCGAGTGAGCGAACGTTGAGGGGCATTTTGTCCTACGGTAAGGATACGGAATACGGTCGCTTGCACGATTTCGCTTATATTTTGGAGGCGAAAGACGATGTCGAATTATACCGTCGTTATGCCGAAAAAGTGAAAGTGTCCGATTATGAGGATTTTCGACCGTTCATCGAACGCCACAAAAACGGCGAGGCCAACGTGTTGGTACAAGGCAAACCCTATATGTATGCCACAACGAGCGGCACAACCACCGAACCGAAATGGGTGCCGATAACCGACGTTTATTTGAAAAACGTGTACGGCAAAATGACTAAAGTGTGGCTCTACAACTTTATCAAAAACCGGCCACATGTGTTTTACGGACCGATTGTGAGCATCGTCGGCAAGGTTATCGAAGGCTATGCACCCGACGGTACTGTATTTGGCTCGGTATCGGGCGTAACGCAGCGCGACTGCCCGAAGTTTGTCAAAAAACTCTATACCGCTCCGGCCGATGTGTTCACTATTGCCGACTACCACGCACGCTACTACGCCATTATGCGCCTTGGCATCGAACACGATACGCATTTGGTGGTAACGGCCAATCCGTCAACCATCGTCGAAATGCAGAACAACGTGAATGAATATTTTGACGACTATTGTAACGATATCGAGCATGGCACCATGTCGGACAAAGTGAACATTCCCGACGATGTGCGCCAAGCTTTGGTACCGTATCTGAAACCCAATCCTAAACGTGCGGCCGAGTTGCGTGCACTGAAAGCCCAATACGGAACAGTGCTACCGAAACATTATTGGCCGAATATGCAAATTCTGAACACATGGAAATGTGGCAACACGCAAGTTTATCTCGACAAATTCAAAGACTCGTTCCCCGAGGGTATGTTGCATCAAGAGTTTGGCTATTTCTCTACCGAATGTCGTTTCGGACTTGTGCTCGACGATACCAACTACACGGTGATGTTCCCGCATTACCACTATTACGAGTTTGTGGCTGAAGACGAAATCGAGAGCGAAAATCCGCATTTTCTGCAACTGCACGAACTCGAACAAGGCAAACGCTATTGCCCGTATGTAACGACCTATGCCGGCTTGTATCGCTACAACATGAATGATTTGGTAGAAGTGGGCACCCCGTTCCTGAATACGCCGCGCGTGTTCCTGATTCAGAAAATCAACGGCATCGTCACCATGACGGGCGAAAAACTGCACGAACGGCAATTTATTGCGGCCGTGAAAGCCGCCGAAGAGGCTACCAATCGTCTGACCAAATTTTTTGTCGGATTTGCCGACCTCGAAAAATCGGCCTATCATTTTTATTACGAATTTGCCGACCAACAGACCACGCAGGCCGATGCCGAAACATTCACGGCTGTGGTTGATGCCAAACTGAAAGAAATGAACATCGAGTACGAAGCCAAACGGGCATCGTTTCGCGTGAAAGACCCGATTACGCATCGCCTTGTCGAACAGTCGTTCGAAAAATTCAAGGCTGCTTGCATTGCCGAAGGTGCACGCGACGGACAGTTCAAAATGAATTTGCTGATGCAGGACGAAAAACGCCATGCAAAATTCAAATTATTAGTTGTCGAGTGATAAACCGAGCATGCGATTCACATCGGTGATGTCCTAAAAACGTGAATAATATTAACATAACGCAAAAAGCACAAAAATAAATAATATGTCTTCCACGAAACCCTATGTCGATGCGAACGGAAAGGCGCTACCATATCCGTATCTGATTAACGCGATGTTGTGGCTGGTCGGCGGTTCGCAAACTATTCGCTTGAATTTTTGGAGTAAACATCCGCGACATGCTGCCGAGAAAACATTGCGCGACATTTTGGACATTTCGCGTGATACGGTTTATGGACGCGAACATCATTTCGATGTCATTCTCTCGGCTACTAATGCCAACGATCTTTTTCGCCTTTATCGGCAGTATGTGCCTGTAAATGATAGTTTTGAAACGCTGCGGCCGTATGTCGAACGTCACAAAAACGGCGAAGCAAACGTGCTGTTCCCCGGCAAACCCGATATGTATGCCACTACGTCGGGTACAACCTCCGAACCCAAATGGATACCGATGACACACAAATACCTCAAAGATGTGTATGGCAAAATGTCGCACATTTGGACGTGGAATTTTGTGCGACATCGCAATCGTATCTTTGGCGGCCATATTTTCCCGATTGTGGGTAAAGAGGTCGAAGGTTATGCGCCCGACGGCACTCTGTTTGGATCGGTGAGCGGCGTGTTGGTGCGTGATATTCCGTCTATCATCAAAAAACATTACACAGCACCGGCTTCGGTAATGTCGATAGGCGACTATGCTGCTCGTAATTATACGCTGATGCGACTCGCATTGCAACATCGCGATGTAACCTTGTGGGCTACGGCCAATCCGTCCACCATACTCGAATTGATGCGCACAGTGGAAGAGTATGCCGACAAATTGATAGAAGATATAAAACAGGGTACGCTAACCGACGATTTCGACATTCCGCAGCCGATTCGCGACGAATTGGAGGCTTACATGGCACCGCGACCGGAACGCGCCGATGAATTGCAACAAATATTGCAACAATATGGCAAATTGTTACCCAAATTTTATTGGCCGTGGTTACAATATCTTTCCACTTGGAAGTGCGGTAACACCAAAATCTACATGGAGAAATATCTTGACGCATTCGATTGGGATAAAACTTTCTATCAGGAATTGGGGTACATCGCTACTGAATGCCGGTTTGGTTTCGCACTTGACGATACCAACGAATCGGTTTTGTTCCCACAATTCCATTATTACGAATTTGTTGCCGAAGATGAATTGGATAGTCCCGATAAACATTTCTTGCAACTCTACGAATTGGAACAAGGGAAACGCTATTGTGCCTATGTTACGACCTATTCGGGATTGTTTCGCTACAACATGAACGACCTTGTCGAGGTGGGCGGGAAGTATTACAATACACCCACCGTACACATGGTGTCGAAAGTAAACGGTATCGTGTCGATGACGGGCGAAAAACTCTACGAACCGCAATTTATCGAGGCTGTGCACGAGGCCGAAAAAGAGACGGGCATTCAAACCAAGTTCTTTGTCGGTTTCGCCGATGTCGGCGAGTCGTGTTATCACTTCTACTACGAGTTCAAAGACGAACGGGTTGGTCAGAAAGAGGCCGATCGGTTCACACGAGTGGTCGATGCCAAACTATGTGCTATCAATATGGAGTACGAATCGAAACGTGCGTCGTTCCGACTCCACGAACCCAAGGCACATATTTTGCTTAATAATGCTTATGCGCGTTTCAAGGCTGCCTGTCTGCAAGATGGCTTCCGCGATGGACAGTTCAAATTCAATTTGCTGATGCAGGACGATAAAAGACGCAAAAAATTCAGTTTGATAGAACGGCTCGAAACGGGTTACGATCGCATCACTTCGCGCATCATCGAACGTGCCGATGTGATAGACGACCGCATCACGCTACGTCGCGCCGAACGTCAAAAACGTCGTGCCGAACGTCAGAAACGCCGTCAAGAACGTCGCCAAAAACGCCGAAATTCATAAACGAACGGGTATATGACAACATCCATCAATCATGTCCTGACAGAAACGGTGCAAGCGGTTGTGCTCGACCTTGATGGCACGCTCTACGACAAACGGCACATTGCTCGCCGTTTGGTGATGCAGCACTTGTGTACACTGCCGTTGTTGGCTGCCGAACAAAACGCGCGCAAACGACTGAAAGGGCAACACTTTGGCACCGAAGCGGCTTTTTACGATAGTTTTTTTCGTCGTATGGCGCAGACGCATCTCTATACACCGCGTATTGCCCGATGCTGGTATTTTCGTGTTTATATGCCATCAATGGTGCGAACCATTCGCCGACGCTATCGTCTGAATGCGTGGGTCGAACCACTGTTGACAGAATGCCGCAAACGACATATTCGCATAGCCGTCTATTCCGATTACGGTTGCGTCCCCGAAAAATTGGCGGCACTTGGCTTGCATACCGATAGGTTCGATGTGGTGGTGTCGGCACCGCAGTTGGGTGGCTTGAAACCGGCACGCGAAAGTGCGGCTCGAGTGGTCGAAATGCTGAATGTCCCGGCAGGCAACTGTCTGTTTATCGGCGATAGGGACGATACCGATGGCGCAAGTGCGCGTGCGGTCGGTGCTAAATTTTATCTGATAGATAACCACTAACTCCATCATCAAAATAAATTATGCAAAACAAACGTTATACCGCACTCGAAACCGAATCACATGTTTATATTCCCGATGTGGGAGTCGATTATCCGGAGGATAATCCGTACGAACGTCTGTACCAACCGGTGTACGACCGCCAAGTACTTGTCGATGAGCATTATCCGTATCTTGATCAATCGTTCAAATACCGTTTTCTGAATTGGTCGATGTGGAAATTGCTACTGCAGTGCGGACTGCGCATCAAATTGCATGTGCAGATGGGATTGCGCTACAAAGGTCGTGAAAATCTGAAAAAATACCGAGATGTATTGCGTGGCGGGGCTATCACCATTGCTAACCACATGTATCGCTTGGATTGTCCGTGTGTGTTGTTGGCTGTCAAAGCGCGTCATACGACACGCACCCCGATGTTTGCTCCAAATTTCTCAACCAAAGATAACTTCTTTCTGCGTGTCGTCGGCGGCATCCCTATTCCCCAAAAAGAGGCCGGTATGGCTGCTCTGAAACGATTCAACGAAGCATTCGACGAGTTTCATCGTCGTGGATATTGGTTTCATATCTTTCCAGAGGCATCGCGCTGGGATTTTTACAAGCCGCTACGTCCATTCCAAAAAGGCGCATTTTCCATGGCTTACAAATACAATATGCCACTGCTTCCGTGTGTGATAACGTACCGCGAACGTACCGGCATCTATCGACTGTTTGCCCCGAAAAATGTACCGCTTTTGCAGGTCGAAATCGGTGAACCAATTGTACCTGATAAAAATAATCCGCGAGGTCTGGAAGTTGACCGTTTGCGTGAACAGGCACATCATACGATGGAACGCATGGCAGGAATCGTACACAATAGTTGGCCGGTCAAACCCATAGTCGAATAACCAATATACCGCTGCTGCCGCGAACCGCATCGGGTATCTGATGCTACTTTTTTGTAAAAAGTTGTAGCGTCTGCCGATTTTTTTGTATCTTTGTAGATTGCAAAAAAAGAGAAGTATGGAAACAACAAGACAAGAAAAAGTTTCGCGTTTGCTGCAAAAAGAGTTGGGTGAATTGTTTATGCTTTTCGCACGTCATCGGCCGGGCGTATTGGTTACCGTTACCGAGGTGCGCGTAACGGCCGACTTGAGTTTGGCGCGTGTGTTTTTGAGCATTTTCCCTGTTAATCGGCAATCTGAAATGATGCAATTGGTGCAAGCCAACAGCAAAAATTTTCGTTTCGAACTTGGCAATCGCATACGCCATCAGTTGCGCATCGTTCCCGAATTGGAGTTCCGCCTCGACGAATCGATGGACAAACTCGAACATATAGATGAATTGTTGAAACAATAAGTGCTTGTGTCGTAACGTGTTAGGTGCGAAACATATCAATGCGTGGCCATGGTTTGTGGCGCAACGTTATTTGTTTTCAAAAAAGACGCACAATGTCATCAACGTCATCACTTTAGTTTCGATGTGCGGGGTGGCGGTGGGCACTATGGCATTGCTGTGTGTGCTTTCGGTGTTGAATGGTTTTGAAAATATGGTAACGAACTCGTTCACCGCATTCGATCCCGATTTGCGCATTACTGCCTGCGAAGGGCGTACTTTCGATGTGGCTGCACCGGCCTTTGCACAAGTGCGTGCTATGGACGATGTCGCCGTTTTTGCCGAGGTGTGCGCCTCGAATGCCTTGTTGGCCTGCAACGATCGTCAAATACCGGTGCAGGTGTGTGGCGTATCGCCTAATTATGCCGAACTGAACGACATCCGACAGTTGGTGGTCGATGGAAAATTCTCTATTGACGAACGTGCTATGGCCGGCATTGGGTTGGTTAACGCGCTGAATGCCGCTTACGATGCACCACTTACGCTCTATGTGCCGAAACGGCTGGCCAATGTCAATTTGGCACGTCCCGATAATGCGTTCCGACGCCATGAGTTGTTTTTGGCGGGCGTGTTTGCCACCGGCCAGCAACAATACGACGATGCCACGCTGATAGTGCCGTTGGCTTTGGCACAAAATTTGTTTGATTATGAACACAACGAAGTGTCGTCCGTAGAATTGAAACTTGCACCGAAGACCAATGTCGATAAGGTGCAGAGCGCGATTGCGTGCTGTTTGGGCGAAGGTTTTGTGGTACAAAATCGTTATGAACAGCAAGCCGATTTTTATCGCATCTTGCAAATCGAGAAATGGATAACGTTTTTGATATTGACATTCATCGTATTGATAGCCACCTGTAATATCATTGGTTCGCTGTCGATGTTGATGATCAATAAACGTGCCGATATAGAATTGTTTTATGCGCTGGGTGCGCGTAATTCCAAAATTCGTTGGCTATTTTGGTGCGAGGGGTGGATGATAACCGTCTATGGCACTGTGGTCGGCATTGTGGTGGGCATCGTGCTGTGCTTGTTGCAGCAACATGTCGGCATCATCAAAATGGGCGCCGGTTATATGATCGAGAATTATCCTGTGGCGTTGCGCTGGAGCGATGTCGTGCTGGTGTTTGTTACCGTATTGGCATTGGGTTTTGCGTTGGCGGCCTATCCTGTGAGTGTGTTGCGACAACGGCGTTTGTCCAATGGCTGATGTTTGTATTTTTTTTTCTAAAACAAGAATAATTATGAATATATTGTGGGCTGATGACGAAATAGATTTATTACGTCCGTATATTATTTTTTTGGAGGGAAAGGGCTACCGCACGACAACGGCTACCAATGGTCGCGATGCCGTGGAATTGTGCCGTCGGCAAGTGTTCGACATTGTATTTCTGGACGAAAATATGCCGGGCATCAGCGGCCTCGAAACGTTGGCGCAGATTAAACAACTGCAACCGGCAGTTCCTGTGGTGATGATAACCAAAAGCGAAGAGGAGAACATTATGGATATGGCTGTCGGCAACAAAATCGCCGATTACCTTATCAAACCTGTCAACCCGAATCAGATATTGCTGACACTGAAGAAACATGTGCACCAGAAGGAACTAATTGCCGAGCAGGTGGCATCGAACTATCGTGCCGAATTTATGCAGATAGGTGCGCAAATCAGTGAGAATTTGTCGCCTGAAGCGTGGGCGGAACTCTATCGTAAACTTGTCTATTGGGAATTGGAACTAAATGATGCCGACGAAAGTTTGCGCGATATGTTGCTGTTGCAGAAAAACGAGGCCAACGGCGTGTTCGCCAAATTTATACGCAAAAATTATTTGTCGTGGTTCGAGCAGCCCGATACGCGCCCGACCATGAGTCCCGATTTGTTCAAAAAATACCTATTCCCGCTCATCGACCAAGGCGAAAAAGTTTTTTTTGTGGTCATCGACAACTTTCGGCTCGACCAATGGCTGATGATACGCGATGTGTTGTCCGATTTCTTTACCGTCGAACGCGAAGATATGTACTATACCATTTTGCCGACGGCTACGCAGTATGCGCGTAACGCTATCTTTTCGGGTCTGATGCCATTGCAAATTCAGCAAATGTTCCCCGATTTGTGGGTCGATGAAGACGAAGAAGAGGGTAAAAACCTGAATGAGAAAGAGTTGATACGTACCCAACTCGATCGTTTCCGGCGCAAAGATCTGACGTTTACATACAACAAAATCAACGAATCGTCGTATGGCGATAAGGTGATTGCCAAAATCAAACAATATCGCGTCAATCCGCTGAATGTGTGCGTGTTGAATTTTGTGGATATGCTTTCGCACGCTCGTACCGACAGTAAAATGATGCGCGAATTGGCCAATTCGGATTCGGCCTATCGCTCGCTGACGTTGTCGTGGTTCAAACATTCCAGTGCGTTAGCTTTGTTTCGCGAAATGGCACGACAAGGTTTCAAGGTGGTGATTACAACCGACCACGGCACTATTCATGTGGACAAACCGATAAAAGTGGTTGGTGATAAAAATACAAATACCAATTTACGTTATAAGGTTGGCAAAATGTTGAGCTACAACCCCAAAGAAGTGTTCGAGATATTGCATCCGACCAAGTGCGGCTTGCCGAGCCCGAATGTAAGTTCGGCGTATATATTTGCAACGGGTAGCGATTTCTTTGCTTATCCGAACAACTATAATTATTATGTCAGTTACTACAGCGATACATTTCAGCATGGTGGCATTTCGATGGAGGAAATGCTGGTGCCGATTGTAACGTTAAGTCCGAAATAATTAAACTCAAAAAAACGCATTGCGATGTTGTGTTGGCTGCCTACACTGCCTTTGACCGATCCGATACCCATTTTTTTGTTGGTATTGTTGGTCATATTGTGTGCGCCCTTGCTTAATCGCATTCGTATTCCGCATATCGTGGGGCTTATTTTGGCAGGTATTGTGCTGGGTCCCAACGGCTTGAATGTGTTGGCAAACGATGCAAGTTTTGAATTGTTTGGCAAGGTTGGCATTTTGTATATCATGTTTTTGGCCGGCCTCGAAATCGATATCAATACATTTCGCCGCAATGCGACTAAAGGGTTTGTGTTTGGTCTTTATACGTTTGCCATTCCGATGATTTTGGGTACCTTGTCCGGTGTCTATCTGCTTCAGTTCGATTGGGTTACGTCGATTTTGCTGGCAAGTATGTATGCGTCGCATACGCTGATAGCCTATCCCGTAGTCAGCAAAATGGGTATAGCCAAAAGCCGTTCGGTAAGTATTGCAGTGTCCGGCACTATTGTTACCGTTACGGCATCATTGTTTATTCTGGCAGTGATAGTGGCATTGCACAATGGCAGTTCGGGCGTGTGGTATTGGGTGCGTTTCGGCGTGTCGAATCTATTGGTTGGCGCTGTCATTTTTGTCGTTTTCCCCAAGGTTGCGCGGTGGTTTTTAGGACGTTTCGGCGATAGTGTGGCGCAGTATATTTTTGTATTGGCCATGGTGTTTGTGGCGTCGTTGTTAGCCGATGTAGTGGGCATGGAGGGAATTTTGGGCGCATTTTTCACCGGTTTGGTACTCAATCGGTTGATACCGGGCGTTTCGCCGCTTATGAATCGCATCGAGTTTGTGGGTAATGCTATTTTTATTCCTTTTTTCTTGATAAGTATTGGTATGCTCATCGATGTGCAGGCCTTTTTGGTCAGCCCGCAAGCCTTATTGGTAGCGGCAGTTATGAGTGTCGTGGCCACGTTGTCGAAATGGTTGGCTGCTTGGCTCACCGAACGCACTTGCCGATTGGGTCGTACCGAAGGACGTTTGCTCTTTGGTTTAAGCAATGGTCAGGCGGCTGCTACATTGGCTGCTGTGATGATTGGCTATAATCTCGGATTGCTCAACGACGATGTGTTGAATGGTACGATTGTAATGATTTTAGTTACCTGTACCATCAGCTCGGTGGTAACCGAACGCGCAGCACGTCGTTTGGCTGCCGACGAACTGACAGCCGAAACCGTTACGCAACATACGGCAACAGAGCGCATTCTGATACCGATGTCGTATGCCGAAACGATGCCGCAGTTGATAGATGTTGCTAATCTGCTTAAATCGCCGCACAATAAAAATGCGCTATTTGCAGTCAATGTGCATGGCGAAGACGCCGATGGCACATCGGGACAACGTTTGCTGGAACGTGCTGCGGCGTTGGCGGCTGCCTCCGACAACAAATTGACGCTGATTAGCAAAACCGGTGTCAATGTGGCTAACACACTCGCAGAGTGTATAGCCGAATACGATATTAGCGATGTGTTGGTCAATATCCATAAGAAAACGAGTTTTGTCGATACCTTTTTGGGTAATAAAATCGAACGTTTATTGCACGAAAGTCGTCAAAATATATTTGTGTGCAGTTCGCAAAATCCTGTCAATACCATTAAACGGTTGGTAGTGGTGGTACCCGATAAGGCCGAACTCGAAGAGGGTTTTGCATTGTGGTTCGATCGCGTGAAAAATATCGTGGTCAACTTGGGTGTGCCGTTGCTGTTTTTCGCTAATGTCGATACGATGGCCGCTCTGAAAACACAATGTGCCCGTTTCAAAAATCTGAATGTCAAGTACAACGAATTGGCCAGTTGGGAAGATTTTTTGATTGTAACCAAAGCGGTGCGTCCACACGATTCGGTAATGATAGTGGCGGCGCGCAAAGGTACGCTTTCGTACAACCCGTTGTTCGAAAAATTACCGTATTATTTGACCAAATATTTTGCACAGAACAATTTTGCCCTTATATTCCCACGTCAGACTATATCGACCGAAAAGACCGGTGAGTTGTTCAATCCGTTGCATGTGTAAGAATCTAACGTATGTATGTAAAATCGTTGTTTAATTATGAACGTCGTCGGGCATGTACTGTCCGTGTCGGCCAAGTGGAGTTGGGTGGCGATGCACCTATTCGTGTTCAATCAATGGCCAATACCGATACAAATGATGTGGAGCAATCGGTGGCACAAGCCGAACGTATTGCCGCTGCCGGTGGCGAATTGGTGCGTTTTACAACGCAAGGTGTGCGCGAAGCACAAAGTTTAGGCAATATACATCAGGTCTTGCGCGAGGCAGGGTATCGGGTGCCGCTTGTGGCTGATGTGCATTTCAATCCGCATGTGGCCGAGGTAGCGGCAGCGTTGGTCGAAAAAGTGCGCATCAATCCCGGTAATTTCGTAGCCGGCAAACAAGGCGATTATTCTGCCGACGATGAGGCTGCCGAGTTGGATAAAATTCGCCTGAAACTTCGCCCGTTGTTGGATGTTTGCAAACAGCATCACACGGCGTTGCGCATCGGTGTGAATCATGGGTCGCTTTCGCCACGCATAATGAATAAATACGGTGATACGCCCGAAGGATTAGCGGCATCGTGTATGGAATTTTTGCGTTTGTGCGAGGCGGAACATTTTCATGATATTGTGCTTTCGGTCAAAGCGTCGAATACGTTGGTTATGGTGCAGGCTGTGCGGCTTTTGGTGGATCAAATGACGCAAGCAGGCATGCGCTATCCGTTGCATTTGGGCGTTACCGAGGCCGGTGCCGGCGAAGATGGACGCATTAAATCGGCGGTTGGCATAGGTGCATTGTTGGCCGATGGCATCGGCGATACGGTACGGGTGTCGTTGAGCGAAGCACCAGAATGCGAGATCCCTGTTGCACGTAAGTTGGTCGATTATATTGCTTGTCGCGCCAAACACGAACCTATCGATGGACAAGTCGCTCCCGATTTTAATCCATTTGTCTATGCGCGACGTCAAACGTGTAGTGTTGCCGGTGTTGGTGGCGATGCAGCGCTGGTGGTTGTGGCGACGCAAAGTGGTACTTTTGGCAGTTTGCAACCCGATTTCGTGTTGGGCGTCAACGCTCCCGATATGTGTCGGTTGACCTATGGCGAACTGACTGACGAAATGTTGTTGAACTTGAAATCGAATCCGAAACTTGTGCTGTTACATTCTGCACACACCAATCCTATCGGCGAAATGCGTGCTTTCTTCCATCGCTTGATGATGGCTGATTGTCGTGTACCCGTGATAATTGAGCGCGAATACGCCGAATCCGACATCGAAGATTTGCAGATAAAAGCCGCTGCCGATTTTGGCGCGTTATTGCTCGATGGTTTCGGCGATGGCATTTTGCTGCGAAATTTCAACGAACAAATTTCTGTTGAAGCGGTCAACTCGCTGGCATTTGGTATTTTGCAGGCTGCGCGTCGGCGTGTCAGTCGCACCGAATACATCTCGTGTCCGGGTTGCGGTCGCACTATGTTCGATTTGCAAAAAACAGTTGCCGACATCAAGGCTGCGACGGCGCATCTCACCAATCTGAAAATTGCCGTGATGGGTTGTATTGTGAATGGACCCGGCGAAATGGCTGATGCCGACTACGGATATGTAGGCGCAGGGCGTGGTCGTGTAAGTCTTTATCGGCGTAAAACGTGTGTCGACAAAAACATTCCGGCCGATGAGGCCGTCGAACGCCTGCTCGCACTTATCGAAAGCGACAGACAATAGGTGTGTACATCAGTGCTGCGTGTCGCGACAGAGTAGGGCTTCGTTGTAAAATCGGCGCCGAAGTGCTTTGTCGATTTCAATGTCTTGATAGTTTTGCGTAGCAAGGTCGCATACATACATCGATTGTATTTGCGACACGAATAAGGTGCTGTAACGTAGGCGTTTACCATATTGCAATTCCGCAATTTGGTCGATGGCGTTCGTGATGTCCACGGTGCTGATTTCTTCTTTGGTGAAAATATAGAGTCCGAATTCGGCAAACTCGCCGTAAAAACCGCTGGTAACTTTGTTCACTTTACTGCTGATGATGCGGCGCATAGGGTGCGCTAACGCCCAATAGTTGTATTCCAACGAACCGACCCAGCCTTCGTTGTCGAGGCCGTAAGCATAGCCGTTGCGGCGTATGTCGCGAAAATCTTCACTCTCCACGTCGGTTATTGGTTTGCCGGCTATTTCGTTAATCAGGGCGTGTGCCAC
>JBJEJW010000064.1:0-1580 GCA_051878315.1 Paludibacteraceae bacterium | reverse complement strand
ATCCGCATCGGCGAATTGTATGCGGGCTTCAGCAACAGCGACGAAGAAGGCGTTTTCGGCTACGGCGGCAAACTAAACATTCGCCCCAAGTACCAACGCGAGTTTGTTTACAACGACAAGCAAAAAGTGGCGGTCATCGACAGCATCCGCAAAGGCTTTCCGCTCAATGTGATGTATTGGGTCGAAAACGAAGACGGCACCTACGAACTGCTCGACGGCCAACAGCGCACCATGAGCATTTGCGAGTTTTTGAGCAGCAATTTTATTGTCGATTGGAACGGCACGCTCAAAAGTGGCGGAAACCTCACTCCCGACGAAAGGGCTCAGTTTCTCGACTACAAACTGATGGTGTACATTTGCAGCAACGGCACCGATAGCGAAAAACTCGATTGGTTCCGCACCATCAACATCGCCGGCGAAAGGCTTACCGATCAGGAAATTCGCAACGCCGTGTACTGCGGCGAATGGGTTACGGCTGCCAAACGCAAGTTTAGCAAAACCGGCTGCGTGGCATACAAGATCGGCAGCGACTATATGAGCGGTTCGCCCATTCGGCAGGACTATTTGGAAACGGCCATCGCATGGCTGAACGACGGCAAAATAGAAGAGTATATGGCTGAACACCAGCACGATAGCAATGCCAATGATTTGTGGCTTTATTTTCAGAACGTGATGAATTGGGTGAAGGCAAAATTTCCCAAAAGGCGTAAAGAGATGAAACAGGTGGCGTGGGGCTTGCTCTACAACAAGCACAAAGACGATAAGTTGGACGCCGCCGAACTCGAAAATAAAATTGCCGCACTGATGAAAGACAGCGATGTGCAAAAAAAGTCGGGCATTTATGCTTATGTGCTCGATGGCGACGAACATCACCTCGGCATCCGCGCCTTCGACGACAACACCCGCCGCGAAGTGTACGAACGCCAAAACGGCATTTGCAAAATTTGCGGCAAACACTTCGAAATAGAACAGATGGAAGCCGACCACATCACGCCGTGGCACGCCGGCGGTCGCACCATTGCCGACAACTGCCAAATGCTTTGTCGCGAATGCAACAGGCGCAAGTCGGGCAAATAGCACGAGTCTATTCTTTCATAATGGGAAGCCCGATTTGGTATTTCACGGCAACAAACCGAATGATGAAGATACAGGCCGCCGTAAGGGTTTGGGTTATCGTGGTGTTGAATCCGGCTATCGTGCAAAGCCAATAAACAATGCCTCCGATAACGCAAGCCGAGGCGTAAATCTCTTTTCGGAAAATGAGCGGTTCAATGTTGAGCAACACGTCGCGCAGAATACCGCCTGCGGCACCCGTGATGGAGCCCATAATGATGGCAAGCCAAAAGGGATAACACTCAAGAGCCAATGTCTTTTCAATACCGACAACCACAAACAGACACAGACCGATGGTGTCGAAAATAAAAATGGTTTTGCTCACCCGTTCCAATTGTTTTTTGAATATGATGACGCACGCAAAAGCCACAGCCGTGCAAAGCAGATAACTCCCGTTGTTCATCCAAAAAGGAGGAATGTCGAGCAAAAGGTCGCGAATGGTACCGCCCCCGACTGCGGTAATGAAT
>JBJEJW010000063.1:0-96697 GCA_051878315.1 Paludibacteraceae bacterium | reverse complement strand
TTTTCGAACCGCGGAAACCCATCTTACCGGCCGAAGACCACGAAATAACCTGTCCTTCCGAATTGGTGATGGTTACAATAATATTATTAAACGACGAATGCACATGCAATTGACCTACGCCGTCAACTTTCACTACCCTTTTCTTGGTTGCTACTGTTTTCTTTGCCATAACTTCTACTTTTTAGCAGTTAATTACTTAGTCGCTTTTTTCTTATTCGCAACTGTTTTCTTCTTACCTTTACGCGTACGAGCGTTATTCTTGGTACGTTGACCGCGAAGCGGTAAACCAATACGATGACGTACGCCTCTGTAACAACCGATATCCATCAATCGCTTGATGTTCAATTGCACTTCAGAGCGAAGTTCACCTTCAACTTTGAAGTTCGCGCCGATGATTTCACGTATTTTGGCTGCTTCTTCGTCTGTCCAATCCTGAACTTTCTTGCCGAAATCAACGCCGGCTTCAGCCAAAATTTTACGTGCACTACTGCGACCTATTCCGTAGATATAAGTCAATCCAACTTCCCCACACTTGTTCTGGGGCAAATCTACTCCTACAATTCTTATTGCCATAACTGTTTGTTTTACATTATCCCTGACGTTGTTTCATCTTGGGATTTTTTTTGTTAATAACATACAAGCGTCCTTTTCTGCGAACGATTTTGCAATCGTCGTTGCGCTTTTTAATAGATGCTCTTACTTTCATTTTTGTATTTATTTAAAATTATTTATATCTAAACGATATGCGACCCTTGGTCAAATCATAAGGCGACATTTCGACTTTCACTTTATCACCGGGAAGAATACGAATGTAGTGCATGCGCATTTTACCCGAAATGTGAGCCGTTATCTCATGTCCATTTTCCAACTCTACGCGGAACATGGCATTCGACAAGGCTTCTACTATTGTGCCATCTTGTTCTATTGCCGCTTGTTTTGCCATAATATTATTACTTCTGGTTGTTCAATACATCTTCTATGATTCCAAAATCCGACAAAATGTCAGCTTTACCCCTGCGAATAGCAACCGCATGCTCAAAATGAGCCGATGGCTTGCCATCTACCGTGCGCGTCGTCCAGCCATCACGTTCGAAACGCAAACCACGCTTACCCATATTGATCATAGGCTCAATACAAATAGTCATACCGGCACGCAACAACGGACCTACGCCCCGACGCCCATAATTGGGGACTTCCGGCGACTCGTGCATCGAACGGCCAACTCCATGACCAACCATTTCGCGCACTACGCCATAACCGGCAGCTTCACAATACGTCTGAACGGCATGGGAAATGTCACCCACACGATTCCCCTCTACTGCGCGTTCTATGCCCAAATAGAGGGCTGCTTTTGTCGTTTCCAACAAACGTTTAACGTCCATCGAAACTTCGCCAACAGCAAATGTATAGGCTGAATCGCCCACAAATCCGTTTTTCAATGTACAAAGATCGACCGAGATAATATCGCCTTCTTTCAATACAGCTTTGTCGGACGGTATGCCGTGTACCACTTGGTCGTTTACCGAAGCACATATCGAAGCAGGATAGCCTTCGTAACCTTTACAAGCCGGTACAGCACCATTGTCGCGGATAAATTCTTCCGCTATTTTATCCAAATAAGCTGTAGTAACGCCCGGTTTTATTATTTTTGCCAATTCGGCAAGGGTTTTACTTACCAACAAACTGCTTTCACGAAGCAATTCAATTTCTTCGTCGGTTTTCAGATAAATCATCGTGCGAATCAATATGCAGCAACCGTGCCATAACGTCCTTTGAGACGTCCGCCCGATGCCATCAAACCATCATAATGATGCATCTGCAACTGACTATCGATTTGTTGTGTCGTATCAAGCACTACGCCAACCAAGATCAGTAACGATGTACCGCCATAGAATTGCGCAAATCCCATTGTAATGCCAAAAATGCTGGCAAACGCAGGCATAATAGCTACAAGTGCCAAGAATACAGAGCCTGGCAATGTGATACGCGACATGATTTCGTCAATGTATTCTGCCGTCTTCTTACCGGGTTTGATTCCGGGAATGAAAGCGTTATTACGCTTCAAATCCTCAGCCATCTGTGTCGGATTCACGGTAATGGCCGTGTAAAAATAGGTAAATGCAATGATCATCAATGCGTAGACAAAATTATACCAAAATCCTGTATTATCCATGAAAACTCGCATAAAGTTATTAACACCATCAGCATTAAAACCTGCAAACATGATGGGCAACATCATAATGGCTTGCGCGAAGATGATTGGCATTACGCCGGCAGCATTCACGCGGAGCGGAATGTACTGACGCACACCACCATATTGTTTATTGCCCACCACACGTTTGGCGTATTGCACAGGTATTTTGCGCTGGCCTTGCACCAACATGATACTTGCAGCGACAACCAATATCAGCACTACAAGTTCGGCAAGGAACATCACCAAACCACCTTGCGAAGCGCCGGCACGCGAGATAAACTCTTGCACGGTTGCTTCGGGCAAACGAGCGATGATACCAATCATAATCAGCATCGAAATACCATTGCCTATACCTTTGTCGGTCATGCGTTCGCCAAGCCACATTACAAACATGGAGCCTGCACACATGATAATCATCGACGAGAGCATGAACCAAACTCCGGATTCCATGATAGCACCGGCACCACGCAACTGATAGTCAAGATTTTTCAAATACGCCCAACCTTGCAGTATCAAAACGACAACTGTCAGGTAACGCGTAATTTGATTCATCTTACGACGACCGCTTTCACCATCGCGTTGCATCTTTTGGAAATAAGGCACAGCGATTGTCAGCAGTTGCACGACGATTGATGCCGAGATGTACGGCATGATACCGAGTGCAAATATCGAGGCATTGGAGAAAGCGCCACCGGAGAACATATCCAACAGCGACATCAAGCCCCCGGCCGTCTGCGATTTCAGTGCAGTAAGTGCGCTCGGGTCAATACCAGGCAGAACGATAAACGAACCGAATCGATAAATTAAGATGAACAGCAGTGTTACTAAAATTTTCGAACGGAGGTCTTCTATCTTCCAGATATTTTTTATAGTCTCGATGAATTTCATTGTTTTAGAGTTTTACGACACTTCCGCCGGCAGCCACAATTGCATCTTCGGCTGCTTTCGAGAAAGCGTCTGCTTCGACTTCGATTTTTGCAGTTAATGTGCCTTTTGCCAATATCTTAACCAAATGTTTTGCTTTGATGATGCCGGCTTGCACCATGGCTGCTTTATCGATTTTAGTCAAATTGTTGGCCTCGGCCAAAGTTTGAAGGGCATCCAAGTTCACCGCTTTGAATTCAACGCGGTTAATGTTGTTAAAACCGAATTTAGGCAAACGACGTTGCAAAGGCATTTGACCGCCTTCGAAACCAATTTTACGTTTGTAACCCGAACGCGATTTCGCGCCCTTATGACCGCGCGTAGAGGTACCGCCTTTACCGGAACCGGGACCGCGTCCCAAACGTTTATTTGTTTTTACAGAACCCGCTGCCGGGGTGATATTACTTAAATCCATTTTAGTCTGTTTTTTTATAGGTTAAACTCCAATTATTCAACGACTTTTACCAAGTGTTTGACTTTCTCGACCATACCGCGGATAGACGGTGTGTCTTCATGCTCAACTACGGCATTCATTTTATGCAATCCGAGTGCGTCCAACGTCGCTTTTTGCACACGCGGGCAACGGATACGGCTTCTTACTTGTTGAATTTTTATCTTTGCCATATTTGTATTGTTTTTTATCCGTTAAACACTTTGTCGATAGATATACCGCGGTTTTGGGCCACTGTATAAGCATCACGCATTTCGCCAAGAGCAGCAAATGTTGCTTTTACCAAATTGTGGGGGTTCGACGAACCTTTCGATTTGGCCAAAACATCGGTAACGCCGACACTTTCGAGCACAGCGCGCATAGCACCACCGGCCTTCACACCGGTACCTTGCGATGCAGGCAACAATATGACTTCGGCGCCGCCGAAACGAGCGACTTGTTCATGAGGCACTGTGCCTTTCAGCACAGGTACGCGAATCAAATTCTTTTTGGCAGCCTCGACGCCTTTGGCGATGGCGGCTGTAACTTCGCCTGCTTTACCCAGGCCCCAACCAACAATGCCATTGCCGTTACCCACAACAACGATGGCAGCAAACGTAAAGGCGCGACCACCTTTGGTAACTTTTGTAACACGGTTAATGGCGACCAAACGATCTTGTAATTCGATATCGTTTGTAGTTTTTACTCTGTTATTATTTTCTGACATAGTTGTTGCGTATTAAAATTTAAGTCCACCATTACGGGCAGCATCTGCCAATTCTTTCACTCTTCCGTGGTACAAATAACCATTGCGGTCGAATACCACTGTAGTTATACCTGCTGCTTGAGCATTTTGTGCTATCAAGGCACCCACTTTGGCGGCTTGTTCTTTTTTGGTCATCTTCTCTTTGATGGCGAGTGATGATGCGGCTGCCAATGTTTTCCCTGCCTTATCGTCGATAACTTGCGCGTAAATTTGCGCATTGCTACGAAATACCGTCAAGCGGGGACGCTCTGCCGTACCTTTTATCGTACGACGAATATGAGCCTTTATCTTCAGTCTTCTTGCTATTTTCTCAATCATAATTATATTGTCTTTTTACAAAACTTACTTACCAGCCGTCTTACCAGCTTTTCTACGAATAATTTCGCCTTGGAACTTAACACCTTTGCCTTTATACGGTTCCGGTTTACGGAACGAACGAATTTTGGCACATACTTGTCCAATTAACTGTTTGTCGGCACTTTCCAAAATGATCAGCGGATTTTGGTTACGTTCGGACACGGTTTGCACTTTAACTTCGGCTGGCAAGCCCAAATAAATATTGTGCGTATATCCCAAAGCCAACTCCAACACTTGGCCATTGTTGGCTGCGCGATAACCTACACCCACAAGTTCCAAGGTTTTTTTATAGCCTTCGGACACGCCGACCACCATATTGTGTATCAAGGCACGATACAAACCGTGTTTAGCGCGCGATTCTTTTTCGTCGTTCGGACGCGACACTTGGCATACGTTACCTTCGACAACTACACTGATAAGAGGATCTACAAATTGTTTCAATTCGCCTTTGGGGCCTTTCACTACCACTTCGTTGTCTTTTACGGTAACGGTAACCCCTGCCGGAATCGTTATTGGTAATTTTCCTATACGTGACATTGCTTATCCTCCATTAATAGATGTAACATAATACCTCGCCACCGATTTTTTGTTCGCGAGCCTCTTTGTCCGTCATCACACCTTTCGAAGTAGAAAGGATGGCAATGCCCAAACCGTTGAGTACGCGCGGCATTTCGCGGTAACCCACGTATTTGCGCAAACCGGGTGTTGACACTCTGATAAGTTTACGAACGGCATTCACTTTGTTTGCCGGATCGTATTTCAAGGCTACCTTGATTGTTCCTTGAGGACCTTCCTCGACGAACTTATAGTTCAAGATATAACCTTTTTCAAAAAGGACTTTTGTAATCTCCTTTTTCAAATTAGATGCGGGAATTTCAACCACACGGTGGTTGGCTTTTATTGCATTCCGCAATCTGGTTAAATAATCTGCTATTGGATCTGTCATAAAAATTAAGATTAAATTGATCCCGACTATCGGGACAATATTTAGTTAACTTCTCTCTGTTTTGTATATTTTACTCACAAAAACGATTGTATATCGTATTCGGTTACCAACTCGCCTTTTTGACGCCCGGTATTAAACCTGCCGAAGCCAACTCGCGAAAATCGATACGTGAAATGCCGAATTGACGCATGTAGCCACGTGGACGACCTGAAATTTTGCAGCGGTTGTGCAAACGTACATACGAAGCGTTTTTAGGTAAAAGTTGCAGCGATTCATAATCGCCGGCCGCGATTAAGGCTTTGCGCTTTTCGGCATATTTAGCCACCAATTTGGCGCGTTTTACCTCACGGGCTTTCATTGATTCTTTTGCCATTATCTTACTCCTTTTAATTAGTTTTTCTTAAATGGTAATCCGAATTCTTTCAACAAAGCAAAACCTTCTTCGTCTGTTTTGGCCGACGTTACAAACGTAATGTTCATGCCCAACAATTTCTGAATGCCATCAATGTTGATTTCAGGGAAAATGATTTGTTCGGTGATACCCAACGTGTAGTTGCCACGACCGTCAAATTTCGATTCAATACCTTTGAAGTCGCGAATACGCGGCAAGGCCACGCGAATCAAACGCTCCAAAAATTCGTACATTTTTTTATCGCGCAACGTTACACGCACGCCGATTGGCATTTTTTTGCGCAATTTGAAGTTCGAAATATCTTTTTTCGAAAGAGTTTGTACGGCTTTTTGACCGGTGATGGCCGTCATTTCGTCAACTGCAGTATCGACGATTTTTTTATCGGCAACAGCGATACCAAGTCCTTGATTCAGTACAATT
Source organism: Paludibacteraceae bacterium (assembly GCA_051878315.1). Lineage (GTDB taxonomy): Bacteria > Bacteroidota > Bacteroidia > Bacteroidales > Paludibacteraceae > W0P28-013. The sequence goes on along the minus strand of JBJEJW010000063.1, from coordinate 90,248 downwards.
TTCTCAAGACGAGGGCACTCCATGACGGAACTATAGCCAAATTGTTTCATCAAAGCAGGAACGATACGTTCCTTGTAATCTTGTTTTAAACTATCGGTAACCATCATTTGATTTCCTCCCCTGATTTTTTAGCGTAACGTACTAACTTACCCTCATCATTTTTGCGACGTCCGATGCGAGTTGGTTTGCCGGTTTTCGGGTCAACCACATTCAGATTCGAGATGTGCAGGGCAGCCTCTTGTTTAACGATTCCACCTTGTGGATTTTTTGCGTTAGGTTTGGTACTTTTCGATACCATGTTGATACCTTCGACGATGGCGCGCTGTTTGTCTACCAAGACTTTGAGTACGCGTCCTGTCTTGCCTTTGTCTTCGCCGGCATTTACATAAACGGTATCACCCTTCTTTATGTGTAGTTTACTCATTTTACTAACTTGTTGTTTTGTTATTTATTAAAGTACCTCCGGCGCAAGCGAAATGATTTTCATGTTCGAAGCGCGCAATTCACGTGCTACAGGGCCGAAAATACGGCTACCGCGCAATTCGCCGGCGTTATTCAAGAGCACACAAGCGTTGTCGTCGAAGCGAATATACGAGCCGTCGGGGCGACGTACTTCTTTCGTGGTGCGTACAACAACGGCTTTCGACACGCTGCCTTTTTTAGCATCACCTGTGGGGATGGCACTTTTGACAGCAACCACAATCACATCGCCGAGTGTGGCGTAACGTTTACCCGTTCCGCCCAATACGCGAATGCAAAGAACCTCTTTGGCTCCGCTGTTATCGGCTACTTTTAGTCTGGTTTCTTGTTGTATCATCTTATTACTTCGCTTTTTCTATGATTTCTACTAATCTCCATCTTTTCGTTTTACTCAACGGACGTGTTTCCATAATGCGTACGGTATCGCCGATGTTGCACTCGTTGTTTTCGTCGTGAGCATGATACTTTTTCGTCTTGTTGACGAACTTACCATAAATCGGGTGTTTTTCTTTCCATTTAACGGCAACGGTAATGGATTTATCCATTTTGTTGCTGGAAACCACACCTATTCTTTCTTTTCTTAAGTTTCTTGTCTCCATGTTGGATAATCAATTTATTGTTGTTGAAGTTCGCGTTGACGCAATTCCGTTGCCATACGGGCAATCGTTCTACGAATATCTCTTATTTGAGCAGGATTGTCAATAGGAGAAATCGCATGATTCAAGACCAGACGGTTCAACTCTGCGCGTTTAGCGTCCAATTGTTCTTGAAGTTCTGTGGTTGTTAGTTCTTTAATTTCTCTTGTTTTCATAATCCTTTACACGTTTTGAGTTGGGTCATAATCACGTCTTACGACGAACTTAGTTTGGATTGGCAATTTTTGGGCAGCCAAGCGCAAGGCCTCTTTTGCTACCTCATAAGGTACGCCATCCACTTCGATAAGCATACGACCGGGTGTAACAGGTGCTACGAATCCTTCCGGATTACCTTTACCTTTACCCATACGTACATCGGCAGGTTTGCGGGTTATCGGTTTATCGGGGAAGATGCGAATCCAGATCTGACCTTGACGTTGCATGTAACGTGTTACTGCCACACGAGCCGCCTCAATTTGCTGACCTGTAACCCATATTGTTCCCAACGATTTGATGCCAAAAGAGCCGAAAGCCAGTTGATTGCCGCGTTGGGCTATCCCTTGAGGATGTCCATCCTGCTGTCTTCTGTATTTTGTCTTTTTAGGTTGTAACATGACTTGTTTTGATTCAAATTCGTTCGATAATTATTTTTTTCTCTTTCTGAAGTTTTTGCCGTTCGTGGTACGTTCGCCACTTGCGCTGTTGCCACGTGTATTTTCTTTGGTGGCAAAATTCGGGGCAAGGTCTTTTTTGCCATAAACTTCGCCACGACAAATCCATACTTTGATGCCGATGATTCCGACTTTTGTCAGGGCTTCGGCTTGGCAGTAGTCAATGTCGGCACGGAAAGTGTGCAACGGTGTACGCCCTTCCTTGAACATTTCGGCACGAGCAATTTCAGCACCGTTCAAGCGACCGGCTACCAGCACTTTGATGCCTTCGGCACCCATGCGCATGGTCGAGGCAATAGCCGTTTTGACTGCTTTACGGTAGGCAATTTTACCTTCGATTTGGCGTGCAATGTTGTTAGCTACAATGACAGCATCCAAATCGGGGCGTTTCACTTCGAAGATGTTGATTTGTACATCCTTGTCGGTGATTTTCTTCAGTTCTTCTTTCAATTTGTCAACCTCTTGTCCACCCTTACCGATAATCATACCGGGGCGAGCAGTGCAGACTGTGATTGTGACAAGTTTCAGTGTACGTTCTATAACGATTCTTGACAAACTGGCTTTAGCGAGACGGGCATTCAGGTATTTTCTGATTTTGCTATCTTCGAGCAAGGTGTCGCCGTAGTTATCGCCACCGTACCAGTTCGAATCCCAACCGCGAATTATTCCGAGGCGATTGCTAATTGGATTAATTTTCTGTCCCATCTGGCTTTAATCTTTATTGTCGTTAGTATTTTTGGTATCTACAAATACCGTGATATGGTTCGAGCGTTTGCGTATGCGGTAGCCGCGTCCTTGCGGAGCGGTACGCAAGCGTTTCAGCATACGTGCGGAATCAACGTAAACAGCACTTACATATAAGTTCCCGTTTTCGGCTTTTTGCTCGGTTTTTTGTTCCCAGTTGGCAATAGCCGATTTCAGTACTTTTTCCATCTTTACAGAAGCCTCTTTGGTCGAGAAGTGAAGCATGCTCAACGCCTTGTTTACTTCTACACCGCGAATCATGTCGGCCACCAAGCGCATTTTGCGCGGCGAGGTCGGCACGTCATTCATTTTCGCGAAATAGACCGTTTTTTTGGCTTCCTTTCGTTTTTCGGCAGATATTCTTTTTCTTGCACCCATATTAATTTTTCTTTTTTAATTTACAAGATTTTACTGTGTGCAACGGTTTTATTTTTTATTACCTGCATGTCCGCGGAATATACGTGTCGGGGCGAATTCGCCGAGTTTATGACCGACCATATTTTCCGTAACATAAACAGGGATAAATTTATTACCGTTGTGAACTGCAATTGTATGACCTACGAAATCAGGCGAAATCATCGAAGCGCGAGCCCATGTTTTGATGACGGATTTTTTGCCGCTTTCATTCATGGTAAGCACTTTCTTTTCGAGTTTCAGGTTGATATACGGTCCTTTTTTTAATGAACGACTCATAATTACTGTCCTTTAAGCGTTATTTGTGTTTCCTTTCGATAATGAATTGATTCGAAAGCTTCTTTGGCGCGCGGGTTTTCTTACCTTTCGCCAACAAGCCTTTACGCGAACGCGGGTGTCCGCCCGAAGCACGTCCTTCGCCACCACCCATTGGGTGATCGACAGGGTTCATTGCTACGCCGCGGTTGCGTGGACGGCGTCCCAACCAGCGACTACGACCTGCTTTACCTGATTTTTCGAGGGCATGGTCAGCATTGCCAACGCTACCAACTGTTGCTTTGCAAGTTGCAAGTACTTTGCGGATTTCGCCGGAAGGCAGTTTGATGATGACATACTTGCCTTCGCGCGAAGTGATTTGTGCAAATGTTCCTGCGGAACGTACGAGAGCAGCTCCCTGTCCCGGACGCAGTTCGATGTTGTGAACGATAGTTCCGAGTGGGATGTTTTCCATTGGGAGCGCGTTGCCGATTTCTGGTGCGGCTTCAGCGCCCGAGAGCAATTTCTGACCTACTTGCAATCCGTTAGGAGCAAGAATGTACGTTTTTTCGCCATCGGCGTAATACAACAAAGCAATACGTGCCGAGCGATTCGGATCGTATTCTATGCTTTTGACTGTTGCGGGTACGCCATCTTTTGTACGACGAAAATCAATTACTCTATACCTTCTCTTGTGTCCGCCACCGATGTAGCGCATGGTCATTTTACCGGTGTTATTACGACCACCGGTTTTTCCAAAACCACCTACAAGAGACTTCTCTGGTGCGCTGGCGGTAATTGTGTCGAACGCACCAATAACTTTGTGTCTTTGCCCCGGTGTTGAGGGCTTTAATTTACGTACAGCCATTTTGTTTTATTAAATGTTGCTATAAAAATCAATTGTATCTCCTTCTTTCAGCGTTACAATGGCTTTTTTGTAGATAGCCGTATGTCCGCTGATGACGCCGCTTTTTGTATAACGACTTTTAGCTTTGCCGTGCACATTGGAGGTATTAACATCCACCACGGTTACGTTGTACAGAGCTTCCACTGCAGCTTTGATTTCAAGTTTATTGGCTTCGGGGCGCACCTGAAAACCAAAACGATTAAATTTCTCGCCGTTTTGGGTCATCTTCTCTGTTACAATAGGTTTGATGATTACTGACATGGTTTTTCTCCTCCTTATGCATTAAAATGTTGCTCGATTTCGGCAACAGTTGCTTCGGTAAGTACCAAAGCTTTGTTGTTCAAAATTTCGTAAGTATTTAATTCTGAGGCCGTTATAACTTTTGCCTTTGCAAGATTACGAGCCGACAAATATACAAATTTATTTGGTTCCGGCAAAATTACAAGCGTTTTTTTATCGGCTATTTTCAAATTATTTGTCATTGCAACGAAATCTTTGGTTTTGGGTGCGTCAAATTGAAGTGTATCGAGCACGATGATTTCGCCATTTTGTGCTTTGTATGAGAATGCCGATTTGCGAGCCAATTGTTTCAATTTTTTGTTCAATTTGAAACTATAGTCGCGCGGTACAGGACCGAATACGCGAGCACCGCCTACCAACAGCGGCGAGTTGATGTCACCGCGGCGTGCGCCACCGCCGCCTTTTTGACGGCCGAGTTTACGTGTCGAACCCGACACTTCGCTACGTTGTTTCGATTTGTGTGTGCCTTGACGTTGATTGGCCAAATATTGTTTTACGTCCAAATAGATGGCATGGTCGTTAGGCTCTATGCCGAAAATTTCGTCTTTCAGAACGATTTTTTTTCCGGTGTCTTCTCCTTTGATATTATATACACTCAGTTCCATTATTTTTCGATTAAAATGATTGAACCTTTAACACCCGGCACCGAGCCTTTGATCAAGACAAGATTATGTTCCGGTATTACTTTGATAACCTGAAGGTTTTGTACGGTTACGCGATCGCCGCCCATACGGCCGGCCATACGCATTCCTTTGAATACTTTCGACGGGTAAGATGATGCACCCAACGAACCAGGAGCACGCAAACGGTCGTCTTGACCGTGTGTCGATTGTCCTACACCACCGAATCCGTGGCGTTTTACTACGCCTTGGAAGCCTTTACCTTTCGATGTGCCAATGGCATCGACCCAATCGCCGTCGGCAAAAACTTTGTCGACTGTGATGGTGTCGCCCAATTTGAATTCATCACCGAAACTTTTGAACTCAACCAAGTGTCCTTTGGGAGTTGCGCCTGCTACTTTGCAATGTCCGATTTCGGCTTTGGTAGCGTGTTTCTCTTTCACGTCGCCGAAACCCAACTGAAGTGCGCTGTAGCCGTCTTTTTCGACGGTTTTAACTTGCGTAACCACACATGGACCAACTTCGATAACAGTGCATGGAATATTCTTTCCCTCGGCACTGAAAACGGATGTCATTCCGATTTTTTTTCCAATTAATCCTGGCATTTCAATTAAATTTTAGTTATTTCGTAAATTTATTCTCTTTTTCATTGTGTATTGCACAGTGGCATTACACTTTAATCTCCACTTCAACACCCGACGGCAATTCGAGTTTCATCAAAGCATCGACGGTTTGCGTTGTCGAACTATAGATGTCGATCAAGCGTTTGTACGACGAGAGTTCAAACTGTTCGCGCGATTTTTTGTTGACGAATGTCGAACGGTTTACGGTGAAAATACGTTTGTGTGTTGGCAACGGAATCGGTCCGCTAACAACTGCACCTGTGGCTTTCACTGTTTTTACGATTTTTTCGGCCGATTTATCGACCAAATTGTGATCGTAGGATTTGAGTTTAATTCTGATTTTTTGACTCATTTTGTTTTTAGATATTAATGATTATCATTTTTTGAAGAATCGCAGGCACATTAAGAGTCATTCGCTAATGCGCCGCGATTCTCTTTTTTTATTGTTTACAAGAGGTCAACACGACCTTTGGCTTCTTCGACTACGGCTTTGGCTATCGATGTCGAAACCTCGGCATAATGTGAAAATTCCATCGAAGATGTAGCACGTCCCGATGTGATGGTACGCAGTGCCGTAACATAGCCGAACATTTCGGCCAGCGGTACTTTTGCTTTCACGATACGGGCGCCTGTACGGCTCGATTCCATGCCTTCTACTTGTCCGCGACGTTTGTTCAAGTCGCCGATGACGTCGCCCATGCTCTCTTCGGGGGTTACCACTTCCAATTTCATGATTGGTTCGAGCAGTGCCGGACGTGCTTTTGCGCATGCGTTTTTGAACGCGATTTGTGCGCAAATTTCGAACGAGAGTTGGTCGGAGTCAACAGGGTGGAACGATCCGTCAACCAAAGTAACTTTCAGCGAATCGACAGGATAGCCGGCAAGTACGCCGTTTTTCATAGCGGTTTGGAAACCTTTTTGTACCGAAGGGATAAACTCTTTCGGCACGTTACCGCCTTTTACTTCGTCGATGAACTGCAAACCACCCGTCCAATCTTCGTCGGCAGGACCGACTTTGACGATAATGTCGGCGAATTTACCACGACCGCCGGATTGTTTCTTGTACACTTCGCGCAAATCAACGGTTTGAGTGATGCACTCTTTGTACGATACTTGCGGGCGACCTTGATTACATTCCACTTTGAATTCGCGTTTCAGACGGTCAATAATAATTTCCAAGTGCAATTCGCCCATACCGGAAATAACGGTTTGGCCGGATTGTTCGTCGGTTTTGACAGTAAACGTCGGGTCTTCTTCGGCCAATTTCGACAGACCGATACCCAATTTATCAACGTCGGCTTGTGATTTAGGTTCGACAGCGATACCGATAACAGGATCGGGGAAATCGATGGATTCGAGTACGATAGGAGCCTCTTCGGCGCACAACGTATCGCCCGTACGAATATCTTTGAAACCTACGCCTGCGCCAATGTCGCCAGCACCGATTACGTCAACCGGATTTTGTTTATTGGAGTGCATTTGGAATATACGCGAGATGCGTTCCTTTTTGCCCGATCGCGAGTTGAATACATACGAGCCTGCATCAAGGTGTCCCGAATAAACGCGGAAGAAGCACAAGCGGCCGACATACGGGTCGGTGGCGATTTTGAACGCGAGAGCGCACAAAGGTTCGTCATCGTCAGGTTTGCGGGTCAGTTGTTTTTCAGGGTCGCGCGGATCGGTACCATCGATATGCGGTGTATCGAGCGGCGAAGGCAGATAAGCGCACACGGCATCGAGCAGCGGTTGCACACCTTTGTTTTTGAACGACGAGCCGCAGATAATCGGATTGATTTCCATCGAGAGCGTACCTTTGCGAACGGCTGCTCTGATTTCGTCTTCGGTGATAGAAGAGGGATCGTCGAAATATTTTTCCATCAATGCGTCGTCAATGCCGGCAAGTGTTTCGAGCATTTTGTCGCGCCATTCTTCGGCTTCGGCCTGCAATTCGGCTGGAATATCATCGATTTCGTATTCGGCACCCATGGTTTCGTCGTGCCAATAGAGTGCTTTCATGCGAATCAAATCGATGATGCCTCTAAAGTGTTCTTCAGCACCAATCGGGATTTGAATCGGGCAAGGATTAGCGCCGAGTACGTCGTGAATTTGTTGCACGACATCGAAGAAATTGGCACCCGAACGGTCCATTTTGTTTACATAACCGATACGCGGTACGTTATACTTATCGGCCTGACGCCATACGGTTTCGGATTGCGGTTCGACGCCACCGACAGCACAGAATGTAGCTACGGCACCATCGAGAATACGCAACGAGCGTTCAACTTCTACGGTGAAGTCAACGTGCCCCGGAGTATCAATCAGGTTGATTTTGTACTTATTATCGTTGTATTTCCAGAACGTGGTTGTGGCAGCCGAAGTAATGGTGATGCCGCGTTCCTGTTCTTGTTCCATCCAGTCCATGGTGGCAGCACCATCGTGTACTTCGCCGATTTTGTGTGTCAAGCCGGTGTAGAACAGAATACGTTCGGAAGTAGTTGTTTTACCGGCATCAATGTGAGCCATGATACCGATATTGCGTGTAAAATGCAAATCTTTTTTAGCCATCTCTTTACTTGTTTAGAAGATTTAGAAACGGAAATGTGCGAATGCGCGGTTGGCTTCGGCCATGCGGTGAATTTCCTCTTTACGTTTGAATGCGCCACCTTGATTATTATATGCGTCGGCAATTTCGGCAGCCAATTTTTCGGCCATCGAATGTCCCGAGCGTTTGCGGGCAAAGATAATCAAGTTTTTCATCGAGATAGATTGTTTTCTATCCGGGCGGATTTCGGTAGGAACTTGGAACGTAGCGCCACCGATACGGCGCGACTTCACTTCGACTTGCGGTGTGATGTTGTCGAGAGCGGTTTTCCAGATTTCGAGAGGAGTTTTCTCTTCGTTCGGCAATTTTGCTTTTACCAAATCAAGAGCACCATAGAAGATTTCAAAAGAGAGGTTTTTCTTTCCGTCGAACATCAAGTGGTTGACGAATTTTGTTACCATCACTTCGTTAAAAACGGAATCCGGCAGGATAACCCGTTTTTTAGGCGTTGCTTTTCTCATTTTTCAATAAAGATTACGTTTTTGTTTTGGCTGTCTGTTTGTCTTCAACGCGTTCCGTCGAACGCATTTACTCAACCCTCATCAAGGCTCAAAAAATCAAAAACAATTTTTAGTACTTTGTGTTAATTAAATGGATTGGTTATTTTTTCGGACGTTTGGCACCGTATTTCGAACGACGCTGTGTGCGCGATGTAACACCTGCGGTATCGAGCGTACCACGAACAATGTGATAACGAACACCGGGGAGGTCTTTTACACGGCCGCCACGAACGAGAACGATAGAGTGCTCTTGCAAGTTGTGTCCTTCGCCCGGGATATAAGCGTTGACCTCTTTCGCATTTGTCAGACGAACACGAGCCACTTTACGCATGGCAGAGTTCGGCTTTTTGGGCGTCGTCGTGTAAACACGCACACAAACGCCACGGCGTTGAGGACAAGAATCCAAGGCTGGAGCCTTGCTGTTGTCTTCCAGAACAACCCTTCCTTTTCTAACTAATTGTTGAATTGTAGGCATTTTTTCTGATTTTTGTATTACTAAAATTGTTAACTTTTCCCACTATTTGGGCTTGCAAAATTACATCTTTTTTACGAAACTACCAAATGTTTTTATAAAAACTTGCTATAAAGAACATAATTGTCATAAAATCAGAGCGTTAAGTTGTTGATAAGTTTTTTTTGTATTTCGCAAAAAAGAAAGCGACCGACACTCCGGCCGGTCGCTTAAAAATGCTTTAACAGCAACTATTTCGTCACTATTTGCAAATAGCCTTTTCGATCTGCAAACCGATGCGTACAATGTACAAACCGGCTGTCGGCATGGTGTATGCCTGCGTGGTCGAGGTGGCTTTGTCGGCGCAAATGAGCGTGCCGGCCACTGTGTAGATGCGGATGTCGGTTCCGGCCTCAACACCATCGATAACCAACGTGCGCTGTTGCGTGTAAACTACAGCCTGTTTCGTCAGCACTTGGTCGATGGCCGTAGAAAGACGGAATGTTACTTCGACTGCCATGTTCTGATTGGCCACAAAAGTAAATTCGCCGGACGATTTGCCCACGACATCACACGAAGCCGGTTCGCCATTCACTTTGACGGCATCGACAACGTAGCCTTCGTTGGCAGCGATGTTGAGCGTCATCGACGAGTTGCGGCGCACCACTTTGCTGCCGGCGGGCGATACGGTACCGTTTGCGCCGGCCTGCACATCGACAGTAACTGGGTTAACCAGCACCGTAACAGTCGGATTAACACCTTCGACAAAGATATAGCCTTCGGGCAAGGTTACGGTATAGGACGCCGTGGTCAGTTCGGCATCGAGCACCCAAGCCGACGACGTGTTAGCAACATTGATGACAGCGCCGTTTTGGGCAGTCATAGTGAGTTGCAGTTCGACCAGAGCCATGCGTGCAGCAACTTCCGATTCAATGTCGTCGGTTACGACAGATGCGCAATCGACATCAACAGCGACGATTTCGGTTAGCACCATCGGGTTTTGCAGCGTGTAAGCGTAGGTGCCGTCCAACAGGTCGAACACGCTCGAATAATCATACAATTGCGTCAGCAATACAATATAATAGGTGTCGGCGCTCGATGCCCGGAACGACATATCGAAGCCACTATTATAGGAAACAGGATTAAATGCGGTGCCGTCATAGGTATAAACCTCCATCATATATTCAAAATTGCCGGAGCCTGTGAATTGAAGTGTTTGGCCGGCTTTCATATCCACCTTGTAGGCTCCGAATACGGCATAGTTGTCAGAGCCATTGTAGTACCAAGCATTTTCGGCAAAGAGTCGATCGATGGTACCATTTTTGCTGACAGGCAAAGTGGCGAAATCGAGTTCCGGTGCATGTGTTAATATCGTATCCAATGACAAGGTGGTGTGCAACAAGAAGTCGTAGTCGGGACGATTGTAAACCGTTGTATTCCAATCGGACGCCAAAATCAGCGAATCCGTTACAGCGGCCGATGCGTCGGGCAGATTTTGAACGCCATCACTACTCATCATCGTTTCCGATATCATTACCATTAAACCACCACGCGTATTACGACGCATGAGTGCGAGTCCCTCGCCGGCGTTGCGTTGCACGCTATACAGGTCGGTAGTCAAGGCCGGTTGATCCATTATAGCCATCAAATGATAGTTGTCGGTATCGAATACGCCGTTCAGCCGCAGATAGGAATCGACCGTTTGAACCGGCAGTTGGTCTAAGCGTTCCGTCTTTTTGTAGTCGAACGTCAAACTATCGAACGAGGAGGCTAAAGATATTCTCAAATAGTAGGTTGCCACCGTATCGGCCTGCAGATACCATGTATTACCGGCTATCCAAGGGCACGAAACGTCAGTCATCGTTTCGCCAACCTTTTTATATACATCAATAGTGCCTATATTATTCATAGACTCGAAACTGAAGAGGAAAACTTGTGCCGAATCCAGCGCCAAGTTGTACCAACAATCGAACGAGCCTTCGGTAGCATTGACTTGCGGTTTGTCGGCCGTGCGTGTGCCACGCATTTGGTCGAGCAGCGTTGCAGCGGCCACCAATTCGTCCACGGTAACCGTCGTCTGCACAGCGTTAGCATCGAACAAATAAGTACCTTCACCTCCCTCTCTATCAGTGGTAAGCACCACATAATAATAGGCAGTAGAATCGACTGCGTACACATAAGATGTAGCGCCATAATCGACCAAATTTGTATCTGCATCGTAGAATTCAATGCTCGGACCAACATTATAACTGAAATTCTCGGCCTGCATTCGGAACTCGGCCACTGAGCCTTCCGTCAGCTGCACGCGGTACACTTGGCGATAGCGGCCATCCTCGTAATAATCGGCCGATGCGTCGCTGAACTCACCCTCGGCGTGATACGGCAGCGTGATGTCGATGGCATGATTCAGCACTGAGTCCACCGAGATTATTTTGTCTTTTGCCAGTTTTGTCAGCGACAAGGTAATATTGCCCATTCTACATTCAGCAAACGACGACACCACAAAATAGTAATTGGTGGTACTGTCCGCTTCAATCGGTGGGAAAGAATCGTCGTAGTCGGCCCACAATTCGAACGTATCGGCCGTGGCACGATAGACAAACAGATATTCGTCGTAATCGCAGGTGCGTGTGAAGCGCACACATTCGCCCGAGTCGAGCGCCATGTTGTAGGCGTAGGCATAGCGCGTTATGCCTTCAATATCTTCGACCAACTCGGTCGGTTTAGACCCCAAGAAAAGCGTCTCGTTTTCGACAGCCTCGACCACTTTGGCGGCACGCAGCAACGAATCGAGCGTGATGGTGTCGGTGGCAATTTGTTTGTCGGAATATTCCAGCGCGATGCTGAACGTCGCTTTTTGATTGAACCGCTCGACAACAGGCATATACCAATAGCCGGCCGGCACAGACACATACGACTCGCCCGAAACACCGATAACCGGATACTCGTTTAACGAGGATGTAATCAGCGCTCCAAACTCACCGTTGTCTGATTGCAGCGACACTTTGAGCAACGTATCCTGCGGCACCACGAAGGCGTAGCCTATGGTCTGATAATACAAATACAAAGCGGCATCGGTAGGGTCGAACAATACATCGTCGGCAGCAAACGGCAGTGTTATCTCGGTGAAGTGGTCAGGCACGAACTTCTCGACCGACAACGCATAGTTATTGGAGCAATCGTCGAACCAATCGGCAATCGCCACATAGTAAGTCCCCGCCTTGGTTACCGAAAATTCGCGCGCCACCGAGCAAGAGGTTTGGTGCTGATAATCATATATATAGTCGGCAGTGAAAGCCACGGTATCGTCGTCCAGCGTGCCGGTCAGTTGCGAATAGACCGCCAAGACAGCACCTTTGCCCACGCCGGCATCGCCCGACACGGTAAGCGCAGCGCGATAGGATCCCGGCTCCAACTCCACTTTGAACCCTTTGGCAAAGCCGGCTGCGGAGGAAGCGGCACCCAACTGAACAAATTGACCATCGGTGCACGCAATAGTGCCATACGCTGTTTTGCCAACGGTAAGTGAGCCATCGTACGGCATGGTGTCGTAAAGCGGAATGTACGGCGAGGCCACATCCACCATATCGATAAACAAGCAATAATCGACAGCAGCAAACTCGTCAGAAGCACTGTAACATTCAACCACATAGGTATCCGGCTCCAATACATCGGACGTGCCATAACTTAATCCTTTCCCAAAGCCATCGGAATCGGACAGATACACATAGACAGACTGCGAATTATACACACGCACTCGGGCCTGTTTGGTCAGTGTGAACACATAGGCATCGTATTTCCAGCCCAACCACGCTCCGGTACACGCATGCGACAAAGTGCCTTCGTAACGGAACGGCAGTTCTACCTGCGTTACTTCATCTACGCCACCAATTTGATAGGCGGGCAGTTCGCCCTCTTTCATATTGAACGTGAAAGTGCCATCGGTCGATTGCACCACATAGGTCGAAGCAGAGTCGGCCTTCACGTCTTTGTTTACGGCCGGGGTGCCGTAATTTTCCACGATAGGAGCCAAAGCCGCATCCAGCGAACAGATGATGTCCGACGCCGAAATGGCATACTTCAAATCTTTAGGCGCTTGGTAGTAGAATGCCTTGGTGGCTATCGGACGATAGAAATGGTACTCGCCCACTGTTTCGGCTTCGTCAAGCAGATATTTCACGGCTTGCGGCGCGGTCTCTACGGCCGTAAACGGCAGCGACTCAATGGTATCTACCGCCAAATCGTTGATGCTCGACACGATGTCCGATGCGCCCACTATGCTGAAAGCGAGTTTGCACGGGCGCCCTGCATATTGATCGTAATCCGTCACCGGCAGCACAGCCACTTGGCCGGCCGGCCACTCGTGAATAAGTACAGTCATGCCCGAACCCATCTGCACGCCATCGACCTGCAAGGCGTAATACGAGCCGGCTATTTCGGCACTCACCGACACAGCGACTTTCGTCTTTTCGGACAGTTTCAGCGCCACCACCGCGCTTGCCGAGAGGCGGGTATCGACGGTGTAAGGCAAATCTTTTTCAGTAATAAATATGGTGTCGTTACTCACCACCGGTGCTTTGAACAAACTTTTTTGTTGATTCTGCACACTTCTCAACGGCTTTGGTTCGGCCATGCTACGTTCGCGCTGTGGTTGTGGCACAACCGCAGGCGCTTTTGCCGGAGCCTGCTGTTCCACACTTTTCAGCCATGCGAAACGCGACTCTTTCTGCACTTTTTGGGCGTTAGCAGGCGCCGCCATCAGCGACACGCACGCCAAAAATGCAACTACTAAAACAGATACTTTTTTGAACATAATTAAACATATTAAGATTACGCCACAAAGTTACAACAAAATATTGATTATCACAATACGAGTTTTTACGTATTTTTCGCATTTTGGTGCATAAATTGACCATAAAAACCACTAATAATTTGATTATTAAATAATTCTACAGAATTAAATAGTTTCAAAAAAAAAAAAAATGCTAAAAAATTTAGCCAAAATCGTACATAATATCAAAAATTTTATGTAACTTTGCAGCCGAATTTTTAAGGTAAAAATTATGTTGTACAGCATACAAATTTTAAGTGGCCGAACACAACGTTTCATGTTGGTCGTTTGTTGTCTGTGCGTCAGCGTGTGTTTGTCGGCTCAAACGGCGGTCGTTACCACCGGCGCCGATGGTCCGGACATGACGTACAGTATCGGGCAGGCGGTGGCCGGTTATGCCGAGAGCAGCGAAGGCTCGATTACGATAGGCGTGTTGCAAACGTATCCGTTGACCATCGACCAAATTCCGAACGTCGAAAACAATTTGCAAGCAGATGTCAGTGTGTATCCCAACCCTACATCTGCTTTGTTGCACATACAGGTGGCCGACGATGTGTCGGTCGATTGCGAAGTAGCCGGCAGTAATGGTCAGATTGTGCTGCGCACCACGCACCAACCGGCGGCATTTACGCTGAATTTCAGCACATTACCGGCCGGTGTCTATTTATTGCGCCTGACAACCACCGACAAATCACAACAAGCCGTTTTTCAAATTATCAAGAAATAAACAACACCATATAATAAAAATGATAACAAAGTCTATGTTTTTGAAAAGAAGTTTTCTCTTCTGTGTAGTCGCAGCATGGTGCGGCTTGTGCGCAGCGCAGGCTCCCGACGCCATGACTTTTCAGGCGGTAGTTCGCACGGCACAAGGTGCCGTCGCCGCCAACCGCACCGTGACGGTGCAGGCGACCATTTTGCAAGGCAGCGCCGATGGCACGACGGTTTACTCGGAGAATTTTTCGGGTAAGACGAACGCCAACGGCCTTGTTACGCTGAAAATCGGTGGTGGCACGCCCACCATTGGCGATTTTGCAACGATTGATTGGGCGCACGGGCCCTACTTTTTGACCATCGCCGTTGATCCCGACGGCGGGTTTTCGTTCACAACGCAATCGACAACGCAACTATTGAGCGTGCCATACGCTTTGTACGCCAATACGGCTGCCAAGTTGTCCGAGCCTGTATCGTACAACGATTTGGTAGATGTTCCTGCGTACGGCGGAGGTGGTTTTTCGGGTAACTACAACGACTTGACCAACACGCCCGAATTGGCCGCAGTGGCCACTACGGGCGAGTACAGCGACCTGCAAGGCACACCGACACTCGCAACCGTTGCCACGTCTGGCAACTACAGCGACTTGAACGGCAAACCGGTGTTCGCAACCGTGGCAACCACAGGCAAATACGACGACCTGCAAGACAAACCTACATTGGCCAACGTTGCCACATCGGGCAGTTACAACGACTTGACAAACGCGCCCGCCTTGGCCAAAGTAGCCACATCGGGCAGTTACAACGACCTGACAGACAGACCAAGCCTATCGGCAGACGGCACTTTCTCGGGCGACTACAGCGACCTGAGCGGACGACCGAACATCAAAGACTCTATCAGAGTGTACGGATTTTCGGGCAACTACAGCGACTTGACAAACTCACCGGACTTGGCCGTTGTAGCCACATCGGGCAGTTACAACGACTTGACAGACAAACCGGCACTCGCCACCGTGGCCACGTCGGGCGACTACAGCGACTTGAACGGCAAACCGACGCTCGCAACCGTGGCAACCACAGGCAAATACGATGACCTACAAGACAAACCTACATTGGCCAACGTTGCCACATCGGGCAGTTACAACGACTTGACAAACGCGCCCGCCTTGGCCAAAGTAGCCACATCGGGCAGTTACAACGACCTGACAGACAAACCAACGCTATCGGAAAACGGCTCATTTTCGGGCAGTTACAACGATTTGAGCGACAAACCGAATCTGCAAGATTCGATAGCCAAATATGCGCCCGACGCCGGCAGCAAACCCGTTTGGGACGATATATCGGGCAGACCGCAAGGATCGGCCGAAGGCGACATTCTCTATTGGAGCGAATCCCAATGGAAGACCTTGCCGTTGGGCGAAGAGGGACAATTCCTCGCCATAGCGGACGGCCAATTAGCGTGGGTTGAACCCGATTGGGCAAACACCACCGCCACCACCTACAAAGTGGGCGACATCTACTTCAACGCCGCGGGCGAAGCCGAAGGCATCGTATGCGAACTATCGACCGTTGGGCGATTTGCAAAAATAGTGGGACTGACCGACTTCGCCTCCGTGCAGTGGGACCCGTTAGCAGTAGATGGCTGCTGGAACGACGGCTACACAGGCACGTTGCCAACCGAAACGAAAAGTACCAGCCAGAACAACGGCCTGACCAACATGACCACCATTAAAAATATAAGCAACTGGGGAGCAGCCTATCCGGCATTCAAAACCTGCGCCACCGCCGGCGACTCGTGGTATCTGCCTTCGCAAAAAGAGATGCTGAACATCGTTGCCAATGTCGATGTACTCAACACGCAACTCAACAGCATACCCGGCGCCACGGCCATCAGCCAGAGCGTCTATTGGACATCGACCGAGAGCGGCCGCGACTTTGCTTACGCCGTTACGGCAAAAGATTATAGTACTACCTCCGGTGGCGAAACTTTTACGGTAACCAAAGGCAATGCGTTCGACGATGCGAAAGCCACCAAATACGGTGTGCGCCCGATGCGCCGCCTGTCGTGGGCAGAAACGACCAGCAAAGACGAAAACCAAATCAGTTATAAACCGGGCGATTTGTACATTGTGGGCGGCGACACGCTCGGCATTGTCTATACCACCAACACGGGCGGCATACACGGCTATGCCATTACGTTGGCCGAGTACAAATTGGCATGGTGCACGGTAGATACCGACTCGATAGGTGCCAACTCCATGGCCGACGGCAGTGCCAATACGCAAAAAATGGCCGCGCAAGCCGACCCGTCCAAATATCCGCTGTTGCAGCAGGCGCAAACCATAGGAGCCGGATGGTACATACCTTCGGCAGACGAATGGATGAGCATTCGGAACAGACTGACCGACATCAACGCCTACATCACCAACCAGCGGCCAACGGCTACGCTGTTGAATACGGCAGGCATTTATTGGTCATCGACCGAAGCGAATAAGGC
Source organism: Paludibacteraceae bacterium (assembly GCA_051878315.1). Classification (GTDB taxonomy): domain Bacteria; phylum Bacteroidota; class Bacteroidia; order Bacteroidales; family Paludibacteraceae; genus W0P28-013. The sequence goes on along the minus strand of JBJEJW010000063.1, from coordinate 73,004 downwards.
AAATGCCTATACCTTCAACATGGACGAGGACAACACGGCTTCGACCGCCAAAACGGAACAAAAGTTAATCCGTTATCTCATAGCATTTTAACAGAAAATAAATTCTAAAAAACAGATAAGTATGAAACAACAAGTAACAAACTCTACACGAAGACTCGTGTTGGCATGCCTGCTGATGCTTGTAGGCATCAATGCTTTTGCCACTGATGATTGGAGCCGCAGTTGGTGTAAAGTAGAATGGAAGGTGAGCGAAGGCGTCATCCACCATGAAATACGCTACTACCAAAGTTGGGGTTCGATAGGCGACGGCCACTGCGGCTTTGCCAATGATGAAAACAAAGATGGTGCGACGATAACGTGCGGCACATACACAATCAAATTCAATTGTAGCTCTGATGGTGCTCTAACGATTAAACAAAACAGTGGCGGATTAACCATTAACGACAACACTTCCGGCAATCATTACATCTCATTTGATGTGCCGATTACATCGGCTCAGATGAACACCGAAGTAACCACCAAACTGACCGGTACATGGTGGCGCCGCGGTGCGACAGCAGACCAAGATGTCAGCGAAACATGGAACACCTCGTGCCAATGGGAACGGTCGCCATTTCAGGTAACCTCGCCGGTGGCTACAGCCAATTACGATGTCGAGAGTAATCGTCCGGCCATTAAAATTCCGTGGAGTCGCAGTGCTTCCGGCAATGCGTACACTTACGGCGACATCAAACTATGCAACACCAGCAAAACTCAAATAAGTACAGAAGGAAAAACCAGCGTTGGTGGTTCAACCACAAGCGGTCCTTTCTATCTCTATGTGGATGGCAGCAACCCATTGAATCTCAACGTTACCAATCGTGTGATTGTGTATCAGACCTATACGCCGTCGGGAAACAAAAAGATATCATACGACACGCAGAGTTCCGAAATTGTTATTCCAGCCTATCCGCAGGTCGATCAGTTTGATGCCGAGGCCAATCTCAGCCAGAGGGTTATCAAACTCACATGGTCGATACCGAATGCGCCGGCCAGCGACTACATTGCCGACAATTTCGTTATCAAATATACGAAAAAAGATTTAGAGGGCAAAACGATGTCCGGTTATCCGAAATACCTATATGTGGCCTACAAAGGTGGCGTAACGAGTTATTCCGCCCAAGTAGACTTGTTAGAGGGCGAAGACAACTTATACGACTTCGAGATTTACCGCGCAACGACTAAAGATAAACCGGCATGGAGTTGCTTTACGAAAAAAATCAGCAACCTTGCCGTAAATACCAACCACGCACGCCCGACCGACGCCCATGTAACGCTGTCGTCCGACCAAAAGACGGCCACCATCACTTGGAAAACATCGGGTTCAGTGTGGAGCGATGGTACACGGTTCACCCTTACACGTATCAACAACACCTACTCATCATCCGACGAAATTACGCTGACCAAAGCCGACTTCAATTCCGGCAAGTACGAGGATAAAATGATACGTTTGTGTAACAACTACACATACAAATTGTCCATCATGCCGAACGAGAATTTCGAAGCCGTTACGCCGATTTACACGGAAGAAGAAATTTCGCCGTTCGTACTTGGCACCATCGACGATTTCGATGCCAGCAAAGGCTATTTCTCGGACAAAACGGAATTAACATGGTCAACCACCGGTTCGTTCGACAACTACATCATCGAGCGGCGCATCTACAACACGAACGATATATTCAAGCAAGTGCAATCGGTCAGCGCCAGCAGCACGTCATCGACCTACCTCATCAACGACGCCACAAGCCTGGCCGGCACCATGTACGAATATCGTGTTTATGGTTTGCTGAATTGCGGCGGTAGCATCTTGTCGTCCGAAGACACGCTATACACCATCGGATTCCGCACACCGACAGGCGATTTCTATGGTCGTGTAACGTTTGAAGACGGTCAGTCGGTTGATTCCGTCGAGGTTCGCCTCGAAACCACAGACGACATTTCCGGCCAAAGCCTCTACTTCAGCGGTTCGGGTTCGACCGCCAAAGTGGACGACACCGCACTGCTGTCCGACAACAGTTTGCCCGTAACCTTGCAAGCGTGGATAAAACCGGCTGATGTATCGTCCTCTACCACACAGCACATTATTTACAAAAAAGGCATGTACGATTTGGGCATCAGTACCGGTAAGCCCTATTTCAGCGTAGGCACCGCTAAAATCAGTGCCGAGAAAGCCCTGTCCGATGCGCAATTTACGCACCTGTCGGGTGTGTACGACAAGGACAACGGCAAAATATACCTTTATATAAACGACAGCCTTGCGACCTCGGGGAATTGCTCCACAGCACCGTCAAAATCGACCTATGCGGTTACGCTCGGCGAAAGTTACAAAGGTAACATCGACGAAGTACGCATTTGGAACAGAGCCTTGGGCAGCAACGAAATAGCCATCGACTACACACGCTACCTAATCGGTAACGAGAGTAAGTTGGCAGCCTACTACACGTTCGACTACATCTCCACCAAGGCCTTCTACGATCAATCGTATGTCGGCAGCAACTACAACGAGCACCACGGCACATTGTCCGGCGTTACGCTGTCCGATGTATGCCCGTCCATCAATCAGTTGGGTTACAAGGCCTTGACCGACGTGTCGGGTACATACGCTATACGTGCGGTTCCCTACTACGGCAACGGTACAGCCTACACGCTCTACCCGCGCAAAGGCACACACCAATTCGACCCGACATCCGAGATTCGCTATATCAACGGCAATGCACAAAGCCACACCGTCAACTTCGTGGATAACAGTTCGTTCAAAGTGAGCGGTACAGTTGTTTATCAGGGCGGTACTTACCCTGTGAAAGGAGCATACTTCACCATCGATGGTGTAACAGCCATGAAATCCAACGGCGAATGGATTTACACCGACGCCAAAGGTAATTTTGAGATAAACGTGCCTGTGGGCGTTCACGAAGTCAGAGTGATGAAGGACGGCCACACGTTCCTCAACGATGGTCGCATCACGCAATCGAACGGCCAAGACCGCAACTATCAGGACATAGTAACGGGACTTTTGCTCGAAGACATCACCAAAGTACAATACATCGGACGTATCTGCGGCGGTCCCGTTCAGGAGGCTTATCCCGTAGGTTTCGGTTTGTCGAAAAACAACCTGTCCGACAATATGACCGTTACCCTCACGCCAAAACTCGAGGCCTATGCACTCGATACGCTGGGACACTCGGTAAGCATCGACCATCATGTGCTAACCAGCCATGCCGGCGAAACACCGAAAACCACCATCGTCGATTACAATAGCGGAAATATCGTTATCCATGTCAATAACGAAACGGGCGAATTTGTAGCGCCGGTATATCCCGAACAATATACCGTAACATTGGGCGTGTATAAGCATGACGCCATTACCGGCGACAAGAGCGACCTCGATTTGACGAACGCCGTGAGAGCCGCATACGAAACCTACACCTATCAGGATTCTGCATTGATCGACCCTGACAACCAAGCGTTGGGTTATAAAGTTGTGGAATACACCGACTCGGTGCCTTACATGCAGAAACAGGTATTTACCAAACGTTATCGTGCGCAAATCGAAGTCAAACAACGCGATTTCCAAGGCAATTCGATGCCCTACTTCGGTGACGAAACGACAATAACCAACAACTTGGTTGGCGAAAAAGACACCGTACTGCTGTATGATGCCGCCACCGGCAAATATCTGTTTGACAAACCGGTATTCACGCAGAACGAAATCTACTTCTTCGGCTACGAGATATTCGAAGAGTTCTTGTACTACACCGACGCGGTAGGACACATCGACTCGACCAAAATCGACCGTGTGCCGGTAGAGGACGCCACAGTAAGCTTCGGCAGCCAACACTTTGCCTACTCCGACACGCTGGTAGCTGACGAAAACTATTGGCAGGTAACCATTGACCAACCGACCATGGATAACGCCACCGGCTCGGTGAACGCCACATTCGTTTACGGCGACTCCGATAACCCGACCAGCGTCAATTGGGAAAACCCGATGGGCAACGAGAATGGTGAAGCCTACATTTTGGGTAGCCATCAGACGGGCGTCAACTTCGTAACCGCCGGTCCCGACAAACTGCTGACCGTGCTACGCGACCCACCGGGAAGTAACTCCTATTCGTACCTCGAAAAAGGCACCACCTTTACCGAGAGCAACACCTACCGCGGCGGACTCGAGCACGAAGGTACCGAAATATGGACAGAGGGCTACAATTCAGGAGCTATGACCATCACATTGGCTGTAACTCCAGCTACGGCCACCGGTACTGCAAACACAGCATCTGAAGCTGAAACAGGTGTCAGTGCCGGTATCAAGCAGTCGGCACAATACACCGGCAGCAACACCAAGACCACTGTAACCACCGTTACGCAGCGTTTCCAAACCAGCGACGACCCGCTGTATGTCGGCGCCAACGGCGACGTATATGTCGGCTACTCGACTAACATCACCTTTGGCAGCACGTTGGTCAGCACCATCGTACCAAAAGCCACCTACGATAAATTAGGTGCCGATGCCTATGTTGGTACTTATACCATAAATGACAAATATGCGCTCGTGCAAACGCGCGGTCTGTCGATGGCTCAGTCGTTCAATACGCTATTTGCTTATCCGCAAATTTACCTCGAACAGACGCTGATACCCAACTTGGAAGATGTGCGCAACAGCCTGTTGCTGCTGCCCGGCACGCGCGACGAAGCCACCTTGCAGGACTCGGCCAACATCAACAAACGCTGTTACTACATGTCCACCGTGCCGGCCGGCGACCCGAACTTCGGTCAGCCCGGTTACTACACAGCCTACCTTGCTGCTAACAAAATCGACTCGGTAGCATCGATCAACCAATCGATAGACAAGTGGTACAAGGTGATGTCGGACAACGACAGTATCAAAGTAAAAGCCAGCAAACTGCTGCAAAACTACTCGTTCCACGCCGGTTCGCCTATCGAATACAGCGAGCAATATTCAACCACTGTGTCGTCCGTCAACTCGTTCGACATCACGGTAGGCGCCATCGTTTCCAACGACTTTATGGTGAACGTGATGGGTAGTAAAACGACGTTCGCATTCGAAGAACACACGGGCATGGTACAAGGCGGCGAATTTACCGACGACATGACGGCCTCGCACGCCAAAGGTTTTGTCCTGGCCGAATCGGGCGACGATGATTACATATCGGTTGACGTTTTGTACGAAAACAACGGCTGGGATTCGTCCGACGAAGAATATGGCGTCAGCGGTCCCGGCTTGGGTTCCGGCGCAGCCAACGAAAACAGTGTCGAAATGAAAGAGTCGTTCCCGACCTTTGTGTTCCGCACACGCGGTGGTGCCACAAGTTGCCCATACGAAGGCGAATACACAGCCGTACACTGGAAATATCACGAAACGGAAGTAATCGACGCAGCCACCATGCAGTTGGAAGTGCCGACGCTATCGGTGGACAAAAATTTTCAAGAGAACATTCCTTCGGGCGAAGCCGCCACATTCATGCTGCACTTGCGCAACAACTCCGAAACCGGCGAAGACCAAACGTTCGACATCATACCGTACGACCGAACCAATCCTAACGGCGCCATCATCACTATTGACGGCAATCCGCTTTCGGGATCGCGTTTGGCATACCATGTGCCTGCCGGCGACGACCTGAAAAAGACGCTCTCCGTACGCAAAGGTACTGTGCTCAATTACGATTCGTTAGGCATCATACTCATATCGCAATGTCAGAACGACCCGAATAGTTTCATTCCGCTCATATCGGATACGGTATATGTAACAGCGCATTTCACACCGTCTTGTACAAGCGTGCGCGTTGGTGCGCCGTCCAACAATTGGACATACAACACCAAATGCGCCGCCGACACCATCGCCGGTGTCGTGAGCCACTATATGCCGATTACCTTGACCGACTTTGATGTCAACTATACGGATTTCGACCACATCGAATTGCAGTACAAAGCCACCTCCGCATCCGACAACGAATGGATTACGCTGGCCTACTACTACGACAACGACTCGCTGGTCGATGCCATGGTGGACAAGGGCTTCAATGCACTGCGCATTCAGTCGGAAAATTTGGGTAACATATTCTACAATTTCTATATGGACGAGTTGCCCGACCAACGCTACGACATACGCGCCGTATCGTTCTGCAACATCAATAATCAACTCTATTCCAACGAGTCGGAAATCGTTTCCGGTATCAAGGATATGTACAATCCGCGTCTATTCGGTGCTGCCAAACCCGCCAACGGTATCTTGACCATTAGCGATGAAATACGTTTGGACTTCAACGAAACCATTGCCGACGGATTGCTCACTACCAACAACTTCTCGGTAACAGGCATACGCAACGGCGCAGTCACCAACCACGACGTAGCCATTCAACTCGATGGCAAAGCCGCCTATCTGTCAACCGAACTCAGCAAAAACTACAGTGCAAAAGACTTGACCATCGAAGGCTGGATAAAATATGACTATGCGCAAAACGCCACCATTTTCAGTCACGGCGACACACGCAGCAGTCTTGCGTTCAGCATCGACAATCAAAACTACGTTACGGTGCGTTTTGGTCACACGGAGTTACGCTCCAGCAAGCCCACAGCATTGGAAGCCGGTAGTTGGAATCACGTTGCCCTCACCTACAACAGCGCCACTTCCCTGCTGACAGCGTATGTCAATTGGGTGGCCGTAGTCGAGGCGACGGTAAACGACTACGACGGTATCGGTCTGTTCCAAATAGGTCGCGATATAGCCTCCGAAACAGGCTATTTCAACGGTCAAGTAGACCAATTCCGCATTTGGAACGCATGCCGTTCGGCCGGACAACTCCAAGCCAATAGCGCCATACAACTCTCCGGCAACGACGTCGGCTTGATAGGCTATTACGCCATGGATGAAGCCCAAGGCACTGCGACAGCCGACAAAGCACGCGGTTTGAACCTCATTCTATACAATGCCGAATGGGCTTTACCCGAAGGCTTTGCTACCCGTTTCGACGGACAAAGCGGCTATCTCGAAATCAATAGTTCGGCTACCGTTTGCACAGCCGAGATGGATTATACACTCGGATTCTGGTTCAAAGCCGCAGCACCACAAGTCGATGCCATTATGTTATCCAACGGTGATGGCGTAAACAGCACTTCGGAGAATCCGACCAACTTGTTTGCCGTCGGATGGAATGCTGCCGGCGAATTGTGCTACCGCAACAACGGTTACGAAACAGTCGTACAAGGCAATTGGGCTGATGATACATGGCACAATTTTGTATTCACTGTCAGCCGTTCCAACGGACATGCACGCATCTACATCGACGGTCAGTTGCAAACATACCTCGCAGCCGATATGGTTGGTGGCATTGCCAGCGATCGTATCTTTGTCGGTGCTTGCGGTTGGCACGATATTCCCAACGATACACACTTAACCATCGACCGATTCTTCAACGGCTCGATAGACGAAATTCGTCTGTGGAATCTCTATCGTACACAAGCACAAATGGAACAACTCGACAATGAAAAACTCGACGGCAACGAATTAGGTCTGCTGGCCTACTATCCGTTTGAGCACTACATTACGTTCCAAGGTATACCCGAATTGCAATATACGCTGAAAGATTTCGTTTCAGACAATGATTTACAAGCCGTAAATTATGGCAATACTATCCAATCATCGGATATAGCGCCAGTCAAGACCAAAGGCGCAGTCAGCAGTTTGCTTTACGACTTTGTAGTCAACAACGACGCACTTATCATCACGCTCAAAGAAGACGATTATCGTATCGAAAATACGATTGTCAACTTCACGGCTACCGATGTGCGCGACGTGAACGGCAACAGCATCTTGTCGCCAATCACTTGGTCGGCCTATATCGACCGCAATCAACTGATGTGGCAAGAAGACGAAATTAACATTCAGAAACAACTGTATGAAGAATACACCTTCCAAGTAGGTATCACGAACAAGGGAGGCTTTGTTCAGAACTACACCATCGAGAACTTACCATCGTGGCTCACTGCTACGCCCAACAACGGCACTCTCAATCCGACCAAATCGGAAACGATTGAGTTCTCGATCAATAGCGGTCTGAATGTTGGCAGTTACAACGAAGTCATCTATTTGGTAGATGCACAAAATGTAAGCGAACCGCTCTCAATTAACGTTACCGTCAAAGGCGAAGAGCCTACATGGAGCGTCGATCCGAGCGCATTCGAGTACAATAGTTCCATCTTCGGACAAATGCGTTTCGAAGGCGTGTTCTCCATGGATAAGAACGATATACTCGCTGCTTTCAACGGCAAGGAGTGTGTAGGCGTTGCTCGCACAGCTTACAATGCTGCGACCGACATGTATTATGTACTGCTCACCGTCTATTCGCACACATCCAAAACATCGACACCGCTCACATTCCGCATGTACGACGCCTCGACAGGTACCACTTATCAGGCTGTACCGTCGCAGACGATAACGTTTGCTTCGCAGCAAGTCGTCGGCACGCCTATGGATCCGGTTATTTTCGACGGAGGCGAATTGGTATGCACCAACATCAACCTGAATAAAGGTTGGAACTGGATATCGTTCAACCTTGCAAACGACAACCTGAACGACCTCAATGCCGCGTTGGCTGAAGGTAGTTGGGAAAACGGCGAAACCGTCAAAACACTGCTCTTGTTTGCCGATTATGTTGAAGCAACACACACGTGGGCAAGCGGCGGTCGTCTGAAATCGTTCAACAATAGCGAGATGTATCTCTTCCACGTCAACTCCGACAAGACGTTGCCTGTGAGCGGTACCGAAATCGACCCGACCTCGATACCCATCACTATTGCGCCACGCCGTTGGAACTACATTTCCTATTTGCCACAAAGCGTACTCAGTGTAAAAACGGCACTCGCGGGTTACGATGCTGTCAACGGCGACATCATCAAGTCGCAAAACGGTTTTGCCATGTACTACGGCAACGAATGGATCGGTTCTTTGGAAGTGATGCGCCCGAACGAAGGCTATATGCTTCACAATACGTCTGACCAGACAAAGACCTTGACGTATCCGTCGAAAGCCTCGACAGTGAACCGCGCACCTCAACTCCGCAGCGAACACCGATATGCACAAAACATGTCTATCTTCGGCTATTCCGACGCCATACAGCCCAACGACAAACTATACGCTGTTGTCAATGGCGAAATTCGTGGCGAAGCCGTGCCGGTTTCCTATGGCGACACAACACTGCTCTGCATCTCGGTTGCCGGCGACAATGCACAGGACGATGTACATTTCATCCGTGTACGCAATAATGACACACAACTATCGAGCACCGTCGTATCGTACGCGCCAAACGGCTTGAGCGGCGCGCCATCGGCACCGACCAAGATCGAATTTAACGAAACCAACTTTGTCTCGACATTGTCAATTTATCCGATACCGGCTAATACGCAACTCACCGTATCGGCTGTTGTGATGCCGGACGAAACGACCCGCATCGAAATTTACGATGTGCTGGGCAAACAGGTTTACTCGTCCAACAAAGAGCATACCGACGGTTTGTTCATGCACTCCATCGATGTCAGCCCGCTCGTTGAAGGAACCTATTTCTTGCGGTTCATCCATGGCGACGAAGTCGAAGTGCAAAAGTTCATTAAGTTTTAACCCTTAATTTTAACAGCAAAATGAAACGTATTTTTGTAAAATCGAATATTTCCAAAATTGTCATGCTCCAGGTTACCGTCTTATTGGCGGTAACCATGGCTGCGTGCCACAAAAAAGAGACCATCACTCGTTACGACAATCCCCAATGGGCATTTACCGACACTGTGTCGTACACATACATTGGCGCCACGGCTGTCATTTCCCTGCCGGACAATCTGCAACCTTACATCGACGCCGACGACCAAATGGCGGTTTTCGTAGATAATGTATGTCGCGGTGTAGCCAATTTGGACTTGGAAAATGGTCTATTTAATATCTCGATACCTTTAGCCGATGCCAATGAAGAGCCAACGGCATACATACGCTATTGGAGCAGTCGCACGGGGTATATATATCAATCGGAAACATTTGTCATTACCAGCGGAAGCATCATTGGCACAACAGCCCAACCGCACCAAATCATTTTAACCGTCCTCTGATTTATGAAACGTCTATTTATTCTTTTACTCGCAACGACTATTACTTTCGGCACATTTGCCCAAAACGATACCATATACAATGGTGCAGGACGCGCTACTGATGATTGGTTCCTTTCTTTGATGGTAGGCGGCGATATTCTATTTAACCAAAGCCGTCAACAAAATCCCAACATCGATGCCACCAACGGAATGCGTCCCGAAATATCGCTATCAGCAGGTAAATGGGTAATGCCTTATTTCGGATTACAACTCGGCATCAAATCGTTTTGGTGGCAAGGTGCAGCCTCGTCGGCCGACTTGCTAAAATGGAACTTCGAACCACAGCAAATCACACCGCTTTTCGACGGTTCGAGCAACTTCAATATTTTTTACGTCAATCCGCATATCGACGTACTATTGAGTATTTCGTCGTGCATCAACCGGGGCTATCTACACACTTGCAAATGGGATGTCATTCCGCACATTGGTATCGGTTATTTATATGGTTCGACCGGGCATAATTCGCCTGCACTACATAGTCTAACCGGGCATTTCGGGTTGACAGGGAAATACCGCATCAACGAGAATTGGGACATCAATCTGTCTCTTGCCACTACCATTATGGCCGAAGGATACACGGTACATGCCGGTCCCGTCACGCAGGAAGACCTCGCTGTGTCAGTAGGTTTTTCGTACAATTTCGGCGGACATCGTTTTGCCTACAAACAACAGAATAAAAACGACGATACAGCCCGCCAACAAAACCACGATAAGTACACGCGCGCCGACACGATACATGTGTACCACCACACTGAACGCGTCATCGAACGTGGTGCGCCCATCACAAACACGGATTTGGCTGCCGCTGCCATCACAAACACATTCGACCAACCATTCCAAATTGCGCTTATCGAATTTACACTTGGGGCTGCCGAACCCAAACAAAATTATGCCACGCAATATTACAATGTGGCAGCCTTTGTCAATGCATATCCCGATGTTACATTGCGTTTAGACGCCTACTGCGACAAAGATACGGGAACGCCCGAAATAAATGACCGACTTGCCCAACAACGTGCCGAAACAGTGCGCAATATATTGGTAAACGAATATGGTGTCCCGGCCGATTGCATCACCGTCAACCCATTAGGCGACCGCGAACAAGTTTACGAAGAAGGGGCATTGAACCGCATCGTGCGTATCACGGTTTTGCCACAAGCAAAATAAGCAACGCATCTTGCATAAACACAAAAGAAACAGCCGATTAACTCGGCTGTTTCTTTTTACATCATCACTGCCATTCACACCACCATGCACGAATGGTTACAACTATCAACATTTTTTGCTAACTTTGCAACCATGAAAAAATTATTTCTCATATACACACTTGCCGTCATCACAATGCTGACCGCCTGCGGACGCCACGCAGCCCAACATGCGCCCACCGACGACACGCCCGATTCGACCCTTACCGTAAAATACGCTCATGGATTTACGGTTGATTATTTTGCTGATTACAAACGAGTTACAATAAACAACCCGTGGATCGACAATGCCGTGCTGGCTACATATTATTTGGTTAAAACCGATACTGCCAACGTGCCGACTGACGGCACCAAAATACGCATTCCGCTAACACATTTGGCTGTTACATCGTGCACGCATTACGCCTTTTTGGAGGTCATAGACGAACTGCACAGCATCAGCGGCATCTGCAACCCCGAACTTGTTTACAACGACACCATCAGACAACGATATGCCGACAAGCAAATCATCAGTTTGGGCGACGCTTTCGATACAAATACCGAACGGCTACTTGCACTGAAACCCAATGCACTTATGTTGGCAAGTTATAACCAACAAGACAACAACGCCAAACGATTGGCAGAATCCGGTATCCCGCTGATTTTCAACAACGAATGGACTGAACCTAACGCCCTTGCACGCGCCGAATGGTTGAAACTTGTGGCCGTTTTTTATGACAAAGAATCCATCGCAGCGACCTATTTCGATACCATCGAGAGTAACTACATCGAAGCGAAAATAGCGGCGCAACTTGCTACTAATCAACCGACAGTAATGGCCGGCAGCAATTTCAAAGGCACTTGGTACATGCCGGGCGGACAGAGTTACATGGGACAGTTGTTTGCCGATGCCGGTGCCAACTATTTTTACAGCGACGATACCTCAAATGGTAGTTTGCCTCTCAATTTCGAAACCGTGCTACTACATTTTTCACAAGCCGACGTATGGTTGAATGCACCCACCGCTACCATGCACGAACTATTTGCCTTGGACGAGCGACATCAATTATTCAAAGCAGCCAAAACCGGTTGTGTTTACGGTTTCTACGCGCGCACACGCAACGGCGGTGCCAACGATTTTTGGGAGAGCGGCGTTGTACACCCCGATGTAATTCTCAACGATTTGATTTGGGCACTGCACCCTACCATCGCGGACTATCATACACCGACATACATTTGTAAATTGGCTCCATGAGAAACAAACGTAACATACTGCAATTCGCCGCATTAATTGCCATTACAAGCGTGTTATTCGTGTGCGATGTCTGTTTCGGCAGTGTTCCGTTCGAAGCACTCGTATCGAACAATGAACTCTATCACAACATTATCTACAATTTTCGCTTACCCAAAGCATTGACTGCCATCGTTACAGGAGCAGCTATCTCGGTGGCCGGCCTCCTTATGCAAACGTTGTTTCGCAATCCGTTAGCCGGTCCGTATGTGTTAGGTGTCAGTTCGGGCGCAAGTCTCGGTGTCGCCATCTATCTGCTGGCCGGTAGTCTGTTGCCCGTCGTATTCGTACAAAGCGGTTGGGGATTGGTAAGTGCCGCCATCATCGGTGCCGTATTGGTACTGTTGTTGGTGTTGGCAGTGTCGTTTCGGGTGCGACAAGCCGTTTCGTTGCTCATTGTCGGCATCATGTTTGGCCAAATAGCCGGTTCGCTGGTTACCATTCTCCAAAATGCGAGCAACCCCGACTCACTGAAATTATTTGTCGTATGGACTTTTGGCAGTTTATCGGCCGTTGGGTGGAATTATATGTGGGTAATGCTATCTTTGGTCGTCATCGGGTTGGTGCTGGCCTACGCCCTGCAAAAACCGCTAAACGGTCTGCTGCTTGGCGAAAATTATGCGCAAAGTTTAGGCATCAACATCACACGCACACGCATACTGATTATCGTTGCTGTGGCACTGTTAGCGGGCACGACGACGGCATTCACCGGACCGATAGCATTCATTGGCATGGCTGTGCCGCATTTAGTGCGTGGGCTTTTTCGCACTGCCGACCACCGCATCACGCTGACCGGTTGCATATTGTGTGGTGCTTCGCTGCTGATGCTGTGCGACATTGCCACACAACTGCCGGCACAAGGTTATACGCTGCCCATAAACGCCATCAGTGCTTTGGTCGGCGCACCCATCATCATTTGGATTATTCTCAAACAAAAATAACGTGTTAGCAACGCAACATTTGGACATCGGTTACGGCAAAAACATCATTCAGCACGACCTGAATCTGACAGCCAACAGCGGCGACCTCATCTGCCTGACAGGCACTAACGGCACCGGCAAAAGCACCCTGCTGCGCACTTTGGCCGGACTGCAAAAACCGCTCGGTGGCGAAGTATTAATTCAAGGACAACACATCACACAACTATCGAATGCTAAACGCGCCACTCTATTATCACTGGTACTGACGGACAATATCATCGTCGAAAATCTGACACTATACGATTTGGTGGCGATGGGACGATTCCCATACACAGGATGGAACGGTTATCTCGGACAACATGACCGCGACATTGTCAAAACCGCTTTAGAACAAGTCAATCTGTGGCACAAAGCACATTATTTTATCAACGAAGTAAGCGACGGTGAGAAACAACGCGGCATCATAGCCAAAGCCTTGGCACAGGACACGCCACTCATCTTACTTGACGAGCCCACCGCACACCTCGACCTGCCAAACAGAGTCGAAATAATGTTGCTACTACGGCGGCTATCGGTGAATACACGCAAAACATTTATCTTATCGACCCACGAACTCGACCTCGCGCTACAAATGGCAGACCGCATTTGGCTGATGGGCGAACATGGCATAGAAACGGGCCTTCCCGAAGACTTGATGCTCACAGGCAAATTTCAGGAAGCCTTTGGCAGCACTGCCTATCATTTCGACGAAACCGACGGCCACTGCAAAATAGCACCGCTGTTGGGTAACCTGACCGTAACGATTCGTGGCAACTGCACGGCTGCACTATGGCTCGAACGGGCACTCTTACGCTGTGGCATACGCGTAACACCCGATGCCACACTCTGCATTGAGGCACACGACAACCACTTTGTAGTAGCCGGGCATCACACACACACCATCGAAGAAACATTAAACGTGATATTCGGCCGCTAAAACGACATACAGCACGCCGAATTATTTATACATGAAACGTTTGATACTCTTTTTCGGTGTCTTTTCAAACTCTTCCTGATAAATTTCGATAGCCGTAATTTGTTCGTAGGCAGGGAGTAATTTATTGACTTCCAAACGATTTTGTTCCATCAACTGTGTCAGTGCCTCATCTTTGACGCCTTGTTTGAACGCCTCGTCGAAATCGGGATAAACCAAACCAACCAATTTATCTTCGCGTTGCACTACGATGCTCTCTGCCACAAACGGCATATTGTTCAGTTTGTCTTCGATCTCTTCGGGATAAATATTCTGCCCCGACGGACCAAGCAACATATTTTTGCTGCGACCTTTGATAAAGACGTTACCTTCGGCATCGATAATACCGAGGTCGCCTGTGTGCAGCCAGCCGTCGGCATCGATCACCTGCGCCGTGGCTTTTTCGTTTTTGTAGTAGCCAAGCATCACGTTCGGACCTTTGCAGACAATTTCGCCAACGATGTTTTGCGGGTCGGGCGACAGCACTTTCACCTCCATGCGTGGCGCAGCCTTGCCACACGAGGCCATAGCGAATTGGCGCCAATCCTCGTAACAGATGATAGGGCCGCACTCCGTCATGCCATAACCCACGGTATAAGGGAACTGAATATCTTTTAGCAATTTTTCGACCTCTTGATTGAATGCGGCACCGCCAACAATCACCTCCATAAAATTACCACCAAAAGCATCAATCATGGTTTGACGCACCTTATTTTTGATAACATTGTTGACATACGGCAATTTAAGCAGCAATTTCATGCTGGGCGTTTCAAGTTTCGGCATCACTTTTTTGCGAATAATTTTTTCGATAATCAGCGGCACAGCCACAATGATGCGCGGTTTTACTTCGGCTAACGCATTGAAAATGATTTGCGGACTCGGTACGCGTGTCAGGAAATAGACATGGCAACCTTTGATAAATTCGTACAAAAATTCGAACGCCATGCCATACATGTGCGCCATGGGCAACATTGAGATAACGGGCGCACCTTTGGACAGATTTACCACCTCATCGCCAAATTTTACATTCGATTCCAAACTGCGATACGGCAACATCACACCTTTCGAGTCGCTCGTTGTGCCCGATGTGTAATTGATGATGGCCAATTCGTCGGCCGTATTGTGATAGTAGGTTACATCGGCAGGCGAAAAATCTTTCGGATAACGTTGGCCGAACATCTCGTTCAAGTGGTCGCGGCGATCGAGCAAATGCGCCAAACGTGCTACCGGCAACGAAAAATCAGTCAACAACACCACACAGTCGAGGTTGGGCATCTCTTGTATATCAAGATTTTCCCAGACCACGTCCCCCACAAACAATACACGCGCTTCGGAGTGATTCACAATGCGGTGTACATTGTCGGCTTTGAACTCGTGCAAAATAGGAACTGCTACTGCGCCATAAGTCAGTGTCGCCAAAAAGGCAACACCCCAATGCGAACTATTACGCCCGCACAAGGCCACTTTGTCGCCACGTTTCAGACCGCACTGTTCGTACATCAGATGTATTTTTGCTATCTTGCGAGCCACCTCTTTGTACTGCAACGCAATACCTTTGTAATCGGTCAAAGCGTCGAGTTCCCAATTCTCCTTAATCGAGCGTTCGATGAGGATATTCAATCTTTCCAATTCCATCATTTTACAAACTATTTTGGTGAAACCAACAAACCGACAATCTGCTGTTCGCCGCAATAGGCCGCAGTTGTCGGTTTATTTTTTATGTTTAACGATACATGAAACGTTTGATGCTCTTTTTCGGCGTCTTTTCGAACTCTTCGTGATAGATTTCGATAGCCGTAATTTGCTCGTAGGCAGGCAACATGTGATTCACTTCGACACGGTTTTGCTCCATAATGCGTGCCAAATCGTCGTCACCCAAACCGTTTTTGAACGCCTCGTCGAAATCGGGATAAACCAAACCAACCAATTTATCTTCGCGTTGCACTACGATGCTCTCTGCCACAAACGGCATATTGTTCAGTTTGTCTTCGATCTCTTCGGGATAAATATTCTGCCCCGACGGACCAAGCAACATATTTTTGCTGCGACCTTTGATAAAGACGTTACCTTCGGCATCGATAATACCGAGGTCGCCTGTGTGCAGCCAGCCGTCGGCATCGATTACCTGCGCCGTGGCTTTTTCGTTTTTGTAGTAGCCAAGCATCACGTTCGGGCCTTTGCAAACAATTTCGCCAACGATGTTTTGCGGGTCGGGCGACAGCACTTTCACCTCCATATTCAGCGCTGCCTTGCCGCACGATGCCACCGCAAAGTTGTGCCAATCCTCGTAACAGATGATAGGACCGCACTCCGTCATACCGTAACCCACCGTGTATGGGAATTCGATAGACTTCATCAGTTTGTCGATGTCCTGATTGAACGCAGCGCCGCCAATGATAACCTCGAAGAAATTGCCGCCAAAGGCTTTGACCATCTCGTTGCGCACTTGCGCTCTGATTTGGCTGTTGATGTATGGCATCTTGAGCAAGAATTTCATAGTCGGTGTTTCGAGTTTAGGCAACACATTTTTCTTGATAATCTTTTCGATAATCAGCGGTACCGACACAATCAGACGCGGTTTGATGTCGGCAAACGCCTTGAATATCAGACTCGGGCTGGGCGTGCGTGTCAGGAAGTAGAGATGACAGCCCACCGTAATTTCGTAGATGAACTCGAACGCCAAACCATACATGTGCGCCATGGGCAACATCGAGATGACGGCATCGCCTTGTTTGAGCGGCACGGCCGTGTAGGCAAAATTCAGGTTCGACAACAGGCAGCGATACGGCAACATCACGCCTTTCGAGTCGCTCGTGGTGCCAGATGTGTAGTTGATGATAGCCAATTCGTCGGCCTCCTCGCGGTGATACGACACATGCTCCTTACGGAAATTTTTCGGATATTTGCGACCAAACAATTCGTTCAGATGCTCGCGTGCATAGGTCAGTTTGTCGTTGCGCGACACCAACAACGAGAAATCGTTCAGCAGCACCACACCTTCAAGATTGGGCATCACATCGATGTTCAAGTTTTCCCACACGATGTCGCCCACGAAGAGCAATTTAGCCTCGGAGTGGTTCACGATGCTGTGTACATTGTCGGCTTTGAATTCGTGAAGAATGGGTACTGCTACAGCGCCGTAGGTTACAGTGGCAATGAAAGCCACGCCCCAATGCGAACTGTTGCGTCCGCACAGCGCGATTTTGTCGCCTTTTTGCACACCGCTCTCGGCAAAGATGATGTGCATTTTCTCAATTTTGCGCGCCAAGTCTTTATATTGCAATGTGGCGCCATTGTAGTCGGTCAGCGCATCAAAATCCCAATTGTTTTTGATACTGTCTTCGATTGCTTGTAGAAATCTTTCGTGTTGCATAATGTAGAATTGATTTGTTAAAAAACACGCCACAAAGATACAACTTTTTTTTCGAAAACGACCCAACTTCCACCGACAGGCATCTATTTTTTATCGGCAAGGAGTGCCACGAAACAACAAGTGTCGGCAACGTCTGCTGCCGACACCCATTGGACCATGCAATTTTTTTTGGCAAAATTGTTGATCTCACCCTTAATTAACAAACACCTTTTGCATGGCACTTGATGTTTTCACCACATAAATGCCCTTGAGCGAGCCGTTCGAACCGGTAACATCGCGACCAAGCAGGTCGAAAATGCGTATCGGTTCGGCACACACTACACGGCCCGACTCAATGTAAACAAGCGGCATCGGCACCTGCTCAACGGCAGTAGGCGTGCTCGGCACATTGTACACAAGGCGCACAGCCTCGGCATACGCTCTATAGTCTGGATTGGGGCGAACAGATTGTGCACTAATAGTCAAATTCGCAACGTCATCGCCGCTAACACTTCCTGTCCAATAAAAACCTGTATTCGGTTCATTGCTTTCGTTCTGCATCTCGGAACCATGCCTCATACCCGTAACCGGCAAAAAAACGGCACCGGCTTCTTCCAATTTCTGCCACTGTTCCGCCGAATAATTATTATGATCGGCACAACTACTTGTTGTAGAAACACCGCTGTTGAACGTAAAAAACAATGCGACATCGTCGGGAAGTTCCCATTCATCGGGAAGTAATATCACACCATCTATTCCGGCTACACATGCCACGCCGTATTTTGCTGCTGCATCGGTGCGTCCCGTGCCCCTATAACCTATCAAATACTTAATCTCATCTATAGTAAGTGTACGCCAGCCGGCGCCAACAGCAGTACCCCAATCGACGAAATCGCCACTGTAATCCGACTCTTCCGTCGCAGTACTTACACCAAAATAGGTACTCTCCGTACTCCAACCATACAGATCGATCCAACCATCATACGTTTCAGACAAGTTGATATTTGCACCGCCAATAGTATCATATTGGTGCGATGCAAAACGCCATTGTTTATTTGCACAATGGTATTGCAAATTACCATTTGCAAAATAGACTTTCGTAGTAGCCGAAACCGAAAATTCGCCAGATACGGCACCTACAGGCTGCGCTATGCCCACAGCAACAGCACAGTACAAACATGCAATTACAAAAAATAATTTTTTCATACTCATATAAAATTAAACATTAAAACTATTGCTTGATAAATTTAGCGGATAAGCGACGATCATTAAGGTATGCAAATACAACATATTGACCAGTCGGCCATGTAGATACATTCACATTATACGAAACCAGATTTTTCGCTTCATAAACCACACTACCATTCATATTGACAATCTTGATCTGAAATGGTTGGTTTACATCCGTATTCACCAAAGATATTGTAATATTGTCTTTTGTGGGATTAGGAGACACAAGCATATTACTCGTTTTAGATTGTCTTGCCCCCACTAAACTACGTTGTACACTACGATACTCTATATTAGAATTTATAGGTGCACCATAAGTACAACGTTCTCTACAACCATTGACGAGTTCAAGCTCTACTACGATTGTATATTCTGTACTATTTGCCAAATCGCCAAGTTGATAATAACTATCCGTATAAGAAGCTACACGCGTTGTATTATTCTCAAAAACATCATCATCAACAAGTACACCATTATGCAACAAATACCAATAAAAATGGCCGGCTATATTCCGCTGTACGCTGTACGCTTCAAGAGCCGCACTATATGACACAACACCACTTACTGCTGCTATGGCAACATTACTGCTGATTGTATCCGAATTACCACAAGCACTCGTTCCTACAGCAAATGCCGATATAGTATGCGTTCCGACAACACCCGTTGTACGCACACTGATTTGGGTTTTAGCCTCATTTGACGCAAGCATACTCCATCCGGTAGGCAATACCCAATCATACGTCTGATTTGAGAGGATGCCTGACAACGACAACGTTATTGTATCCGGCATATTCGAAGCAATGCAAGCGTCCTGCATGACAATGGATTCCGGTGCTGTTGGCAAAAAAGCAAGAGTACGTTGTGCATAAGCGGCATTACATCCATCGCCATTTGGAGTAATCCGTAAATAGGTTGTAGCTATTGTAGGTGTAATATACACCGTATCACCCGTATAAGTTGTAAGATCACAACCGGGAGCTGTCCAAGTGTAACTCCGCGCAGCAGGACGAACACCCATAGTATCTATCCAAAATTTATAAGTTTGCCCTACACGAAGACAGTCGTCGCCATAAATAGAATTGATAGAGGCCGGAATTACATGAACCGTATAACTAACAGTATCATTCTGAACTGTTTCGGAAGGGCAAGCAGACGACCACGCTTTCAACACGCCGGTCAGAGCCGCATCAGATAACGGACGTGCTTCTATAGTTTGTCCATTTTGTGCCGTATTGGGTTTGAATGTCCAACCCACAGGCAATTCCCACTGAATCTTTGTATTGGTGGGGATTTGACCCTCCAACTGAAATTTATAATATTTATCAGCTTCAACTTCCACACACGAAGTATTACTCGATATAGACGTACTTGTACCCCATTTGCGGTTGATTTTGATTGTGGAAGAACTTTCGCTGCAAGCAGGCTCGTCCGTATAGGAGGCTGTTACTTTTATTTCTCCCGACGAAGCATTATCCGGTGTTACCACTACACTATTGCCTGATATTGCCGACAAATTAAAATTGGAAGGGGCTTCCCAAGTGTATGTTACCCCCTCAACAGCATTCTGAACAGCCAACGAAAAAGGAGCCGTACCATACTCCACACAAGTATCAATAGGCACTATTGGTGTAGGCGCGCGTTTCCCGAGTACTAACGACACTCGTTTCAAAACATCATCCTTATTACATTGACCGAGATTGACAGACAATACATCATTGTCCCCCAACGTCCCCACTTTGAATGTAATAGAACTACCATCGCCGGCCGTATAATAAATACTATCGACAAAATCCGGTTTAGAGTCGTTAATATTCCAGTAATAGTTATCTATACCAATGTTTTGAGCAAGATTAACCGTTAAAATTGGATCAACCGAATAGACAACAACATCTCCGGTAGCCACACATGTAGGTCCTGCAATAGAAAACGTATTAGGCAATTCAAAACTCTTAAAGACATCAACAGTAGAAGCTGACGTACACCCACCCGTACGATATTGCAACCGAATAGTTCCTTTTCCATATCCGGTAGATTTGATGATTACTGTTGAATCTGTATCTGATGAGCCAGTTTCAAAATCCAAATCGCCTAATGGTATCCAACGAAAATAGCTCAAGTTGTCAATATGAGCAAAAGATACAGTTACCGAGCCATTGATCGGTAAACACAAATCCGAATCGATAACAGAACCACCTTCACAAATATATTCGTTGTCGGTAGTACCATACAGCCACATTGCACTTGCAAGAGCTGCCACAAGCAATAATTGTTTTTTCGTTTTTGTAATTTTTATGGTTATTAAAAATAAAATTATTTTTACTGCAAAAGTATAAAATTATTTTATACAAACAAAATACAAATAAAATAATTCACAAAGATTTTTTACAAACTATACGTCAGCAATATCCACTGTTAACGACATTGGATTGCATCATTATTTTTCTTATCGGGGCACATTTTAGCACGTTAGACATTACGCACTTATTATGGATGGCACCAAATACGCTGCATCAACGACGAAACATCATCAAACAACGCCTCAATCTCAACGATGTGAAACATATCGACGAGAGGATACAAACTTACATGCAACAATACCTATAAACGCACGTTTTTTCGTTACTTCGTTCGGAACATTTTGGCCATTTCCCAAATGACGATGCCGGCCGCCACGCTCACATTGAGCGAATGTTTCGTGCCAAACTGCGGCAGTTCGAGGCAGGCATCGCTCGCATCGACCACGGTTTGATGCACGCCTTTCACCTCGTTGCCCAGCACAACGGCGTATTTACGCCCGCTCTCCGGCACAAAGTCGTCCATGCTGATGCTACCTTCGGCTTGTTCGACTGCCAACACCACATAGCCATCGGCCTTGAGCGACTCTACCGCCGCAACGGCATCGGCGGCATATTGCCACACAACCGTAAATTCGGCACCCAAAGCGGTTTTGTGTATCTCGGCATTGGGCGGCGTAGCGGTGATGCCGCACAGCACTATCCGCTCCACACGATAAGCATCGGCCGTGCGAAACACCGACCCGACATTGTGCAAACTGCGCACATCGTCGAGCACAACAACAAGCGGAATCTTGTCGGCAGCGGCAAACTCCGCGGGCGTCAGCCGCAAAATTTCTTCGGTTTTCAGTTTACGATTCACACTCTTCGGGAAATATAAAAGATAGGAATATAAAACATTGTAGCCCTGCCGGGAATCGAACCCGGATCTAAAGTTTAGGAAACTCGTATTCTATCCATTGAACTACAAGGCCGAATGACAGTGCAAAAGTAGCACTTTTTTACGGTTTATGCAAATTTCAGGCAAACAGTTGTCGCAACACATCGAACGACTTCACTTCGCCGAAATCGGGCAGATGCAATCGGTAGTATATCAAAATCTTATCCAGAATATCGCTGCGTTGTGCTCCCGACATTGCAAACAGATACATATTGGCATAATCCATGCGCATCAGTTGGGCAAACACTTCGGTTTGTGCCACATCCAATGTATGAACATTGGTACGCACGCTCACAAACGAACTATTTTCCATATCAAAAAACACACCGGCCCGAAAATCGCTCAAATTCGGGAAAAAGCCCAAAAAATAGGTCAATTTGATAAGAAACACCAAATGAAAATTGGCCACGCCCTGTTCCGTGCGGTTAAGTACACCTACCGAATCGGCCACAAAATCGAACAAACGCGCATCGGCCGGCGACTCGCGCAACGCCCGACACAGCGTTTCGCACAAAAACAGCGCCATAGCATTTTTTACGGGATTACTCGCAATAGTGTCGTACAACGCCAACGGCGCACTCTCGCGCAGGAATTGAAATTGTCGGTTAGGACGCACATCCATCACCGCATCGACTAATGAAAACGGCTGCATCAGCACCGGCGACATCGGCGAGCGACGACGCGTACCCTTCACCATACACGACAATAAACCGTGTTCGCGCGACAACAACTGCACAATATGGCTGCTTTCGCCGTAACGAAACGCATGCAACACTATGGCTTCGACGTGCGACATGGCTACAGCATCATTTTGTAATGACTGCCCGGCAACGCCTGCACCAAGCCTTTGAACTCCATCTGAACCAACAAGCCCAACACTTTTTGCAACGGTATGCCGCTACGTTGCGCCAAATGGTTGATGTAAACCGCATCGTCGGTACGTAACACATCGACTATGGCCTGCTCGTCGGCTGTCAGCGCCGCAAACAACTCCTGTTGACGTTCACGCGGTAATGGTTGTGTATTCCAGCACATAAAGTTTGCCAAATCATCGGCCGACTGCACCAACACCGCCTGATTTTTGTAAATCAGTTGATTACATCCCTGCGATTGCACATCGGTAGCGCGTCCGGGGATGGCAAACACATCGCGATCGTAGTCGTTGGCCAACTCGGCTGTTATCAGTGAACCACCTTTCAGTGCCGATTCCACCACCAACACGGCATCGCACAGACCTGCCACAATGCGATTACGCGCCACAAAATTGGGTGCCAACGGCTCTGTTTTACTCGTATATTCAGTCAATACGGCTCCGCCCTGCTCTATCATTTTCTGCGCTACGACTCTATTGGCCGACGGATAAATACGATCCAACCCATGCGCCACCACGCCAAAAGTGCGCAATCCGTTGTCGAGCGCCGCCTTATGTGCCGCCACATCGGCACCGTAGGCCAAGCCGCTGACGATGGTCAAATCAGGCTGCATCTGCGCCAAATCTCGCACAATACTCTGACACAGATCTTTGCCATAAGGAGTCAATTTGCGCGTACCAACCACGGCCAAAAAACGCCCCGAGTTGAAGTCGATCGTCCCTTTTGAATAGATTAAAACAGGCGCATCGGCACACTCTTTGAGCCGATACGGATAAGTGGTGTCGGTAAAAAAATGCGTATCGATGCCATATTTGACCACAAACTCCACCTCCTCGTCGGCGCGAGCCAACACCTGTTGGTGCGTGATGTTGTCGGCCAAGCAGTCGCCTATACCTTGAATTTTGCGCAACGTTTCGGGACGTTCGCGAAAGACCGCTTCGGGACTGCCCAAATAGGCCACCAAATTGCGAGCATTAACCGGTCCGATGCCGTTCAACAGCGTCAAACCTATCTGATAACGTAGTGTGTCAGGAATCATCGTCGGCGCCAATAGAAAAACAAATACGCAGCAAAGCAAAACAAGCCGCTACCCATCACATCGGCCAGCAAATCGAGCCACGAAGCGGAGCGCGACACCGTGCATACGCCCTGCAAAAATTCCATCAATCCACCCAAAAGCAACGCATACAGCACCACAACCCACATCCATTTGCCTCGGTCTTGGGGTGCTTGTCGGTACAAATCGACAAACAAGATGAACGACAAAACAAAATACAAAACAAGGTGTGCCCATTTGTCGCCATGCGGCATGTGCGGCAGCGTATCGGCCGAAAACGGCACCAACGACACCACCGCAATGATGCAACTAAAACAAAACGTTTTCCAATAACAAGTCAGCAAACGATACATTACACACGATTTTTGGGGCATTCAACCAAAGGATGTTGCAAAAATACAACAAAAAACGGCAAAATGCAAAAACAGTCGGCATATTTTTTGGGGAGCGTGAGCAACAAGCAAAGAACTCCCCGTAACCGAAGAGTTCCTGCCTACTAAATATTTCCAAAGCAGATTTAGAAATATTTCACCTCTTTGCCTTCGATGCTGCTGAGCAGATTGTTGGCCAAACGGCTTGCTCCGAAACGGAACAGTTTGTTGTTCAACCATTCGTCGCCGAGCACGGCTTTCACCACGCTGTAGAATTTCACAGCCTCTTCGGTGGTCGATACGCCGCCGGCCGGTTTGAAGCCGATTTTAATGCCGGTCTTCTCGTAATATTCTTTGATGGCGCCGCACATGACATACGCTGCTTCGAGTGTGGCAGCCGGTTCGGTTTTGCCGGTCGATGTTTTGATGAAATCGGCACCGGCCGCAATTGCCAACAACGATGCTTGTTTCACCTCGACAGCCGAACGCAACGCGCCACTTTCGAGAATCACTTTCAGATGTGCTTTGCCACAAGCGGCTTTCAGTTCGCGCAATTCGTCGTACACTTCGCTGTGTAAGCCGCTAAAAAATTTACCGATGGAAATGACCACATCTATTTCGTCGGCACCGGCTTTGACGGTCATAGCCGTTTCGGCCACTTTCACTTCGATGAACGATTGCGAAGCAGGGAAACAAGCAGCCACCGCCGCAATGTTCACGCCGTTATCTTTTTCGAGTACGGCGCGCGACACCGGTACCAATGCCGGATAAACGCACACGGCAGCCACATTTGGCAAACCGGGGAAATTTTGCGGGAAATCGTTGACTTTCTGCATCATCCGACCGATTTTGTCTTCGGTATCGGTACCATTCAGCGAAGTCAAATCGATGGAATTCAAACATTTTTTCCACACTTCCACGTTGTTGTTGGCATCGTAGTTTTCGGCTACAATTTTTTCGACAGCGGCCTTCACTTCGGCATCGCTCAGGTTGCAGTTGTACTGTGCGTACAATTCTTTCATTTTTTCCATGATAAATAATTTAAGATGATTATATTGTTTTTACTCTCTGCGTTTCGAATCTATCCAAATGGTTACGGGACCGTCGTTCAACAACTCCACTTTCATATCGGCACCAAATGTGCCTGTCATGACGGGTTTCCCTAACTTTTGCGCAGCCATGCGACAAAAACTATCGTACAACGGTGCCGCTACCTCGGGCTTCGCGGCTTTGATGTATGATGGGCGATTACCTTTCGCCGTCGATGCGTGCAGCGTGAACTGACTTACTATCAACAAGTTGCCACCCGTATCGAGCAACGAGCGATTCATCACGCCATGTTCGTCGCCAAAAATGCGCAAGTTGACAACCTTATTCACCAACCACTCCACATCTTGCTGATTATCAGCATCTTCAATACCAACAAACACCAGCAATCCTTCGGCGATTTGCGCTTTCACGTTCCCGTCAATGGTAACGGACGCATATGCTACCCTTTGTACCAGAATCCGCATAAATTGTTACAGTGTGCAAATGTAACTATTTTTTTTGGAACTTTTTATAAGTCTGCGAGTTTTTTTCCTACAATTTCGGCAGCGATATGTACCAACTCGGCGCAAGGGCGTTTTTTGTAATAAGCATCGGTGCGTGCTTCGGGTGTTGGTTCGTCATGTCGGTGGTCAAGTCCGAGCAGTTCGCGACAGATAATCGATCCATTTTCGGCTTTGAACTCGGCCGCCAATGCTTGTACCAAGCGATAGTTGTCGGCTTTGGCCTCTTTGTCGGCGGGGTTATTGGCCGGAATGGCCAGCCCTGCCAGCAGAAACATACCACTGCACGCGCCGCACACTTCGCGCAAACGTCCCATGCCGCCGCCAAGCGGTGCACTGATTTTGGCTGCCATATCAACATCCATATCGAACAAATCGGCATAGGCCATATAGACCGACTGCGCGCAGTTGTAGCCCGCGCGGAAATAATTTTCGGCTTGCGCTGCCCGTTTTTCTACATCAATATTCATCATTAGTCGTGCAAATAGTATTCTACGGTTGTAACCACGCGCACTGTCTTGATGTCGGGCGTATTGGCGTCGCGGTCGGTAATGGAGCATTGCCCTTGCGAAGCGCGCCTTATCTGACCGAGTTTGCTATCGCTGTCGGCGGCAAATTTTTCGGCGGCGGCGCGTGCATTTTTGGTGGCCTCTTCTATCATGGCCGGTTTCACGTCGTTCAGTCCGGTGAAGTCGTAGGTAACATTGTAACGATAGTCGCCGGCTACCAACGCCACGCCTTTTTTGAGCAATTCGCTCTGCTGTGCCATCAGGTGTTTCACCTTATCGACTTCGGCGCTTGAGATGGTAATCACCGATGTTACATTGTAGCGATACGGCGGGCGCTCGGAGAGGTAACGGTCGGCCTGCAAATCGACGATTTCGGGTGCAGCGATGCTGATGTCGTCGGCCGAAATGCCGTAGGATTCCACAAAATCGGTGATGATTTTGTTTTTGGTGTTGATGTTGGTGTACAGTTCCTGCAAGTTGTCGCCAATCTCTTTGAACACCAGCGGACAAACCACTTTGTCGGCCGGAAACTCTTTGACGGATAGTCCCTTGACAGTAACACAACGGTCGCGATAGGTAAAATTGTAGAGTGCGCACATCAGCAACACGCCACACACCACGATGCCGGCAGCCAAAATAGAGGCTGCGATGATTCGATTTTTGTCCATAGTTTTTTAGTTTATAAGTTGTAAATCCAATTGTTTTTTCAGCAAATCGGTATGCGCAATTTTTACGGTTACGGCATCGCCGAGTTGAAATTTTTTGCCGGAATGGCGCCCGACGATGCAATAGTTTTTTTCGTCGAACATGTAATAATCGTTGCCCAAGTCGCGCACCGAAATCATGCCTTCGCACTTATTTTCATTCAGTTCCACATAGATGCCCCAATCGGTAACGCCCGATATGACACCATCGTACACCTGCCCGATGCGTTCGGTCATAAATTCCACCTGTTTGTATTTGATGGAGGCGCGTTCGGCGTTGGCCGCCAACTGTTCCATATCGCTGCTGTGCTTGCAATAGGTTTCCCACGTTACGGCATCGACGCTTTTGCCGCCGTCGAGATAGCGCGTGAGCAGGCGGTGCACCATCATGTCGGGATAACGGCGAATAGGCGACGTGAAGTGCGTATAGTAGTTGAACGCCAAACCGTAGTGGCCGCAGTTGTCGGTGCTGTAAATGGCTTTTGCCATCGAGCGGATAGCGAGCGTTTCTATCAGGTTTTGTTCTTTTTTGCCTTCCACTTCGTCCAACAGATGATTGATGGAAGCCGACACTTCGGTGTTGCGTCCCGTCGTTTTCACTTTGTAGCCAAAGCGTTTGATAAATTCGGCCAAGTTGGCCAATTTGTCGGGATTCGGCACGTCGTGTACGCGATAGACAAACGTTTTGGGCTCCTCGCCGCGTTTTTTGGGCTTGCCGATGTGCGTAGCCACCGTTTTGTTGGCCAGCAGCATAAACTCCTCGACCAACTTGTTGGCATCTTTCGCCTCTTTGAAATAGACACTGAGCGGTTTGCCGTTTTCGTCGATGTCGAAACGCGTTTCGACACGTTCAAATGCGATGGCACCTTTGGCAAAGCGTTGCGTGCGCAGGATTTTGGCCAACTCATTGAGTTTCAGCAACTCTTCAGCAAAATCGCCTTGTCCGGTTTCGATGCGTTCTTGCGCCTCTTCGTAGGTAAAGCGGCGGTCGGATTTGATGACCGTGCGTGCGATGGTGTAGTCTTTCACATCGGCAAAATCGTCCATGCGGAAGATGACGGAATAGGCCAATTTCTCTTCGTTCGGGCGCAGCGAGCAAATGCCGTTGCACAAATGTTCGGGCAGCATAGGCACCGTGCGATCAACCAAATAGACTGACGTGGCACGTCGATAGGCTTCCTTATCGATGATACTGCCTTCGGTTACATAGTGCGTTACGTCGGCAATGTGTACGCCTATTTCCCATAAACCATCGTCGAGCAATCGAATCGATAGGGCATCGTCGAAGTCTTTGGCATCGCGCGGGTCGATGGTAAATGTGCAAACGGAGCGCATATCGATACGTTTTTTAATCTCAGCAGGCGTTATGCCCGCATCGATTTTATCGGCCGCGGCTTCCACCTCTGCCGGATATTTATACGGAAGACCAAACTCTGCCAATATAGCGTGCATCTCGGTATTATTATCGCCTACATAGCCCAACACATCGACCACTTCGCCGATAGGATTTTTGGTTTTGTCGTCCCATTCGACAATGCGTGCAATACATTTCTGACCGTTTTTGCCGCCATGCAGTTTGTCGAGCGGGATAAATATATCGTGCACAAGTTGCTTGCGATCGACGCTGAGGAAAGCAAACGACGATTTGATTTCAAGCACGCCAACAAATTCCGTTTTGGCACGTTCGAGTACTTCCGCCACTTCGCCCTCTTGCTCGTATCCCTTACGCCGCGGATAGAGCAACACACGCACGCGGTCGCCATTGAGTGCGCACCCCATACTGCGTTCGGCAATAAAGACTCGTTCGCCGCCGTCGTCGGGTACCAAATAGGTCTTTTTGGCCACTGTTTGGCGATCGAGTATGCCCGTTACATGGTTTTGACGTAAATTCATACGATACTTACCGGGTGCCAACTGAATCAATGCGCCTTGATCGCACATATCGGTCAAAACGTCGTTCAACGAGCGCCGTTGCAGTTCGGTATGCAATCCCAAAGCGTGCGCCAACTGTTTACAATTCAATGTTTTGGTTGGTATTTCGGCAAAAATACCGGCCACAGCCGACATGAGCGTTGCGTGTTGTATTGTCCTTTTATCTTTATTTTTCATGCCACATACATTTTTTAATAGGACAAAAGTAACAAAAAGCGTACAATTTTGCAACTCTTGTCCCGAAAATTATCCAAAAACTTTATTTTTTTGTATCTTTGTCCCACTTTTTAATCAGGCCTATTATGCTGAAGAAATTGGTTTTTGCCACACACAATGCGCACAAGTTGGACGAAGTCAAAGCCATTCTGACTCCATCAGTCGAGTTGATTGGACTATCATCACTCGGTTGCCACGACGACATTCCGGAAACAGGTAACACTTTGCAAGATAACGCATTGCAAAAGGCACGCTATGTGAACGAGCGTTTCGGTGTCGATTGTTTTGCCGACGATACCGGTTTAGAAGTAGCAGCATTGAATGGTGCGCCTGGTGTTTATTCGGCACGGTATGCAGGCGAGCCTGCCGATTTTGCCAAAAATCGTGCCAAGTTGTTGGCTGCGCTATCGGGCATAAGCGACCGCCGCGCGCAATTCCGCACCGTGGTGACATTGATTGCCAATAAAACAGTTTATTATTTCGAAGGCATTGTTACAGGGCACATCGTCACCGAAGAACGTGGTACCGGCGGTTTTGGGTACGATTCGTTGTTTGTACCCGACGGTTATGACCAAACCTTTGCCGAGTTGCCGGCAGCGACCAAAAACAGCATCAGCCATCGTGCACGCGCCATGCAGAAATTAAACGAATTTTTAACCACATCAATATGACTAATAAATTAAGATTCACAGTCTTAGCGATTATTTATTGTATTTGTGCAAGTGTTTGCGCCGACCAATTGGCCATCGGCAGTTGGCGCACACATTTAGCCTATAGCAACACACTCATCAT
This sequence comes from Paludibacteraceae bacterium, assembly GCA_051878315.1. Lineage (GTDB taxonomy): Bacteria > Bacteroidota > Bacteroidia > Bacteroidales > Paludibacteraceae > W0P28-013. Next base: position 42,590 of record JBJEJW010000063.1, on the reverse strand, counting down.
CGCTCAAACGCCCGAAAAAGTGTATGGTATCAGCAACGGCGCACTCTACTATGTGGACAAAGACGACCACGGCATTGAGTTGTTGTCGAAAATTACCGGCTTGAACGACAATAACATCGTTAACATCGCTTATTCGGACCAACAAGAAACACTTGTTGTGGCCTACGCCAATGCCAATATCGATTTGATAACTCCAAACGGCATATACAACATTACTGATTTGTATCGTAAGAATATGGCCGGCAGCAAAAAAATCAATCACATTTATTGTCGCGACAATTATGCCTATTTATCGTGCGACTTCGGCATAGTGGTGCTAAATATTGCGAAACAAGAAATTACAGATACCTATATCATCGGGTCCGGCGGCGAAAACGTGGCCGTCGCAGCACTATTCGAACACGATGGTCAATTCTACGCCACGACACAATCGGCCATTATGAAAGCGCCTGTGTCAGGTGCCAACCTTGCCAATTTCGAGAATTGGACAACCATAACCACACCGAGCACCGGCACAAACATCAACCTTGCCATGTTCAACGACAATCTGTATGTCCTTCAGAACGACAGCGCGGTGTATAAACAACAGAGCAATGGCACATGGAGTCAGTTGTATTCGGGGATTGGTAACATCGGTACAGATGGCGACAATTTGTACTTGATGGAACTCAACAGATTCAGTGTGGTCGATGCAACCGGCAAACGCACCTACAACAATAGTGGCATTGCCATGGTGCAATACGATGCTGTAAACGATTGTTTTTGGACTGCCGCCAACACGGCAGGCATTGCCAAAATCGGTCGTAACGACAATAGTACCAATATTTTTTGCCCTAATGGTCCGGCCGTGAACTATGCGTGGCGCATAAGATATAGCGATGAAGGCATATATGTTGTACCCGGAGGTTATGCAGCCGTGTTCAAATATCGTCCCGGATATGTGATGCAATTCCGCGAACAACAATGGAAAAATATTTCCGCAGGTGATATTCAACAAGCTTTTGGGGTAATACCGCTTGACATATCGGATGTAGCCATCGACCCCGACAATAGTGCGCATGTGTACGCTGCAAGTTTCGGTTTCGGATTGTTCGAATTTCTCGATGGTAAACCTATCAAACAATACATTCCGGAAAATAGCGGTATAGAATCGTATGTACTAAACAAATTGTATCCCTATATTTGGGTTGATGCATTGCAATTTGACCAACAAGGCAATCTGTGGATAGGTAATCTGTCGGCATCGAAAAACAACATAAAAGTACTGCTAAAGGGAAGTAAGAAAATGGTTAACATCAAAAATGCCGCTACCGCGTCCATCGAGCGTATGCCCCATTTACTTATTTCTTCCGTAAATCCGAACCAAAAATGGGTATTGAGTATGCGCTCGCCTGCAGGCATCGGTGTGTTCGACGACAATGGCACCATAGAAAATCAAACAGACGATCAGGCCATGTTTGTATCGAAATTTACCGATCAAGACGGGAATGCCATTACAAACGACAATCTTTATGCCATAGCCCAAGACCACAAAGGTTCCATTTGGGTTGGTGGCACAAACGGTATTTTTACTATTACAAATCCCAATAATGTTTTCAAGAACAACGCCATCACCACATCGCGCATCAAAATTCCGCGCAACGACGGCACCAACCTCGCCGATTACTTGTTGGACGGCATTCAAATAAACGCTATCGCTGTAGATGGTTCCAATCGTAAATGGATAGGAACAGAATCGAATGGCGTATTCCTCGTATCGGAGGACGGACTCGAAACAATTGAGCACTTTACCAGCGACAATAGTCCTCTTCTGTCCGATAACATTATCAGCATCGGCATCAACGAAAAAACGGGCGAAGTCTTTTTTGGCACAGGTAACGGGTTGTGTTCGTATCAATCAGATGCAAGCGAAGGTAACGACACGTTTACCAACGTGCATGCGTTCCCGAATCCTGTACGCGAAGACTATTCGGGCGTAATTACCATCACCGGTTTGGTAACCGACACACGCGTTAAAATAACCGACATTGCCGGTAATGTTGTGTACGAAACCATATCGAACGGTGGCATCGCCACTTGGGATGGTAACCGCCGTGGTGGCGGACGTGTTGCAACAGGCGTTTACCTCGCCATGTGTTTCAGCCCCGATGGCACGCAGCACGAAACAACTAAAATATTGATTATCAACAAATAAAAAAATGCAACAAAATTGTTTTGATTTTCTACGTTTCCTTTTTGCATTTATTGTAGTTGTCGGGCATACCCTTGTTTTAACGCAAATTCCCTCTTATCAAGTGTTGAAACCTTTTGCAGACACTATGCTGTCTGTTACCGGTTTTTTTATAATCAGCGGCTTTTTGATTAGTCGAAGTTATAAAAACAGCACATCGCTTGCATCGTATTTCGCCAAACGCGCCAAACGTCTGTTGCCGGCTTATGTAACAGTCATTATGTGTTGTGCATTAGCATTTTGCGCTATTTCGTCATTACCGGTTAAAGATTACTTTTCGAGCGACCAATTCATACAATATATAGCCGCGAATTTAAGCTTTTTGAACTTTCTACAACCCTGTTTGCCAGGCGTGTTCGACGGTCATTATATGTGTGCCGTAGACGGTGCATTGTGGACACTGAAAATTGAAATCGGTTTTTATCTGCTTGTGCCGTTGCTGATATACTTAATGCGCAAGTGTGGAAAATACGATTGGCTATTTATGATACTCATTTATATATCGGCCATCGTATACAGACACATATTTACCGCTTTGGGTGAAGACAATCACTTCTATAGTCTATTGAATCATCAACTGCCGGCATTTATGTCCTATTTTGTGGTCGGGATGTTCACCGAAACATATTTCGACCTCATTATCAAGCACAAAAACAAATGGATACTTCCTGCACTGCTTATAACCGCTATCGAATATTATTTCGAATACGAATATCTCTTCCCGTTGACGTTTGGCCTAATTATCATTTATTGTGCCTATTCGCTGCCATGGCTTAATAATTTCGGGAAATACGGCGATATTTCGTATGGTATCTATATTTGGCATTTCCCGATAATACAATTATTTATTCACATCGGTCTTTTTGACAACATGCCGATATGGTTGGCTTTCGCCATCACCATTTTATGTGTATTGGCCATGGGGTGGCTGTCGTGGAATTTGGTAGAAAAGCATTTTCTGAAATACCGTTCAAGCCATTAACACGTCATGTCGAAACACGTACACATATCATCACAAACAATTCTGAAAGCACTATTAGTGCTGATTATATTCACGCCTTACGTTTTGGGTGCCTGCATTGCCACCGACCTGACCGACGCAGTGGCGCGATTGTTGTATGTGTGGGTCGGCGTCATGTGGATAGTTCTGCCTGCTATATTTCTGAAAACGCGCGCCTTTTTCGTATGGCACAGCATCACACTGCTGCTTGGGTTGATAGAATGCGTACATCTGATAATGTACCAAGCCACTACGTCATTATTGTTTGTTTACACAATAGTAATAGCCGAACCGGGGGAATTTTTGGAACTTTGTTCGACCGGTTGGCCACTCATTGTAGGAGTACTTCTGTTTTTCACAACCTATTTTTGGTTAGTATTCAAAAAAACAGACAACAAACGCATGCTGACCAACAAACAACGTTGGGGAGCAACGGTCTGCGAAATACTCACCATCGTATTCCTCATCGGTACGTTACAACACACACCGACCGCCAATGCAAAGCGATGGTATCTGCCAATCAAACAAGAGCATTTTAACACCGAAGTACGCAGTACCTGCGAGCGCGTTTTCCCGCTCAATCTGATACGCCATACCACATCTATCGTGCGTATGCGCCATACGATTGATGCCGCCGGCGATAAACTGTGCGATTTTTCATTCGGCATTACTCAGCCTCAACATCCACACCGGCAAATCGTCGTTCTCGTCATCGGCGAAACAGCGCGTTACGGCAATTTCGGCCTCAACGGCTACGAGCGCAACACCACACCACGCTTGTGCGCACGTTCAAATCTCATCACATTCGACAGCATTTATTCCATAGCCAATCTGACAACCGTATCGGTACCATTTATGCTCTCGCGGGCCACGCCTCAAAACAAGGAATTGTATGTACAAGAAAAATCCGTAGTGGAAGCCTTCGCCGAAAGCGGTTACAAAACGGCTTGGATAGCCAACCAAAGTTTCGGCAATCAACTACTGATGCGCATCTCCGAAACGTGCGACTATACGCATTACATTCCTTCCGACAAAAACAATCACGCCAATCTGGATATTCGTCTGTTGGAATATTTACAACCATTCATCAACACCTATACCAACCCAGAATTCATTGTACTGCATTCATTGGGATGTCACTACAAATACAACTGCCGCTATCCGCCCGACTTTGCACAATTCACACCCGATCTCAACAGTCAACCGGAAATCAGCCGTTTGCAACACGCTTTCAATATACCTGTCGGCAATGATACCGGCACCCCCGAAAAACTACGAGCCATTTTCGAAGAATCGCTCACCAATAAGCCGTTGCGCAACGAAGTCCGTTCGTTGCTCGTCAACTCGTACGACAACGCCATACTATACACCGATTTCTTTTTGGACAGCACCATCAGCATTTTGGAAGCAACCGACCTGCCATGCGTCTTGCTCTACATCGGCGACCATGGCGAAAACTTATTAGACGACGACCGCAACCTGATGCTCCACGGAACATACGGCGGCAGTGCATACGAATACCATGTACCAATGTTCGTGTGGTATTCGGACAATTACCGTCAAACGTATCCCGACAAAATAGCCCGACTGCAACAACACACTACCTGCAAAACATCATCGATGATACTATTCAATACGTTACTCGATTTTGGGGACATTGACGTCGATAATATCGACTGTCGGCGCAGTTTAGCTTCCGAGCATTTCGAACCGGACACAGCCATTTACGGTCTCGATGCCAATATGCAACTCATTAAAATACCAACAGAACAATAAAACATCGCAAGCAACATGGATTTCCGTACGCAAATACCAATTCCCAAACACCACATTATAGATTTTGACAGCCGTATTATGTTGTTGGGGTCGTGTTTTGCCGACAATATCGGCACAAAATTGCGCGATTTTCGTTTTGCGTGCGACACCAATCCGTTCGGTGTGCTGTACAATCCTACATCAATTGCCCAAAGCATTGAGCGATTGTTGGCTGCAAAACCGTTCACGGCCGACGAAATATTTTACCATAACGAATTGTGGCATAGTTGGATGCACCACGGAAGTTTTTCGGATGCCACTCCCGAACACACTCTCGACAACATCAACCAACGCTACCTGCAAGCCTGCACCTATTTATCGCAAACCAATCTGTTAATTATCACATTTGGATCGTCGTGGGTGTACGAGTACGAAGGGCAAGTGGTTGCCAACTGCCACAAAGTGCCGAACAACAAATTCGTGCGCCGCAGGCTCACCATCGACGAAATAACCGACCGCTACACGCGCCTGTTTACGCAACTATGGCAACACAACCCGACATTGCGCTTCATACTGACTGTCAGTCCTGTACGTTACATGCGCGGCGCCATTCCCGAAAATCAGACCAACAAAGCAATTTTACTGTTAGCCACCGAAGCACTGAGCCACACTTTCGCCGAACGAGTCAGTTATTTTCCCGCTTACGAAATCGTACTGGACGAGTTGCGCGACTACCGTTTCTTTGCTGACGACATGATACATCCGTCGGCCACAGCCATTGCGTACGTTTGGGAGCGTTTTATCCAAACCTACCTCACGCCGGCAGCGCAAGCGCAACTGCCCCAAATCGACAAAGAGAACAAACGCACCGCACACCGCCCGTTGCATGCCGATACATAGCCCACATTATTCCCAACTTTTCGGGAATCAATTCCAAAAAAGTCGCAAAAAATTTGGATTCATCCAAAAATAAGCCTTCTTATTATCGTTGTGTCAGTCTGCGGTAGCGTTGTGCATTGACACGCCACGCAATACGAGCGTCGGTCAAATCGTTCTCGGCTTGTAACAACAATGCTTGTGCTTGCAGCAGTTCCGTAATGCCGGCCAATCCTGCGTTGTAATTGAGTCGGGAAAGGCGGAGATTCTCTTCGGCCGAACGTACAGAAGTCTGTTGACGCACAATTTGGGCAGCGGCTTCAGTCATGGCATCGTAGGCCTGCTGTTCCTGCAAAACCATTTGTTCGGTAAGGTCGGCCTGTTCCAAACGCGCCTCCTCGATGAGGGCATTATGCTGTTGTAAACGATGGCCGGTTTTCCACCAATCGGTAAGCGGAATTTTCACCGTTACAAACAACAACCCGTTCCGTCGACCATTCCATGCTGCTCCAGACGGTAACGCACAAGCGTCAGTTTTATAATTCGACGAACTAAAGCCCACATAGGAATAGGTAGCGCCAACGGCAATTTGCGGCAAAGTTTCGGCGAGTGTCATCCGTTTTTGTAATTGCTCCGCCTTGACTTGAAGAGCCAACAGTTCGTGTTCGGGGCGTTGAGCCACGCTGTCAGTTGTAGGAGCAGGCAAAATGGAATCGGTAGTCGGGACAGGTTGCAGCGTACCAAGGCTATCCACTGCTACGCCTATACTTTGGGCAAGCGCACGACGCGCCAACCCGATGCCATTCTGAAGACGAAGTTGTTGGGCAGCAATCTCATTTTGGCGCAATTCGACCGTCAATAGATCGCTTCGCATGGCGACACCTGCCTCAATGGCCTTCGCCACTTGATAATGGACGGTATCCAACAGCAATTGGACAGAACTGATAGTTTGTTGTTTTTCCTCCAATCCGACAACGAGCCAATAACTCTCTTCCACCGACTGCATCAAGTCACGCGCCGTTATTTCGGCTTGCAATTCGGCCGCTTGAGTACCTACCGTCGCCAAACGATTGCCGGCCACAATTTTGCCACCCATATAAACCGGCTGAACTGCTACTGCGGAAGCAACCGTCGTTTGTTGCAACAATGCGATGGAATTGGGCAAACCAAGAGCCACTCCATAGTCGGCATAAAGCGTATTCAACAAGTCACGCGCAGATGCGTTCGGCACATCGGAAGCGCTATATTCCAACAAAGGGTCAAGTGCATGATAAGCACCACCCTGCAACTGCACCTGTGGGAAATAATTACTGCGGGCTTCATTCCTGACAGCCTTGGCGCGCAATACCTCCTGCGATGCTTTTTTCAAACTACGGTTATTTGTTGCTGCAAGTGTCAACGCGGAGTCGAGTGTCAACGTTACATCAGCCAACACCGGTACGACACCCCAACACCACAATACCATTAGCGCAATTATTGTGATTCGTTTCATATTTCAATCAATAATAAAGGACAACATCTTCGGCAGGAGTTTTCCGCATGGCGGATATTTTTTTAGGCACGGGTTTATCGTACACCTTCCAATAGGCCACCGGCAACACCGTAACCACCAACGGCAGGGTAAAAATCGTGCCAAAACAGATAATGACACCCATCGGCATCCATAAAGCCGTACCGGCGGTAATCATAGGAATGACACCCAAGGCCGTCGTAGCAGAAGTCAGAAATATCGGGCGCATACGACGCAAACCGGCCTCGTAGGCCGCATCGCGTGCCGACAGTTTACGCGGTCCGAAATGCTGTTCCTCGGCATATTCATACATCATGATGGCATTACGTACAATCACGCCAATAAGCGAAACCATACCGAGAATCGCCGTGATGGAAACATCCAATCCGAAAATGTACAAACCGAAAAACGAACCAAAAACTACCAACACGCTGGACGAGAGTGTCAACAAAGAGACAGAAATCTTTTTGAAATGATAGAGCAAAACCGCAAACATCACCAACAGCGCACTCATCAACGTACCGATTATCTCAGGCATCAAGTCATTATTGTTTTTCGTGAGGCCACCCATCGACACAGCGACACCTTCGGGTGTCGGATGTTCGGCCAGCCAAACGTCAATGTCTTTCTGAACGGCGGCTTGCGAAGCGGCTCCATGCAAATCGCACGACAACGTGATGGTGCGCACATTGTTACGATGACCGATAACGGAATGATGCCATTCTGGTGTAAGTGTCGCTACTTGGCGCAGTGGCACCCACACTTCGGGATAAGCCGTAGGCACAAGCATTTCGCCAAGAGCCTGATAGTTAAGCGTATCGAGTCCCGAACGATAGAGTACTACGGGAATGCCGTAATCACCCTCCCACAACGTCGTAACAGGCTGTCCTCCCATGGCAGAACTGAGGTAAACCGACAACATAGCCTGTGTAACACCCAACCGCTCGGCCTCTTCGGGTATCAGATTGATAGCGACATTACGCACGGTTTCGTCGTAGTCGGAATGAATCCACATCAGTTCTGGTTTGGACGACAAATAAACTTTGAGTTCCTCCATATAGGCAGCCACGACAGGTATATCATCGCCCGTAAAATAGACCTCGACCGGTGCATTGACGGCTTGATAATCCATCTGTTTGTAACGAATATAGGCGTTATAAAAAAGGTGTTCGCCGGTAGTCTGATACTCTTCGAGCAACTCCTCGGTAGCCTTACACGAAACCGTATTGACAATGAATTGTGCATACGACGGTTTTGAAATCTGGGGCGCGTAAGTGGCATGAAACCGTGGCGACGCCATGCCGACAAACGAGGTAACGCTCGTTATCCGCGGATCGGCTTCCATCATACGGGCAAGCGAATCGGCCACAAGTGCCGTTTCGTCCACTGACGAACCGTCGTTCAAATGAATTTCGACAGCAAAACAATTACGATCGGCTTTCGGCATCATTTGTACATTCTCTTGTGTAAACAAAAAAATGCCTAACCCGACCAGCCCGAACGTTACGGCAAGCGTCAGCCATGGCAATCGAAAGCAAACATTGAGCAGTTTTTCGTAAGCCGTTTGCAACCATGCGAAGAAACGATTTTGGATCTTGGCAAAAATACTCTGCGTTTCCTTGCGCTGCGGTTTGATGAATGCCACACACAGATACGGCGTGAACCAAACAGCGTACGCGATGCTGGCCACCAATGCAAAAAGCACCGTCCACGGGAATAGTTGCACAAAGTCGCCAACCGGTCCTGTAATAATATGGGTCATCGGGAAAAACATGGCCGCAATAGAAAATGTGGCTACCACCATCGGCACAAACAATTCTTTAGTAGATACGGATGCCGAATACCAGCGCGAATAACCTTTGTCGAGCGAATTGGAATAGCCGTCGATGACAATAACCGAATTGTCCACCAACATACCAAGTACTACTATGAGTGCCGCAAGTGTAACCGTATGTAGCTGAATACCAAACAAATACATCATCCCCATAGTGATAAAAATGCAGATCGGGATACCACTGCCGGCCACAAGTGCCGTACGCAACGGGAAGAGCATCAACATGACGAGAATGACCACAGCGATACTGAGTACAATATCGTGCAAAAACGAACGCACCGAATCGTCCACCACTTTCGGTTGGTCGGTGATGCGGTGAAAACGCAAATCGGCAGGCATCTCGTTGCGGGCTTCTTCCAATACGCGTTCTATTTCGTCGCCAAACGCCACAATGTTGTTATCATCCACCATCTGCATATCGATTATCAGACACGGTGCCTTGCCATTTTCGTAGTAATTGACAAATTGTTCGGCATGACTATACCGCCTGCTGATAGTCGCAATATCCCGCAAATGAATGACACTTCCGTCAACAGGATTAGAAAAAACGACTTGATCGCCTATTTCGTATTCGGACTGCATAGGCGAATTGACATGCAGCAAAGCGCCGCCCGCAGCATTGCCCATACTGCCTGAAATGGTACGAAACCCCTGCGTGGCCAGCGAAGCCATCAGTGCCGTCTGGTCGATATTGTAAGCCGACAAACGGTCAGGGTCAATTGCAACGGCAATCTCCTCCTGCTGTTGGCCGATAATTTTCACTTTCCCCATAGCCGGAATGGTACGCAAGCGAGCACATAATTCTTTGGCATAACCTTCCAATTCGCGCGGCGTACGCTCGGCGGACTCTACGGCAAGCAACATACTCGACGTGCTACCAAAATCATCGATAACCACCACCTGCAGCACACCTTGTGGCAACGAGGTTTTTCGGAAAAGTTCCAAACCGGCACGCACCTTCGCCCAAACGGCATCCTTGTCGGTGACAGATTTGCGCAATTCGACGAATATATAGGCTACACCGTCTTCGGTAACCGAATAGGTCAACTCCTTGTCAATATCGGGATAGGTAAATAAAAACTGCTCCAACGAGCCGGTTACTTCGGCCTCTATCTCTTCGGCCGTGGCACCGGGATAAATGGCCGCCACAACCCCTTGACGAATAGTAAAGGCAGGGAACTCGTCCTTGTTCATCCGCGGCAACGACCAAATGCCAAATGCCGTAAGACACAGCAACAGAAAAAGCACAACATTGTGGGACACCATCGCCGATTGAATATGGTCACGAACCTTATTTTTCATAGCATTTTTGCCTTAAAGTGTTAATGAACCGTCACATCGCACCCGTTATAGAGTTTTTGAAAACCGGAAATGACCACTTGGTCGCCGGGACGCAAACCGTTTGTAACCAACACCCCGTTGCGAACAAAATGGCCGGTTTCGACGACAGTACGAACCGCCCGCCCATCGCGTACCAACCATACCGTCGTACCATCTTGGCCTATTTGAATACATTCTCCCGGCAATAAATGCCCTTTCACGGCTTGGGCATCTAATACCACACGGCACACCATACCGGGTAACAACAACGCCGTCGAGTCGGAACAATCGAGCGCAATGGTAACCTCGTAGGCATGCGTTACACGATTAGGCAACAAAGCACGCTCGGTAACCGTACCGCAAAACACGCTGTCGGCCAAGGCATTCACCATCAGTCGGGCGCGATCGCCGACATGTACCGAAGCCATTTCGGATTCAGGCACACTGATGCGCACGTTGAGCGATTCCATACCCAACAAAGTGATAATTTTTTGCCCCGGCAACACATTTTCGCCAACTTTCAGGTCGCAACTGCCAATCGTGCCATCTTGTGGTGCACGGAGCGTACAATCTGTAAGTTGTTTCTGCAAAGTGGCTACCAACGAACGGGCTTCATCGCGTTGGGTACGCACTTCTACGAGTTTAACTTCGGTAGCGCCACCCGCCTGATACACTTGATTAACGCGCCGATAGCCATCTTCGGCCTGCTTCAATTTGGCTTGTGCCGAAACCAGCAGACTACGCGCTTGCGAATTGTCCACCGTAGCCAGCACCTGACCGGCTTGAACCGTCTGCCCGGCTTTAACCGCAACGGACGTAACCGTGCCACCCGAAACAAAACTTAATGGAATATTTGTGTTTTCTTCCACCGTACCGATATACATACGGCTGTTTTCGACTGTTGCCATATCGACACGCAACACGCGCACAGGCACGGGCTTACGCTCGTATGTTTTTTGCTCGCGCATTTGGCAAGATACAAACGCCAGCGCGCATATACCCGACACCACTATATAATACAATCGTTTCATCAGTTCTTTTTGGCTATCATTTGTACATTCTCCGCCGTAAGTATCCGCTCCGACGAGGCCGACCGCCCATCATACCGCAGTTGGAAAATGATGCTCTTGTCGTACACATGTCCCACGCCGCTGACCGTAATGTCAAACACATCGTTTACGAGTTCGTTGTGGCCGGAAATCGAATCGACACCGATAACACCGCCTATGACGGTGTGAACCGTATCGTACACCGTAACCGTAGTAACAACGGAATAGGTACGCGCATACGGTTCGAAACGCAATTCGTTATCCTTCAGCGTACCACGGCTGCTGTAAACCCCGCCGCCCATCTGATTAAAAGTCAGCAGCAGGCTGTCGGCATCGTGCAACGAAATAATTTCGAGTTGACCGCTCTCATCATCCAATACAATAGATTTAGCATCTCCCTCCAAACTGTCGAGCACGGCCTGACCCGACGTTTTGAAACTATACGTTCCTTTGGCCGAACGCACAGCGGCTGCGTCGTCGCAACCGCACATCATCATGGCTACGGCAACACACGCCATCCATAAAGCAATTTTGTTCATCTTTTTTATCCTTTTAATGTTACAAATCGGGCGCAAAGGTACAACCGCAACACACGTTCTACGATTGTCCAAAAGTCTTTTTGTGGGGTAAATTTGACCATAAAACACCTTATAGACCGCAGAAAAAGATATTTATACCTTGCCATCATTAAAAAAAGCGATAATTTTGCAACAAAATTCTACGCTATGCTCAAGACATTCTCCGATTTAGTACTCTCGGACAATTTGGACGAGATTTGTTTCGCGCCCGAAACGGTTAACAACTACCTACTACTGCTCTATTGCGAAGCAGGCATACTACAGGTAACACTCAACGACGAAACCTTTATGGTTACCAAAAACCATTTATTGGTTTGTATGCCGCAATGCCTATTGGGACACTATATGCGCACGCCCGATTTTCGATGCAAACTCCTATGTGCGGGCGAACACTTGTTCGACGAAGTACTCGCCGATTGTTTCCATGTAGAACCCCACTGGTGGGAGAAACAACACTATGTGCAACATCATCCTGTGGCGCCGCTCACCGACTACCAATGCCGTCTGATGGATGCTTATTTCCGATTGCTCTGCGTCTATTCCGAAGACCAACAAACACCTTACCGGCAACGTGTCATACGAACAACCGCGCAATCGGCAGCGTTCGAAATTTTAGGCGGCATGGAAACAAAAGCCATCGCGCACAACGATAGCCAACACCAAACGCAAACCGGCCCAAAAGACAATGTATTCCGCCAATTTATGGAACTACTGAACAAACCGGGCAATACCGAACGCGAAGTACGCCGGTACGCCGACAGCCTACTGCTTACACCTAAATATCTCTCGGCAGTCTGCAAAGAAAAGAGCGGACACACGGCATCGGAATGGATTAACAAAGTAATGGCAGGACATATACGACACTACCTGCTGCAAACGGAACTCAGCATCAAAGAAATAGCCTACCGCATGGACTTTCCTGACGTCAGTTTCTTCTGTAAGTTCACGAAAAAACATTTGGGAATGGCGCCTATGGACTATCGAAAAGCAACAAAGAATAACGACGCCCGAAACACAAACAAACCATACGGGACGAACTCCCAACCGTAGAGATACCACACATGCGCCGTACTTTTGCATTGTCAAATTTTGTCAAACTTTTTTTGGTAATGCAATGAAAAAAATCAAACTTCTCGTTAGCCTGACATTAGTCGTCGGCATCGCAACGCATGCGCAAACTCTGCCCGACATCGATTTACCCGGCACAACACCGGACAGCGCCTCCACAACCATCACCCACGGCGACCTATTTACACTCACAAATTATGGAGCAGGTAAAACAATACCGGCTATCAGTCTGTACACTATTGACACCACCTACACCATCGCTGCCTCATCGTATGTGTGGTATCGACGGGCAACAACAGACGACACTTGGACTGTCGTTACCGACACCGTGTTCGAAGCCGGCTACGAATACAAACAAACCATTACGCTGTCGCCAAACGACGGATTTCATTTCGACACGATTAACACCGCTAAAATCTATGTCAATCTGCGCAAAATAGATGCCGGCGACATCCACTACAACACACTACCCATAGTTGGAACAGTGTTGCTACAATTCGACTATTCGTACGGCCTACTACCGGCCACAACGACTCTGCATCACATCATCAGCGACACACCAATAACCGACAACCGCATTTACAGCATTTTGGGGCAATATCTCGGCACCGACATCGACCGACTGCCACGTGGCATATACATACAAAACGGTCAAAAAATAGTAAAACGGCAATAAAATCAGCTTAAACACATAATGATATTGCATATTATGCAATGAAACGAGACTGCAATTTGTCGCAGCCTCGTTTTTTGGCAAATGGATTTAGGCATAAGAGCGTTTTGTCCTCATTGTATCAAATGCCGTAATTGCACTCACTTCAACATCGTTGCCCGCGTTAAAATCCAAAAAAGTTGCGAAAAATTTGGATTCATCCAAAAATAAGCGTATCTTTGCTTATGTTCGAAAATATCGCAGAGTGGCTGTAACACATAATCACGGACACACCAAAAAACAAACGAAACATTATGACGTTCGACTACAAAACACAAGGCACTTGCAGCCAACTGATACGCCTCGAGATAGACGGCGACACGCTCACCAACGTGGAATTCGTCGGCGGCTGCCACGGCAATCTGCAAGGCATCAGCGCCTTGGTACGCGGCATGAAAGTGGACGACATAATTGCCAAACTCGAAGGCATACGATGCGGCTACAAAAACACCTCGTGCCCCGACCAACTAACGCACGCCCTCAGGCAATACAAAATGCAACACAACCATTAAACTACAAAACCTGCCCTAAAAAAAAGAAATCGCTGCAACAAGAGTTACAACGATTCCTTCGATTAGATGATGTCGATTAGTTGGTGCGTTGCAACCAACGAACGTAGCAGAAGTCCATACGATGCGGCAGGTCGGCATTCTTCGGGAACATGCGGAACGCATATTTATAAGTACCGCCTTGCGCCAAATTGTATTCGAGTTTGAACGTCAGCAGCGAACCTTCGCGTTGCACCAAATCGAACTCTTGTTTATCCGAAATGTGCAGTTTGCCTTTTTCGTCGGTATAGGTCATCACCAATTCCAAGCCGATGCACGAATCGTTCAACTCTTTGGTGTCGATTTGAGCTACCATCTCGCAACGGTCGCCCACTTCGATATGACCGAAGTTGTTAATCTCAAGCGACTTAACTTCTATTTCGTCCCAATACTTAGCCACACGTTGTTTCCAAGCAGCAATTTCTTTAGCTTTGGCACATTCGTTAGCTTTGAGGGCTGCCGAACGTTTTGCCAACGGAGCATAGAAACGTTCGATATAGTCGTCCATCATGCGTTTGGTTGTGAAACGCGGTGTAATCTCGGCAATCGATTTCTTGATGTATGCAATCCATTCCGGCGAATAACCTTTTGTATTTTTGGCAAAATAGAGCGGAATAATCTCGTTTTCGAGCATACTGTAAATCGTAGCGGCATCAAGTTGGTCTTGGTGCTGTTGATTTTCGTAAGTACGCTTGTCGGTGAGTGCCCAGCCTGCGCCTTCCACATAGCCTTCGAGCCACCAACCGTCGAGTACCGAGAAGTTGAGCACGCCATTCATCTGGGCTTTTTCGCCCGACGTACCCGATGCTTCGAGCGGACGAGTCGGCGTGTTCAACCAGATGTCCACACCCGAAACTAAGCGTTTAGCCAAACGCATATCGTAGTTTTCGAGGAAAATGATTTTGCCAAGGAACTGCGGCATACGCGAAATTTCGATGATGCGTTTAATCAACGCTTGACCGCCACCATCGGCAGGGTGTGCCTTGCCGGTGTAGAGGAACTGCACGGGATGAATCGGGTCGTTGACGATGCGTTCCAAACGTTCCAAATCGGTAAAGAGCAAATGGGCGCGTTTATAGGTAGCAAAACGACGACCAAAGCCGATAATCAGCGCATTCGGATTGATGCGGTCGAGTATCGACACGATTTTCGACGGATCTTGCTGCGTTTTCAACCAATTTTCTTGGAATTGCGTTTTGATGTAGTCAATCAACTTATTTTTCAACGCGGTACGTGTAGCCCAAATTTCTTCGTCAGGCACACTGTTGATTTTCGACCAAACTTTCAGATTCGACTGGTCGGCGTAAAACTCCTTGCCGAAATATTTTTCGTACACGGCTTTCCATTCCGAAGCCGCCCAAGTGGGCATGTGTACACCGTTTGTAACGTAACTAACGTGCAATTCTTCAGGCAGATAGCCTTTCCAAATGGGCGAGAACATCTCTTGCGACACCTTGCCGTGCAACCAACTCACACCGTTCACTTCCTGACTCATATTGCAGGCAAAAACCGACATCGAGAATTTCTCTTGGCTACCCGGATTTTCGCGTCCCATATCGATAAACTCGTGCCACGAAATGCCTAATTTGGCAGGATATTCGCCCATGTATTTACCGAACAGACTTTCGTCGAAAGCGTCGTGGCCGGCAGGTACAGGTGTATGGCAGGTGTAGAGCGACGAGGCACGCACCACTTCCAAAGCCTCCGAAATATTCAATCCGCTCTGAACGTAATCGACCAAACGTTGTACGTTAATCAGTGCGGCATGACCTTCGTTGCAATGGTAAACTTGTTTGGTGATGCCCAATTTTTTCAGCATCAGCATACCACCGATACCGAGCATAATCTCTTGTTTCAAACGATTTTCCCAATCACCGCCATAGAGTTGGTGCGTGATGGAACGATCCCACTCGCTGTTCATCTCCATATCGGTGTCGAGCAGGTAGAGCGACACACGTCCTACGGCCACACGCCAAACGTAGGCATACACCGTACGTCCGGGATAAGGCACTTCTACCACTACGGGTTGGTCATTTTCGTCTTTCACTTGGGTGATAGGCAGACGATTGAAGTTTTGCGCTTCGTAGTTGGCCACTTGCTGCCCATCCATCGTCAGCGTTTGTGTAAAATAACCATAACGATAGAGGAAACCAACGGCCGTCATATCGATGTTGCAGTCGGATGCCTCTTTCAGGTAGTCGCCGGCCAAAACGCCCAGACCGCCCGAATAGATTTTCAGGTGGTCGGTCAAGCCGTATTCCATGCTGAAATAAGCCACCGACGGTTTTTTCGTAGTCGGTTTTGTATCGACGTAAGCGCGGAATTCGGCATAAACGTCGTCTAAATTTTTCAGAAATTTCGCATCTTGCGAGAGTTCGTTAAAACGCTCCACTTTCACTTTTTCGAGCATTGCCACCGGATTGTGGCGAACTTGGCTCCACAGTTTGGCGTCGATGCTGCGATAGAGCGACTTGGCGCTTACCGACCACACCCACCACAAGTTGAGCGACATTTCGTGCAGACGTTCCAAATTTTTGGGGAGTCTGGTTTTCACTGTAACTTCAATCCAACTTGGATCGTTTACATGATTCACTTTCACTTCCATAATTTTTTTTATTAGGGGTTTGAGTTTTAATTATTTTTCTACTTTTTTCAGTGCTATGTCGTAGGCTTTGTAATAGTATTCGATGAACGATTTCCACAGTGCCTTTTGCGACAAGGCCAACGCTTTGGCGCGTATTTTGTTCTGCGCCACGGCCGACAGATTGGCATACTCGGCCATCATACCGGCAACGGCGGCTACCACTTCGTGATAATTGTAGTCGGAGCGATGCACCACACCCACGCCATCGGCAACATCGACCGACATGGGCGATGCCCACTGTCCGAAACCGGACAAATCGGTGGTGATGGTCGGAATGCCGAACGCCACACTCTCGAGTGGCGTGTAACCCCACGGCTCGTAGTACGATGGATAGGCCGTCAGGTCGAAACCGACCAACAGACTATAATAAGCGGTGTTGAAAATGCCGTCGGTGCCATTCAAATAGGTTGGCACAAATATCACTTTGACAGGTTCTTCCTTGCGGTTGGTGAGGTGGAACCAATGGATGGCGTTGAGAATGCGATCGTTCCACGGTTCAACGAGATTGTGCGTTACAAACGGATTGTCGAGCGGCTGTTGTGTGCGCCGTTTCAGTTTGTCGCGCAAGTCGGCACGTGCGCCGTTCGACCACGCCGGCACCAGCACAAAAGCCACCACTTCGCGCGAGAGCGGCCGTTGCGACAGCAATTTCAGCGATTCGATAAATACGTCGAGGCCTTTGTTTTTGTATTCGTAACGTCCCGATGTCGAAACAAACATCACATTATCGTTCAGTTTGTAGCCGAGCAATGCTTCGGCCACGGTGCGCAGTTTTTCGCGGGCATTTTTGCGAGCAGCCTCAAACATAACGCCTTTCGGTACAAAATCGTCCTCGAAACCGTTCGGTGTGATAATGTCGGCCGGTTTGTCGAGCAGTTGCGCACATTCGCGACCTGTGATGTCGCTCACCGTAGTGAAACAATCAGCCCAATGTGCCGCCGTTTTTTCGACCGAATGTTTGGCCACCATATTCAAATCGCGCGCCATACTGTCGCCGTCGTATTCGGTAAGGTAGTCGTACAACGGCTTGTGGTTACCGGCAATGGAGCGACCTATCGAGGTGGCATGCGTGGTAAACACCGTGGCTACGTTCGGCATGAAGTGTTTGATGTACAAACCGCCAAATGCCGTCATCCATTCGTTGAAGTGCGCAACGATTTTTTTACTGCCGATTTTGTGGAAACGCACAAAACTTTCGACCACCTTACCTGCAGCGTAGCCAAACATCGACGAATCGTCGTAGTCGCCATAGGCTTGGATGGAATCGACACCAAACCATTGCCAATAGTCGCCGTAGATTTTGTTTTTTTCGGTCAGAAACGGTTTGAAATCGACCAAAATAACTAACGGACGACCACATACGTTCCAACGGCCTACGCGCACCGACAAGCCATCGTGCTGCTGCGCATAATCGACCCACGCATTACAATCGTCAGTATCGATAAAATCGGGCGATTCGTGTTCTTGCCAAATGTCGGGACCGATAAAGAAAAGACGGTCGCCCAATTTGGCCTGAAGGGTGCGCGCACGCGTCGAAAGGACAGTGTAAATGCCACCGACTTTGTTGCACACCTCCCAACTTGCTTCGAAAATATAATCGGGTGTCAGATGTTTCATTGGTACATGGTTACAATTTGCGGACGCAAAAGTACAAAATAAATACGAGAAATCGACCAAAGTTGGGCATCATTTTGCAGAAAAAATTATGTTTTACAGCATTTTTTGATAAAAACACGCGCTACAAGCCACTTTTATTGTCATTTTCGAGGAGCGATTTTGTCGCTTGGTACACAAAAAACTTGCGAAGAAACGCGTGCATTTCTTCGCAAGTTCAATTTATGCCACCGGACGAGATTATTCGGCACACCAAAGCACCTCG
The DNA here is from genome assembly GCA_051878315.1 of Paludibacteraceae bacterium. Classification (GTDB taxonomy): domain Bacteria; phylum Bacteroidota; class Bacteroidia; order Bacteroidales; family Paludibacteraceae; genus W0P28-013. The sequence goes on along the minus strand of JBJEJW010000063.1, from coordinate 23,587 downwards.
AAAGCGTATGGCGGCAACGATATACGGAGTTTCCCGCCCGACACTTCGTAACCGTGGGCAAATGCGGCATCCATCTCTTTACCTCCGAACTCGTCGGTAGCCAACGAGAACTGTTGCTCGCGCGGCGAGTTGTTGAGCAGCACGATGGCGGTTTGCCCAAAATATTTGCGTGCATAAATCCATGTCGTGTCGGTAACAGCGATGGTTCGGAAATCGCCAAACACCAATGCCGGCACATGCAGACGCAATTTATTGAGTCGGCTCACTGTGGCGAATAGTTGTTCTTCGCGGTTGTTCCAATCGTCGAATCGCATCATACGACGACAATCGGGGTCGTTGGCACCGGTCATGCCAATCTCATCGCCATAGTAGATGACGGGGACGCCCGGAATCGTCAGGTTGAATGCGTGGAAGAGCGCAAGTTTGTCGTAGGCGACACTGTCGGTAATGCCGAGTTCACGCGTCCAAGCGGACGCTTTGGCATCTTCGCCCACTTTGAGGTCGCCCGAAGCCATGGCCATAAAGCGCGGTTTGTCGTGGTTGCCGCTGATGTAACCCATCAGATTGTGTGCGCCATACACCTTCAGACTGCTGCGCAAAATATTATCCAATCGTGTAAACGTGCCGCCGCTGTAACCGTTGAAAGCCGATGTGGCCTCATCGAAGACGTTGAAGTCGAATTGACCGTCGAGCATGCCGCTATTCACATAACTTGCCATCAATTCGGGGCTACCGTACGACTCGCCGATTTGGTAGAATGTGCCTTGCGGATTGTGCTGTTTCAAGCGATGGGTCAGTTCGCGCCAATACTCCTCGTTGACATGTTTGCAAGCGTCGTGACGGAATCCGTCGATGCCGAATTCGTCCATCCAATAGACAGCCGAATCGACCATCATATCAACCACAGCCGGATTGCCGTAATCGAGCGACGGCATAAAGTCGTCGAACCAAGTGGTGAGGCGTTGTTCGTCCCAAAGCGCAATGTTTTTACGTCCGTCGGGCAGATAGAGCGATGTAGCAAATTCGGGATGTTCCTTGTACAACGGATGATCTTGGTGTACATGATTGGCCACATAGTCGAGCAAAATGTTGATATCGTGATCGTGTGCATCGGCAACCAGCGTTTTCAACTCGTCGTTGGTACCAAACCGAAAATCGACCTGCGACGACGACACCGGCCAATACCCATGATAACCGGCGAACTTCGTTTTCCCGACCGCATTGTAACCGTAAGGTTCAAGCGGATTCTGATTGAGCGGCGAAATCCACAATGTATTGACACCCAAACGATTAAAGTAGCCATCGTCTATTTTTTGTTTGACACCGGCCAAATCGCCGCCCTGATAGTCGGCTTTCGGATTCACATCGGGACGGTTCATCGGGTGATCGTTGGACGTATCGCCATTTTTGAAACGGTCGACCAGCATGAAATAGATGATGAGTGCCTGTTTGTCGTGGCGTGTCAACAAATCCATATCGGTCAATACTTCTCCATATTCCAACGGCACCAAAATGTCGTTGCTCACACCAAACTCATTGGCCGCCCATACGCGCAGATACGAACGTTCCACACGCGAGGCTTCGCAAGGAATTTGCACCGCTACCGCCCCATCCGACAATTCGACAAAGTTGGCGGGCAACAGATAGTTTTGCCAATAAGCATACACGCGTTCCACGCTATTGCGATAGGACAAGCGCACAGCGTGTGCCGAAAAAGTGTCGGTAGCCAACACCGGGAATTTAGCCTCGTTGCCATCGACCTGCATGATAGAATTGAATTTGCCGAAACCGTTATCGACTTTAGCAGGATTGTTGGCATCGTGATTTTGATCGCCATCCACATTTATTTGATAGAGATACGTTCCCGGACTCAGGTGTAACGTTACTTCATATAGTCCATCGGCATTGAGTTGCATGTCGGGCGTCATGGCCGGCACCCAGTTGTTCATTTGTCCGGCTATCTGCACGCGCTGCGGATGTGCTCCTTGCGGATTCCATGTGAACCGATAATCGATTTTGTCGCTTTTGCGCGCCGGCACCGAATAGGGTACACCATCGACCCACAAACATACATTGGCAAACGTGTACATCGGTTTGTCGGCAAACAAGTTAACTGTCGATTTGTCGTCCGACAAAACGCACGTTACGGCGGCATCGCTACAAGTTACCGAATCGATGCGTGCAACATCCATCACGAAATCGGATGTATGCACCAGATTGTCGCCGTCGTTGATGGTCAGCAGCGTATTCAGCCCGACACAAACACCCGAGTCGGCAGGCAGACGCAACGAACGACTGCACGAAAGCAGCATTACGGCAGCAAGCGAAAAGAACAGAACTTTTTTCATGATTTATTGTTTTTTTACGGATTAGAAATTCATTTTTGGATATTCAATACCAGCACCGTTTTGGCAGGCACAATCAATGTTTCGCCTAACACAAAAGTGGTCTGCGTAGGCACATCGACCGCCTTTTTACCGATGACATCGAATTCGTTGTAACGGTGCAAATCCACGTTGCGTTCTTCGTTACGATTATTCATCACGACCATCACCGTAGCGTCGACATCGTAGCGAAAATAGACATAGATACCGTCGTTGGGCAGGAACTGACGCATTTTACCCGTGTGCAATGCGGTACAACCCTTGCGAAAGTGCAACAAATTACGCAAATAGTTGTAGATATCATTTTCTTCGGCGGTGCGTTGCGCAGGGTCGAATGCGTTGTGTTCATCGTCGCTCCAACCACCGGGGAACGTATGTCGCGAGCCTTCGTAACTACCAAGTTCGCTGTGCATCATCACCTCGTCGCCATAGAAGAACTGCGGATACCCGCGAATGGTCGAAATGACGGCAAATCCCATTTTTACCAAGCGTGCGTCGCGATGCATCAGTTCGGCGTAACGGTCCATATCGTGATTATCGAGCATATTCATCACGAAATTGACATCGGGATAGACAAAATCTTGCGCAAAGTGGTTGTAATAACGCAACGTGCCTTTGTCCCAGCCTTCATCTTCTTTGAACGACCAATCGAAAATATCGCGCAACGTGAAATCCATAACACTTTGCAAACCGCTGTCGAAACCGTTTTTATTTTTCGCTCCCATTTGGAAGAAAGCGTTTTGCGACGGACTCTTCACCCAACATTCGCCTACGATTGTCAGATTCGGGTATTCGGCATTGAATGCGCGCATCAGCCGTGCGGCGTCCCAAATGTCGTTGTACGGATAAGTATCAATGCGTAAACCGTCGATACCGGCAAACTCAATCCAATAGGTATAAGCCTGACGCAAATAGTCGAAAACCAACGGATTAGCCAAATTGTAATCGGGCATATTGTTATCGAACCACCCTTTTTCGAGCAGCGTTATATCGTATTCGCTCAAATCGGGATTCGTCCAAATAGACACATTATGATTAGTGCGCGTAAACTCCGGCCACTGATGGAACCAATCGTGAGCCGGAAGGTCGTGCAACCACCAATGTTCTATGCCACAATGGTTCGGAACAACATCCATAATCAGTTTCAGGCCGTGTGCATGACACGAATCGGCCAGCCGTTTGTAGTCGTCGTTCACGCCGAAACGCGGATCAATCTTATAATAATCGGTGCAAGCGTAATGATGATACGAATAGCGCGTGTCGTTGTCGTCGAACAGCGGCGTAGTCCATAATGCTGTTGCGCCCAAATCGGCTATATGGTCGAGATGGTCGATAATTCCCTGAATATCACCGCCTTGACGTTGATGCCAATCGCCACGCACCACGCCCTGACGATAACCGGCCACATTGTCATTCGACGGATCGCCGTTGGCAAAACGGTCGGGCATGAGCAGATAGACCGCATCCTGCGGACCGAAACTACTGCGTTCGGCCGAACCGGCGACACGTTGCTGCAGCAGATAATCGATTTTTTGACGTTTTTTGCCGTTCGTCAAAACAAGTTGATACACACCGGGTTGTGCATTTTTGGTATCGACATACACAAACAGATAGTTGGGATTGTCTGTTTTTTCGACCCGTACGATAGGCAATGCCTCGTCGGCAAACGCCACACTGCACGCCGCCACGTCCGTACCATGCAACATCAGTTGCAATTCGGTGTGCGCCATACCGGCCCACCACGCTATCGGTTCGACGCGGTCGGCCAACTGAACATTTTTTGCAACGGCCGTCAACGTCAAACAGAGCGATAGGCCGCAAATTAGCGTTTTTCTCATGATTATCAATTATTTAAGGTTATACGAATAGGGATTAATAGTGTTATACATATGCATATTCGCGTTTAACGATATTCGGCCGGTGGCATCACGATACTCATTACGATGTACAGCAGCAATCCCGGAAATCCGGCCGAAAAAATGGTCAGAAATGCATACACAATGCGCACGATAGTTACATCCCAGCCGAAATATTCGGCAATGCCGGCGCAACAGCCGGCAAACATTTTGTTGTTCGATTTAGTCAGTTTTTTGTCCATAATTTTAATTAATTATTTTCATATGCCTTCAAAATGAGTTCTTTGGCCTTTTCTATTTCTGAACGATCTCTCATTATCAATTGCAAATCACCGCACCCCCAATGTCCGATATTCCGTACATCTCTCAAGGAGTCAGATAACTGATAATCGTCCGGATTCAATCTAAAATTTAATAGCATTTTCGCCTGATAAACCTCCATTGTGCAGAAGTTTTTGATTTTTTTGAACGCCGAATATAATTTTAAAGTGCTTTGCGATACATCGTCACCCAAACTCAAAGCATAGTCCGACAATTCGTCATACAAATCTTTAAATTTTTGTGGGGCATTTTTATATTGTTCCGTAAAAGTTTTTTCGTTATTGTGTTGTGATTTATGTTCGATTGGTTCGTTTTCAATGGGAGCGACTGTATTAGTATTCAGCAATTCAAACAAAAGTAAATCAGTGCTGTATTGCTTATACCGTATAAGAGAAACATTGCGTTTTATTTGTTTGATGGCTTCTTCGTCGTATTTATTAAAATCGCTTGCAATGCAAATAACTCTCGGCATCGTCCATTCGATATTATTTGCCACTTCCTTTCCGTAAGTTTCTAATACTAATAACTTAAAATTTGCCTTATGCTCAAGAAGCCAATTTAGGTAAAACAAACCTTGATTTATTACGTTTTCGCTTGAAAACCGCTTATATTCGAATATAACAGGACAGTTGTTTTCATCAATTCCGATAGAATCCATTCTGCCATTGTCTATTCTGTATTCAGAAGCAAGAAAACGAACACCGAAAAATTCTTGCATATTTTTTTCGATAGTATTTTGCAATTCTTTTTCAATCGTTACGTTTTGGGACTTTAATTCTTCTACTTTCCCGTTGAGTCTAAATAATTTTAATTCTGCCATATAGTCCTCCTTTTCCTTATCCTACATTCGCACCGTTTTTCACCGCGCGGCTGGGCGTTACGAGCACCAATTTGCCGTCGGCATCGACGGCGGAGAGTATCATACCCTGACTTTCGACGCCTTTGAGTTTGCGCGGCGGGAAGTTGGCGATGAAACAAACCTGCATACCGACTAATTTTTCGGGTTCGGGATAACTCTGCGCAATGCCCGACACGATGGTGCGACCGCCCATGCCGTCGTCTATCTTGAATTGCAGCAATTTATCGGCTTTGGGTACGCGCGCACACTCCAACACCGTGCCGACGCGGATGTCCGTCTTGTCGAACTCGTCGATGGTGGTGTCGGCTTTGACGGCTGTCGGCTGCCAAGCGTTCAGTTGGTTTTGTTTCTTGCTTTCGGCCAATTTTTGCAGTTGCGCTTCGATAGCGGCATCTTCTATCTTTTCGAACAAAAGTTGCCCTTCGCCAAGTCGATCGCCCGTTTTCAGCAGATCGATGCGACCGAGTTGTTCCCAACTGAAATCGGCAAGATTCAGCATACGGCGCAGTTTGTCGGACGAAAACGGCAGGAACGGTTCAAATGCAATAGCCAAATTCGCCGCTATCTGCAACCCGATATGTAAAATCGTGGCTGTGCGTTCCATGTCGGTTTTTGCCAACTTCCATGGCTCGGTGTCGGCTAAATATTTATTGCCGATGCGTGCCAAATTCATCGCCTCTTTTTGCGCCTCACGGAATTTGAAGTTATCAAGCAGTTGTTCCAAACGTGCTTTCACGTCGGCAAATTCGCGCAACGTTTCGTTGTCGTAATCGGTAAGTTGACCAAGCGGTGGCACATTGCCGTCGAAATATTTTTGCGTCAGCACCAATGCACGATTGACAAAATTGCCGTAGATGGCCACCAATTCGCTGTTGTTGCGTGCCTGAAAATCTTTCCACGTAAAGTCGTTGTCTTTGGTTTCGGGTGCGTTGGCCGTCAACACATAACGCAACACATCTTGCTTGCCGGGGAAATCGTCGAGATATTCGTTGAGCCACACCGCCCAATTGCGCGAAGTGGAGATTTTATCGCCCTCGAGATTCAAAAACTCGTTGCTCGGCACATTATCGGGCAGAATGTAACTGCCTTCGGCTTTGAGCATCGACGGGAATACGATGCAGTGGAACACAATGTTATCCTTGCCGATGAAGTGAATAAGGCGTGTTGAGTCATCTTTCCACCATGTTTCCCAATTACCGAATTTGTCGGGTTGGGCATCGCACACCTCTTTTGTATTGCTGATGTAACCAATCGGTGCATCGAACCAAACGTAAAGCACTTTGCCGTCGGCACCTTCCACCGGCACGGGTATGCCCCAATCAAGGTCGCGACTGACGGCGCGCGGTTGCAATCCGAGGTCGAGCCAGCTTTTGCACTGCCCGTACACATTCGAACGCCACTCTTTGTGCCCGTCGAGAATCCACTCGCGCAACCACGCTTCGTGCTTGTTGAGCGGCAAGTACCAATGTTTTGTTTCGCGCAAAACAGGTTTGCTTCCGCTGATGGCCGATTTCGGGTTTATCAGATCGAGTGGCGAAAGCGATGTGCCACATTTCTCGCATTGGTCGCCATAGGCGCCTTCGGCGTGGCAGTGCGGACATTCGCCCGTAATGTAGCGATCGGCCAAAAACTGTTGAGCCTCTTCGTCGTAGTATTGTTCCGATGTTTTTTCGATAAATTCGCCTTTGTCGTAAAGTGTACGGAAAAAATCGGAAGCCATTTTATGGTGCGTTGCCGATGTGGTGCGCGAATAGACATCGAACGAAATGCCAAATTCCGCAAACGATTTTTTTATCAAAGCATGGTATCTGTCCACCACATCTTGCGGCGTAACACCTTCCTTTTTGGCACGAATGGTAACCGGCACACCGTGTTCGTCGCTACCGCCGACAAACAGCACCTCTTCGCCTTTCAAACGCAGGTAACGCACATAAATGTCGGCCGGTACATACACGCCGGCCAAATGTCCGATGTGTACGGGACCGTTGGCGTATGGCAACGCCGATGTAACAAGAGTTCTCTTAAAGTGTTTCATATTAAGTATTTAGTTTTATAAATTGTTCCGAAATAAGCAAAAATATGCAATTTGCAAAGTTAGTAAAAAGTTGGCAGTTTCCAAAATTTTACGGAATCACCTTTTTTTACTAATTTTGCACGCTGTTTTTGTACAACACTTAACATTTCGCAATATGTTTGAAACGGAAATCAATCGCCGGCGCACGTTTGCCATCATTTCGCACCCCGACGCAGGCAAAACAACCCTGACGGAAAAACTGCTGCTTTTCGGTGGCGCCATACATGTGGCCGGAGCCGTCAAATCGAACAAAATCAAAAAAACGGCCACATCCGACTGGATGGAAATAGAGAAGCAACGCGGCATCTCGGTCGCCACATCGGTCATGGGTTTCGAGTACGAAGGCTACAAAATCAATATTCTCGATACGCCCGGCCACCAAGATTTTGCCGAAGACACGTTCCGCACACTCACGGCCGTCGATAGTGTTATCATCGTGGTAGATGCGGCCAAAGGCGTCGAAGCACAAACACGAAAACTGATGCAGGTGTGCACCATGCGCAAAACGCCTGTGATGATTTTTGTCAATAAAATGGACCGCGAAGGCAAAGACCCGTTCGACCTACTCGACGAACTCGAGGCAGAACTCGGCATCGGCGTACGCCCACTCAGTTGGCCTATCAATATGGGACAGAATTTCAAAGGCGTGTACAATATTTATCAAGAAAAACTAAACCTCTACACGCCCAATAAACAGCGCATCAGCGAAACGGTGGCCGTCGATTTGAACAGCACGCAACTCGACGAGATGGTTGGCGACGACGACGCCCGCAAACTGCGCGAAGACCTCGAACTCATCAATGGTGTTTACAATCCGTTCGAGGTCAAAGATTATCTGGCAGCCGATGTGGCGCCGGTCTTTTTCGGTAGCGCACTCAACACATTCGGTATCAAAGAGTTGCTCGATTGTTTCATCGAAATTGCTCCTGCACCGCTACCTGTCGCCGCACAAGAACGCACCGTCGAACCGCACGAAGAGGCTTTCACCGGATTCGTATTCAAAATACATGCGAATATGGACCCCAATCACCGTTCGTGCATAGCCTTCGTCAAAATTTGTTCAGGCAAATTCGAACGTAATGTGCCATACCGCCACATGCGACTCGACAAACAATTCAAATTCTCGAGTCCGACCGCATTCATGGCACAGAAAAAAGAGACTGTGGACGAAGCCTTTGCCGGCGACATTGTCGGCTTGCCCGACACCGGCAATTTCAAAATAGGCGATACGCTGACCGCCGGCGAAACGCTACATTTCAAAGGATTACCGAGTTTTTCGCCGGAAATGTTCAAATACATCGACAATGCCGACCCGATGAAGTCGAAACAACTGCAAAAAGGTATCGATCAGTTGATGGGCGAAGGCGTTGCACAGGTTTTTACACACCAAAACAATGGTCGCAAAATCATTGGCACGGTCGGACAACTGCAATTTGAAGTCATCGAATACCGATTGTTGCACGAATACGGCGCACAATGTCGTTGGGAACCAATCTCGCTCTACAAAGCGTGTTGGATTGAAAGCGACGATGCTGCGGCACTCGAAAATTTCAAAAAACGCAAATTCCAATATATGGCCAAAGATAAAGACGGACGCGACGTTTTCCTTGCCGAGAGTGGTTACCTGCTGCAAATGGCGCAACAGGACTTCGACCAAATCCGTTTCCATTTCACCAGCGAGTTCTGACCATCATTTCGGAGCATTATTAACGGGGAAATCCCCGTTTTTTTTGTGGATAACAGGTTGAAAATATGTTGAGAAAAGCACAATCATTGTTGATAACTTGTTAAAAAATCAATCTCGACAACAAAAAACCGCCTTATACATAGCAACATTTCAAAAAGTTTTTATTACATTTGCAGGCTAAACTAACTTGCAGTGTATTATGAACAAAAATTTACTTATCGCACTATTGTTGGGATGCACTTCGGCAGCGTTCGGCTGGGACGGTGCCGGCAGCAAACAAAATCCGTATCTCATTCAAAATGAGAGCGATTTAATCGATTTACGCGACCAAATAAATCGGGGCGATACCGAATACGAAGGCTACTATTTTGCATTAACAACCGACATCACACTTACCGGCGAGTGGACACCGATAGGTACCGAAGATTTCCAATTCAAAGGCCATCTGGACGGACGTAACTACGGCGTACGGGACATCAACATCACCGCCACGACGGATACAGTAGGCTTTTTCGCCCGCCTGAACGGTGCCGAAATTCGTAATTTCCGTATCTTGAACGGCCAAATTAATGGCGATTCCATTGTAGGTGGTTTAGTCGGTTTAGCCCAAAATGCCACTATTATCAATTGCGCCAATGCTGCCAATGTCGAAGGCAAATGCATCGTGGGAGGCATTGTCGGACGTGCCGAAAACACAACTATACAAACAACTTTCAATATAGGGCAATGCAGCAGCAACCACGCGACAAACAAATATGCCAATTATGTGGTAGGCGGACTTGTAGGATTGGCCACCAAGACAGAACTCAACTCGTGCTATAACACCGGCACCATATCGGCTTCAGACAACCATTTCTATGTGGGCGGTCTATTGGGCGAAGGCGGGGAGATCACCATCAAAAATTGCTACAACATCGGCAAAGTTACAGGCTCGCGTGCAAGCTCGATACTTGGCACATGTAGCGAGAACCAAAATACCCTATCCGACTGCCATTCCGACCAACAACTATTGCCTGATTTACCGTTATTTGGAAATCCGTCGGAAGCACTTCTGAATTGTTGTACAAATGTAACGTTGTGCGATACCAAAGATCTGATAAACAAAAGCGGATGGGGCTTATTCAGCGACGGTAACGGCTCGGGGTGTTATCCCTATTTTACTGACAAAAGTAACGTGGCCGACGACCCGCTGGTGCATGTATCGGTTGCAGCGGCCGTGTTGGCCGATGGCGACAACGTGAACAGCATCAACAACGATTTTGCGATTGCAACTCCCGACAAATGGCTCTGCAACAACCACAAAGTACATTTTGACAGTAACGGTACGGCTACCGTAAATCTCTGCGAAGACGGCACAGACAATGCCACACTGACCATCGCAAGCGGCGACTATGCGCGTACGTTTGACATCGCCATCAAAAACCGCTGCACTGTGTACACATTGGATAAGACCCAACCGGAATCTGTTACGCTGTGCGAAACGGAGTTGGATAAAGACTTCGGCGACAGAAACCACACAAAATTCCAAATGACCGATTTCGACATCAATAAAAATTTCGTACTCGACACTGTATTGACATTCAACACAATAGACGGCTGCGACAGCGTTGTTAAATACACCATTACCTGCTATCCGACACCGCGCGCAGTACGCAGCACCGACCTACCGGCCAACCCAATAAAAATAATTACCGGCAATAGTTATACGATAAAATACAATTTTGAAAACACATTTACAGGAGCCGATTACTCCACATCTATTGTTGACGGAGGATCTTCCACGAATAATGTTTTCACAACCACATTACGCAACATCGAAGCAGATACGCTATTCTACTTCAAAAGTCTGACAAGCAAATTTTCTAATTGTAGTGCTACGCCGGAAACACTATCGGACACAATTCGCATTAAAGTAGTGGACGAAGTGGACATCACCATCACAATTATAGGAAACGGCACGGTAGAGGACGCCACTAAAACACTATTGGCCAATGGTCAAAACGAAAAAGCGTATCTGATTACACCTGCCGCAGGCTGGTATCTGCAAAAATTTGAATGCGGTCTGAACGAATACGCCCGCCAAAATGTGACCATCGTTAATGGCGCATTGCAGTACGCTTTCACACCGACCACCGATACAGAACTTATCGCCACATTTGCACAAGTAACGCCTTGGGACGGCACATCGACCAACGAACCACTCGGCAACAGCGACACACTCTTCATCTACACACCCGACGAATTGGCGTGGGTAGCCGATCAAGTGAATAACCAAAGCAACGGTTTCAGCGGCAAAACCATCATTCTGAAAAACGACATCGACCTAAACGGCAAAACATGGGAAGCCATCGGAACGGAAACGATGCCATTCGCAGGTAAATTCGACACGCAATGCCTGACGATAAGCAATTACACCATCGACAACACCTCGCCGTATCGCGGCTTGTTCGGCACGGTAACAGGCACAATCAACGGCCTGCCGCTTGATGCCGGTGCCATCACGTCATCGTCCGACAACAACATCGTATGCGCCAACTACGACGCCATTACCATCAGCAGCCAAAAACCGCTATCGGGCGGAACAAATAGCACATATCTATGGCAGTGCAACGGCCAAACCGTAACCGACTCGACACGTAGCGAACTCATCATTGCAGCAGGAAAATCTGCCGGCACATATACTTACACACGCTGGGCAACCGGCAACTGCGACGGTGATATGCTGCAAGCCGCAGGCGAATACAAAATCACCATTCGCGAAGCCTTCACGGCCGGCCAAATCAATGAAGGCACCAACGAAGTACACACCAATTACGAAGCCATTGTTATAGAAAACAAAGCGGCGGCAAACGGCGGTGGCGCCACCACGTTCCTATGGAAAGAGAATGGCACCGTCATACCCGATGCCACACAAGCCACGTACACCATTCCGGCGGGCAAGGCAATAGGCACTTACGTTTATACGCGTTGGGCTAAAAATGTCGATTATTGCATGAACGACTACATACAATCCGAAGGCACATACACGCTGACGATTTCCAATTTGACACAAGTAAACATCACGTTGAACTTCGATAACGAAAACGGCAACATAGACGGAAATACTATTGCAAGCACCTCGCAACCAAACATATACAATATCAACCCGAACGACGGATACTATTTGGCAAGTTTCGAAAGTCAGGCGTTGGGCGATTTGTTGGAATCTGTTTATGTCGAAAACGGGCAACTGCATTTTGCGTTCACTCCTACGCAAGACGACGTATTGACCGCACAATTCGCCGCCATTCCCACATGGGACGGCAGCACGCGCAAACCGTTCATGACACGTAATCGTGATTCCGTTTACATCTACATCCCGCAAGAATTGGCATGGATAGCCACGCAACTGCAACCGGCCACACCTGTCAGTCCCATTGCACCACGTGCAATGGCTCGTGCGCCATACACGCGCGACGATGTGGATTGGACACAAACCGTTGTCCTTTTACAAGAAGATTTGGATTGCGGTGGCGTACGTGACATTCCCAATGACAGTTGGGCAGGCACCCAATGGGAACCTATCGGTACGGAAGCCTTGCCGTTCACAGGTAAATTCGACGGACAAGGACACATCATACGCAATCTATTCATCAAAGATGCCGCCAAAAACAACGTCGGACTATTCGGCGTAACAGGTGAAACAACCGAACTCAAAAACTTTGCTATCGTCAGCGGCAACATCGAAGGCAGCGACTATGTGGGCAATGTAACCGGTGTGAACAACGGTACCATTCATCACTGTTACAACATGAGCGAAATACGCAAAGCAGGCAAATACAGTGGCGGAATCGCAGGTTACAACAACGGTACCATTCACCATGTCTACAACGTAGGGTTGATAACCGAAACAGCGGAATACAGCGGCGGAATCGCAGGCTTCAACGCAGCGACAGGCGTTATCGATAGCGTCTATTGCACATCGGACGTATGGTTAGGCAAGAAACCCAAAGGCGCGCTCGTCGGACAAAATGAAGGAACGCTCACCAACGCCTATTGGGACAACCAAATGGCTACAGGCGCTACCGGCGATGGCAAAAACACCGACACAAGCGTACTCGGCAAAAAAACAACCGAAATGTTCTCTATTTTTGCCGACGATAACGTGAATTGGATACATGGCACCAACGTCTATCCGCAACTGACCACATTGGCCAACACCGATGCAGCACTTGTGTCGGTAGCACCATTCTTCCTATACGATGCCGCCGACAAAGTAGAAAACGCCCACAGTGTCAAACACGATTTTCAGGTAAGCACCGAAAACGGCGTTGCGTGGGCATCGTTCAGAACTGAATGGATTGACATTCAAAATAACAACGCCACCCTATTATATGACGACTGCTTCGGCACTTCAGTATTTATCGCTGCCAAATTGGGCGACGAATACAAAAAAGCACAAGTAAATCTGGCACTTGATGGCGATTTCAATCCGACCGAAATAAACACCTACACCGACTACGCTTGTTCGGTAGCCGACATCAAAGCCATCGAAGGTAACGCGCCGACAGGTGGCAACAGCGATAGTTACGTTTACAAGTGGATTTGCGAAGACGCAAACGGCAACCAAACAGAAGAAGCCGTCGATACAACCACAATGAAGTATAAACCACAAGTAACCGAACCGGGTACTTACACCTACACACGCTGGACTAAAGACAATGCTTGCGAGAAAAACTATCTACAATCCGGCGGCAAATGGACACTTGTGTTGCTCAAAGAGTTCGATGCAGGCAAAATCAAAAACGGCAAAGACACTATCTGTCTTAAACAGGGTGTAACACCTACGGCAAAACTCATCGAAAACGAACAAACGGCCACAGGCGGCCATGCCGACGACATCACCTACCGCTGGACGATTGCAACGCTGAATGGCATCTATTCGCCAATAACCGGCAGCGAATCGGCTGCAAACAGCAGTTACACACCCGACATTTCGGAACTCAAACCGGGCACCTACACCATTATGCGCCAAGTGCGCGACGGCGAAAACGGCTGTGCAGGCGAATGGAAGACCTCGGCCGGCTGCGACACCATCACCCTGCTGGCCATATTCGACGCAGGCGCCATCAAAACCATTGACAACGAAAAAGCGTGCATCGACAACGACATGATAACATTATCGGCCGAAAACGACCGCACAGCCACCGGTGGCGACACACACATCACCTATCGCTGGCAACTGATCTTTAGCGATAAAAACGGCAATACCCTGCGGACAAAAACGGAAGAAAACGACGATGCTGCACTCAATTACAAGTTCGACAAAACTACCGAGCTACCGACGGCCGACTATCCGATATACATAACTATCGAACGCTACGCTAAAGACAATTTATGTCACACTGATTGGGTAAAATCGGATAATAGCGCCACCTATATCATTGCACCAAACGAATCCGACGAATTAACCATCAGCGTGTGCGAACGCGACTTCCCTTATACCTATGAATACGCCTACCGCGCTACGGCCAAAGGCACCAAACAGATTACATTCGACAAACCGGGCGATGTACGCACCATCGACGACGACGAAACCGAATGGGGGTGCAGACTCACCATCACATTGACGGCTACAGCCACACCTACGCCCGAAGTCGCCATCGTCGATTCGCTGCTGGAAATATGCGAAACCGAAAGCGGAAATCTTTTCGTCAAGATTGAACCACTGTCGGGCAATCCCACAAAATACCGCCTGCATATCGATGGCAACGCCTTTGAAAGTGTCAACGAATATACCGACATCCCGTCCGACAATATCATTCCGATAACAGCCATCGGCACACCGCAACCGCGTATATACAATGCACAATTACAATTCTTGGGCGGTACGGAATCGTGCGAAAGCACCACAATCAACCTGCAAATTTCCATTTCGCTCGACGGCTACCTACACCAAAAATGGAACGAAGTTATCGTGGTGAACAATAGCGGCGAACTTCCGGGTAAACCTTTGGTATTCAATGCATATCAATGGTATCACAACGGGCAAAAAGTAGAAAATGCTACCTTGCAACACATCTACGAACCCGATGGTCTGAATGGCACATACTATGTGCTGCTGACCGGCGAAGACGGCACACGTTACCGCTCGTGCGACTTTGTACCGACACTCAAAACCGCATTGCCAAGCAGTAGCATCAAAGTTTATCCGGTGCCGGCACGCGTTGATGAAACCATAATCATCGAACTGCCATCGACCTCGACCACGGCAGGCGGCACATTGCAAATATACGACGCACAAGGCGTACAAGTGTATGCTACCGACCATGTTGCAGCACAAATGACTTTCACCGGTCATCTGACACAAGGCGTCTATCTCGTCCGCTTTGTCGATAACGATGGCAACGAAAACAGTACAAAATTCATCGTCAAATAACAATACCAACACACAAATCTAATCCGATATGAAAAAATTAGTTCCGATTCTGATTGTCGCGCTTTATAGTACAGGCGCATTGGCACAAGAAGCCGACCTCTTTTTTGGCGAAAACGATAGTATCGTTGTACTTAACAACGACACTATTTACATCGATCCTTTTGCTGAAGCCATCGAATCAAATGTAATGGCCGACACCGCCGATTATGCAGCAGATACACTTATCTATATACCGGATACGCTCGACATGAGCGAGCCGGCTGATACCATCCGACGTAAATTGGAAATTCACCCGTTGCGTAAAGGTTCCTACTTCCAATTCGGTGTGGGAGCCGGCATCAGCGACTTGCTCTATGCCGTCGATGCGGGTACGCAATACGTACTGCCGTCGCTCACAGCCAATATCGGCTACACCTACTTTTTTATTCCGACAGTCGGTATCGGTACCGGTGCACACATCAGCCACTACGGCTCGGTAGCCAAACTGACCGGCGAATTTGGCAAAACCATCGATGCTTGGAACGGTATAACCGACTCCGATGGCGAACAATATGACCACCGCGTGCGTATGCAAAATTGGAAAGAACGCCAGGTCATCTATATGGTCGAGATTCCATTGGCGTTGCATTTCCAACAAAATTGGGGCTACCGCACCGGACTCTATGCACAAGTCGGCGCCAAATTTGGGTTACCCGTCTATTCCGATTACAAAGTAATCGGCGGATCGATGCGCCACATCGGCGAATACAACTACACAACCAAAGATGTGTTGGGCGTAAACGAAGACCTATATGAATTTGGATTCGAAGACAACCAAGGTCAGACTACAGCAGTGAAAGGCGTCCCCACCAAAGATAATCACCAATTCAGATACAATATCGCCGCATTTTTCGAAATCGGGGCACTGTTTCAAGTCAGCCAACGCGTCGATCTGTTTCTCGGCATTTACGCCAACTACGGTTTCAACAACATCGATCCCTATCAGGACGAAACCAAGCAGGACATCGGTTTCCGCAACGACCTGCACCCGTTCATGAACGAATACCAAGGTCTGTTGGCCACCAAACAAGTGCAAGGCAAAGGTATCAACGGCGGCATCAATGCGCTGTCGGCCGGTGTGAAATTCGGCGTCAATGTATTCGCCGGACGCACTACACCCAAAGCACCGAAAGAGCAAAAAGAGAAGAAAAAGAAAAACAACGAACCAAAAATCATTTATGTGTATGACACCATACGCATACAGGATACCATCGTTGTAAACGACACCATAATCATGCGCGATACGCTGCAAATACCAACCGTCATCGAACCGACACCCGACAACAACGCGACACCACGCGACACCATCGCACAAGTTACGGCTACACTCGAAGACGAGTTGCGCCAATCGGTTATCTACTTCGACTTCGACAAATACGACCCGAAACTGCAACCGGCCGACATCCTCGACAAGGTGGCCGCTGTGCTCGTACAACACCGCGATATGGGCATCGAAGTGAACGGACATGCCTGCAAAACCGGCAGTGACGAATATAACCAACAATTATCGATGAAACGTGCGCGCGCCGTCGCTAATATGCTACGACAAAAAGGCGTGTACGATTCACAGATGAAAGTACAGTCGTTCGGCGCGACAAAACCGTTCCGTTACAACGATTTTGCACACCAAAAGTCGAAAGACCGCCGCGTGGAAATTATCCCCATAGGATATGTCGATGCACAAACACAACAACAACACGCCGACGAAGCACACGAAGCCGACAAAACCGATAACGGCATCGTGAATAAAACCACGCGCGAGATACCGCTCGTCGAAATAGACGGACAAATGGTACCGATATTCCTGAAATACACCGAATTTATTGGCGAAGTAACCATGAAACGCGGCATGTATTTGGCACAACTATCGCGCAAATGGTACGGCGGCGAACAGGCCTTCTGGGTATATATCTACGAAGCCAATATGTTCCAAATTCAGGACCCAAGCGACATCGAGCCGGGCACCATACTGATGATTCCAAAACTCGATCCGTCCATAGGCAATCCGAACGACCCCGAGTGCATACGCAAGGCTAACGAACTGAAAGAAAAATATTTGCAACAATAACGGAACATAAAAAACAATAGGGACGCGCTGTAGCGCGTCCCTATGTTTTTTGTCTTTACCCTAAATCCCCCAAAATGGACTTCTTGGGGAAGCGACCGCAAAGAAAAATCCTCCTTTAGGAGGGTTGGGTAGAAAACAACAGACCTAAAGGAGGAGTTAAACCTTAAACTTTGGACTCTTTCACAACCACTTTTTGTGTTTGAAGTACCACAAAATGCCGGCCACAAACACCACCATCAAACCGATAGCCCACAGATAGCCGAAACGCCAATGCAGTTCGGGCATAAAGTCGAAGTTCATGCCGTACATGCTGGCTATCAGCGTCGGCGGCAGGAATATGACACTGACGATGGTAAAAATTTTGATGATTTTGTTCTGCTGAATGTTGACCAAGCCCAAGAACGTGTCTTGCAGGTATTCCAAACGGTCAAACGAGAAACGTGTGTGTTCGAACAGCGAATTGATGTCTTTGATGATGATATTCAATTTCACTTTGGCCTCGCCGGGGAATAGTTCGCTCTTGAGCATATTGGAACACACACGCTGCTTATCGACAATGTTTTCGCGGATGAGCATTGTCTTTTCCTGCATCTCTTTGATGGCTATAAGTATGTCGTCGCTCACGTCGTCGTCGGTCTTCAACTGATTACTCAATTTGGTTATTTCGCGCGTCATATCCTCTATCATGTCGGCATCGTATTCGACACGGGTTTCGAGCAAAGCCACCAAAATGTAATAGCCGTTGGGGTAGTTGCGCGGATTGGCAAACATTTTTTTCACTGTTTCGTTGAACGAGCGCAACTCCTGACTGCGTACCGACACCAAAATATTATTTTTGATGATGAACGAGATGGGTTCCTCTTCGTAATTGTCGAGCAGGAAACGCGAATTGGCTACAAGCGTATCTTCGGTTTCGATGTAGCGCGAACTGATCTCGATTTCCTCCATCTCTTCCTCTTCTTGAATATAGATTTTGAGGAATTGTTCGAGTTCGCTCTCGGCATCTTCGGGCACATCGTTCAAGTCTATCCACAGAATATTGTTTAACGAAATCTGCTTCAGCGAAGCGATGTCTTTCGAGATTTTCAAGCGATTGTTATCGCGGTAGAACAAACGGATTTCTGACATGGTTTTCGTCTTTTTACGATACGCATTTCGTCCGAAATCCGTACCTCAAGTTAAACGTCCAGTTTGGTTGCCATTAGATTTGTCAGCGCCACGAAGTCGGCAACACTTAATTGTTCGGGACGCTTGTCGAATATCGGCTCCGCGCACGCCACACCTTGCAGCATCGGTTTCAGCGAATTGCGGAGCGTCTTTCGTCGTTGGTTGAAGGCTGTCTTCACCACGCGCACAAACAATTTTTCATCGCAGGCAAGCCGCTCGGTGTTGTTACGTGTCAGGCGAATGACAGCCGATTTCACCTTGGGCGGCGGGTCGAACACATATTCCGGCACCGTGAACAAGTACTCTATATCGTAAAATGCCTGCAACAAAACGCTGGTGATGCCATACACCTTGTTGCCGTGCGGCGATGCGATACGTTCGGCCACCTCTTTTTGCACCATGCCGACGACACACGGAATGCGGTCGCGCCGATCGAGCACACGAAAAAAAATCTGGCTTGAAATATTGTACGGGAAATTACCGATAACGACAAATTGGCCGCCATCGAACAGGTTGTCTAAATTCATTTTCAGGAAATCGCCTTCGACAACATCGAGCGACGGCATATTTTTGCGAAGATATTCGACCGATTCGCTGTCGATTTCGACGGCCGTAAACCGATTAGGCTTCTCGATGACAAATTGGCTGAGCACACCCATGCCCGGGCCTACCTCAAGTATGGGCAATGCGCAATCGGCCGGCAAACTGTCGGCAATGCGCCGGGCAACGGACAAATCCGTGAGGAAATGTTGTCCCAAATGCTTTTTTGCTCTTACTAATGTCATCTAAAAGCGGGTCGTCTGGCATTTTTGCTGATTTACGTCTGAAAATTAAAGAAATTTTTGCTAACTTTGCGGCGCAAATTTCGGATGGTGCAAAAATAGATAAAATTTTTCAAAACGCAAAAATTTTCGCACCGATTCCGACAATATCGAATGACAAAAATCGAAAAAATAGTACAAAAGGCCATTCTGGCTGTTATTGAGGTGTGTTACAAACCGTTTGCTCACTTGGTACCCCTCGATTTTTTTCGTTACGGATTTGCCGGTGCGTCAAACATGGTGTTGGATTGGATATTGTACTACCTATTCTACCACTATGCGTTCCATGCCGAGGTGGTCGATTTGGGATTTGTGGCTTTCACGCCGCACATCGCTTCGTTCGTATTCAAGTTTCCTATCACTTTTCTGACGGGTTTTTGGCTCAATCGCCACATCAGTTTTTCGGGGTCGCGCCTGATGCGCCGCACGCAACTGTTCCGCTATCTGCTGGTGGTGGTGGCTTGCATTTTCATCAACTATGGCTGCTTGAAATTGTTTGTCGAGGTTTTTGCTTGGTATCCGACTCCATCGAACATGCTGACCAACATCATTGCTACCATTTTTAGTTATTTTTCGCAAAAATATTTTACATTTCGCAAATAAAACACTCAGTATTAACCTATTAAACAAAGAATTTTATGTTCAAAAATCAACCTAAAGGGCTTTACGCTCTTGCGCTGGCCAACACGGGCGAGCGCTTTGGCTACTACACCATGTTAGCGGTGTTTGCGCTGTTTTTGCGTGCCAACTTTGGTCTTTCGGCGTCGGCTGCAGGCGCCATTTACTCCACGTTTTTGGCTTTAGTTTATTTTTTGCCGTTGGTGGGTGGCATCATTGCCGACAAAATCGGTTATGGCAAATGTGTAACTATCGGCATTCTCATCATGTTTTTGGGCTATGTATTGTTGGCCATCCCGATTGGTGGCATCGATAATGGCAGCATCGTAGCGCCTATGATTTTCATGATTGTGGCGTTATTGCTCATTTCGTTGGGTACAGGTCTGTTCAAAGGCAACCTGCAAGTGATGGTTGGCAACTTGTACGACGACCCGCGCTATGCCGACAAACGCGATGCCGCATTCAGTCTGTTCTATATGGCCATCAACATCGGCGCCATGTTCGCTCCTACGGCGGCTGTCAAAATTATGGAATGGGCGCAAACAACTCTTGGCACAAGTGTCAACGACTCGTACCACTTTGCTTTTGCCGTGGCTTGCGCATCGCTGATTTTGTCGATAGTGATTTACTACGCTTGCCGTCCGTGGTTCAAACATGTAGAATGCACCGTGAAACAACAAGCAACCACCGGCACCCAAGTGGCGGAACTCACGCCCGAACAAACCAAGAAACGCATCGTGGCACTCTGTTTGGTATTTGCCGTGGTCATTTTCTTCTGGATGGCGTTCCACCAAAACGGCCTGACATTGACCTACTTTGCCGACGAATTTGTAAATCCCATCTCGACGGGTGTACAAACCATGGCGTTCGACATTATCAACTTGGTGGCAGTGGCCGTGTTGGTATATGCCTTGTTTGGCATATTCGGCGACGGCAGTGCCAAAGCAAAAGGTATTTGGGGCGGCATTGGAGTGGCAGCCATCGGTCTGCTGGTCTACAAATTTTTCAACCGGCCGGATAGTGTAGATATTTCGGCACCTATTTTCCAACAATTCAACCCGTTCTATGTAGTTGCACTCACGCCCGTGAGCATGGCCATTTTCGGGGCGTTGGCCAAACGCGGCAAAGAGCCGTCGGCACCGCGCAAAATTGCCTACGGTATGCTTGTAGCTGCGGCCGCATACGCCGTCATGGCGGTGTGCAGCATCGGACTGCTGTCGCCGGCCGAGCAAGCCGCCGCAGCCGATGGCAGCAAGACATTTGTCGATTCCAACGTGCTGATAGTTACCTATTTGGTATTGACATTCGGTGAATTGTTGCTCTCGCCGATGGGCATTTCGTTTGTGTCGAAAGTGGCACCGCCGAAATACAAAGGCATGATGATGGGCGGCTGGTTTGTGGCCACCGCGCTTGGCAACTTCTTGGTGTCGGTAGGCGGTTACCTGTGGGGCACGCTGCCGGTGTGGAGCGTTTGGGTCGTATTCATTGCGCTCTGCCTGATTTCGGCCATCTTTATGTTTGCCATGATGCGTAAACTCGAAGACGCCACAAAAGATTAAACAAAACTCATCGCCATAAAACACAAGAGGTTCACCTGCACAAGGTGGCCTCTTGTTTTAGTCGCACAAAACCATGTGGATTCTGTTTGCTTTTCTGTCGGCCGCGCTGCTGGGCGTGTACGATGTGTTCAAGAAGATTTCGCTCTCCGACAACGCCGTCATTCCTGTGCTGTTTCTGAACGTGGTGTTTTGCTGCGTCATTTTTCTGCCGCTGATGGTGCTGTCGTTTGCAGCGCCCGAACTGACCGCCGGCACCATATTCCACATGCCGCCACTCACGCTGCGCCAGCACGCCTTGCTGTTGCTGAAAGCGGCCATTGTGCTGTCGTCGTGGATTACGGCCTACTACGCGCTAAAACATCTGCCCATCACCATCGCATCGCCCATCAAAGCCACGCAACCGATACTCACGCTTGTGGGCGCGCTCGTGGTGTTCGGCGAACGGCTCAACCTCTATCAGTGGATAGGCGTGGCCATTGCCATCGTGTCGTTTTTCATGCTGTCGCAGTCGAGCAAACGCGAAGGCGTCAATTTTGCGCACAACCGTTGGGTGTGGCTCATGGTGTGCAGCATCGCGATGGGTACGGTGAGCGGCCTGTACGACAAATGGATACTGACGCAAGTGGACCGTATGAACACGCAAGTGTGGTACAACTACTATCAACTGCTCATCATGGGCATTGTGCTGTTGGCGGTATGGTTCCCGAAACGTCGGCAGACAACGCCTTTCCATTGGTCGTGGGCTATACCGATGATTTCGCTTTTTCTGACGGCCGCCGACTTTTTCTACTACTTTGCTTTGGCCGACAGTGCCTCGATGATTGCCATCGTGTCGTTGGTGCGGCGGTCGAGTGTGGCGGTGTCGTTCACGCTGGGCGCGTTCTACTTCAAAGAGCGCAATTTGCGTGCCAAAGCCATCGATTTGCTGCTCGTATTGCTCGGTATGCTGTTCATCTTTTTGGGCAGCCGATAGCGGTTATTTGCCCGACTTGCGCCTGTTGCATTCGCGACAAAGCATTTGGCAGTTGTTGGCAATGGTGCGACCGCCGGCGTGCCATGGTGTGATGTGGTCGGCTTCCATCTGCGACAATTCGAAATGCCCGCCACATTCGGCACACACGCCTTGCTGACGTTCGTAGGCAGCCAATTTTTGTGCTTCGCTGAAAGCGCGAATGTTCAAATGCTTCTCCTTGCGTGTCAGCACGTATGCAAAAATGCCTTTCTTGTTCGTAACGTCGTCGTCGAGAATCAGACGCCGTATTTCATCTTCTATCGCCTTTGTGTCAATCACTTGCGCGTGATACACATCGTAAAGTTCGCCCCAATCGACGCCTTTCATGATGCGTTGGCGCTCCGGCGTATGCACAAACGTACCTTCGACCCACGTGATGACGCTCTGGAAATATTGCCACAAAGCCAACGCATTTTTGTCGTGCTGATGCTCGCTCATATAGACCTCGATGTTGCCTTTCGAAAGCCATGCAATGGCCGTTTCGAGGTACTCTTGCCGAATGGCCGAGCCGTTCAGATATTTACCACCGATTTGGTACGCCACACAGCCGTTTTTGCTGAAATAGCGTTTGGCATCGCTCACCCAACTGCCCGAATAGACGGCGTTACGGAGTTCCTGCTTGGTGAGTTCCTTGCCGGCAATGTTGATGGTTTCGAACCATTTAAGTTTCTCGCTGTCAGTGCCTTCGCAGAAATAGACCATCA
>JBJEJW010000062.1:0-34085 GCA_051878315.1 Paludibacteraceae bacterium | reverse complement strand
TGACGGCCGGCACAGTGGCTGCACGCAGGCCGAACAGCGCCGGCAGCCACATCAAAAGTAAAAGTTTGTACCTCATTGTTTTTTAATATTTAACGTTTATAAAAATGTTGTTTGCGTAGTTTTCGTAAATTTTCGTAGTTTGCGTTGTTTGTCCTTGTTGTGTATTTATAATTATCAGATAATCAACACATTACCCCCCCCCCGAAAATGCTCGGAGGAGGGTAATGTGTTGTCTGTTTCAAGTGCAAAAGTAAGTATAATTTTTGAATTATATTTACACTAAACCTATTTTTTACTATTTTTCTCTTTTTTGAATTGTTTCATTGCTTGTAGTCAAGCAACAAAAATTTACGCTCAACTCGATTTTTGACACACCCGCCAAGGTCATTTTCTTATTTTTCACTACTCATTTCTCGCTGCTAATTATTTTAGAACCCTTTGTCGCTTTGCGACATTTCCCTTTAAAGGGCAAATCTCGTAATAAAGCAGTTTTAACGCAAAAAAACTTGCACAGGCTGTTATTTCTGGCCGATTTTCTTCAATAATGCGGGGTAATAGGTGTCGCGCAGATAGACAAAATTGGGCACAATAGCCAACAATTTATCGCACACGGCTTTGGCTTTTTGCAAATCGTCGGTTTTTTCGTATGCTTGTGCTAAAGTAAGTAGTGTAGCAATGTAGTTCCAATTGTTATGCGTCAGTTTTTGTGCTTCGAATTGCCGTACCGCTTCGGTGTAGTGTTCTATGGCGCGACTTTTCGAACCGCCAAACAAGGCCGGTCGGTAAAAATCGGTGTTGCCTTTCAAACTCAAGACATACGGATTCTTCGGGGCTTGTTTGATGGCCAAATTGGCCAATTTGACACTTTTGACGCCCAAGGTGGCAAATTTGGAGTGGTTCATCGATAGTTCGAAAGCGGCCAGCGCCGACTGATACATATTCAGCATGGCGGCGTCGTAGCCCATTGTTTGCAGCGTTTCGAGGTGTTTGTGAGCACGTGCAATGGTTTTGGTGGCTTCGGTTTCGTTTGTGCGCGCAAGGCAGAACCCGATGTAGCCGTACTCGTAATTGACAAGGTCGGCCAAGTCGTCGCGCGTGCTGCAATCGGTTTGTTCCACCACCTTGCGCCACGTGTCGATGTCCTGCGCCAAATAGGCTTCGAACAGCGTTGGGTCGTTGGGATCGGCGCAGAGCGGCAACCAACAGATGGTCAGCAACAGTGTGTTCAGCAGGCGCATCATACGTTGTCGGTTTGGTTGTAAACGACGCGGTGAATGGTGCGCACTACGTTGTCGAAATCGGTTTGTGTCAGTTGGCCGCCATGTTCCATCAGGTGTAGTGGAAATGGTTCAAATCCTTCATTATAAGGCGGTTGCAAATAGTGTCGGTCGCACAACACGAACCCCAAACGTTGGTAGAAAGCGATACGCCGTCGGGCGATGTCGGTGTCGGGCAATTCCACTTCGAGTACAAACGGTTTTGGGCTCGACGACAATACGTGCTGCATCATAGCCGCACCGATGTTTTGTCCGCGCAGGGCCGGCTCGATGGCAAAATGTTCGCCGTAACGGAATGCGCCTAAATCCCATACTGTCAAAAATCCGGCGAAACGGCCGTCGTAACGCGCCACATGGCACGTTACACAGCCTTGCTCTATCAGCGCCAGCCACCGGTCGGTAGCGCGTCGCTCCTCGGGCGGAAATGCACTCTCGAACAACTGCTGCATGTGCTGCTTCGTTTGTTCGTCGATGTGCCGTTGTATGTCGAACGTCAGCGCCAAATCGTCATTTTTCGATGTAGGCCACGATGTCGCCTTTTTGCACCACGGCACCTTGTTCCAATGGTTCGATGATTTTGCCTGCGAATGGGGTGGTCATTATTTCCAAACCACGTCCATTCGTTTGAATGGCGCACAATACTTCGTCGGCTTTGTATGGTTTGCCTTCGTGCGGTTTCACCGATTTGTCGATATAGTCGAATTCCCACATCAGGCGTCCGCTTGCCGTGGCTGCGATAGGCTCGGCATTCGGATGCAGAATGGCGCGTTTGTCGGCGGCCGAGATGAACGTAACTTGTTTGCCGCCGGCAGCTGCTTTTTCCATCCGTTCGAGCAAATCTTTGTTGAATTGGTCTTTGGCTTGGCCACTCTTGTATTCGCGATACTGTTTTTCGTGCATGGCAAATTCGAAGAGTTCTTCGTCGTCTTGACCGCGATCCCAGCCGAGTTCTTCCATCTGTTTGATGTATTCGGGCAGCACATCGGGATAGAGTTTTTGCGGGTCGTCGGTGTAAAATTCGTAACCTTTTTCTTCGGCCAATTTGACGATTTCGGGCGCGAGTTGTCCGGGCAGTTTACCCGATTTGCCGAGAATCATGCCCCACATAGCCGGATCCATGCGTGTGAATGGCGCTTCGCCCATCGATTTGGAGAATAGATTCATCAGTGCCGCGTTTTTCACATACTGCGAGAATGGCGTAACGAGGCATGGCGTGCCGAGCATTGGCCAGATGCGTTGCACTTCGTCGAAGAGTTCGACGAGCAGCGCGTCTTCCGACAGTTCGCTTTCGCCGCGTTTGCGCAGATTGGCGTTGATGGCGGCGTGTATGCCTTTCAGGTCGGCCATGAGCGAACCCATCATGCCGCCCGGCAGACCGCAGCCCACCAGCAACGAGGTCATTTTGGAGTTACGCGGGTCGATCCAATAGCCCAAAAAGTCGTCGATGAAACTTTGTGTCAGGCGGCGGGCTTCCATGTAGGCTTTCATGTTGATGTCTGGCACGGCGAAACCGGCGTCTTTCAGCATGGCTTGTATGGTGATGACATCGGGGTGCACCATGCCCCAACTGAGCGGCTCGATGGCTACGTCGAGAATGTCGGCACCGGCTTTGGCCACTTCGAGCATGCTGGCTACCGAGAATCCGGGGCCCGAGTGCCCGTGGTACTGAATAGTGATGTCGGGGTGCTTGGCTTTGATGGCAGCCACTATTTTACCCAACGTGGCGGGACGTCCTACGCCGGCCATATCTTTCAGACAAATCTCTTGTGCGCCGCCTTCGATGAGTTGTTCGGCCAAGTCGATGTAGTAATCGACCGTGTGCACCTGCGAGTGTGTGATGCACATGGCGGCTTGTGCTATCATGCCGGCTTCTTTTGCCCAACGAATGGACGGAATGATGTTGCGCGGGTCGTTCAGGCCGCAGAATATGCGGGTGATGTCGGTGCCTTGCGCGTGTTTCACTTTGTACATCAGTTGGCGTACGTCGGCCGGCACGGGATTCATGCGCAGGCCGTTCAGACCGCGGTCGAGCATGTGTGTTTGTATGCCGGCTTCGTGGAATGGTTTGGTAAATGTGCGCACGGCCAAGTTCGGATTTTCGCCGTAGAGCAGATTCACTTGCTCCGATGCGCCGCCGTTGGTTTCGACACGGGCAAAGCAGCCCATATCGATGATGACGGGCGCCACTTGGGCAAGTTGGTCGCGACGCGGCACATACTTACCCGACGACTGCCACATGTCGCGATAAACGAGGCTGAATTTTATTTCTCTTTTCATAGTTGTAGTACAAAATTATTATCGATAATTCCGGTGTTGCGGCACAGATGGCCGGCTGCGCGCGTGTTAGGCTTCGGCCGATTCGTCTTGTTCCGAAAAATCGGTTATGCCGCTCTCTATCAGTAGATTATACCACTGTACAAGTTTTTTGACATCGCCCGGATGCACGCGGTCGCGGTCGAAATCGGGCAATACGCCTTCGAACCATGCAAATAGTTCGGCACCCGAGGCTTTCGGATCAACGGAGGCTTTTTGGCCGTTTTCTTTCTGTTTGACGGCTTCGAGCACTTCGCGCAACGGTTTTTCGTCGTCGTTGGTAAACATGGCGATGTCCGACAAGGCGACTGCTTTTTCGTGTGCAAACGACGGACTGCGTTTCTTGTCGATGAGCGATTCGACGATAATCATCTTGTTGTTCGATTGGGCAATGACCTTGTACAAGCCCGGACGACCGGTGATAGTCAGAATTTTTCTAAGCATAATTTTTTGAGTTTGGTTATAAAAAATCAATCTTTCTATTGGTTGGCGGAACAATTTTTGTGCCAACGATTCCAATTTGCAAAGATATAAATTTTTGACGAAAAAATGATAGGCGTTTATCGTATTTTTTTGTACTTTTGTCCGTCAATCCAAAGTTAGGCAATTATGACGTTGTATCCGAAATTGATTCTTGATGCGTTGGCACATGTGCGCTACCCCGGCACAGGCAAGGACATCGTGTCGTCCGACATGGTGGAAGACGACCTGCGCATCGATGGGATGAAAGTGAGTTTTTCGTTAGTGTTCGACAAGGCCAACGACCCGTTTGCGCGCTCGTTGGTCAAGGCGTGCGAGCAGGCTGTGCTGACGTATGTGTCGCCCGAAGTGGAGATTGTGGGCAACATCGCCGTCAAATACCGGCAACTGCAACCCGTGGCCGCACCCAAACCGTTGCCGCAGGTCAAACATCTGATTGCGGTGTCGTCGGGCAAAGGCGGTGTCGGCAAATCGACCGTATCGGCCAATTTGGCGGTGGCGCTGGCCAAACTCGGTTACAAAGTCGGTCTGCTCGATGCCGACATTTTCGGACCGTCTATCCCTAAAATGTTCGACATAGAGGATGCGCGCCCCGTAGCCGAAACCATCGATGGTAAAGATTGGATTGTGCCGATCGAAAAATATGGCATCAAGATTCTTTCCATCGGGTTTTTTGTCGATCCCGATACCGCCCTTGTGTGGCGTGGCGGCATGGCCGGCAATGCACTGAAACAGTTGATAAACGATGCGTTGTGGGGCGATTTGGACTATTTCGTAATCGATTTGCCGCCGGGCACCAGCGATATTCACCTGACTTTGGTGCAGGCGCTCCATCTCGATGGCGCCATTGTGGTGAGCACGCCGCAGCAAGTGGCGCTGGCCGATGCGCGCAAAGGCATACAAATGTTCGAAAACGACAAAATCAATGTGCCGATTCTCGGCTTGGTGGAAAACATGGCGTGGTTCACGCCGGCCGAATTGCCCGAAAATCGCTACTACATTTTTGGCAAAGAGGGTTGTCGCCGTTTGGCCGAAGAGAAACAGGTGGCGTTGTTGGCACAAATTCCGATTGTGCAAGGCATTTGCGATAGCGGCGATAGCGGCGCGCCGGTGGCTCTGCGCGACAATACCGTTTTAAGCGACATTTTCCGCGCATTGGCCGAACGTGTAGTCGAAGCCGTCGAACAATCCGATAAAAAAGTAAAACAAGGTCGGGAATAACATAGTGAACCGTAGAGTCGTAATGCTGCTCCTCGTTGTTGTTCTCCGAACTCAACAGGCCTATTTCACCGTGTGCGTTCGTCGAATAAGCGTTGCAGCAGCGCGTTTTGTTCGGTTTTGGTCATGTGCGAATTGTCGATGAGTATGGCGTCGTCGGCTTGCCGGAGCGGACTTTCGGCGCGGTGTGTGTCGCGATAGTCGCGCTCTTTCACGTTGGCCAGCACGGCTTCGTAGTCTTCGGGTTGGCCTTTGGCTTGCAATTCGTCGTAGCGACGTTGGGCGCGCACGTCGGGCGAGGCGGTTACAAATACTTTCAGTTCGGCTTCGGGAAAGACTACAGTGCCGATGTCGCGGCCGTCCATCACGATGCCTCTGTCGGCTCCCATGCGTTGCTGTTGACGCACGAGTTCGCGGCGTACAAATCCGATGGCACTCACGCGACTGGCACCATTGGCTACTTCGAGCGTGCGTATTTGACTCTCCACATTTTCGCCATTCAGGTAGGTTTCTTGTTTGCCGTCGGCGTTGGTTTTGAAACTGATTTGTATGTTGCCAATCATTTGTTGCAGACGCTCTTCGTCAATATGGTCGTCGGTGATGATGCCGTTGCGGATGCCGAACAGCGACACCGCACGGTACATGGCTCCGGTGTCAACATACACATAACCGACATTTTTGGCCAACTCTTTGGCCATGGTGCTTTTGCCGCACGACGAGTAGCCGTCGATGGCTACGATAATCTTTTTCATGATGCTGTTTCTGTTTTTATTATTTTACGCCGAATTCCGACATATTTACGCCAATCGTTGCGTGGTACGACAAATTACCCACTTGGTAGGGTACGAGCGAAAACCCGACGTTGACCATTTTTATTTTGATGCCGGCTCCAAAAGCGAATCCGGCAGCCGTTTTCCAATCTTTGGTAGCCATTTCGGCACGGCGTCGGTGATTGTAACTCACGCTCAAATACATATTTTTGGTAGGCAGTATCTCGATAGTCCAAATGGTGTGGCGAAACATCATATCGTACCATTTGACGTCGGCTGTAGCGTTTTCGGCGGCCAATACGGCACTTGCACGTTCGTAGCCAAGATTCCAGCATTGCATGTTGTGTATGGTGAGCGATAGACGTATGGGCGCATGCTTGAATTTTTCCGAGATGCCAAGCTCGAGGTCGAGAGGTAACGTTTCGCGATGTTGTTTGCCGTCAATGGAGTAATAGCCTTTGAACTGCCAGCCGGCGTTACGCAGTGTCAGACCGATGGAAAGTCCGAGACTATCGTTTTGGTAATGAGCACCGATGTCGAATGCCAAACCGAAACTGTGGTAGCGTTCGTACACCGAATAAATGGGTTTGCAAGTGACACCAACGGTAAATCCCAGCGGTAAAGTGCGGGCGTAGCCTACCGACAAGGCAAAATCTTTGGCGGTGAAGGTGCCGAGCATTTGGTCGGTTTCGCTGGTTTCCAAAAATTTACCGTAGTCGATGTATTGTATGCCAAATAACATGTGGTTGTGTTCGCCGAACGAACGGCCGTAGGCTACCGATGCCAAATTAACGTCTTGTATATAGTACATGTAGTTGAATGTCAACTGATTGTACGTTTTTCGGCTCAATAAGGCCGGATTTTGGAATGCCATGTTCAGGTCGCCGTCGTTTACGGATATGTTGCTGCCACCAAATGCGGCTAAGCGTGCCGACGATGGCAAGTTTAGGAATTGATAGGTGTCGCGGCCTGCTTGCGCAAGAGCGTTCAGTGTGCAGATAATTGCAATCAGCAGTATGTTTAAACGTTTGTCCATTATTGTAATAACGTGCCGTGAGGCAATTTATTTTCGTTTGTATTCGTATTTCACTTCGCCGAAATCGAGGTATGGTTCCAATTTTTTGAAGTCGTATTCCGCAAATTCGGATAGGTGTTTCAGTTCGTCGATGTTGGTCAAAACGCCATTTGCACGCCGCAGTTCGTAAATGGCTTTTGCTTGATAAAAATTCAGATACGGATGGCTTTTCAGTCGTTCGACACTTGCTTTGTTGACTTTTATCTTGGTGATGCCGTTTAGGTCAACGGATAAATAGGGCGCAATTTTATCGTATAAATCAGGCGGGAAATTGCGTATTTCGAGCAACTGCTTGCTATGGGCAAAACCGCCTAATTGCTGACGGTAACCGACTATCTGTTTGGCGCGTCCGCTACCTATACCGGGCATTTGTTTCAGTGTGGCGGTGTCGGCGGCGTTCAGTTCTATGTGAATGTACTCTTTTTTGGATGTGGCAGCCGTTGGTTGCAAATCCCGCTGTGGTGTGTCGGCTATGTGGACGTATGGCAACAGCCGTTCGCTCTGTTCGGCAGACAGATGACAAAAATTGACGAAAAATTCTGCGGTACGAAATCGTTTGTCGCTGTTTCTGAAATTCATGATGCGTTCCACGACATAAGGTTTGAGTCCGAGACGTACAAAATTGGCGGAGTCGAGTGTGTTAGGGTCAAAATCGAATAATTCGGTCGGTTGCGTGGCGGTTTGTGTGTACGTGCGTTCAATCGGGCGTGCTTCGAACGGCGATTGCCAGGTGGGACGCGGCTTGTCGCGCAGCGATTGCTCGAAAGCGGCTACTTCGGCTACGAAAGTCGAATCGTTTTCGTCGGCAGGAGCAGGCAATAGGTATGGCAACAGCGCATTTAGCGCTATGGCTGCTACTATCAGCGTCAATAGTACGATGATGCCTATTTGTTGTCCGCGTGAAAAATATAAAAAACGATTCATCGCTGTGTTCAAAAATTAAAACCTATGCCTACCCCGAAACTTGGTTTCTGTGTATTCTCGGTCAACAATAGTGTCGGTCGCACGCGCATCGATAGGTCGGGACTGATGTCGAAATCGGCCAACTGCGCATCAACATACGCATCAATGATGGTGAGTGCGTAAAACGCTACAGCTCCTACGATACATAAATCGCGATAACGACGGTAGGTGTTGTGCTTATTTTTCATCAAATTTTGCGCATAGGTCGAATTAGGGTCAGTACCATAGGGCAACAAGTTTTCGTAACTTTTTGTGTTCGGGTCGTTGTCCATGATATCGCGATAGGCTTGCGTATATTCTTTGTAGTAACGGTTGTTCCACGAAATGCCGTACACAAGTCCTACAGCGCCACCGTACACAATGGGCAGTTTCCAATAACTGCGGTTGTATATTTGTCCGGCTCCCGGAAAGATGAACGCATACCAAAGGCTTTTTTGTGGGTCGGGTAACCACACAGCCCTTGGCGCAGCATCGGTTGTGCGGCGTTTGACGACTGTGGCAGTGGTGTCGGTTGCGAACTTGACATTTGTACTATTCTTTTGGAAATCAAACGTTTGCAAACGCCCGTCGATGTTTTGCACCGAGTCGTTACCGGCCTGTTGTGCGCTGAGTGTGCACGATAGACCGACCATCATCAAAGCCAACAACCAACGTTTTTTCATCGGTTATTTGGCCAATATTTCGAGTTTTTCCACAAGGGCGTTCAATTCGTCTTGCGAACCGAATTTGACGGTCAGTTTGCCGCTGCCGTTTTCGACCGACGACACTTGTGTTTTGCAGCCTAACAGTCGGCTGAGATGCTCGTTCAGTTCGGTATGCGTGTTAGTTGGTGTCGTGTTTTTCTTTTTCGTTCCCGATTTGATTTCCGGCGATTCTTGTACCAATTCTTCGGTGGCGCGAACCGATAGTTTTTCGGATATAATACGTTCATATACAGCGAGTTGATCTGCTGTATTTTCGATTCCGGCCAACACGCGTGCGTGTCCCATGTCAATTTTATTGTCTTTGAGTCCGAGTTGAATTTCGGCGGGCAGTTTAAGCAGGCGTACATAGTTGGCCACAGTGGCGCGTTTTTTGCCTACTTGTTGGCTCAACGCCTCTTGTGTCAGGTTGTATTCCGTCATCAACTTGTTGTAACTCAATGCTATTTCGATGGCATTTAAGTCTTCGCGTTGAATATTTTCGATGAGCGCCATCAACTGCACTTGTTGTTCGTCGTCGGCGGTTTTGATGTAAGCCGGAATCTTGTCGAGGCCTGCCAACTTGGCTGCACGCCAACGTCGCTCGCCGGCGATGATCTGATAGTGGTCATCGTCTATTTTGCGCAACGTTATGGGTGATATAACGCCGATTGTGCGTAACGATTCGGCCAATTCGGCCAACGCTTCTTCGTCGAAATTGGTGCGCGGCTGACCGGGATTGGCTTCTATCTTGTCCAATTCTATTTCGTTGATCGACGAGCCGCCTTGCGGTTGTGCATCGGTTGTAACATCTTCGAGCAATGCTCCGAGACCGCCTCCGAAACCGCGGCCTAAAGGTGATTTCTTTGCCATGTCTGTGTGTATGTTTTGGGTTATTTATGTTCGCGTTCGATACACTCTTTGGCCAAGTCGAGGTAGTTGATGGCACCGGTCGATTTGGCATCGTACAACAATACCGGCTGACCATAACTGGCGGCTTCGCTCAATTTGACATTACGTTGAATGATTGAATTGAAAACCAAATCGTTGAAGTGATTTTTTACCTCGAGTGCCACTTGGTTGGCATGGCGCAAACGAGCATCGAACATGGTGAGTACGAATCCTTCGATTTTCAAGGTCGGATTCAGTCGTTTTTTGAGGATTTTGATGGTGTTTAGCAGTTTACCGATACCTTCGAGTGCAAAGTATTCGCATTGTACGGGTATGATGACCGAATCGGCTGCGGTGAGCGAGTTGACCGTGATAAGTCCCAGCGACGGCGAACAGTCGATGATGATGTAATCGTAGTTGTCGCGCACTTGTTGTAATGCATGACGCATGAATAGTTCTCGGTCTTTTGTTTCGTATAGTTCCACTTCGATGCCCACCAAGTTGATGTCCGAAATAAGCAGATCTAAATTTTCGATTTCGGTATGGTTGATGGCTTCAGCAGTTTCTATGGTGCCAAGTATGCATTGGTAAATGGTCTTATCCTGACCCTCGATGTCGAAACCGAGACCGGTCGAGGCGTTCGCTTGCGGGTCGGCATCGACCAGCAATACTTTTTTGCCATAATGAGCCAGCGAGGCTGCGAGGTTGATGCTCGTGGTGGTTTTTCCGACACCACCCTTTTGATTTGCAATAGCAATGATTTTTCCCATAATATCTAAAATTTTAGAGTTGTTTATTTTGTAATGTTTGTTCTATCCGTTCAATTATTTTAGCCGATGGTATCGACTCCAAGCAGCGATAATCGCCATATTTGCAGCGACGGTCTTCGTGTGCTGTGCATGGGCGACACGAAAAATCGACACCTACTTGGCTCGCCGCCGTTTGACGCCAACCGGCAAATCCTGCGTAAGGATGCGTGGCGCCCCAAATGCTGACTACCGGCGTGGCTGTCAGCGCGGCCAAGTGCATATTGCCCGAATCCATGGTTACCATCACGTCCAACTGTTCCATCAACGCCAACTCTTCGTCGAGCCGCAACGATGTGTGTACGGCATGCACGTTTGTAAAAATGGTTTGCCAATCGCTTAATAATTCGTTTTCCATTTCGCCTGCACCGAACAAAAAAATCTTGGTGTCGGGTTGTGCATCGAAATGGCGTATCACATTTTTCATCTTCCGAAACGGCAGAGTTTTACCACGTGCTATCGATAAGGGCGCAATGCCTATCCAATGTCCCGTTTTAATGCCGTACACTTCGGTTATGCGTTGCCGACGTTCGGCATCGGCCGGCGGTAGTTGCACAAATTGATAATCAACGGCGAATCCTGCGCGCGCCAATGTTTCGGCATAACGTTCGAAAATGGTTGGCAGCGGACGATATTTCAGCGCACCATGTTTCACAAGTTGACGCATCTCGCGGCGTTGTTTGTTGACCACAATGGTGCTAACACCGCATAGCCGAAACAGCCGTCTGATGACACGTGTACGCCACGCATCTTGCAAATCGATAACAGCATCGAACCGTGCGCACCGGCATTGCTTGAATAGTTTATAGGCGCCGGCGAGACCTTTGTGCTGACCGCGAATGTCGGCGCCGATAAAATCGACATGTGCAAAATGAACAAACAGCGGGCGCAAAAAGTTGCGACTCAACACCGTAAATCGGCAATCGGTGTAACGCCTGTCGAGTGCATCAAGCAGCGGAACGATGGCAGCCACGTTGCTGATACCCGAAAAACAGATGATAAGCACATTTTTTTTCATTCGACAAACGCAACTTTTGAAATATTACGACAAAACAATAAATTTTTCGCAGTTTTATCGCTATTTTTTCACTTGTAATTCAAATTACAAATATAGGTAACTTTTTTGAACAAACAGCCATTTTGCCAAAATATTTTTTGCAAGTTTGGCATTTTTGATAGGTTGTTTCACGTTTTTTATCGATGAAACCGCCAAAAATGTAGTTTGTTTTTTTGTGGTTGACAATATATCGCATTACGCTTGCGAAAGTAAGTTGAACCCGAATTGTCGGACATAGTCCGCTAAATATTCTTGCTCGGTTTGTCCGGGTGTCGGCACTAATGTAGCGGTGCGTTGCAGTGTTGTCAAATCCATCAATGTGGTGTAACCCGATCGACAGATGATATGTGGTGTAGTACGCAATAGTTGTTCTAAATGATTGCTATCGAGGTGGTTAACAATCGTTATTTGTCCGATTTGTTTGGTGCTAACCGTGGCGGGCATGCCACGCACAACGAGTGACGCGTAGTTGTTGTTACGCAATAGTTCGACAATTTGTTTCTCGAATAGGGTGCGTTGTGGTTCAGGCCCCGATATCAATGCGATGGTGTTGTAGGGCGACGGAGGTAAATTCTCGTTGTTGAAAGTGTTTTCGAACCGCGATAAAATGCCGATGAAAACGCCGTTTTCGGGTATCGGATATTTATGCGCCAAATCGCCCGATAGGCCATCTTCGGCCTCGTCGGGAATCCAGCAACGATGATAGTGCCGAATGAACCATCTGTGCATGCGCCAAACGACACTTTCTAAAAAACGCCATTTTATCGGCATTTTTATCATCAGTTGGTGTGTGATATAAATGCAGCGTATCTGCTTATTCCACAATCCGAAACGATTGTCGGAGATGATGGTGTCAATGTTGTTTTTGTCGATTATTTCGGCTAATTTGCGATGTTCGCGCCAAATTTGATACGCAAATTTTGGCAACTGTCGCAACATGGCACCGATTTGCGATGTCCCGTTTGCATATTTTACGGTTAATCCACCGAAATAGATGGTTTCGATGTGCGGAAATTCTTGTTGTAAAAAGGCTAACGGCTCGCCGTCGGCAGCAATGATAACTGTTTTGCCGCTCTTTATCAGCGCACGCACAATGGGTACGCAGCGTGTCGCGTGTCCTAATCCCCAATTTAACGGGCAAACAAGTATGCGGTTGCCACGCACATCGGCTGTTATGATGTCGGTGTGCAACATAGTGTCTTAAAGCGTTAATTGTACGTTGAAACCGGCCTTTTTGGCGCGTTCGGCTATGCGAGTAAGGGTATCGGGCGAGGCCTTATGCAGGTCGTGAGCCGGTGTGGCGCGGTCGAGCGAATAAACCATTACTTCGCGCGGATTGATTCTGCGCAAAGCAGCAAGCCAAGCGGTTATTTCGACGTCGGTAGTGTTGTCGATATGATGACCGTTGTAGTCGCCGCTAAAAAATAGTGTTTGCACAATAGCATTATCAAAAAATGCGATTTCATCGATAATTTTTTCTATGTCGAAGTCCGGCGAATTGGGCTGATTTATCAATTCGGCAGTTGCCTGAATGGCCGAGTCGAGTTTCAGTACGTTGTTGTCGATTTTGAGGAGGGCGGCGCGTACATCCGTTTTGTATGCACGTGTCGCGTTCGACAATACGGTGACTTTTGCGTCGGGGAAATAATGGTTGCGGAGGGTGATGGTGTCGTTGATGATGTCGGCAAAATACGGATGGAGCGTTGGTTCACCGTTGCCGGCAAAAGTGATGACATCCAGAGGCAATTTTTTTTCGGTTAAATCGCGTAATTTGGCTTCGAGTTTGGTCGCAATTTCTTGGCGTTCGGGTATGCGCGCTTCGCCGTGTGTCGTGGCAAAGCCGCATTCGCAATAGATGCATTCGAATGAACATACTTTGGCGTTGGCCGGCAATAGATTGATGCCCAACGAGGTGCCGAGGCGGCGACTATGTATGGGTCCGAAGACCGGTTCGGGAAATAACATATTGGTATAGAATTAAAGAGTGATGCGAGTTCCGATGTCCATTCTATTTCGTTCGTAAAAGACGGTTTCTCTCCTGTTCATCGTTATGTTTGGTGCTGGTACGCCTTGTCCGATGGTTGTCGGTGCCGTTTCTATGTGGGCTTCGTCCCATAGGCCGGCATCGATGAATGTTTGGAGTAGTTGTCGTCCGCCTTCGACGATAAGCGATTGCAAATTGTTGTGATACAGATAGTCAAGTATTTGTGGTACGATGTCGCGCTCAAAATCCAATTTCGCAAAAGTGATGTTGGCGCGATTTTCAGCCGTTTCATCGGTAAAAATAACGGTTGGCGCAGTGCCGTCGTAAAGGTTGTAATCGGTTGGTATGCGCAAGGTTCTGTCCACCACCAAACGCACAGGATTGCGTCCCGCCCATTTGCGTGCTGTCAGGTGCGGATTGTCCAGCAATGCCGTGTTTGTGCCGACCAATATAGCCGATTCTTCCGTTCGCATTTGGTGGTTCAGGGTTTTGGTGATATGATTCGATATGCGCAAAGGCGATGTTTGGCGGTTGGTGCGAAGGATGTCGATGAATCCGTCGGCGGTTTGCGCCCATTTCAGAATGACGTATGGACGGTGTTGTGTGTGATATGTTACGAAACGGCGATTGAGGTAGCGACATTCATCTTCAAGCACATGTTCGCGCACTTCGATTCCTGCTTCGCGCAACATGGCAATGCCGCGCCCGTTCACACGCTCGTTTGGGTCGCCCATACCGACGACTACTCGCGGAATCTTTTTCTCAATAATCAGTTTTGTGCACGGTGGTGTTTTGCCATAATGCGAACACGGTTCCAAATTGACATACAACGTTGATTGGCTTAACAAATCAGGATTGTGTACCGATGCAATGGCATTGACTTCGGCGTGCGGTTCGCCGCAGCGGTGGTGGTAGCCTTCGCCAATGATACGGTCGTTGCATACAACAACTGCACCCACCATCGGATTGGGAGCAGTTTTGCCTGCGGCTTGGTGCGCAAGTTGCAGACAGCGGCGCATATAAATTTCGTCGGTGTGCATAAACCAGAGTGTTTGTGTTCGACCTGCAAAGGTACAAAAAAATGTGCAATATGGTTCTGATTACGGACACACACCGGCGTAGTCTGTGAAAAATTATACCATATTAAAAGAAAATCGACCTTGTGTCTTGCTTTTTTGATGAAAAATGCCGAACTTTGCGTGCTAATTTTATAAATCATACGATTATGTGTGGAATTGTTGGTTACATAGGGCATCGCGAGGCCTATCCTATTCTGATTAAAGGACTTCACCGATTGGAATATCGCGGTTACGACAGCGCCGGCGTGGCGCTCATCAATGCCGATGGCCAATTGAATGTTTACAAAGCCAAAGGTAAAGTCGTTGATTTGGAACATTCGGTCGAGTCGAAAGATGTATCGGGTACGATTGGTATAGCGCATACGCGCTGGGCTACGCATGGCGAACCCAATCAAGTGAACGCCCACCCGCACTATTCCGAAAGCGAAGAGTTGGCCATTATTCACAATGGCATTATCGAGAATTATGCGGTGCTGAAACAAGGACTGATACAACATGGCTATACGTTCAAAAGTGCAACAGATACCGAAGTGTTGGTACAACTTATCGAATATATTAAACGTACGGATAAAGTCGATTTGCAAACTGCCGTGCAATTGGCTCTAAATCAGGTTGTCGGAGCATACGCCATTGCGGTTCTGGACAGAAACAATCCGAATGTCATTGTGGCAGCACGCAAAGGCAGTCCGTTGGTGGTAGGCATTGGCGACGGCGAATATTTTCTCGCCTCCGACGCTACGCCGATAGTTGAATTTACCGATAAAGTGGTTTATGTAGGCGAAGAAGAAATAGTGTGTTTGGAACGCGGTAAGGAGTTGACTCTCAAAACAATAGGCAATGTTGCAAAAACTCCGGTTATCAAAAAGTTGGAGCTTACGCTCAGCCAACTCGAAAAAGGCGGCTATCCGCATTTTATGCTGAAAGAAATTTTCGAACAACCTATCACTTTGGCCACCAGCATGCGCGGTCGCGTGAATGTGGAGCAAAATAATGTTACGTTGGCCGGTTTCATCGATAATAAGGCGAAATTCCTCAACGCCAAACGTATCATTATCACAGCGTGTGGCACATCGTGGCATGCGGGACTTATCGGTATGTATGCCATCGAGGAGTTTGCCCGTATTCCGGTCGAAGTGGAATATTCGTCGGAGTTTCGTTATCGCAAACCCGTCATCGACAAAGACGATGTAGTGATAGCCATCTCGCAATCGGGCGAAACAGCCGACACGCTGGCTGCCGTAGAATTGGCAAAATCGCACGGTGCATTTATCTTCGGCATTTGCAATGTGGTGGGCGCATCCATTCCGCGTGCGGCGCACAGCGGATGTTATACGCATGTAGGCCCCGAAATTGGCGTGGCATCGACCAAAGCATTTACGGCGCAAGTTACTGTACTGACGATGTTAGCGCTGATGATTGGCCGCGAAAAAGGCTCATTGCCCGAAGAACGCTATCTGCAGATTGTGGCCGAATTGGGCAAAATTCCCGATAAAATCGGCGACATTTTGAAACAAAACACTCGCATCGCCGAATTTGCAAAGACTTTCACTTACGCGCAAAATTTCATTTATCTCGGGCGTGGCTACAATTATCCTGTGGCCATGGAGGGTGCGCTGAAATTGAAAGAAATTTCGTACATCCATGCCGAAGGCTATCCGGCTGCCGAAATGAAACATGGTCCCATCGCACTCATCAGTCAAGAAATGCCGGTGGTGGTCATCGCACCGCAATGCGGCACTTACGAGAAAGTGGTGAGCAACATTCAGGAAATCAAAGCGCGCAAAGGACGTGTCATTTCGGTCGTTACCGAAGGCGACGAAATTGTGCGCAATATGTCGGACTATACGATTACCATTCCGCAAACCGAAGAGTGTCTTGCTCCGCTGTTGGCCGTTGTGCCATTGCAGTTGTTGGCCTATCACATCGCCGTAGTCAAAGGTTGTGATGTTGACCAACCGCGTAATTTGGCTAAATCGGTAACTGTAGAATAATACAAGCGATGCGAAGTTCTGTTCTTTTGATATTTACGGGCGGTACCATCAGTATGGGCGAACACCCCGATACGCAAGCGCTTGCACCGCTTGACAGCGCACAAGTGTTGAGTTTTATACCCGAACTGCAGATGTTGCATGTGGACATTGCATCCGTATCATTCAACCCATTGATAGATTCATCGGATATGCAACCCGACGAATGGGCGCACATTGCCGAAACCATTCGTGACAACTACGACCGTTTCGATGGGTTCGTAGTGTTGCACGGCACCGACACAATGGCTTATTCGGCATCGGCACTCAGCTTTATGCTCGAAAATCTGACGAAACCTGTCATTTTCACAGGTGCACAATTGCCTGTGGGCGTATTGCGCAGCGATGCTAAAGAGAATTTGATAACTGCCATCGAATTGGCTGCCGCTAAAGACGAGTGCGGTAATGCCCGCGTCCCCGAAGTATGTCTGTTTTTTGAAGATAAACTGATGCGCGGCAACCGAACGACTAAACGCAATACCGAAGAATTTAACGCTTTCGCGTCGTTCAACTATCCCGAATTGGCCAAAACGGGCGTGCACATCAAATATGCTTTACCGGCCATTCATCGCGACACTATCCCGAAACCGTTTTCCATTCAGACCAAACTCGATACGCATATCGCTATACTGAAATTATTCCCCGGCATAGGCGAAGAAACCGTGCGTGCCATTTTATCTATCGCCGGCTTACGCGCCGTGGTACTCGAAAGTTTCGGAGCAGGCAATGCGCCACGCAGCGAATGGCTTTATCGCTTACTGAAAGCAGCCGACGAGAAAGGTATTGTCATTGTCAATATCACGCAATGTCGCGCAGGCAGTGTAGAGATGGGACGTTACGAAACCAGCGTGAATCTGCAACGTGCCGGAGTGGTCAGCGGTAACGATATGACGCTGGAGGCAGCCGTTGCCAAATTGATGTATCTGCTTGGGCAACACACCGACAGCCAACAAGTGAAGCACCACATGCAACTCTCGTTACGAGGCGAAATGACCACAATATAACAACAGCAACATTAACACACAACAATAAACGAGCAAAATAAGATAGATGAAGAAAATAATTTTTGTTATAGCCGCATTCGGCATGAGCGGTATTGCAGCGGCTGCCGAACCAACCGATACGCTTGAAATGAACGTTAGTCCTGATACGGCTATTGTAGTGCCGGCCGAATTTGATGCTGACTTGGACGAAGTGGTACACAATTGGTATTTGACCAACGCGCAGTTGGGTGCCTGCAACAAGGATACGGGAGTGATAGTGGGTGACAAAGATTTATACATAGAACGGTTGCAAAAATTGCCGTATGTGATGGAAATGCCTTACAACGACATTGTGAAAAAATTTATCGAAATGTATCTGCAAAAAGCGGACAAGGTCGAATATATGCTCGGCTTGGGGCAAACATACTATTTCCCGATGTTCGAAGAAGCCCTCGAGCGTTATGGCGTGCCACTCGAACTGAAATATCTTCCCGTGATAGAGTCGGCGTTGAACGCCCGTGCCACATCGCGTGCGGGAGCGGCCGGTCTATGGCAGTTTATGGTCCCGACAGGCAGACTCTATGGTCTGGAAGTAAACAGCCTTGTGGACGAACGTCGCGACCCGTTGAAGGCCTCGGATGCTGCGGCACGCTATTTGCGCGATTTGTACAATATTTATCAAGATTGGCATCTGGTGATAGCAGCCTATAACTGCGGTCCCGGCAATGTGGCAAAAGCCACGCGCTATGCAGGTGGTGGCAAGAAAGACTATTGGCAGATTTATCCTTACCTGCCAAGCGAAACACGCAGTTATGTGCCGATTTTCATTGCTGCGAACTATGTTATGAATTATTATCGCGAACATAATATGTGCCCGATGCAGCCTACCGTCACGGTGGCCACCGACACCATTATGGTTGACAAACGCATCAATTTGCAACAAGTGTCCGAATTGTTGGGTATTTCGATGGACGAATTACACTTTTTGAATCCGCAATATCGGCAGGATATCATTCCCGGCAACATAAAGCCTTATCCGCTGGTATTGCCGTTCAATCAGTTGGGAGCGTATATCGACAATCGTGACACTATACCGCTGCATCGCGCGGCGGAGTTGGTCGCCAATCGTGCCGAAGTTCAACCGGCACAGTACAATCCCGCATCCGACGGACGTGTTACATATTATAAAGTGCGTTCGGGCGACACACTGGGCGGTATCGCAGCACGTTATCATTGCACAGTCAACCAGATAAAACGCTGGAATGGGTTGCGCGGATCAATGATTCGCATCGGGCAACGCTTGAAAATTTACAGATGACGAGCAAGGTATGGAAAAAGTCTATTATTCGATAGCCGAAGTGGCGGATATGTTTGCCGTCAAACCATCGTTATTGCGTTATTGGGAGAAAGAATTCCCGCAACTCAAACCCAAACGCAACGACAAAGGTACGCGTTTTTATACTACGGCCGATATTGACGTTATCAAGCAGATACGATATTTGCTTTCAGAACAAAAATTGACGATTGCGGGTGCGCAAGCGCGTCTTAAAAACAATAAAGATGCGATAGAGCGTAATAGTAAAATCCGCGAAAAATTACAAGCTATGCGTCAGGAGTTGCTGGCTATTCGGCGCGAACTGAATCAGAACGACGCATTTGGCGAAGAGGTGATAATTAAATAACTATCAAATAAAAATATTACACTATGAAAAAATCACTTATTATCTTATTTACCTGCATGGCCGGTATGGTCTATGCACAGCCAAAAGCCAAAAATGTTATTTTTATGATTGGCGACGGCATGGGAATTAACCAAATCTATGCAGCCTTGACGGCTAACGGCGGTTCGTTGAATATCGAACAATGTCCTGTAACGGGTTTCAGTAAGTCGTATTCGGCGAGCAACTACATTACCGATAGTGCCGCAGGTGGCACGGCTTTGGCTACCGGCACTAAAACACGCAACAATATGGTGGGACTTGCCCCCGACAG
This sequence comes from Paludibacteraceae bacterium, assembly GCA_051878315.1. Taxonomy (GTDB): domain Bacteria; phylum Bacteroidota; class Bacteroidia; order Bacteroidales; family Paludibacteraceae; genus W0P28-013. The sequence goes on along the minus strand of JBJEJW010000062.1, from coordinate 14,490 downwards.
CACGACAGTGTTGCGTTCGTCGCTGTACTATGCCGAGCGCAACGGCAAAGCCACCGGCATCGTGGTAACTTGCCCGCTGACACATGCTACACCGGCTTCGTTTTATGCGCATCAGGTGTCGCGCCACATGTACGAGGAGATAGCCCTCGATTTGTTGGATGCCAATATTGACGTGATGATTGGCGGCGGTCGTCAGCATTTGGAAAAACGCAAGGACGGACAAAACCTCTCGAAAAAATTCGCCGATAAAGGTTATGAGGTGGTGTACACCGAACAAGCGTTGCAAAACTCTACAGCCGACAAAATTCTCGCACCATTGGCCGACATTGATATGCCGGTTGCCTCGAAACGCGGCAACTACCTGCCCGATGCTGTCGAAAAAGCCATCGCAACGCTGGCGCGCGACACTAATGGTTTCTTCCTGATGGTCGAAGGCTCGCAAATCGACTATCAGTGCCACAATAATAATGCAGAAGAAATGGTATGCGAAATGCGCGATTTTGACAATGCTATAGGGAAAGCATTGGAATTTGCTCGTCAGGACGGTAATACACTGGTCGTCATTACCGCCGACCACGAAACGGGTGCGCTGTCTATTCTGAATGGCGATTTCGAGGCAGGTACAGTTGAGTGCCAATTCAACACTACCGGACATAGCGGCGTACCGGTGCCTGTATTCGTTTTTGGTCCGGGTGCCGAACAATTTACGGGCATTCAGCAAAATACCGACTTCCGCGACAAGGTGCTTCGTCTGATGGGCATCGAAGCGAAATAAAACGCCAATCAGGAATGACACGCATCGGCCTCCTTTCCGATACGCACGGCTATTTCGATGAACGCTATTTGACGCATTTCGACCGTTGCGACGAGATTTGGCATTGTGGCGATATCGGTTCCGACGAGGTAGCTGAGCGATTGGCTGCTTTCCGCCCATTGCGTGCTGTTTACGGCAATGTCGATGGTGGTGCTGTGCGGTACAATTATTCCGAGTTTTTGGCTTTTCGCTGCGAACAAGTAAATGTATTGATGACGCACATTGGCGGTTATCCAGGGCGGTACAGTCCACAGGCTTACCGTAAAATTCTATCCGACAGACCAAACTTGTTTGTGTGCGGACATTCGCATATACTCAAAGTGCAGTATGACAAGTCGCTACACATGCTGACCATGAATCCCGGTGCCGCCGGCATTTACGGTTTCCATCAGGTAAGGACGTTATTGCGCTTCGAAATCGATGGTGCCGACATACGTAATTTGGAAGTTGTCGAAATGCCTAAACACGCAGTTATTTAGATTAAATCTAAAATAGTTTTTTGAAAATTTATCGATGAAATCGTCTGTTTTTGCGCTTTTGTGAGAAAAATAACGCTCATATTTTTAATGTGTCTTGCTGCCGTTTCGCTATCGGCGCAAGACATCATTATATTTGGCCAAGTGGTAGGTGCGGCCGACGGCGAACCCATCCAATCAGCCAATGTGTGGTTCAAAAATACGCAAATAGGTACGGCTACTAACAACGAAGGCTATTTTATCTTGCGTAGCAACGAACCGCAAAAAACGCTTTGCGTATCGGTTATCGGCTACCGACGCAAGGAACTAAAACTGACCGGTGGCGACCAAGTGTTGACCATCGCCATGAAAGAGGAGCGTAACATATTGGAAGAGGTGGTTGTTCTGCCAACGGACAACGAGGCTTTGCCGCTTTTGCAGCGTGTACGCGAACGTGCAGCAGAAAATAATCCCGATAAAATCGGTCAAATTGCAACTATCGAGCAACAAAATGTGCGCTTGAGTTTAACCAACATCCGCAGGAAAACGCTGCAACGTAAACTTTTGCGCGATTTGACGGCAGGCACCATTGCTGCTGACGATTCCACGTTGTTTATGCCATTGTATGATGCAACGCAGATTGATGCCGTAACGGTTGATAGCATTGAAGGTGTGGTACGCAACAATTTATCGTACGACGAAAAAACATTGCAGGTATTACCGCCAAACCAGGTCGGAGTGTTTTTGCAAAATTATGCGCCGAATGTCAACTTCTATCGGAGTAATGTAACCGTTTTGCAAACCAATTTCATCAGTCCGCTATCGTCGCAGGGGATACTCTATTATCAGTATTTTTTGATTGACAGCGTGTTGTGCGATTCGGCCAAGGCGTATTACATTCGTTTCCGGCCTAAAAACGACAAAGAATTGGCCTTCAAGGGTGAAATGTGGATTGATTCGGCTTCGTTGGCTTTGCGTCGTATTAAAGCGTCGCTGTCGCCGGCGGCGGCTATAAACTATTTGAACGGCCTGACGCTTGAACAAACGTTTACACAAATCGACAATGGCAAATTCTATTACGACAAACGCGATTATGCAATGTCGTTTTCGCTCAATTTATTCGACAAAAACGCCAAAAACGGCACTTCGATTATTTATGCGCAGCGCATCGAGAATGAACAAACGTCGTGTGGAGGCAATCAAGCAGCTGTTGCACTCGAAATGCCTGATACTATTGCCATTTCCACCGATTCGGCAACGCTGGAACGCCATCAGTTCCGTTCGGCCATCGACAGCCTCAACCAAAGTAAATTGCAGCGGATAGCATACGGTTTGGTCGATTTTGTGTTAAATGGCTATGTGCATGCATGGAAATTCGACATCGGACCGGGTATCAATTGGTTCAGATACAACAAGTTGGAAGGTTTTCGCCCGACATTGGCATTGCGTACGGGCGAAAAGATGATGGAGCATTTTACCATCGGTGGCTATGTGGGTTACGGATTCGGTGATAAAAAATGGAAGTACGGTGGCGAGTTTCAGGCGCGTTGGGGCGAGGCACATGGCCATTCCATCGGACTTTTCTACGATAACGATGTAGTGCGGCATGGTTATCGGTTTGCCGAATTGGTCGGTGAAAATATGTACGGCAGCCCCGAAAACTTGCTGACAACCTGCTCGTTTGTAGTGAAACATCACAATCTTTACCAAATACATCAAGCGGCGGCGCAGTATCGGTACGAACAGCCCGGCGTGCGTTTTACATTACGCGCACAAGGCACCGAATTTTTAAGCAACGAAGCGATGCCGTTTGTGCAAAATGGTGTATCTTTGCACCAGGTTCGTGCGGCCACCGTGTCGGCGGGATTGCGTTTGTCGTTCAAGGAAAATACGCTCGACTATTTCTTCCACCGTTACTATCTGCGTACGGTTTATCCGATAGTGAATTTGGTGGGTGAGTATGGCTACTACACGGCCGGCGCCGTACAGGGACATTTCGGACAGGTGCGTGTAGCGCTGAAACACGATGTACCGCTTTTCTCGGGGCGGCTGAAATATACACTCGAGACGGGCTATATCTTTGGCGATGTGCCGTGGTTGTTCCTCGAAACGCCACGTATGCAGCGCAATTTTTGGTCGCAGTACGATTTTGGGCTGCTCACGCCGATGGAGTTTATGTCCGATGCTTATGTTACGGCTAACTTGCGATATATCACCAGCGGATGGATTTTCAACTATATCCCATACATCAAGAAGGCTAATTTGCGCGAGGAGTTGATTTTCCGTATCGCTTACGGCGGTTTACGTTCCGGACACGATGGCGTGATGGCACTGCCCGAGTCGGTTGGCAGTTTACAAAAAATGCCTTATATCGAAGCCGGTTTTGGCATTTGCAACATTTTGCGCATGTTATCGGTGCAGTCCGTTTGGCGCGTTACCTACCGCGACACGCCCGATGCCATCAAATGGGGCATACGCGTGCGATTGGATTTCGGTTTCTAAACAAAACAAGATATTATTCTATGTCGAAAGGGAAAATTCTGATGGCTATGAGTGGCGGCATCGACAGCACGGTGTCGGCCATGTTGCTGCTCGAACAAGGCTACGACCTTGTGGGTGTTACGTTCCGAACATTCGACAGCATACGCGCGAGTTGTTTAGCCAAAGAAAAAGGCTGTTGCAGCATCGATTCCATCATGGAAGCCAAACGCATGGCCGAACAACTTGGCTTTGAACATCATATACTCGATTTTCGCGACACGTTCCGGCAACACGTCATTGGTAATTTTGTCGAAGAATACATGCGCGGGCGCACACCCAACCCATGCGTCTTGTGCAATTCGTCGATTAAATGGGGCAAATTGCTCGATATGGCCGATGCGTTCGGTTGCGACAAAATTGCTACCGGCCACTATGCGCAGATAGTCGAGGACGACGGACATGTCTATTTGGCCAACGCTGTCGATGTCAAAAAAGATCAAACTTATTTTTTGTGGATGCTTACCGAGACCAATTTGGCGCGCACCGTTTTCCCATTGGGTGGCTATACTAAACAGCAGGTGCGCGATATGGCGGCAGAGCGTGGTTTTGTTAAACTGTCGCAAAAAACCGAAAGTCAAGAAATTTGTTTCATACCGAACAACGACTATCGCGACTTTTTGGCTCAGCAGGTTCCCGATTTCGACCGTAAGTGCAAAACAGGCGATTTCATCGACAAAAACGGGCAAATCGTTGGTACACACGAAGGGTTCCCGAACTACACCGTCGGGCAACGTAAGGGGTTGAAAGTGGCTTTCGGCACACCCAAATATGTAACTAAAATTGATGCGGCCACAAATCGTGTTACTCTTGGCGACCGTGACGATCTGCTCACTACGACGCTCGAGGCTGGTCAGTGTCGCTTTACCGATGTCCAAAAATTGGCACTGAATCCAAGAGTTTTGGCGCGTATACGTTACAAAAGTCCGGCTACGGCAGCCACTATCGCTATCGACGGCGACCGCTGTCGCTTGCAATTCGACGAACCGGTATGGGGTGTAACGCCCGGGCAGTCGCTTGTACTTTATCAGGACGGCAAGGTTGTGGGTGGCGGATTTATCGACTAATTGTTTCGGGGAAAAATGAAAGAATCGTTGACACTTGCGGAATTGTGTAATCGCTTGAAAATGGCGATTAAATCGTCATTTTTCGAAGCAGTGTGGGTGCGTGCCGAAATCAGCGAGTTGCATGAAAACGCCAATGGGAATTGCTATCTGGATTTAATTGAAAAAGCCGCGGCTAACGACATGATTGTGGCCAAACAAAAGGCCACGATAAGAGCATTTAACTACCGTATGCTGAAGCCTTACTTCGAGACGGAAACGGGTACTACTTTGTGCGCCGGCATGAAAGTGTTGCTATTGTGCGAAATTGATTTTCATGAGGTGTATGGCATCAGTTTGATAGTGCGCGATATCGACCCTGTGTTTACCGTAGGCGAAATGGCCGTGCGGCGTACCGAAATTATTCGTCGTTTGACTGACGATGGTGTTGTCGATATGAACAAGCAACTGCCGTTGCCACTTGTGCCGCAGCGTGTAGCCGTCATATCGTCGGCTACAGCGGCAGGCTACGGTGATTTTTGCGATCAACTATGCCACAATTCGTTTGGTTATGTGTTCTACACAAAACTATTCCCGGCAGTGATGCAGGGTGCACAAACCGAACAATCTGTCATCGCAGCATTGAATAAAATTTGCGATTTCATCGACTATTTCGATGTGGTTGTCATCATTCGCGGTGGCGGTGCGACAAGCGATTTGGCAGCATTCGACAACTACAATCTGGCGTTGCATTGCACGCAGTTTCCTCTGCCGATAATCAGCGGCATTGGCCATCAACGCGACGAGAGCGTGGTCGATTTGGTGGCTCATACGCGCGTGAAGACACCAACTGCAGCAGCCGAATTTTTGGTGGCATGCGTCAACGAGTTCGAAAAAAATGCCGATGAAATGGCACAAAATGCCGCTTTTGTAATGCGAGAAATCGCGCAAAACCACACGCTGAAACTGCAACAACAGACCATGCGCCTGATGACAGCGCAACAGGTATGCACACGTGAGGAGATAACCTTGCAACAAATGGCAATGCGCCTGCACAATGCGTCAAAAATGGCCGTTTCATCGGAAGAAAAACGTATGGCGATTGTCGAAAAATCGCTCGAGTATGCCGACCCTGCTATCTTGTTGCAGCGCGGATTCACGTTGACGACCCGTAATGGTAAAGTTCTGACGTCGCTCGACGAAGTACAGATAGGCGATGTCCTTGAAACGCATGTGGCAGATGGCACATTTACATCCGTCGTACAAAATATCAATCACAAACAATAGCGTAAAATCATGAAACCAAAACTGACTTATCAGCAACAAATGGAACGGCTCGAACAGTTGGTGGCCGACATCGAAAGCGGGAAATTTGGCCTCGATGAACTCACCGACAAAGTGAAAGAAGCAACCGAATTGGTGAAAGCGTGTAAAGAAAAATTGCGCCAAACGGATGCGGCTATCGAGCAGATGCTCGACGAAATAGCATAACACACCTCCAGAATGAGGCAAAAAAATGACAACGCCCGACTTAGACTTAATCGGACGTTGTTCGTGTTGGTAGTGGATACGGGACTCGAACCCGTGTTACCGGCGTGAGAGGCCGGTGTCCTAGGCCACTAGACGAATCCACCATGACCTTGTGTAAATTTGCGGTGCAAAGATACACACTTTTCCCGAAAATACAAAAAAAACAGACAAAAAAACAGGTAAAGAGACTTTTTTTGTTTTTGCAATGAAGAATTGTTCAAAAAAATATGTCTTTTTGCCGAAATAATGCGTGATACAAAAATTATACTGTATCATTTTTTGTATTGTGAGTGTCCCGTATGTCGGTTGCTATACCCGATACATGGGACGGTAGTGTCGATGCGTTGTGTAATTTGACGCTATCGGCCATTGTTATATCAATTTAGCAATCCAAAACACTGACTCCGATGGAAAAACAAATAATAAAAATCCCCGATTAAATCGGGGATTTTCTGTACTTCGACAATTTTAATTGAGGCTTAAAATGCGTCGATAATCTCTTTGAAGTCGGCTGCTTTGAGCGATGCACCGCCAATCAGACCGCCATCGATGTCGGGGTTGGCAAACAGACCTTTGGCGTTGCTGCCTTTGCAACTTCCGCCGTAGAGAATCGAGCAATCGTTAGCCACTTCGTTACCGTATTTTTCGGCTACAAGGCCACGTATGTAAGCGTGAATCTCTTGTGCTTGTTCGGGTGTGGCCGTCAAACCTGTGCCGATAGCCCAAACCGGCTCGTAGGCCAATACGATTTTGCCGAAATCTTCGGCCGAGAGATTGAAGAGCGAGCCTTCGAGTTGCGCTTTCACCACTTCGTTTTGCTTGCCGGCTTCGCGTTCCTCTTTCACTTCACCGATGCAGAAAATTGGTTTCAAGCCGTGTGCGAGGGCAAGTTGCACTTTTTCGCGCAGAATGTCGTAGTTCTCGTGGTAGTAGGCGCGACGTTCGCTGTGACCAATGATACAGTATTCGGCACCGGTAGAAGCCACCATGGCGGCCGACACTTCGCCCGTGTAGGCACCCGATTCTTTGTCGGCGCAGTTTTCTGCCGATACTTTGATGCACGAATCTTTGACTAATTCGGCAACAGTGGCCAAGTGAATAAACGGTGTGCCGATGATGACTTCGCAATTCGGTTTTGCATCGGCCAAAAGTTTTTTCAAATCGGTAGCCAATGCTACACCTTCTTGCAGGGTTTTGTTCATTTTCCAGTTACCTGCTACAATGTTTTTTCTCATGTTTTTTATGTGTTTAGTTTATTATTGTATGTTGATTTTTAATTGTTGCAGTTTTGTGTCGATGCTGTTGTGACTGAATTTGTCGATGACAGTTCCGTTGCGCAGGACAACGATACCCGGATTGGCACGTACCATTGTTTTCAGTTGTATGGGGTCGGTGGCGCAGAAGGTGAACGGCCAGGCGTGTTGCTCTGCAAAACGCAATGCGTCGTCTTTGTAGGTGCCTGTCAGCGTGTAAACGCGGGCGCCGGCTGCTGTGGCGCGTTGGCAGAGTTCGATGATGTCGGCCAAATGGGCGGTGTCGGTTTTCGACAGGTCGTACATCACTACCAGATAGGTGTCGCCCGTGTAGGCCAACACATCGTCGGTGATGTCGTCGTCGTCCATGGTGGCAACCGAAAAATCGTGTATCGGCGGTGTGTAGCCTTTCTCTATCAGCACGCTGTGTTGATCGACAAAATGCCATGTAGTGTCCTGCCACGGATAGTTATTCAGGGTAAATTCTTGTTCTACGCCATTTTTTTCGTAGATGAACGTGGTTTCGTATTTGTCGTGCGGTGCGCCTTCGGGTATGGCCATGCTTTCGGCGATGTTGGCACCGATTTTATATGGGCGAAAATCGATAATCGGCAGATATTTCAGGCAGAAGCACGAAATGGTAACCGATATGGCGAAAAATGTGACCACAAGCAGCCAACTCGGCAGTGGCGACAATTTGCAGCGGTTGTATTTCGCGGTCAGCAGAATGACGATGACTAACGCCAGCAGTACCAGGTTTTTCCAAAATGTCTGCCAATTGGTGATGATGATGGCTTCGCCGAAGCAGCCGCAGTCCGACACCGGATTGGTCAGTGCAATCCACAGGGTGAGCGGTGTATAAAAAACCATAAAGGCTAACCCGCACCAAGCGGCCAATTTCAGTTGGACGCCAAATAATACGCAGCAACCTATCAGAAATTCGACGGCCGACATACACACTGAGCCAAACAATGTCAGGTCGTTGAATTGGGTCAGATTCCACGCTGCGAGGTAGTCCTGCATTTTGTAGGAAAATCCCAACGGGTCGATGGCTTTGACAAAGCCGGAAAAGATGAATGTGGCACCGAACAATATGCGGCATGCGAGTCCGATCCACTGCAGCGATTGTTTTGGTTGATTGGTATTCATGGCTGTATTGTTTTTAGTGCTGTTCTTCCATCTGTATGAGGCTGAAAACGGCGTAATTCAGCATGTCGAAATAGTTGCCGTCGGAGCCTTCGGATACGAGTGTTTTCTCGTCGTGTGCGGCAATAGATTTATTACGGTTGATTTTTGTCAGAATGATGTCGGTAAGCGATGTGGAGGCCATGTCGCGCCAAGCTTCGCCGTAATCGTGATTTTTGTCGATCATCAATTTTTTGGCTTGCGACAAATATTTGTCGTAGAGTTCCAACGCACGTTCGCGTGTCATGTCCACCGCATCGGCGTAATGGCATTCCAATTGGATGAGCCCGATGATGGAATAGTTGACTATGGCCATCAGTTCGCCTTTGATGCTGTCGCCAATGCGATTTTCGCCCGTTGTTTCGATAGTGCGTATACGTTTGGCCTTGATGAAAAGTTGGTCGTTTACTGTTTGTGGGCGCATGATGCGCCATGCAGGGCCGTAGTCCTTCATTTTTAGGATGAAGATTTCGCGGCATTCCGCCACTATCTGGTCGAATTGTTCTTCGGTTTTGGTCATGGTCGCTTATTTTTGATTGACGGCGTAGAGTTTCGAATCGGCTATGGCTTCGACCACATTGACGATGTAGTCGCCCATCTTTTCGCATTCCACAATCATGTCCATATAGAGCACGCTGGTAGCGTACGGATATTTGCCATCGTTCACGTCGAGCACGTTTTGGGTTTTCAGTTGATTGCGGAAATTGTTGATTTCGTTTTCGAGGTTTTGGGTTTTGTTGACGTCGGTTATTTTAATTGGCGTCGATTCGAGTGCTACAATCATTTGCGCAATAGCGCTGTCCACCAAGTTGAACATCAACTCTATATTGTCGTTTACTTCGTTGGTGAATGTTACGTTGTTGTCGTAGCGATGCTGTATGGTGCGTGCGAGGTTGTAGCAACTGTCGGCTACGCTCTCTATTTCGGAAATGATGCGCAGTTTCGATTGTATTTGGTGTTTCGATTCGTCGCTCAAGCGGCCGTTCGACACATTCATCAGGTAAGTGGCGATTTCTACTTCCATGCGGTCGCTGATATTTTCGTATTTCTGTATGCGCGAGAATTTTTTGACAAATTCGGCTTCGACCGTTTCGTGGTAGAGGTCGCGCACTTGGCCAAACATACGTTGTGTGCGTTGGCTGTAAAGCACTATCTCTTTATGTGCTTGCACTATCGACAACTCGGCCGTCGAGAGCATACCGGTCGAAATAAATGTCAGATGTGATTCTTCTTGTTCTTCGTCCGACGGTTTGCTTGGAATCAATTTGGTAACGATGAAGACGTAGGCTTTCGTAAACCAAATCATGATGGAGATGTTGATGAGGTTGAATACCGTGTGGAACATCGACAAGCCGAACGACACATAGTATTGCATAGCTGCAAAATGTTCGCTCAAAGCTTGATTGTCGGGGTCTGTCAGGTCTAACGTTTTATCGTTCAGTTGGTTGATTATAGCCGGGTCGGTATTCGCGATAAAGTCGGCCAGCGCATTGGGGTCGCCGGTGATGGCTGTCGAAATCCAAACTATCAAGCGGACAAACGGATAGTAAAGCACCAATGTCCAGATGGAACCTAACAGGTTGAACAATAAATGTCCGGCAGCGGCGCGTTTAGCCCAGATGTTACCCGACACCGATGCAATGAGTGGCGTGATGCAGGTGCCGATATTGCCTCCCAGCACCAATGCGGCGGCAATGTCGAACGAAATCCAACCCTTGCTACACATGATGAGTGCGATGGCAAACGTAGCACTCGAGGCTTGCACAATCATGGTGAGTATCATACCCACAAGTGCAAAAATCAGTATCGACCAATAGCCGAGTTGTGTGTATTGTTGCAGCACGGCAAATACTTCGGGGTTGGCCTGTAGGTCGGGTACGGAGTGGTTCAGATAGTCCAATCCCAAAAACAGCAGTGCAAAACCGATGAGAAACTCACCCCAACTTTTGTAAATATTTTTGTGCAGAAACAACAGCGGTACGCCGAATCCGATGAGCGGAATGGCAAATGCCGAAATGTTGATTTTGAAACCGAACAGCGCGATAATCCATGCCGTAAGCGTTGTACCCACGTTGGCGCCCATAATAACGGCCATCGATTGTCCGAGCGACAACAATCCGGCATTTACGAAACTGACAATCATCACTGTCGTAGCCGACGAACTCTGAATGAGCGCTGTAATGAAAATACCTGTCAGTGCACCGAGCAGGCGGTTGTTGGTCATCATGGCCAAGATGTGGCGCAACTTGTCGCCTGCAGCTTTTTGCAAGCCCTCACTCATCAGTTTCATGCCGTACAAGAACATACCAACCGATCCGATGAGTGTCAAAATCTCTAAAATTCCAAAGTGCATAAAGGTGAATTTTGGTGTCTGCCGTCAGCCCCGACACAAGCCGATCCGGCTTGTATATGGCATGTACGCACTATGCGTTGCAAACGTTACAGATTACTAAATTTATTTTTGCGTTGCAAATTTACTCAAAATAATTTATCAGACCGCTATTTTTTTGGCAAAAAATGTCTATTTTTACACACTGAAAACAAGACGTTCTGTTGTAATAAGTAAATTTTTGATAATCAATAGTTTGTAATTTAAAACAAACACATAACCATACCTATTCACACAGCAAAATGGAACACACCGTACAAATTTTTTGCAAAAACGACCATCAATTCCACACCTATCGTTGTGGTTTGTCGCTACTCGATGTGTATCGCGACTTGAACATTCAGTTGAAATATCCCGTTCTGGCAGCCCGGGTGAATTACAAGGCCGAGGATTTGAACTTTGCCGTGTATAAACCGAAGGATATTGAATTTATCGACGCCAGCACGCCGTCGGGTTATCGGGTTTATATGCGCTCGATTAGTTGTATCATGGCCAAAGCCCTCAACGACATCGACCCCAAGGCTACTTTGCGCATCGAACACCCCATTTGTCGCGGTTACTATTGCTGCATCAACGGGCGCAACGAAGCAGTATCGACCGATACGATTGCCAAACTGAAAAAACGTATGCGCGAAATCATCGATGCCGATTTGCCGATTGTGTCCGAAGAGAAACAGACGCCGACCGTTATCGAAATGTTTCGTCAACGCGGCGAGATGGACAAAGTAATTTTGCTCGAAACGTTGGGTATTCCGTATGCACGCTTCGTGCGCATCGGCGATTTTGTCGATTATTACAACGGTGTGCTGGTGCCATCGACGGGTTACATTCAGTTGTTCGATTTGGAACCTTATCAAAACGGCATTTTGCTGCGTGTGCCCGACCGTCGACAACCCGACCGCTTGGCGGCTTACGAAGATCAATCGAAAATGTTCGAGGTGTTCGACGAGTTCGTAACGTGGAACAAACAGATGGGTTTCAGCAATGTGGGCGATTTCAATGTCGAAGCACAACGCAAAACCAGCAATATATATAATGTGGTGAAAATTGCCGAAGCGTTGCAGGAACGTAAAATCGTGCAGATAGCCGACATGATTCACGCACGGCAGCCGCAAAGTCGGTTCGTGATGATTTCGGGACCGTCGTCGAGCGGTAAAACCACATTCAGTAAACGTTTGTCGGTACAACTGATGGTGGCCGGACTCAAACCGATAGTGCTTTCGTTGGACAACTATTTCGTCAATCGCGAAGACACGCCGCGCGACGAAAACGGCGAGTGGGATTTCGAACACATTCACGCTGTCGATTTGGAACTGTTGAACAAACAGTTGGCGCAAATGTTGCGTGGCGAGGAGGTGGAAATACCATTCTTCAATTTCGAGGACGGCAAACGCTATTTTCGTGGCGACAAAATCTGTCTGAAACCCGAAAACGTACTCATCATCGAAGGCATACACGCTTTGAATCCCGAGTTGACGACAGCCATACCGCGCGAAGCCATGTTCAAAATATATGTTTCGACGCTGACGACCATTTCGCTCGACAATCACAATTGGATACCAACCACCGACACACGTCTGTTGCGACGCATCGTGCGCGACTATCGCTACCGCAACTATTCGGCACGCGAAACCATCGCTCGGGCGCCAAGTGTACGACGCGGCGAAGAACGGTGGATTTTCCCCTTCCAAGAACAAGCCGACGTGATGTTCAATTCGGCACTGTTGTTTGAGTTGGCTGTGCTGAAACGTCATGCCGAACCCATTTTGTCCGAAGTGCCGCAGTCGTGCGAAGAGTACACCGAAGCGCACCGATTGCTCAAATTTTTGAAATACTTCACACCCATTCACGACCGCGAAATTCCGCCAACGTCGTTGTTGCGCGAATTCTTGGGCGGCAGTAGTTTTAGATATTGATGCGTATGAAAAAGACATTGTTGCTGATAGTCGCCTTGTGCGGTATGGCCGGCGCCGCCATGGCCGGCGAGCCTACGTTGTTCGAAGCATTGGCTGCGCCCGACTCGCTCACCGGAGCCAACGTCGTGGTGCATCAGGATTCGATAATGCGCGCTGCACTCGAAGCGCAACAGGTGCGTGGCAATGAAACCTCTATGCGCGGTTTCAGGGTGCAACTCTTTTCGAGCAACAACGCGCGCACCGCACGCGATGCCGCTTTCAAGGTCGAAAAGACCATTCGCGAAAAATTGCCGCACATGGCCGTGTATGTAACCTACACATCGCCATTCTGGCGCGTGCGCGTGGGCAACTGCGCCACACACGAAGATGCGCAACGCCTGCGACAATACCTGATAGAACAACTGCCGGGCTTGGCAACCGAAACGTACATCGTGCCCGACCAGATTTTGCTTAATCAATAAAATTGCCATGAACAAGACGGAAGAAATAGCCGAACATTACCGCCAAATAATCCGTTTGCTTGGCGAAGACACCCACCGCGAAGGCCTGCTGAAAACGCCACAGCGTGTGGCCAAAGCCATGCAGTTCATGACACAGGGCTACGACCAAAATCCCGAAGAGGTGTTGCGCAGTGCCATGTTCCACGAGGAATACCGCCAAATGGTGGTGGTCAAGGACATCGAATTCTTTTCGATGTGCGAACACCACATGCTGCCATTTTTCGGTAAAGCGCACGTGGCCTACATACCCAAAAATACCATTACGGGATTGAGCAAAATAGCCCGTGTAGTCGATATTTATGCGCACCGCCTACAGTTGCAGGAACGCCTGACCACGCAGATAAAGGAGTGCATACAAAGCACGCTCGACCCGCTTGGCGTGATGGTGGTGATAGAAGCGCAACACATGTGCATGCAGATGCGCGGCGTGCAAAAACAACACTCCGTAACCACCACGTCCGATTTTACGGGAGCGTTCAACAGTGCCAAGACGCGCGAGGAATTTTTTCAACTCATACGCAGTTAATCGCGGAAATACGGTTTTTACCGACCATCAACGGACAGACAACTAAAAATCTGTCCGTTTTTTTATTGGGCAAACCACACTTTTTTTGTATCTTTGCCGACGATGTTGCAAGCGTGCAACCACATTTTATTGTTTAACACAGCATTAACTATTATTTCGCGTTCAAAGAAAAAGTCCGGAAAACAATTTCTTGTCAGAAATAATTTAAGTTCACGGTAGTTCGTGGTAACTACCCACAAATCTACATAAATGTTTCACACATTGTGTGAATCCTTAGTAGATTTGGCGGGTTTTCATTCCGGACTTCCCGTGAACGCGAAAAGGATTTGCACTTTTTTATT
>JBJEJW010000061.1:0-34769 GCA_051878315.1 Paludibacteraceae bacterium | reverse complement strand
TGTATTTCAATTATTTCAAAGACCAACTTATCCACTTTTACGGGACAGGAGTGAAGTAGCATATCAAAATTATAGCGAAGCATTAGATATTATTACATATCGTGCTACTCGTTCGTCTAAAATTGAGGCTGATATCGTTAGCGAATGGGCTAATTTAGTAGACATACTGCTTGAAGATTCTACTTCGGTGTGGGCTTATCAATTTGTATACAACACATATAATACATTATATGGCGAAAAGTCTGTATATACCATTAGGTCTATTAATGATTTAGGAGTTCATTATGCAGATCGGCAGCAATATGATTTGTCACTACCCTATGTTCGTAAGGCATATGAAATACAGCGTGATTATTATGGAATAAATACTTTGAATACCATAATCAACGAATCAAATTTTTGGGAATGTATGGCAGCAATACCTTCATTACGAGACAGTGCTTATTATTATCTTTTAGATACTGACAGAAACATCCGTCATTATCTTCAAGATATGTTTGGAGTTATGACAGAACAACAACGGGAAGATTTTTGGAACGATAAATTGAGTGTTTCGTATGCTATGAAGATGCCTTCTTTTTTGATTGATTACGCTCAACATTATAATTCCAAAGCATTTGGAGACATTTATGATGCTGTTCTTTTGCAAAGAGGATTATTGCTCAATAGCAATGAAACTATGAATAGGATCATTGCACAATCAGAGGATACTCTTTTACAAAATCAATGGAGTAACTTACTTTTTCTTAAATCAGAATTGAGCTCGTCATCGGCATTATTCAAAGATAATCGCCAACAATTAGAACAACGCAAAGAACAATTAGAACAATCTATTATGCAATCATCAATAGATTTTCGTTTAGAACAAGAGAATTTCTCCATCCATTGGCAAGATATACAAGAGCAACTAAATAGTAATGAAGTTGCCATAGAGTTTATGGTAAATGCAGTTAACCATTGGGGATTGATGCATGCTTCAACAGATAGTGTAATGTACTACGCACTTGTTTTACGGAAGGGGTATGAATATCCAATATTTATTCCACTTTTTGAACGCGATGAATTGGAACACTTTAATATGTGGTCAACACAACAGATGTATGATTACAATATACGTGCAGATTCTGCCTATAATTTAATCTGGAGAAAGATAGAGCCGTATTTGCATCGTGGAGAAACCATTTATTTCGCACCAACACATGCACTTGCACAGATTGCATTAGAAGCATTACCTGTTACGCAAGATAGTGTAATAGGCGATTTCTACAATATGGTGCGTCTTTCCTCTACGAGAGAAATACTGCATATCAATGAAACAAAAGAGACGTATGATGCTGTTTTGTATGGTGGTATCGCATATGATTTATCTGCAGACGAGATGATGGAAGAAAGTTTGAAATATGACATTCCTTCAAATAAAATATCCCGTTCTGTTGAATGGGATACTATCAACCGTGGAATAGTAAAATACCTGCCTGGCACAAAACGTGAGGTGGAAAAGATAAACACATATTTAACGGAGCAAAATAAGGCAACTTATGTATTCACCGGTGCAGCAGCGAATGAAGAATCATTTACTACTTTATCAGGCAAACACACCGGTATTATTCATCTTGCAACACATGGCTTCTACTGGAATCAAAAGCAAGCCGAAAATAAAGATGTGTTCAAAACAAAACAAATAGGAGCAGATGATCCATTATTGCGTTGTGGTTTACTCTTCGCTGGTGCAAATATAGCTTTTAGTGGTCGTGCAGACTTGTTGAAAGATGGTGTGCAAGACGGAATCTTAACTGCTCGTGAGATAGCTTCAATGGATTTGTCAAATTGTCAATTAGTAGTTCTTTCTGCTTGTGAAACAGGTAGAGGAGACTATTCTAATGATGGAACAATAGGTTTACAAAGAGCGTTTAAACTGGCTGGTGTGCAAACAATTATAATGTCTTTATGGCCTGTTAACGATGCTACTACCCAATTCCTTATGACCGAGTTCTATAAAAATTGGATTACAAATGGTCAATCCAAACGCGAAGCTTTCCGCAACGCCCAGAACAGAGTCCGCTCTGAATTCAAAGAACCTGTCTATTGGGCAGGATTTATCATGCTGGATTAACTCGCTCTGTTTTTATATCATTCATTAGCAGGAGTTCGCTCCTGCTTTTTTTGTTGTATAAGGTTACTTATCGGCACACAATTATCATAGTTTTATGTACAAAAACTATGTGTATTGGTATCCCCCAGAAAGAGTTATTCACCTATTAACCCTTGACATAATGAAAGATATCCACATTGGAAACATTATTCGCCAACAAGTAAAAATGCAAGTAACCAAATTGGCAAGATTATTCAGATACAACGCCCTCATTTATATCGCATACGCACATCAATACAGCATTACTCTGCTGTATGTGCGAGGTGTTACATTACTTTGTATTCTCAAACTTTGAGCCCGAAACAGAAGAAAAATAACAAAAATGATACATCCATGGTTACAAATAGGTAAACTAATATCATAATATAGTAAAATAGTTAAGTTAATACATAAATTCAAATTCTTAAATGCTATGATGAAAAATCAAAATTTAGTCCGTATTGTGGAACATGCGTTGCCGGCTCTTTCGGGAAGTTCTGTTCACTACGATGCAAATCGTAATATGATTTGCACATCTTCTTACACAAGTTCTGCCGGTAATAGTTATTACCAAGGTATTCGTCTTAGTGACCGTCTAGTGATAAATATAGACTTGGGACAAGGGTACTCCTATCTTTTTATGAATGGTCTAAAACTATATTGTTTCGATGGCAGGAATAAAAAAATGATAGGTAGTCGTTTTTATCACAGTTGCAGTTACTCTGATTGTACCGCAACGAAGGAGAGTGAGGAAATTCTTTTTCATTACTTGAAGTCGCAAAGTGGAATGATTGGGGCATCCGTGAGTGATAGACAATTGCATGAGTTCGCTCGTGTTATGGTATTGGAAGCAATGAATAATAATATTAAAGGACTTAAATAAATTAGGAAGTATATGGCAAGAGTAACATCAGTCAGTAACGGATTCTTTGATAGTATCCTGCCGACATATGGCACACAACGGACGCAAACTCCGGTATGGAATGAGAGTCTTAAAATGTTTATTATAGATGAGTACGAAAGTGCTAATGGTAACCGCTATTATAATGGAGTTCGTATTAGTAATCGGATAGTTATAGTAGAGCACATTGGTTTGTACCATACATTTACCTATCTAGATGGATTGGATATCTATATGTTTGATGGAGAACAGCGTAAACTCATAGTTCAAGAGAAATATGACAAACAGTTTTATGATGTAAATTTTATTAGAGAAGTTAGTAAACAAGCTCTCCGCAACTATGCCTATTCGCAAGCAGCTATGACAGGAACGCAGATTTCTGAAAATATGATAAATATTGAAGTTGATGCAATCATTGACAATAGTTATCAGAGTTTGTTAAGCGATGATAAATTGCAGAAACTCCAAAATATTATGCCCATATTAAATAAAGCTCTAAAACGAGCATAAATTAAGCACTATGAATTCAAATATAGAAAAGCAGAATCTACCCTATGACCCTCAGAACGAGCCTCAGAGGAAAGCATATGAACTTATTGCAAATACCAATACAAGTTTTTTTCTTACGGGTCGTGCTGGCACTGGTAAAACCACCTTCTTGCGAAAAATACGTGAGGCGGTAGATAAAAACTTTGTAGTCGTTGCTCCTACTGGTATTGCTGCTATCATAGCCGGTGGCGAAACTATCCATTCTTTTTTTGGAATGCCTTTGGAGATTCTAACCAGCCATTCCAAATTTAATATTAACGAAACCAAACAGACTATACTTCGTTGCGTTGATACTATCATTGTAGATGAGGCATCAATGGTTCGTTGTGATATGGTGGATGCTATGGATGATATTCTTCGAATAATTATGAAGAATAATTTGCCTTTTGGCGGTAAACAAATGATTTTCTCGGGGGATATATTCCAATTGGATCCTGTTGTAAAACGCAATAGTACAGAGATGGATATGCTCCGAGATCTCTATAATACAGACATGCCATATTTCTACAAAGCAAATGTATTTCGACGTAGCGAGTTAGTGTCAATTGAGTTCCAAAAAGTATATCGTCAAGAAGATAATACTTTTCTTAATATGTTGACCAATATTCGTAACGGAGAAGTTGACTGGCAGGAAATTAATATGCTCAACCGGCGGGTTGAGCAAAGACCTGAAGAAGGGAAGCTCATTATTACGCTTGCTTCACTCAATAAAACAGCCAATGAGATTAATCAGCAGCATTTAGATGCTATCGATTCGGAAGCAATTACTTATGAGGGTACCTTTGATGGCGAGTTCAAATCCACAGACCTGCCGGTTCCGCAGCATCTTACTTTAAAAATAGGAGCCCAAGTAATGCTCTGCCGTAATGATCCGGCTCACCGTTGGGTAAATGGGACATTGGCAACAGTTACCAAATTAAATGAACAAAGTGTTACCATAAAAACAAACGAAGAGGAGTATGAGGTAAATCCTGTCCAATGGGAGCAACCAAAGTATATGTATGATAAGGTGACTAAAAAACTAGAGAAAACTATTATAGGTTCTTACACACAACTTCCCCTTCGATTAGCGTGGGCGATTACCATTCATAAAAGTCAAGGCATGACGTTTGAACAAATGATTCTTGATCTCAGTCAGGGAGTATTTATGCCGGGACAACTATATGTTGCACTCAGCCGTGTTAAATCACTGAACGGTCTTTTCCTTACCTCACCTATCAAAGCAAGTTACATACGACCCAAAGAACAAGCCAATCGGTTTGCGACCTCTTTTAATGATGAAAGAGCGATAGCTTGCCGACTCAAAGTAGGAGAGGCAGTCTATCCTTTTATACGCAGAGAGGATTATGATGGAGCTGTCCGAGCATATTATGAGCAAATTATTACAGCTTTGGATAATCAAGAAATGGACTTTGTTCAAACAATGGTAGACAATATGCTTTCACTTATGGTGGACGATGCTTGCCTTACGGACGAGGAATGGCGCATTATCAAACATATAGTTGGAAACAATGATTCGCTAAATTCCATGTATATTCGTTCCCTCGCATTTTATCGTGCCGGTCATTTCCATGACGCGGATGCAGCAAATGTTCAGCTTGTTGAGCACCATCAGAACAATTTTGATAATAAGTGCTATCTCCTTGTGGCTCGTACAAATGATGCTATTGGAGATCCTGCTTTGGGCTTGTATCAACGCGTTATAAAAAATAGTGATCATTACCTGCCGGCGTATGTAGCTTTGCGTAGAAATATGCATACCAAAGGAGAAAGTGTACCCTTTAATAATGATGAAGAGGGAGCGGAATTTTTTAGGGATTGGAATAATTATAGTCTGAATCATGAAGAATGGTGCGAGAAATATACAGATAAGATTAAAGAAAAAGACTTTGGACTATTGCGTACTGCTTTGTTGAAATTGGCTTATGAAGGATAATATGAATGTACACTTCTATTCAATAACTTTGCAATCTTAAAAAAAGAACATAAAATGCTATATAGCAGGTTACTAATAGGGGTGAAAATGACATGATATTAAAAATAAACAATTGTATTACTTTTAATAGTTGCGCACGACACGAATCAGTGTATGTTTGTATGTATACTTTTATTATAGGTTTAATTGCGTTTGCTTTATGGTATATTATTTGGGGACGAAAGGGGGAATGAACTATGCTGTTATTTATTATTTTGGGATTAATTATTATATGGATTATTAACAAGATTTTTGATAACCTATAACAAAAAATTTTTTATGAAACATTCAGTGTTATTATTTGCAGCCTTTGTATGTTGCACTATCGGTTTTGCCAAAGAACCGCAACGGCCACAAACCTACAATTACCAAAGAGGTGTGGAACTGATTCAAACCGATCAATTGGATGAAGGAGTCGAATACATGAGAAAGGAACTCCAACAGAATCCGCAAAATGGTTATGCCTTTGTTTGGATTGCATCGGTCTATGCACAGAAACACGAGCGAGGCACAGCCATTCATACAGCAGACCTTGCTTTGAAATATATTCCCAAAAACGATAAGTACTATATTGCTTGGACGCATTGCCTTAAAGGGCGTATGTATTTGGAGTTGTCGGATACGGTAACGGCGCTTGCTTGTTTTACGGCGGCCATTAAAACCGAGCCCAAGAATGAAGAATGGTACGAATATCGTGGTTGTCTTTATCAAGAGATGAAAGAATGGAATAAATCCGATGCCGATTTTCGTCAATACATTCAATTGACACCCGGTCTGACTCGTGGTAATATGTATCTCGGCCGAAATTTATTTTTGCAAGAGAAATACGAAGAGGCTCTTGAACAATATCAATATGCTCATAAGTTTGCAGAACGTGCTTTCACTTTTAGTGCCATGGCCGAAGCCGAAGTCAAGTTGGGTAAATACGAAGATGCAGCCAATCATATTGTTGAGAGTCTGAAATTGGAATTTGGCGAGTATACATGTATTGATATTATTGATAATTGCAAGGAAGAAGAGTTGGTCGAATTGCTGAAAAATAAATTTCGAGCATTGTCGCTGGCATACCCGAATGTGTTGGATTGGCACTTGTATATGATGTATGTGCAACGTGCACAAAAGGAGTACGAAGAGGCTATTCGTACTTGCCGAAAGATACAAGCAATCGATGCCAATGCATTTTTTGACGATTATATGGCCAGCCTTTATTGCAATATGGGCGATTGGGAAAGCGCATTGGCTTTTCACACCAAAGCCATCGAAAGCGATACTACCAATATAGACTATCGTTACGCGCGCGCCTACACATACGATGCAATGGATAGCCTGGCGCAAATGTATGCCGACATGGATTATCTAATCAAACAAAATCCTGATAATGCTCAACTTTACTTTGCACGAGCTGGAATGTACTTTTTTCATCAACAATATGAAAAAGCGATAGACGATTACGACAGCGGACTCGCTTTTGAACAAAACGATTGGGAACGCTATATGCGCGGACGTTGTTACGCTGCTGTAGGGCGTACAGACAAGGCCGAAAAAGAGTATAAATATCTCGAAACGCACACCACACAGCCGGAGGTGCTCATGTTTGTCAAGGCGTTGTTGGGCAAAAAGGACGAAGTGCTGGTTCTTGCCGATAGTTTGTTGAAAGCTGATACCACACATCGTTACAACATTGCATGCGCGTATGCGCTTGTGAACGAACGCGAACTGGCTTTTGTGGAACTGACCAAAACATTGCAAGAGGGTTATGTGTATTTCTTCCACTTACGTCTTGATCCCGATTTGCAAAGTTTACATGGCACAGAATTCGACCTCCTCATTCAACAATACGAAACATTGGCCGCCGAACGTATTGCCAAATTCAAAGCAATACAAGGTCGCCAACAGAGTAATGAATGCGTTGTCGAGATTCCGTTTACTGCTACTAATGGTGTAACTAAAGTCGATTGTACCATTAATGGCTTGCCACTCAATTTTGTGTTCGATACAGGTGCCAGCGATGTAACTATTTCGCAAACCGAAGCCAATTTTATGTTCAAAAATGGCTATCTGAGTCCACGTGACGTGGTTGGTAAACAATTTTATCAAACGGCCGATGGCAACATATCCGTTGGTACCACATTTGTGATTAATCATATTAACTTTGGTGGTTTGGAACTGACCGGCGTGCGTGCTTCGGTGGTCGAAAATCAGAAAGCACCATTATTGCTTGGACAAACTATTCTGAAACGGTTGGGTAAGATTGAGATTGACAACGAACGCCGCGTGCTTAAAATCACAACTAATGTTTCTTATCTGTCAAATGAGCAATGATAAAGATAAGAAGAAATACATCATTTCAATTGTAAAAACGTTATGAAAAAGTATTTATTAGCAGCGTTGTTCAGCCTTGTAACTGTCGGTTGTTTTGCGCAAAGTTTAGGTATTTCGTTCTACGACCATGAGGGCAGAGAATTTGTAGTGTATGCACCAAGCGGGCGATTCTCGTACACTATGTATCAAGGTGATTATATCAATCGCGATTATGCCGGACGCATTATTAACATTGGCGATACATTTTTATCCTATGACTATAACGGACGTGTTATTCGCATCGACGATGTGTTTCTCTCCTACGACTATAACGGTTGGCTGATTCGGGTAGGCGGGTTATTCATTTCGTACGATATGTATGGTAATATTCTCTATACCAGTGGTAGTGTCCGATGAATGGATTGCTACACTGTTTCATGCTGCCATATCTTTGTTTGCAAACAAATGGATATGGCTTTTTTTGTTCCAATAACGCAGTGGTATTAATCGGGACAATGCAATTTTGTATTTTTTCATTGTCATACTTTGCAAAATAAGACAATTTGATATGGCTGAAAGTGCAAAATATGATACTTTGTTTATTTGAATGCTGTTTTGTAATTTCAAAATTTAACAGTATTTTTGCATAAAATTTGTGGTTTTGTTATGACGATAGGTATCATTGTGGCAATGGACAAGGAAAAAGACCTTGTTGTAAACCATTTGCAGGGTATTAGCGAGCGTGTCGAAAATAAGCAGGTGTTTACCGAAGGGCGTTTAGGGCAACATCACATTGTGCTGTTGCAGTGCGGCATCGGCAAGGTGGCGGCTGCTGTCGGAGCGGTGGAACTGATTCGCCAATACCGGCCGGATTGCATCATAAATACCGGTGTGGCCGGCGCACTCGATTCGTCGGTCGGGGTGATGGACGTGGTGGTGGCCGAGCGTACGGTCTATCACGATGTCGATTGTTTCACCGACAATCCGCATGGGCGCATTCAAGGCTTTCCGCTGTTTTTTGCCGGCGATAAACGTTTGATCGAGGCGGTTAAAGGCGTACAGTCGGCTTCGCGGGTGCACGTTGGATTGATATGTAGCGGCGACCAATTCATTTCAAATTTGGATGATTTACGGGGCATTAAAGGCTATTTTCCAGATGGTTTGGCGGTCGATATGGAGAGTTGTGCCATCGCGCAAGTGTGTTACATGTACGATGTGCCGTTTTTGAGTTTGCGCATCATCAGCGATACGCCGGGCATCACCGATCACGAACATCAGTATTTCGATTTTTGGCGCGAGGCTCCCGAACGTTCGTTTGCGGTGTTGGAACAGTTAGTTGCAAATTTATAAAATTATTTACACAAAGAGGAGAATATATGATGTCGCTCGAAGCGTTGTTATTGGGATTATCGTTATTGTTTTTGTTGAGTATTTTGGCCGGCAAAGCAAGTTCGCGTTTTGGCGTGCCGGCGTTGTTGCTGTTTTTGTTGGTCGGTATGCTCTGCGGCAGCGATGGGCTTGGTTTTCAGTTCGATAGCGCTTATGTCGCTCAAACCATTGGTACGGTGGCGTTGTGCATCATCTTGTTTTCGGGCGGCATGGATACAAAAATTGCCGAAATACGGCCGGTGTTGGCACAAGGATTGGTGCTGGCTACGGTGGGTGTGGCACTGACATCGGTGATTACAGGTGTTTTGGTATGGTGGATTTTAGGTTTCACTATGCAGTCGGCCGCAGTGGGTTTACTCACATCGTTATTGTTGGCCAGCACGATGTCGTCCACCGATTCGGCTTCGGTGTTTGCCGTGTTGCGTACCAAAGGGTTGCGCTTGAAAAATAATTTACGACCGATGTTGGAGTTGGAGAGTGGTAGCAACGACCCGATGGCCTATATTCTTGTGTTAGTGTTTATGGATTTGGTCAAGGCGGGCACTGCTCCGGTGTGGTGGCAGGTGTTAGGCATGGTGCTGATGCAGTTGTGCGTGGGCGTGCTGGCCGGTTTTGCATTCGGCAAGTTAGCAGTTTGGGCTATTAATCGCATTAAAATCGACAATGCGTCGCTCTATCCTATTTTGGTGCTTACGTTTTGTATTTTTATCTTTTCGGCTACCTATTTCATGCACGGCAATGGCTATTTGGCCGTTTATATCGGCGGCTTGGTCATCGGTAATTCGTCGTTTCAGCATAAGCGTTCGACCACCGGTTTTTTCAACGGTTTGACGTGGTTGTGTCAGTTGCTGATGTTCCTGACGTTAGGTTTGTTGGTCAATCCGCACGAGTTGCTCGATGTGTGGGCACCGGGGCTGATTATCAGTTTTGTGATGATTTTCATTTCGCGTCCGTTGAGCGTATTTTTATGTCTGTTGCCGTTCCGCAAAATGCCGTTCCGCGACAAGGTGTATGTGGCGTGGTGCGGATTGCGTGGTGCTGTGCCCATCATTTTTGCCATAATGCCGTTAGCGGCCGAGGTGCCGCAGGCGCGGTTTATTTTCAACATTGTGTTTTTATGCACATTAGTGTCGCTATTGGTGCAGGGTACGTCGTTGTCGCAGATGGCTAAATGGCTGAAACTCGACGACCGGACGGCGCAGTTGCGCGGGCTCGAAGATTTCGATGTCGATTTCTCGGACGAAATAAAATCGGTAACCACCGAAATAACCGTAACCGACAGCGTCTTGGAGCGCGGTTGTCATCTGATGGATTTGGGCTTGCCCGACAAAACGCTGGTGGTGATGGTGAAACGCAACAAAAAATATTTTGTGCCGACCGGAAAAACGGTGTTGCATGCGGGCGACAAACTGCTCATCATCACCGACGACCACGAAGCACTCATGGAAACTTATAAATCGGTACGAATCGATGCAGACGGACAATAATGAAAGTGCGGAATCGCTCTCGTCATCGGGCATTGTAGGCCTCGATGGCGGTTTCTACGCGGCAACTTTTTCGGATTACGAATGCTTGCCAAACAATGGTTTCAATCTGATGTACAAAGCCAAATGCTACGGCAAATGGTTCGTACTGAAAGGCCTGAAACCCGAATACGCCTCGCAGGCGGTCTATCGGCGGTTGCTCGACAAAGAGTTCGACCTGATGACCCAACTGACGCATGTGCACATTGTGTCGGTGGTGGCGCGCATGCGCGATGCCGTAGTGGGCGAGTGCATCGTGATGGAATATATCGATGGTGTTACGCTGGCCGAATTTCTGAAAACAAAACCATCGGCAGCGGTGCGGTGGCGCATTATGGGCGAGTTGCTCGATGCCTTGACCTATGTGCATGCCAAACAAATTGTGCATCGCGACCTGAAACCCTCGAACATACTGATAACGCACAATGGCGCACATGTCAAACTGATCGATTTCGGGCTCTCCGACAGCGATAGCCATGCCATACTGAAACAACCGGCCGGCAGCCGCGACTATGCCGCTCCCGAACAGTTGGCCGGCGATGTCAAAATCGATTGTCGTGCCGATGTGTATGCCGTCGGAATGCTGCTGCGATTGCTCTTCCCGCATCGCTATCGGTGCGTGGCAAAACACTGTACGCGCACCAAACGCGAACGCCGCTACGACGACATCAAATTGCTGCAAAAAGCCCTTGCGCGCCGGCGGCGAATGCCTTATCTTGTCGCGAGCGTGGTGCTGGCTATTGTTGCCGTGCTGTCGGTGGCCGCCGTGTTTGTGTACGAAAAAAGCGTCGTTCCGGTGCAGCCCACTCCGATTATCGTCCAAAAAGTTGATACCGTTGTGATTGAAAAACGCGATACGGTGGTCGTCGAAAAACAGGTGCAAGGTTACACCTCGGCAGAGCAAGCCGTCATCGACAAAGCCTATCGCGACATTTCGAACATGCTGCAACCCGCCTTCCATGCCATCGATAAGGGCGAGATAATTTATTACGAGATAGCACATGCCCAACTCTTCGCGTTCTACAAAAACGTGCAGAAATATACCAACGAAGTTGCTCAAACATTGGACAAACACAGCCTTTTTTATCATGAGTGGTTCAACGCTACGACCGTTATGCAGGCCGAAGTGCTCAACCGATATACCTCGAAGATGGATTCATTGCCACGGGCTTCCGAACTTCGTCAGCAGGGCAAACTATCCGATGAGGAGTTTCAGGCAGTGTTTGATTTGGCTGCATCGTTACAGAAATAGATGGCATCCCGCCACTCGTTTTGTTGAAATTGCACGCTCTGTTGTGCAAAAATCGCTAAATATGCACATCACGTTGTGCATATTTTTATATAAAATGCACATTCTGATATGCAAAAAATCAAAAAAAATGCACATTACATTGTGCAGTTTGAATGTTTTTTGTATCTTTGCAGCGAATTTCAAGCACATTCGGTTATGGAAGCTCTATTCGAAACCTCGCAAGCATTGATCAATCGTGTGGACACCACGTTCATTCGCGAAAAGCATAATACGATTGATTGGAATGCCCGACTATTGGCTATTCTTGGTTCGCGTGGCGTCGGCAAAACCACGCTCATGCTGCAACACATCCGCCTCTACGACGACTTATCCACCACGCTGTATGTGGTAGCCGATGATTTTTATTTCACGACCCATCGCCTCGAGGATTTGGCGCGTCAGTTCGTGTTGCATGGCGGGAAACGCCTCTATATCGATGAAATTCACAAATACAAGGGCTGGTCTGTCGAGATAAAAAACATCTACGACAAAATGCCTGATTTACAGGTGGTTTATAGCGGATCGTCGATTTTGGAATTGGAAAAAGGCGGTGCCGATTTGTCAAGACGCAAATTAGAGTACTATCTGCCGGGATTGAGTTTCCGCGAGTATGTCAATATTCGCTATCGTTGGCAGTTGCCCAATTACACGTTGGCTGAAATTCTGTCGGGCAAGGTTGAGTTTCCCATTGATGAAGTGCGACCGCTACAAGCCTTTCGCGACTATTTGCAGCAGGGCTATTTTCCTTTCTTTCAGGAAGGTAACTATGCGCATCGCCTGAATGGCGTACTCAAGCAGATTGTTGAAGACGACATCCCTAAATTTGCCGATATGGACGTGGCATCGGTGCAGAAACTGCGGAAACTGCTGTACGTCCTTGCCCAGAGTGTTCCATTTAAGCCGAACTATGCGAAGTTGGCACGCGATTTGGACATATCGCGCAACACGCTTCCTAAGTACTTTTTGCTGTTGGGAAAAGCCGGACTTATCAGCATCTTGCGTGAAAAAGCACAAGGAATCAAGGTGTTGGGAAAAATCGAAAAGGTGTATTTGCAGAATCCTAACCAAGCCTACATATTATCCGACAGCCAACCCAATGTCGGTACATTGCGCGAAACCATCTTTTTTGCGTGGACACGAATAGACCATTTTGTGTCGGCATCGCCCGTGTCCGATTTTGAGGTGGACGGACTGACTTTCGAGATTGGCGGCCACAAAAAGGGCAACAAGCAAATTGCCGACATACCCGATGGTAAATTTGTGGTGAAAGACGATACGGAGTATGTCTATCGGAACGCCATCCCGTTGTGGATGTTCGGATTCTTGTATTGATTTTGGTCTGTTTGCCAATCCTCCAAGAAAGAGCATCAGAAAACTATAAAATTTGCCGTTATCGGAATTTTATTATCTTTGCAGTTGAATCAACCATCTATTTTTTTCAGACAATTCCTTCGGTCAGTTTATAAAAAGGTACACCCAACGCGGTGCAGATACGCCGCATAGTGTTCACTGTCAGATTGGTGCGGCCGGCTTCGATGCGGCACATATTTGATGGCTCGATGTCGCAACGCAACGCCAATTCGTGCTGTGTAATGCCTGCTTTGCTACGCAGTTGGCGTATACGCTGCCCGATGATGCGGTTGGTGGCGTAATCGTTGACCATTTTTTTTAGAAAAAGTTTGTAAATGCAAAATAAAACATTTATCTTTGCATCATTATTATCATATATGATAATAAACTATTTTATAAACATCTGATTTTTAATCACTTGTTATTTGTTTTTGTAGCGTTTACCATTAAAAGGACTAATAAGGACTAAAAAAATAACAAGTTGTTTCCGAAAAAAATATTTTCTTTGCATGTGAAAAAACAACAGAATATGAACAACGAAAATCCGTAGAAGAGTAGGCAAAACTTTTAACAAAATATATTATGGCAAATAAATTGTATTGTGGCAACAGTAGTAGTTATTCTGATTGTGTAGGCAATTGGAATGGTGAAAAGTTTTACAAGGGCAATTCATCAAGTTATTCGGATGTGCTGTTTAACTTTGATGGTCGAAAGGTCTATAAAGGCAATAGTAACAGTTACTCGGATTGTATGTATAATTGGGATGGACGAAAACTATACCGTGGCAATAGTAGCAGTTACTCGGATTGTGTAGGTAATTGGGATGGTAAAAAGTTTTATAGAGGTAATTCTACTAGTTATTCGGATGCGCTATTTAACTTTGATGGCAAAAAAGTCTATAGAGGCAATAGTAGCAGCTACTCGGACTGTTTATTTAATGCAGATGGTTTGATCCCTATTGCTGTTATTGCTGTTGTAGCATTGACATTTTAATACCCTTATTGGCAGGTGGGATTGGGTTCCCGCTGCTTACCAGAAACAATTTTTTTCAGAAGGGACAATGGCGAAAACCCTAAACAGAGTAGCCGAAATCAAATACCTAATATATTATGGCAGATATCAGTCGTGAAGAATGGGTCGAACGTTCGACAGAAGAAAACATTCAATTAGTTGAAAAGTATTTTGAAACTCTCAATGGTCTTTCAAAGAATGAGTACGAACCCGGATATACTCGTTCGTTTATCGGTATCCGAAAGGATGAGAAGCCCTGCAATTTTGCAGTATTTACTCCCCAAAAGAAGAGAGTGGTTCTTGGAGTGAAGTTGACAGAGTCGGATGACATCAATAACAACTTGGCAAGTATTGTGGGAGCAGATAGTTTCTCCTATACGAATGGGTGGTATAACATTAATGTGAATAATTCTAGCAATCCCGAGAAACTATGTGCAATCCTTTTAGAAGCAGAGAAAAAATTTGTCGAAGACACAAAGGAAGTGGATGCGAAAGAAACGACAGAGAATTTGAAGAAATACTGGGTATTTATAACTGCAGATCTTGTTCGTATTGCACCATGCGATGAAAAAACCGTTATACAAAACTTTAAAGAAGACGGGCATGAGGATTTTGAGGGAGGATTGACTGAAGTTATCCAAGAAGCTGACTATTTTTGGGATTATTGGGAAGACGATGACTATACTGACTATTTTACATGCATCTATAGAGTTAGGGTAGTGCCGGTGGACAGTGATAGGCCTATATCCGATTACTATGCTACCAGAGGCGATGGATTTGACTATACAGAATACGGGGAGGGGTACAGAGATTATACGGAAGATATCTCCCCTTCAGATATTTCAGGTGTGTTTGTTTGGCACTTGCACGAACAACATATTTTTGTATATGAATTAATCACTAACCATTTTGATATTGAGAATCTGTGTATATACACCCCAGACGATGTAGAGTATGATGGTGATTCCCTAACTATGATATATGTGGATTGTGGTGGGATGTCATCCCTACTATATAAGGACGGAATATTCTTGGCAGAACTTTGATATAGTGTCCATATAGGAACGCAATAAATTTTCACCCCTGTTAGTTCTGTGGAGAGTATCGGAATAGGGTTGAGAAAAACAAAAAATGAGGGCAGGTGGGATTGGGTCCCCGCCTGCTTACCAGAAACAATTTTTTTCAGCAGGGACAATGGCGAAAACTCTAAAACAGAGTAACCTATAAAAAACATATAAATATGGTACAGATTAAATTATTTGTGAAGAACACTTATCACTCAAGCGATTTTGAAAATTTAGTAAATACTTACTTGCAAGAGAATGAAACAACTATCGAAGTGATAGATATAAAGTATAATGTTCATCCCACTGGACCCTCTGACAATGGTTGGCGAGTCTATTCTGCGATGGTAATCTACAAAACGAAAGATGCTTAATGCTTTTGATGATGGAGTTCCTTAATCCCACACCTAGTGAGAGTTGCCATATTTGGCAATCAATGCTGCCATCGCTTAGTGAAAAGAAGCATTGAAACCAGCTGGGGATTTCTCCTTTAGTGGAGGACAGATTGAAAATATCGCTCGAAAACAACTGATAAAGTCTATCTTAAGCGGAAATGACTTTTCTACTATGGAATCTATCCGAAAAGCTTGTTTGGTTGAAAGATTTAATACCACTGCCACACGTCAAATCGGATTTAGGTAAACAATAAATAATTTGTAAATATAGTAATATATGACAGTTATCATCAATAAAATGTATAATGGCCAATACCTCCTCGATGGTCATTTGGGACATGAGATTATCAACTTATACCGTTCGGATAATGGGAACTGCTATGTGTATCTTAATCAGGACGGTAAAATCCCATCTTATAGGAAGAATGAAACATATGAAATGATAATGGTCCGAACTATACCAGGTAAGAGTATGTGGGAGGTACTTGGTGTTGCTGTGGGTCTGGAGGATGTATATTCTAAAAATCCTAATTTTAACGCTCAAAAAAAATACATATCGGATAACGAGATATGTTACGGAGGAGTGAAACTCAATGAAATATTTGGAAATGAAGAGAATATACTAATTACGTTTAGGGCAGAAAATGTTTTTCTGCCCAGGGAGAAGTATTATATTGCGGAAGGAAGTAGTGAGCAGAACCGAGAAAATAATGCCTTGGAGAATGTTTGGTATATAAATGGGAATTTAGCGAAACAATCACTCCGCCAATATTTCAATACTGACGATGATAATAGCAAACAACTATCCGACTTGATTGAGCAAATCAAGAATGAGGGGCGTGAAATTCAGAAAATAGATATGTCATCCTTGGAAACCGGCAAGGATAGGGATACGTTTTGGGATATCTGCGGAATAAATAATTCTGAATTAGCTTGGTCTAACGCCTTAGCTTGGTATATTCGGCGACACCCTGATCTGTTGGAAAAGTTTGCAAAGGAAGTCCTGAATGTGCAATATCAAAGAGAGGGTGAATTAATAGTCCGTAGGGAATATAGGCATATTGATTTATGGATTGAGGATAATAAACACATTTTTATTGTTGAAAACAAAATCAAATCAGGCATCAACGGTATCCTCTTCACCCGGCATGAGCACAATGAGGAAAAATCTAAAGAGAAAGAAAAATCACAACTGGAGAAGTATTTTTACGAAGCGCAGGCTGAAAGCAAGGGAAGAATTGTCAAATGTTTTGTACTTACTCCCAACTATAATAAAGTCGAGTTATCTGATTATCGTAAAGGAGAGTTGTATCGAAATCTTACATACAAAGAGTTATATGACTTCCTAATGAAATATGTTCAGCCGCACGATTACTTCCTTCAAGATTGGTTAAGGGCAATGGAACCGCATACTAAAGAATATAGTAATGACCTGTATGAAGATATGAAGCAGAAATTTGCTACAGCCATAAAAAAATCCAAACCCATAAACAAATAATATCATTATGTCATCTATATCAACTCCGGATTATCTTTTCTATTTAGACTTTCATAGTCATATTATCCGTTTCCTAGCACAAAGGCAAGAGATGTGCGTTAGTTGCAGCATAGTATCAGCATATTACCTGGCAACTATGTGAGATGATATCGAGCAGTTGTGTGCAGAGTCCAATTCAATGTGTATTGTTGCGAATCATGCGGAAAGCAACATGTTATTTGTCCTACATGTATGAGCACCGCCCCAACATGTCCTTCATGCAATGGACATTTATTGACGAATGATGATTATATTGCAAAGTATGGCATAACCGACATTTATGGTAACCACATCGAAGTCAAGGGTGGACATATCCATTAACAACCTGCCGAAAGAAAGCACAATGCGGCTGTCGGTAATAGTTTAAGATGTTTAGTGGGCGTTCCCGCCTGCTTACATGGCGTTCACGCCGCGTGTTCTTTGAAATAATGGTAGGGTTAAAAGTACTCTCGTACAGCAAACTCATATTGGGAGATAAAAATCTGCTTGAAAGCATATAGGTTATTCTGTTCATAGAATAACAACATCGCTTTCTTGTAGTCTATTGAATCTACGGAGCGGAAGGAAAGAGGGCAATAGCCGTTGGCAATTAAAATAGCATTGCTGATGATACGGGCTGTACGCTTGTTGCCATCCGAAAAGGCTTGTATATAACTGAGCAAGACAAGTGCCAAGAGGGCTTTCTCAAAAACACACGACTTGGCGTTAATCAAACTACAAGTATCGGATAATGCCTCTCGTATCTGAAACTCATTATCCAGCGGATGGTAGTTCGTTCCCGTAATACCTACGCGGCGATGACGAATCCCTTTATCCACAGACAATTCTCGAGTGAGCAAGGTATGTATATCTTCTATGCGGCTTATGGATAGTTGCTGCAAATAATCGGGATTGTCTACAATAAAACGCAAGGCATCCTTATGATTTAATAGCATAACTGCTTCCTCTTTTGTCTTGCCATCCGCTGTTTTGCTTTCGCGTAGCAATCGCTCTGTTTCTAAAAGGGAATAGGTATTGCCTTCTATCTGTGAAGATTTCCAACTCAAATCAATCCCCAGTCGTTCCATCTCCTTCCGATATTCGTTCTCACTCATCTCCTCTATATGTTGTCGAAACTCCTCTTGCAATAGCGACAAGTGACTCAACTCTTCTGAGGTAAACAGAGCAACATTGGGCAACTGCTCACGAATCAAATCGAAATTAAAACCCGTCTGCACTTTGCGTTCATCGACATCCTGTGCAAAATAAGTATCCAAATGGATAGGCATACACAAGTGCGCTTGGTTGCTGAGAGAATAGCGCGTGGCACGACCTATGCCGGATACCACGATATTCCCTTGTTGCACCTCATGAGCAAGCAAACGCTTCATCGTTGCATCGCTACCAAGAAACGCAAGACCATCCGTTATTTCTGCTCTTGACGAAAGGGGATGATAATGTAAAAATTGCAGTATTTCGCGGTTTGTGTCCATAATTA
Organism: Paludibacteraceae bacterium; assembly: GCA_051878315.1. Taxonomy (GTDB): domain Bacteria; phylum Bacteroidota; class Bacteroidia; order Bacteroidales; family Paludibacteraceae; genus W0P28-013. The sequence goes on along the minus strand of JBJEJW010000061.1, from coordinate 15,875 downwards.
AAACTTTTTTCGGCTCAAAAACGGCTCGTTTTAGTTCGTTTTTTGGTGTAATTTGAGCCGTATTTTGGTTGTTATCAATTTGTTTTGAGCCGCAAATATATAGATTATTCTTGAAATATACAAATTTGCTGAAATAGAATTATGTTTTTTATTAAACAATACGACCTACCATTTATTACTACATAATAGAAAACAAACAAATAAAGAAATAAATAAAATAACACGGGACAATGGCGAAAACCCTAAACAGAGTAGCCAAGTTACATAAAAATCTACTGATATGACAATTTTAAGTCGAAAGCCAACACCTCCCGCTTCTTTATGCGCTATGCGAGTAATGGATATACAGGAACAAAACCCACTGCATCCGGGAGTATCCGATAAGGATTATGAGATACTGCGTCAAATATATTATCCTGTGAAGGAATGTATTCAGAAATTCTTTATTGAATTTTGCAGTGACAAGGATTGCTCGTTGGTTAATCCTAAAGTGTTTCAGGAAATGATTCGTGTGGGAGTTTGGCCAAACAATGCAACAGGGGCGGTTTTTAATTCTAATCAATATCTTCAAGACCTCTGTGAATATGTTTTTCATTTAGATTATCCGGCAGATTATACTCAAATGCAGTTGTTCATAAAAGAGGTGATAATGGGACGATTAGAGTTTTTGTGCCGTTATCCCATGCCCGAAACCGGTCTTACGATATTTGATACTATCCGCCCGATTTCGCAGTCGATTTTGCAACAAAAGAATCTTGATATTCCGCCTGTTTATGGTGCCGGTTGTCTTGCCTATCCTTTGCCGTGATCTGGGTGGTCGGCAATTAGAACAAGCCGCGCGCCCAAAGGGGGTATAAAAAGTCGAAGTATATGCAGTCGTCCGTATGACGCGCGATTTTGTTCAATGCTACAATCATTAGCCGAAAACCGTTTCACATTAACTACTCAAAATATGCCAAACTATTGCACAAATGAGTTGAAAATTAAGGGGAACAAAAAAGACGTCTTTGAGTTGTTTCAAAAGGTTGGTTTCAAAGGTGATATCAAAGAAAGTCTTGTAGATTTTATTGAAAACAATGTAAATAACATTACGATGCGTTCGTGGTTTCCTATGCCCAAAACATTTGTAGATTACGACACAACAAATCCAAAAGAAGATAGAAACGCAACAATGCTTAATGAGCCTGGCAAGTTAGTTGATATGTTCAACAATGATCAAGAGTATGAGAATTACTCGAAAGGTTATGACGATGCTGTTAAATACCAAAAAGAAAAATATGGTGTTGTTGGGTGGTATGACTACAATATGCACACATTGGGTGTGAAGTGGGATGCAAAGGTATTTGAGCATGGGGTGAATGTTGTAGAAAAAGACAACGAAATAACCATTGAGTGTACGTTCGCCACCGCTTGGAAAACACCAATAACGTGGCTAACCACACTTGCTGCTGACTTTCCGAAGTTGTATCTTCAAATCGACGGATATGAACCGGAATTGGGATTTCATGATTGTATTTGTTGTGAAAATGGGGTTGTTGTAACTGATTACACCGAAGACTACCCCGAAGAAAGCGATGATGATTTCGACTATTGCGAATAAAAAGTGAACTTGCATGCAAGTGTGTTCTTATTTTATGGTTTATTTAGAGCCTGAAACTGCAAAACCAATTCCTGCTGAAATGCTGAAAAGACCCCAAGGGCGTGATTTCGGGATGAAAGACTATATCAACTAACAATTAGCAAAACTAATTAAAATTTTACCATTATGTCTTATCAATTCAAAGCAAGCCACATCACGAGTGGGAATGTGGTGTTTCCCGACAAGTTGGAAATAGATGACGATAAAGTGATTTTCTACAAAGCCAAACTTATCGGACACGAAAGTACGGTTATTCAGCGCAATGCTATCGGTAGCGTGTCCATCAACGCTGGACTATTTTTCGCCGATATCATCATCGAAACCAAAGGAGGACAACGCACTGTAGCTAACGGCTTTACGCGATCGGATGCCAAACGCATACAGCAGTTGCTTACTTTATAAGCGCGTGCGTTTGTTTTAGCAAGCAGATGTTTGTTGGCTACGGTATCAATCAATCTGAATCGTGGGCAAAAGGGCAGTTTTTGATGTTGTTTTTGTAAAAAAACATTAAGAACCAACAAGAACTTTGCAACGTATTGTTCTAAATAGTATATTTGCATCACGAAAAAATAAACAACTATGTCGAAAAATTCTCCTGAAATGATTTTGTTGCGTCAAGCCATCGAAGCATCTGTCAATCGCCCGATGCGTACGCCTAGCGATTTCGAATTTTTGGCCGGCGTCATCTGGGAACGTATTCACACACAAATCAGTTCTACGACGCTCAAACGCTTGTGGGGCTATATCGACGGTGCCGATGTTACGCGGCCGAGTACGCTCGATGTATTGTCCAAATTTTTGGGTTTTGAGCATTGGGATTTGTTTGTGGCCGATGTGGCTGCTAAATCGGTTGTCGAATCGGAGGTGTTGTTGGGCGAGGGTGTGCGTAGTAGTGATGTCGCTATCGACGATTTGGTGATGGTGGCGTGGATGCCCAATAGGCGTTGCACGTTTCGGTGTATTGCTCCGAACACATTTGAGGTTGTCGAATCCGAGAATTCCAAATTGCATGTGGGCGATCGGTTCGATTGTACACTCTTTTTGTTGCGCGAACCGTTGTATATCGACCATCTTGTGCAGCAACATCATGCGCCGGTTAGTTTTGTGTGTGGCAACAAAAGCGGTTTGACAGAGGTGCGCCATCTGCCAAAGAAATGAAAGTAAAGTTTGCATAGTGTACTACAAAAAAATCCTCCCGATTTAGGAGGATTTTTTTTTCGTGTCAATGTGTTTGTTTATTTGTTCAAAGCCAAAGCCACGTTTACGGCACAAGCCACGGTGCAACCTACCATCGGGTTGTTACCGATGCCGAGGAAGCCCATCATTTCAACGTGTGCCGGTACCGACGACGAGCCCGCAAATTGTGCATCGCTGTGCATACGACCGAGCGTATCGGTCATGCCGTACGAAGCCGGACCTGCAGCCATATTGTCGGGGTGAAGTGTGCGACCCGTGCCACCGCCCGATGCAACACTGAAGTAGGGTTTGCCGGCCAGCACGCGTTCTTTTTTGTAGGTGCCGGCTACCGGATGTTGGAAACGTGTCGGGTTAGTGGAGTTGCCGGTAATGCTGACGTCCACATTTTCGTGCCACATGATGGCTACGCCTTCGCGTACATCATCGGCACCATAGCAGTTTACTTTGGCGCGCGGACCGTTGCTATAGGCCTTGCGACGTACCTCTTTCAGTTCGCCGGTGTAGTAATCGAATTCGGTTTGTACGTATGTGAATCCGTTGATGCGGCTGATAATCATAGCGGCGTCTTTACCTAAACCGTTCAGAATGCAACGCAGCGGTTTTTGGCGAACTTTGTTAGCCATTTCGGCTATTTTGATGGCACCTTCGGCGGCGGCAAACGATTCGTGTCCGGCCAAGAATGCGAAACATTCGGTTTCTTCGCGCAACAAGCGTGCGGCCAAGTTGCCGTGTCCGAGGCCTACTTTGCGGTCGTCGGCTACCGAACCGGGAATGCAGAATGCTTGCAGTCCGATGCCGATGGCTTCGGCAGCATCGGCGGCGTTGGTGCAACCTTTTTTCAGAGCGATGGCCGAACCTACGACATAAGCCCATTTGGCGTTTTCGAAACAGATTTTTTGCGTTTCCTCACAGGTCAGATAGGGGTCTAAACCGTATTTTTCGCAAATTTCATTGGCTTCTTCTATTGATTTGATGCCGTTGGCATTCAATGCAGCGAGTATCTGTTTCTCGCGGCGGTCTTGACTTTCAAATTGCACTTTTCTGATCATAGTTGTCCCTCCTTGTCGTTACGTGGATCGATGAATTTTACTGCGCCTTGCTCTTTGGTTGTACGTCCGTAGGTACCTGTTACCGATTTCAAGGCTTCGTCGGCAGCCACGCCTTTTTTGACGGCGTCCATAAATTTGCCCATGTGCACATATTCATAACCGCACACTTCGTTGTCGGCGTCGAGGAACATTTTGGTGATGTATCCTTCGGTCAGTTGCAGGTAGCGTGTACCTTTTTTCTTGGTGCCGTAGAGGGTTCCTGTTTGCGAAATCAGGCCTTTGCCCAAGTCTTCGAGGCCGGCACCAATCATCAGACCACCTTCGGAGAAGGCCGATTGTGTGCGACCGTAAACGATTTGCAGGAAGAGTTCGCGCATTGCCGTGTTGATGGCGTCGCATACCAAGTCGGTGTTCAACGCTTCGAGCAGGGTTTTTCCCGGTAGGATTTCCGATGCCATGGCGGCCGAGTGTGTCATGCCCGAGCAACCGATGGTTTCAACCAGTGCCTCTTCGATGATGCCGTCTTTGACATTCAGTGTCAGTTTGCAGGCACCTTGTTGTGGTGCGCACCAGCCGATACCGTGTGTCAATCCCGAAATGTCTTTAATCTCTTTGGCTTTCACCCATTTGCCTTCTTCGGGTATGGGGGCCGGACCGTGGTTAGGTCCTTTGGCAACACAACACATGTGTTCCACTTCTTTTGAATAAACCATAACGTTTTTGTGATTTTATAAAGTTTGTAAAATAAAAAAATCTGTTGGTTGATACTACAACTTGCAAAGATACAAATTTTATGCAATACGTACACTCTTTTTACGATTTTTTTGTGCAGGCATACAAAATTGTGCCTCGGCGTCAATGGATGCGCCTTGCTCAAACGACAAATCGTTCGTCATTTGGGTGGCTTTTGTCTCGGCGGCCACTTGTTGCCATGTTGCTTCATCAGCGCATCGGCCGAAATGGTGGCATATTGATAGGTGTAGATGAGTATGTCCGGTTGTTGGTATTGTAAGTTGTGCAGAATGATGTTGTCGTCGTTGATGGGGCGGGGCAGGTACACCGCTAATTCGGCCACAGACCGGGCGAGGTATGCTTCGGGGTCGTGGGAAGTGCGAGCGGTGGATTTGACTTTGACAGACCGGCCGATGTCGGCATATTCCGGTAAAGTGTTGTGATGGTGTGCTGCTATCAGTACAATGCCCTTGTTGCCGGCAATAAAGGCTATGATTTCATCGTCGTAATTTCCCCTTTTGTTGTCGGTGTCCAATGAGTTGGTGAAACTCCCGATTTTGTCTGCGTGGCCGTCGAAAATCGTATCGCGTATTGTACTAAAAGTGCTGCCGTTGAAAAGGTTGTTTGTTGGCGGATAGGAGTAAATCTACCGAACTAAAACCGTCGTACGAATAGATGATGAGTGTTTGTTGCAGCGTGTTTGCGTCGAGTTTTTGAACCATGACCAATTTGGTGGAGGAGGTGATGTCGGTGTTGCTCCAAGTCCATGCCGGATGGTCGGGTATGTCGAATGTGAATGGATCCACTTCGATGGTTTTGTTTGCGCTCATGCCGATCGATACAGATAATATTAGACCGGTGCACAATATTTGTTCATTGTGGTGCGTATTTTTTTTGTGCTAATTGCCTAAGACATCTAAAAATCCTTCGAGTGCACCCTGAAATTCTTGTAAGGCATCGTGTGCTTGTTCTTCGAATTGTGTGGCATAGTGAGCCACGAAGTAGGCGGTGCAACGTCCTTCCAAGTGCCCGATATGCTGCAACTCTTCGTCGGTATAGTTGTAACGTTCGAGCGATTGGGTGATTTCGTTAAATTGTTGCAGGGCATCGTCCCATTCGGCAAGCGACCACGTAGCGCTTTTTTGTTCGATGCGTGCAGTGAAAGTTTCTAAATCGTCCAATGCTGTTTGTTGTGGGTCGCAGGCCACCAATGCTATGGCCATTAGGCTGAAGATGATAATTTTTTTCATACGTCTTGATTCTTTATTATGCAAAGGTACAGAATTTTTTATTAAACTACAAATTTTTGACAATGTCCGAAAAATTGGTGAGCATATGAACTCTCATTTGTGTTGTTTTGTCGAAAATTATAAATTAACAAAATTCGTCACCTGTTTTGTTTGGCCAATAGTTGTTAAGCTCGGATTAATACCAACTATCGAGCGTTGTGGCCGGAATATGAAGCGACAACAATATTATTGTTAAGCCTGAGTAAAAGAAATAAAAAACGTGTTTTTTTAGGTCAAAAATTTTGTTGTTCCGATAAAAAACACTATTTTTGCAGTCCGAAAAACGGGATGTAGCTCAGTCCGGTTAGAGTACTCGTCTGGGGGGCGAGTGGTCGCTGGTTCGAATCCAGTCATCCCGACTACGGCTTAAAGTGCTGATATACAGATAACCATTTCTGAATCAGCACTTTGCTGTTTCGCACAGAACATCATAAAATGTAGTGCATTGTAGTGCATCGCAGTGCATTTCCCGTGCAAATTCCGTGCAAATGAAAAAAATCCGTGTAATATCCGTGCAAAAAATATCAATAAAAATAGCGTACAATTATGAGAAAGTTATCTAATCCGTACATGCATACCGAAGGCTACAATTGTTTCGGCTGTGCGCCGCACAATCCGGCTGGCGTGCACATGGAATTTTATGAAGATGGCGACGAAATCGTAAGCGTGTGGCGACCCCAACCGCAATTTCAGAGTTGGATAAACACGCTGCATGGCGGCATACAGGCTGTGTTGCTCGATGAGATTTGCGGCTGGGTGATGTTTCGTAAACTCGAACGCTCGGGGGTAACATCAAAAATGGAAACGCGCTATCGTCATCCTGTAACCATCGACAGTCCGTATGTGGTGCTGCGCGCGTCGCTTGTCGAACAAAAGCGCAACATTGCCATCATTAAGGCTACCATCGTCGATGCAGCGGGCAAACTATGCACCGAAGCCGTTTGTACTTATTTTACATTTACGATGCAAGTACCTGAAAATATGACAATTAAACATTGTGTGCCTATTGGCGACGATATGACTTTGGAAGAAATTGTAAAAAATATTTGATTTCGTTTGTCTATTTGAGAAAAAAATTCTACTTTTGCAGTCCGAAATCATCAGCGGAGTTTAGCGCAGTTGGTAGCGCGCTACGTTCGGGACGTAGAGGTCGGGCGTTCGAGTCGCCTAACTCCGACACAAAACAGCGAATTGGCAACCAATTCGCTGTTTTGCATTATATAAAAAGAAGTAAAGTTGCTTACACGTTGAAACGGAAGTGCATAATGTCGCCGTCCTGCACCACGTAATCTTTACCTTCGACTGCCAATTTGCCGGCTTCGCGCACGGCGGCTTCGTTGCCGTAATGCACAAAATCGTCGTATTTGATGACTTCGGCGCGGATAAAACCTTTCTCGAAATCGGTATGGATGATGCCGGCGCACTGCGGTGCTTTGAACCCGTCGCGAAATGTCCACGCACGCACTTCATCGCTGCCGGCCGTCAAGAATGTCTTGAGGTTCAGTAGGTTGTACGCGGCTTTTATCAGTCGGTTGACGCCCGATTCCTGCAAGCCGACCTCTTCGAGGAACATTTGTCGCTCTTCGTATGTTTCGAGTTCAGCAATTTCGGATTCGATTTTAGCAGCGACAACCAACACCTCGGCATTTTCGTCTTTCACTGCCGCACGCACCGCATCGACATATTTGTTGCCGGTCGCAGCCGATGCCTCATCGACATTGCAAACATACATCACGGGTTTGGCCGTGAGCAAAAAGAGTTCGCGTGCAATGGCGATATCGTCTTTCGTGTCGAACACAACGGTACGCGCAGGTTTGCCTTGGTCGAGTGCAGTTTTGTATTTCAGATAGACTTCCAAAGCCTGTTTGGCTGCTTTATCGCCGCCTGTTTGCGCCTGTTTTTGTACTTTTTGTATGCGGTTTTCGAGTGTTTCGAGGTCTTTTATCATCAGTTCGGCTTCGATAATCTCCTTGTCGCGCACAGGATCGACCGATCCATCGACATGCACCACGTTCGGGTCGTCGAAACAACGCAGTACATGCAAAATGGCATCCGTTTCGCGGATATTTGCCAAAAATTTGTTACCGAGGCCTTCGCCTTGGCTCGCGCCTTTCACCAAACCGGCTATATCGACAATTTCGACTGTGGTCGGTACCACACGCTCGGGTTTGCATAGTTCGGCCAGTTTATTCAGTCGTTCGTCGGGTACGGTGATAACGCCCACATTCGGCTCGATGGTACAAAACGGGAAATTGGCCGACTGCGCTTTGGCGTTCGACAAACAGTTGAATAAAGTTGATTTTCCGACGTTGGGCAAGCCAACGATTCCACATTGTAACGGCATACTGTTTTTATGTACTTAATTCCGCGTGCAAAGATACGAAAAAGTTTGTAAAGTTCGCATAGTTTAAGAGTTTAACATTGTCGGAGTGATAAAATATCCGTCCTGCAATTTTGCTCTTGTCCCTTTTACCAAACAACGAGGAGCAAAGAAAATCCTTCTTCACTCCTCGTTACTGATTCTGAATTGTAGAGCCGTAGCACGGTCCTTTTTTACTGAAGGGTCATTTCGGTAATGACGGGCAAGTGATCGGACGGATACATTTCAAGCGTGAGGTTGTCGTTGTCGGCTGCATAGGACGACACGGTTGCTTTCGTTGCATTGAACAGTACATAGTCAATGCGTTTTGGTTCTTTGTCAGAACTGCTGTACAAACCGGTGTAAGTGTTGCCGCTTTCGGCGCAAGCCGTGGCGTACGATGCCGCTTGTTCGGTGTTGCACACATAGCCGCCTTGTGCAGCACTACCCATAGTAACGAAAGCATCGTTCCATGTACTCGATAGTTTGGTGTAGGCCGGTTCTGATGGTTTGCAGTTGAAGTCGCCTACGAAGAACATCGGCCATTCACCGGCTATGGTCGGCACGATTTTTAAGGCAATATCGGCTTGCGACGAGCGCGTGTTGATGCCCGTTTGGTCGGTCGGGTGATCGAAATGCGTGGCAAAGAAATAAAATTGTGCATCGCTTTTACGCTCTTTCAGACGCACCCACGTTACCATGCGATTGAACGACGATCCCGAGATTTTCGAGGCGACTTCGGGAGTGTTCGACAAAAAGAAACGGCCTTGATCCATTTTGACATAGCGTGCTTTGCGATAGATGATGCCGGTTTGTTCGCCGCTGCCTCCGGCCGAGTTTTCTTTACCGTTGTCGCGACCGTAACCTATGTACTCGTATTCGGCAAGCGAACTGACGAAGTCGGGCGATTGGTTGGTAGTGATTTCTTCGATGCCGCAAACGTCCATGGTGTGCTTGCGTATCATCTCGAAGACTTTGTCGCGGCGCACAGGCCATGCGCGGTTGCCGGTGTTGGCACCATCGCTGCTGCCGTTGTAGTAGCGGATGTTGTAGTTACAAATTTTGTGTATCGCCGTTGGTGTTACCGGTACGATATATTCAAACACAGGGCGTATTACCGTGTCGCAAGTTACGGTAAACGATTCGCGTGCCGAACGTCCTTGGGCAATGTTCGAACCGGTAAGAAAATGGTTGTCGTCGGGAATCATCACCACGGTCAATACGGTGCCTTGTGCGCATCGATAGGGAACCTCGACCTCGTTGTCGTTATCGAATAGTATAACGGTACCGGCGTTTTTGGTTTCGGCTTGCACAAGGAAACCTTCGGCGGGCGGCTCTATTACCGGAATAGTGTCTGGTTGCTGTGTTTGTGTGGTGTCAGGTTGTTCGGTTTGTGTCGTGTCCGGCGTATTATCATTGTCGGGGCCGGGTAACACTTCGGTTGGTTTGCAGGCGGCCAGCATGGTTATGGCCAATCCTAAAATCATCAATTTTTTCATAGTATAATTTATTTAGTGGTTATATTTCGTCAGCATGAACGGCGTAGCGACGCCATTTGTCTATCAATGCCTGCATATCGGTCGGTAACGGACTATCGAATTGCATCCATGCGTTTGTTGTCGGATGCGTAAAGCCGAGTGTTTTGGCGTGCAAAGCCTGTCGCGGGCAGACAGTGAAACAATTTTCGATAAATTGTTTGTATTTGGCGGTGCGAATGCCTTTCAGCACCTCGTGGCCGCCGTAGTGTGCATCGTTGAAGAGCGTATGCCCGATGTGTTTCATGTGGACACGAATTTGATGCGTGCGGCCGGTTTCAAGTTTGCACTCAACCAACGTTACGTATGCGAATCGTTCCAATACTTTGTAATGTGTTACGGCGTGTTTAGCCAGCGGATTTTCGCCTTCGGGAAATACAGTGTAGGCAGTGCGGTCGCGTGGGTCGCGCGCCAAATCGCCGGTGATGGTACCTTCGTCCTCTTTCACGACGCCCCATACAAGGGCATTGTAAGTACGTTCGGTCGTTTTATTGAAAAATTGTGCGCCGAGTTTCGATTTTGCCTCTTCGTTTTTGGCTATCAACAGCAACCCGGATGTGTCCTTGTCGATACGATGTACCAGCCCGATGCGCGGGTCGTTGGCATCGAATGCGGGATTGTCCTGCAGATGCCATGCTATGGCGTTGAGCAATGTGCCGTCGCAGTTGCCGACACCCGGATGCACGACAAGTCCCGGCTGCTTGTTCACGACCACGATATCATCGTCTTCGTACACAATGTCGAGCGGAATATCTTGTGCTACAATGGTGTAGTCGGTTTTCGGGTAATCGAGTACAATGCTGATAACATCAAGCGGTTTGACGCGGTAGTTCGACTTGACAGGCACGTTGTTGACCAATACAGAGCCGGCCTCTGCGGCCTCCTGAATGCGATTGCGCGAGGTGCCGGCCATTTTTTCGGTCAGATATTTGTCGATGCGCTGCAACGTCTGGCCTTTGTCCACCACGAATCGTTGGTGTTCAAACTTCGCCGGAGTCACAGACTCTTCGTCGAACTCGTCGATGTCGAACATGTCGGTCATTACCCTGTTAATTGAAAAAATCCTCTTCCAAAGGAGTGTCGTTTTGTTCTTGTCGTTGCGATAGTTTATTCTGGTTTGTCGTCAGCCAGATATCGATACGGCGACCTGTTTCGTAAGCGCTGCCCGCTGCGGGTGTCTGCCGATAGACGAAGAAACTACTTTTATCGGCTTCGTTGACGGGTGTTTCGTCGTATTCCACAGCGCCAAGCACAAACCGATAATTTGCCACTGTGGTTTCGGCAGTAGCGATATCCAACCCTTTCAGGTCGGGCGTGTAGGCTGTTTCGCCAATGGTACGTTCGCCCACCACAAGGGTCAGGCTGGCGCCATCGGTTATTTTGCTGCCCGGAGCAATCGCACAATCGTTGACTTTGATTTCCATTACCAAATCGGGATATTCCGAAGGCTTATAATCGATTTTCTCGATGCGGAATCCCATGGCTTCCAGCGTGGCTTTGGCCTGACGAGCCGGGAAATTACGCAAGTCGGGCAGTACGATTTGTTTTTTGCTGCTCGAGTTGATGGTCAGATAGATTTTGCGTCCGAGTTTTACGGGAGTATTGGCGGCCGGCACCTGTTCGATGATTTCGCCCGGCAGTTTGTCGCGCACATATATGGAATCGACAATTTCGTAAGTTAGTCCGTTTTGTTTGAGCACCACTTCGGCCTCTTCGGGATAAAATCCGTGCAGGTCGGGTACAATGATTGTTTCGCCATGATGTGTAAATCGACCTAACGATACCAGCACAATGCCGGAGATAGCAAATACAAGTATCACGGCAACGAGAATATTTATCCAAAAAAACTTGCTTTTCAGGAAGTTCCAAATAGTCCTTAAACTCATGAGTAATCTTATTGGGTTAAAAAAATCAGTGAGCAAAGATAGATATTTTCTTTGGTACTTGCAACAAAATACCGTCGATAAATTCGCATCTCTGCAACAAAAAAAGCGAAGATAAGCATCTTCACTTCTCCTGTCGGCAATGTCTATTGTCGTTGCTAAAAGACGATTGTCATTAAGCTTTTTTGCAATATTCGTCCGAAACGGTCAGTTTTTTACGACCATGTGCGCGGCGCGAAGCCAACACGCGACGACCGTTTGCCGTTGCCATTCTTTCGCGAAAACCGTGTTTGTTTTTGCGTTTTCTGTTCGAAGGTTGGAATGTTCTTTTCATCTCTTATAGCATTTATATTGTTTCAATTCCGAGCAAATTCGGGTTGCAAAGGTAGTCATTTTTTTTTAATCAACAATACTTTTGCCGCATTTTTTGCTAAAAATACCATTCCGACACTTTTATCGACCGATTTCTCAACAAAAAATAGTACTTTTGCATTTGTTTTGTTACATACTTTTTTGTCATTATGAAACGACTTTTTATCGAAACATACGGTTGCCAAATGAATGTGGCCGATAGCGAAGTGGTGGCTGCCGTGATGCAGTCGTGCGGATTCGAACTCACCGATACCATCGATACGGCCGACTGCATCATCATGAACACCTGCTCCATACGCGACAACGCCGAACAACGCGTGTTTGGCCGATTGCAGAATTTTCAATCGTTGCGCAAAAAACGCGGCACTATCATCGGTGTCATCGGTTGTATGGCCGAACGTGTGAAAGACGAGTTGGTCGATAAATATGGTGTGGATTTTGTTGCCGGCCCCGACGCCTACCTCGACTTGCCCAATTTGGTTGGTGCAGCCTTACGCGGCGAACGTGCTGTCAACGTGCAACTATCCACTACCGAAACCTACCGCAACGTGTTACCGCACCGATTGGGGAATGCCATTGCGGGGTTTGTCAGCATCATGCGCGGTTGCAACAATTTTTGTTCGTACTGCATCGTGCCCTACACACGCGGACGCGAACGCAGTCGCGACGTGGAGAGCATTTTACGCGAAGTGCACGACCTCGAAACACGTGGTTACAAAGAGATAACGTTGCTCGGACAAAATGTCAATTCGTACCGTTTTGAAACAGCCGACGGCGCTATCGTCGATTTCCCGTTGCTGCTCGAAACAGTGGCAAAAGCCGTACCGACGGTGCGCATACGGTTTACCACCTCGCACCCGAAAGATATGAGCGACGCCACGCTGGAAGTGATAGCCAAATATCCGAACGTGTGCAAATTCATTCACCTGCCGGTGCAGAGCGGCAGCAACGCCGTACTAAAAGCCATGAACCGCAAATACACGCGCGAATGGTATCTCGACCGCATTGCCGCCATTCGGCGTATTGTGCCCGACGCGGCCATCGGCACCGATGTGTTCTGCGGATTCCACGGCGAAACGCTCGACGACCACGCACAAACACTCAGCCTGATGCGCGAAGTGGGTTTCGATAACGCATTTATGTTCAAATATTCGGAACGCCCCGGCACGTTTGCCGCCAAACATCTGCCCGACAACATCGCCGAAGAGGAAAAAGTGCGCCGCCTGAACGAACTTATCGCTTTGCAACTTGAATTGAGTTTGGCATCGAATCGACGCGATGTGGGCAAAACGTTCGAAGTGCTGGTCGAAGGTCGCTCGAAACGATCGGCCGCCGATATGTGCGGTCGCACATCGCAAAACAAATTGGTGGTTTTCCCGAAAGAATCGGCCAAAACGGGCGATTTGGTGTTGGTGCGCATCGACGATGCTTCGGCAGCCACCTTGATGGGAAAAATCGTAACGGAATAAAAACAATGGTCTGATGACAGCAACGACGACCGAAAAATTGTGGAATGCCAACTACATCAAGTTGTGGGTGGCCAATTTTATGCTCTTTTTTTCGTTTATGTTGCTGATGCCGCTGTTGCCAATCTACCTGAGCGACACTTTCGCAGCCGACAAACAGACGATTGGCATCGTGTTGTCGGGCTATACGATTACGGCGCTGTTGGTGCGTCCGTTCAGCGGTTTTGTGGTCGATAGTTTTCCGCGCAAAGTGGTGCTGTTGGTCTGTTATTTTCTGTTTTTCATCTTTTTTACCGGCTATTTTTTGGGTGGTTCGTTGTTGCTGTTCGCTGTCGTGCGTACGTTGCACGGTGCGCCGTTTGGTGCGACAACGGTGGCCAATAGCACGGTCGTAATCGATGTACTGCCGTCATCGCGGCGCGCCGAAGGTATCGGTTATTACGGTTTGAGCAACAACATTGCCACGGCGCTCGGTCCGTCGGTGGGCATCTATTTGTACGATGCTTATCACAACTTCAATTTGGTATTTTTGTTGGCTTTGGTGGTGTCGTGCATCGGTTTCGTTATCGATGCCACCATCAAGGTGCAACGGCGTGTTGCGCCGTCGTGTCCGCATCGACCGGTGTCGTTCGATCGTTTCTTCCTGCTCAAAGGTTGGGCGCAAAGCCTTACGTTGATGTTGCTTTCGTTTGCTTACGGCATCGTATCGACCTATTTGGCTATTTACGGCAAAGAGGAGTTGGGCATAACCGGTGGCACGGGTGCATTTTTTGCGCTGTTTGCCGTCGGGCTGATGCTGTCGCGCACGTTTGGCAGCCGTATGTTGCGGCGCGGTTTCATCGCTGGTAATGCGTCGGTGGGCATAGTGGTGGCGTTGTGCGGCTATCTGCTGTTTGCCGCCGTGCCGCATTTGGCCGGCTATTACGGTTCAGCCTTCGTCATCGGCATCGGATTGGGACTTTTGTTCCCGGCATTTCAGAATATGTTCATCAACATGGCCGAACACAGCCAGCGTGGCACGGCCAATTCCACCATGCTGACATCGTGGGACGTGGGCATTGGTGCCGGCATCTTGGTGGGTGGCATTGTGGCCGAACGGCTGGGCTATCATTGGGCATTTTGGCTGGCGTGTATTGTTTATACGCTGGGTGGTATATTCTTCTTCGTTTTTTCGCGCAACCACTTTATGCGCCATCGGTTGCGTTAACTTCACTTTTTTTGGGGCATATCCGCCAAAGGTCGATTTTTTTATTTCTCACTGCTCATTACTCATTGTTAATTATTTGGAACCCTACCCCTGCTACGCAGGTACTCCCCTTAAAAAGGGGAGAACACATGCTGCACAACATTCGTGCAAAAATAAAAATATGTCCCCTTAAAAGGGGGACATTGCTTTTTTTTTCGCGCAAAAGTAGCTTCAGTGCGAAGATTTGCCCTTTCTAAGGGAAATGTCGCGTAGCGACAAAGGGTTAAAAATAGTGCAAAATGTAAAACGGATGAGTGCAAAAGTTTAATAGTTTCAGGGTTTAAGGTTGTTGTTTGCGCAGTTTACGTTTGAACCCCACCCGTCGCTGCGCTCCTCGTCCCCTTGGGAAGGGGACAGTGCATTTTTATTTTTGCGCACTGAAATTGCTTTATTGCGTAATCTCCCCTTTACAAGGGGAGTGCCCGAAGGGCGTAGGGTTAAAAAAGTATACAACAAACAAACGCGGAGCAAGGAACCATTCCTCACTCCGCATTCCTACAATCTATGTTCTCTATTCCGGACGCACGCAGTGCGTCCCTACTCCCCCTTTAGGGGGTTGGGGGGCTTGGTTTATTCCCCAAGAACAGGGCGGACGGAACGACCGATGTAGCGGTAGTTGTAGCCCCCGGTCCCGTAGTCCAAGCCGAAGTACACGTACCACGCGAAGTACGGGCCGTCCGTGTTGAGCGAACTCGACCAACAGTAGCCGTAGCTGCCCGCGTTGCCCCAGACATCTTTGCTGCGATAGCCCGCCGCAGGGAGAAAGATGGAGTTGCCGTTGATGTTACTCGTTACGATTCGTCCTGCTACGCTGGTGCCGTTGTAATCATCCGTCCATTTCCACGTACATTTGTCCCACAATTCCGTCCATTCGGCATCGGTGGGCATGCGCCACTTGCCGCCCCAGTTGGCACGGGCAGCGTCATCCTCGGGCTCAAGCACGGTTTTGTTATCCACGGTGCCGTAACTGCTACTTGTGCAGTATTTGGTTTGGGTATTGTCACTGCCGTTGCACCACTTGTAAGTACTCCAATCGTAAGTGGATTTTGGCTCGGTTTCGCCCCAAGCGTAATGATTGCCATACTCTTCGGGCGCAGTGGCACCCACG
>JBJEJW010000060.1:0-8597 GCA_051878315.1 Paludibacteraceae bacterium | reverse complement strand
AAGATTGATGCGCTGTCCTTTTTCTAATCTAATAGCCATATTATTAAGTATTAATTAATATTAATCTTTGATATCAATTACTGTGCGGTATTTGTTTACGAGTGACTGTAATCCTCCTTTGCTACCGATACCCATTGCTTCGAATTTCCATTCGCCTCCACGACGATACAGACGACCGAATTCAACAGCGGTCTCAATAGAAAAGTCCTCATCCAAGTCATAGCGAGCAATCTCGGTGTTATTTTTTGCATCATAAATGCGGATATACGAGTTGCGGACTTGACCAAAATTCTGTTTGCGTTCTTCTGCCTTATATATCGTAGCAGTAAAAACAATCTCCTGAATCTGAGGGCTTACCTTTGTTAGGTCAACGTTCAAGGTTTCATCGTCACCTCCATCGCTGTTTCCTCCTGTAAGGTCATCGCCTGTTGACTCTACGGAGTTATCTGGAGATTTTTGATTGTTGTAGAATACGAAATACTTATCAGTTGGAATCTTACCATTATTATCTAACATGAATGCGGATGCATCCAAGTCGAAATCGTAACCTGTACCCTCGTTTGGATCCCAGCCAAGTCCTACACCCACCAGCGAAAGACCTTTGCTCATGCTGATTCTTTGTCCTTTTTCAAGATTGATTGACATAAAACTTAAGTTTTTTTTGCTCACCAGCCTCCCAAAGCAAGCGTTTTTATAAAAATGTTTAGAGAAGAGCACATAAAAAAAGCGTGGGAGTCTGTACTTGTTACTCGTCCCACGATTCAAGGCCTTCGCATTGCCCAAGCAGTAAGTCGAGCAACGCAGAAGTCCACGCTTAGTGTTGTATCATTGTGTAATACAACACACCGCAGCCATCTACTGTTGCTTCGTTTCTACCGCTTTTACAAAAGTTGCGAAGTTTTGAATCGTCGAAACAAAGCGTCAAGTAAACGCTTTCAATATATGTCTTGTTACCCACCCGCTTGCCCTAATCGGACTTCTGCGGTGAATAACGTGGCAAAGATAATACTTTTTTTTGAATATGTATAATAGAAAGGTGTAAAAAAATGTATTTTTTTTACATTATGCCAACAAACCGGCAGCGCGGAATAGAGTAGCGTAAAAGGACGCTTTGCGGTCGAGGGACAGCGGATAGGCGCGCGAGGAGGAGGGCATGCGGTAGAGGCGCACAGCATAGCGTGGACAATCTACATAAGTTCCTACGGCCGGCGTGGTGCACTGCAGTTGGGTTGCAGCCGTTTCGGCGGCTTTTTCGCCCGTTACGGCAACGATTTTGCAGCACGGAATTTGTGCCAAAAGCGTTGCGATGTCGGTTGGTTCGACAATTTCCAAAAATTTGTCGGACGCGTTGGCTTGCAACCGTCGCACAGCTGTGGCAGTGTCGAATAAGGCGATGCCGATTTCGGTGCAAAAGGCTGTAATTTTAGGATAATCGAAACCTTTGGCGTGGGGCAAAACGAAATAATTTTTATTGTCGAAAAACAATAACCCGACGATGCGCCACATGTCGTTCTGAAAATTCGGATAATAAAACTCCATTGACCAGCGTATGCGAGGTGGCGGAAAACTGCCGAGCATCAGCACTTTGGCCGTCGGTGGCAAAAACGGTTGCCACGGATGGCGTTCGACAGGTATGACGTTCGGAGTTGTTGACATGTAGGGTTAGAAGCCCCAACCCACAGTGTCGCACGCTGTTTTGTCAACGTCCACTTCGGGGAAGAAAGTGAAGCCGGTCAGTTTTTCGATTTCGGCTACCGATTTAAGATACGATTTGTTGAGCGAGCCTGTGGCAGTGTGGCTAATCCAAAATCCGACACATTTCAACTCGTCGCGCGTGGCTTGATACACAGTTTTGCGTGTGTTGCCTTTGCATGTGCGCAACACTACTTTATAATAGTGTGTAGGCACAGGATATTTACCGGAGTAGGTGTCCGTATTTTCCCAATGTGCTCCCGTTACGACATAGGTAGTGTCGTTGCATATATACCCACGTACCTTGTTTTCGAGGTCGAGCCAAATGCCACTATTGAAGTCGTAGGCTTGTGGCGTCATGTTTGACATGTAGAATGTTTGCGTATTCAGTTCTTCGTTGGCAGTGCGGTCGGCCGATGGTATCTGATGGCCGCGCGAATATCCGCTATATGTGCTCCCTGATGCTTGTAACGAACTGACTATCAGAGGGTCTTGCGGCCATGCACCTTTGTGCGTGGAGTCGTAGCGTGGGGTAGAACCGATATAACAAGCATGCAACGGATAGGCCACCCAACGTGCGGCGTATTTCGTTTTATCGAAACAAAGCGAGTAGTTGCGCACTTGGCGGTTGCTGAGCGTGGCTTCGTGTGTAATGTAGATGTAGTCGTTGTTGTTGACTTTTTCCGGCATTTCGGGCAAAGCAGGGAACGGACCGTGGTCAACATCTGCCCAAGGGTCAAATCCCTCACAGCCGTAAAATGAAACGGCCGTTACAATGAGTAGTAGGTAAAAACGTCCTTTTTTCATGGTATTCGGTTTGTTTTTATTTAGGGTAAATGATTTAGCGTAGTTTCGCACCTGTCTTTTCTTCGAAAGTCTTGATAAGACGTTGCATAATCGCATCTATCTGTTTGTCTGTCAGTGTTTTGTCGTTATCTTGTAAGGTGAAACTTACAGCGTACGATTTTTTGCCGGCTTCGAGATTTTTGCCTTCGTATACATCAAACAGACTGACATTTTTCAGCAGTTTGCGTTCGGTTTCGTAGGCGATGCGTTCTATTTCGGCAAATTCTACGTTTTTATCAATGAGCAAAGCCAAATCGCGTTTTACTTCTGGATATTTGGCTATGTCGCGGTAAGTAATTTTGTGTTTGGTCGATTCTTTGAGCAATTGTTTCCATTCCAAATCGGCGTAGAATACCGGTGTGTTGATGTCGAAAGCTTTCAGTTGGCTGTTGGCGACGATGCCGATGGTAGCCAAGAGTTTGCCGGACACGGTACGCAGATACAATCCTTCGGACAATAGTTCGTTGCCGAAATTTTCGGTACGCGTGTTTTTCGGGTCAATACCCATGCGACGGAATATGTTGTAAACGTATGCTTTCAGTTCGTAGCACGAGGTTTTCTCGTCGGGGCGCAACCATGTTTGTTGATTGCGTTTGCCACAAATCCATAATCCGAGATGATAACTTTCGCTGTACGGTGCAAGTGCATCGTCGGCATTGCGTTTGTCGGCATGGTATTGGTAGCAGTTGCCAAATTCGTAAAATTTCAAATCGGCGTTTTGGCGATTACTATTGTGCGCAATGCTCTCGAGACCGCCGAATAACAACGTTTGGCGCATCACACCGAGGTCGTTGCTCAATGCGTTGATTACACGCACGCAGTTGGCGGCAGGATAGGTGCTTGCATCGCCATAATAACTGCATTTGGTGAGCGAATTGTTCAGTATTTCGTTGAAGCCACAGGCAGTCAGTTGTTCCGAAATCAGGCGTTGCATTTTCGTACTGTTCAGGCGTTGCGAGTAGGCGATGTTCGATTTGAGCGAGTCGCTGAAATCGATATTGTTGTAACCGTAGATGCGCAGAATATCTTCGACGACATCGACATCGCGTTGCACATCGACACGGTAAGCGGGCACTTGCAGCGTATAACTTGTGTCCGATTTCGACAAAATGCGCATCTCCAATCCGTCGAAAATGGTTTCGAGTGTGGTGGCCGGAATGGCTTTGCCGATGAGTGTGTCGATTTTGTCGCGCGTAACTTCGACGGTGAAATCTTCGATTTTGTTCGGATAGATATCGACGATATCGCTCGAAATTTGTCCGCCGGCTATCTGTTGTATGAGCATAGCAGCGTATTTCAATACATAGATGGTGTTGTTCGGGTCGATACCGCGCTCGTAGCGGAAACTTGCGTCGGTGTTCAGTCCGTGTCGGCGTGCCGTTTTACGAATGGTAACCGGATTAAAATAGGCACATTCGATGAAAATGTCTTTGGTGTCGGCGGTTACGCCGGAGTCGAGGCCGCCGAAAACACCGGCCAAGCACATCGGTTCTTCGGCGTTGCAAATCATCAGGTCGTTGGCCGACAATGTGCGTTCTACACCGTCGAGCGTAGTAAATTTGGTGCCTTCGGCGCATTTTTTTACTATTATTTTCCCGCCTTTAATTTTTGCTGCATCGAAAGCGTGCAACGGCTGTCCGAAAGCGTGAAGCACGTAGTTTGTGGCATCGACTACATTATTGATTGGGCGCAAACCGATGGCATTCAGGCGGTCTTGCAGCCATTTGGGCGATTCGGTTACACGCAGTCCGGTAATGGTAACACCGGCATAGCGCGGGCAGTCGTCGGCAGTTTCCACTTCGACGGGAATCGTTAAATTGCGATTGTCGATTTTGAAACCATCGATATCGGGTCTTGTTAGTGTTACCGTTTGCCCGTGTGTTTTGAAATAGGCGGCAGCATCGCGGGCAACGCCATAATGAGAGATGGCATCGGCGCGGTTAGGCGTGATGTCCACTTCGATGACAGTGTCGTCTTCAACGCCAAAATAGGTTTTGGCCGGTGTACCGACAGCCGTGTCGGCTGGCAGCACGATGATGCCGTCGTGGCTTGTGCCTACACCGATTTCGTCCTCGGCACAAAGCATGCCGAACGATTCGACGCCGCGTATTTTGGAACGTTTGATTGTGAAACTTTCGTCGCCGGAGTAGAGTACCGTACCAAGCGTTGCGACAATTACTTTTTGGCCGGCAGCCACATTAGGCGCACCACAAACAATTTGCAACGGTTCGCCCGTGCCGATGTTGACGGTGGTAACGTGCAGATGGTCGGAATTTTCGTGCGGAACGCAAGTCAGCACTTCGCCTACTACCAACCCTTCGAGGCCGCCTTTGACGGTTTGCACCGTTTCTACCGATCCGACTTCCAAACCGATAGAAGTCAGTATTTTACCAAATTCGATGGGCGTAACGTCGGTGTTCAGATAATCTTTAAGCCAATTGTATGAAATGTTCATGTCGCAATGATTTTTTATTTCGAATTTTTTCAATCTTGCAAAATTACAAAAAACTTTTGACATAAATGCACAAAATGCGTTTTTTTGCATTTATTGTCCGATTTGACAAAAAAAAGCGTGGTGTTTGTTACGCATTCGGATTGGTATAATAAAATTTTTGTGTATCTTTGCGACTCTATCACAAATGTAGTTCTGTCAAACGAATTTTATATGTATAAAGCCTCCGATAAAATGTGCGATTTGATTTGTGGTAATCACGAATCATTGCAGGTGTTGAGCCGTTTTGGCTTGCCTTTGGGATTTGGCGATAAAACCGTGGCCGAGGTGTGTAACGCGTATCGTGTACATACGCCAACATTTTTGGCGGTGGTCAATTATAAATCGTTCCCTGCCGGATGTGTGCCGTGTGCCGACGAAGTGTCGCTCGATACGCTGATGAATTATCTGAAACGCGCTCATGTCTATTTCCTCGATTTTTGTTTGCCAATGATTCGACGCAAACTGATAGAGGCCATTAATTGCGGCACGGAAAATAATAAAATAGCGTTTTTGGTTATGCGCTTTTTCGATGAATATGCGCTGGAGGTGAAACGCCACATGGAACACGAAGATAAACATGTATTTGCGTATGTGGCGAGGTTGCAAAAGGGAACACGCACCGGCGATTATACCATCGAAACGTTTGCGCGACAGCATCGGGCAGTCGATGATATGCACATCGAAACAAAATTGATCGAGCTGAAAAATATCATCATTAAATATTATCCATCAACGGTGAGCAACGAATTACTCAATTCGGCATTATTCGATATTTTTACATGCGAAAACGATTTGGCGCAACATTGTCAGATAGAGGATAACCTATTTGTGCCGGCCGTGCGACTGCTCGAACAGCAATTTCCGCCGGTAATTGCGACAGATGATGTCGTTGCCGACGATACTCCCGAAAGTTTGAGCGACCGCGAAAAAGAAATCCTTGTCGAGGTTGTTAACGGGTTGAGCAATAAGGAAATAGCAGAAAAATTATTTATTTCGGTGCATACCGTAATAACACATCGAAAAAACATTTCGCGCAAACTAAATATCCATAGTTCGGCAGGTTTGACCATTTATGCCATTGCCAACAAATTGATAGATTTGAAGGCGTTGGATTTAGGCTGACAGCAGTCTATTGCAACATATTGGCACAGCGACGGTCGTCGTTGAATAGTTCGATGGCTTGGTGCAACCATTTGTCGAAACGCAATTCGTATTCAATGACACCTTTTTGGAAGTAGTATCGTTTGACGATTTCGGAACACAAAACTTCCTCAATGTCTTTTCTGAAACGTCGTAAATCGCGGTCGATATTTGGTTTTAACGTATTGGCCAACTGCATTAGCAAGGAATCGGCATCGGCGGCATATCCCTCATCATTCACCATTTGACGCACATCGTCGAGCATTTTTGCGCTTTGCAATTCGTAGGTGAAGTTTTGTGCTTTCACATAGTTGATAAAATCGTCGTATTCGGTATCGTTTAGTCCGAATTGTGCAGGCGCTGCAATTGTTTTATGCGTGCGCGCATATTCGGTAGCGTAGTCGAAGAAAAGATTTTTTACATACAGATAATAGACGATGTTGGCATCGTCGCGTCGTTGTAGTGTCGTGTCGGGGGTAATGCCTCCGCCATCGCGCACTTTGCGTCCGTTGCGTGTAGTAAATTCGTGTGTCAGACTATCAGGAATGCGTTGAATGCTGCCGTCGTCATTACGTTTGGCATAGTCGATGGCTTGCACGCAACGTCCGCTGGGAATGTAATATTTGGCTGTTGTAACTTTCAGGTAGGTGTTGTGTGGCAGCGCACGTACAGATTGTACCAATCCTTTGCCGTATGAGCGTTCGCCTACCACTATGGCGCGGTCGAGGTCTTGCAATGCACCTGCCAAAATTTCCGATGCCGATGCCGATGTCGAATTGATCAGCACCATCAGCGGCAAATCAGGGAAGAGTGGCTCGCCGGTTGTAGTATATTCTTGATGACTTTGCAATTGCAGACCTTTGGTGCTGACAATGTGCGTATGGCGTGGCACGAACAATCCGGCGATATTGACTGCTTCGGATACTAACCCGCCGCCGTTGTTGCGCAGGTCGATGATGAGTTTGCGCATATTGTGTTTCTTGGTCAAGTCGATAATGGCATCGCGAAATTCGCTGTATGCCTTGTCCGTAAAGTCGCGCAAAGCAATGTATCCAATAGTGTCGGTCAGCATGCAGTAGTATTCTACCGGATTGATTTGTATTACCTCGCGAATGATTGTTTTGCGTAATAGTTTTTTTTCGCCGGGGCGTTGTAGCAACAATTCGACTTCGGTGCCTTGCGGGCCGCGTAACATCTGACTTACATCACTTGTGTGCAAGCCTTTAGTGCTGGTGCCGTCCACTTCGACGATAATATCGCCGGTGCGTATGTCGTGTCGTTGTGCGGGCATACCTTCGTAGGGTTCGGCTATCAATATATTTTTGCCTTGTTGACTGATGATGGAGCCGATGCCGCCGTAAGCGCCTGTAGTCATCATTTTCAGGGCATCTTCTTCCGATTCGGCAAAAAACGTGGTGTATGGGTCTAATTTTTGCAGCATGTAGTCGATGGCTGCTTGGTTTATCTGTTCGTAGTTGATGGTGTCCACATAGTTGATGCTCAATTCACGCATCACGGCATTGTATATGTCCAAACTATTGGCTATGCGCGCATATTTGTCTTGGGCTTGCAGACCGATGGCGCAAATAAAGGCTAACGCATACGTTGCTATTCGTTTCATAGTTGTTTATTGGTTTACCTTAGTTGTTTTTTATGTTGATTCAATTCATGCCGCGTTGTGTTTTGATCTCTTCGTAGGCTTCGTGCACTTTTCGGAATTTTTCGGCAGCATTTTTTTGTACCCCTTCGCCCAGCGTATTGACACGGTCGGGATGGTATTTCATCGCCATTTTGCGATAGGCTTTTTTAACCTCGTCGTCGGTGGCATCGGTCGTTATTTCGAGCACTTCGTAGGCCCATTGTGGATTGGTTGGGCGACCGAACATAGCTTTGATGGAGGCGGTGTCGGTGGCCGATATGCCCATCAGCGCGGCGATGTGTTCCAATAATGCCGATTCGGTCGGTGTGCATACATTATCGGCATACGCTATCTCGAACAGCATGTGTAGTAATTCGCGTTTGGCTCCGGCTGTCATGCGCATACCTACCTGACGCGCTATCGGGTCAACTTGTATCTCTTGTTGCAAAACTTGTTTCAACAATTGCAGTGCATCAAGTACGGCCGCTTCATCGAATAAGGTCAACAAAAAGCGTTTTACAACATCTAATTCCGATTTTTTGACGACGCCGTCGGCTTTCATCACTGCCGCCTGAAGTACAATGAGCGACATAATGAAATCGGATTGTGTCGTTTGATGTTTGCTCGACCGTGTGCCGGTGTCGTTGGTGTCGATGCGGCGTTGGTAGGAGTTGCTGTTGCCGGAACTGAACATCGCAGCCAATGCCACACCTATGACGGCTCCGAGCGGAACTCCCAATGCCCACCCAATGCCTCCTGCAAATAATTTACTTAAAAATCCCATAT
>JBJEJW010000059.1:0-1907 GCA_051878315.1 Paludibacteraceae bacterium | reverse complement strand
ACATACATGGGCGACGACTCGGTAACGTGGAACGCCTCGTACCAAGCACCGATGTGCGGCAGTGCGCCATTCACGCGCCAACGACCGAGCGAGTGCGGGTCGCCTTTGGTGCGCACCAAAATCTCCTCGTCGCGGATATTGCCCGCCCACACGGTGGCATAGGCAAGGAAGAAACGCTGCTCGGGCGAAAATCCGTCGATGGTGTCGAGCGGATGTTCCTCCATGGCGTGCTTAAAGGCGTTGAACGACACTTGCAAACCGCCGTGGTCGGCAATGTTTTCGCCCAACGTGAAACGTCCGTTGGCATGTACGCCCGGAGCCACTTCGATGCCGTCGAAATAGTCGGCCATCACCCTGGTGCGCGCATCAAATTTCTCTTTGTCCTCGGCCGTCCACCAATTATTCAGGTTGCCGTCTTTGTCGAATTGGCATCCTTGGTCGTCGAATCCGTGCGTCATCTCGTGGCCGATAACCACACCGATGGCGCCGTAGTTCATGGCGTCGTCGGCCTGCATGTCGAAGAACGGATATTGCAGAATGCCGGCCGGGAAACAGATTTCGTTGGTGCTCGGGTTGTAGTAGGCATTGACGGTTTGCGGCGTCATATACCATTTGTCGCGATCGACCGGTTGGTCGATGAAACTCAGTTCGTAGGCATCTTCAAAGTCGGATGCACGTTTCAGATTCTCGTAGTACGACAGCGACGGGTCGATGGTCAGGCCGCTGTAGTCGCGCCACTTGTCGGGATAACCCACTTTGACATAGAATGTTGCCAATTTTTCGCGCGCTTTGGCTTTGGTTTCGTCGCTCATCCATTCGAGGTTGTCGATGCGTTCGCCAAGCGATGCTTGCAGGTTTTTGACCAAATTCACCATGCGCTCTTTGGCTTCGGGCGGGAAATATTTGGCCACATACATCTGTCCGACGGCCTCGCCAAGTGTGCCGTTTACGACACCAACGGCGCGTTTCCAACGTGGCGACTGCTCTTGTTTGCCCGACAAGGTTTTGCCGTAGAAATCGAAATTGGCAGCGCTGATTTCGTCGCTCAGATAACTTGCCGCATCGTCGATGACCTGCCAAATAAAATAGGTGCGGAGGTCTTCGATAGACTCCTCGGCCATCATCTTGCCAACTTCCTGCAAATGCTCTTTTTGCGACACCGAAATTTGGTTGGTGCTGATGTGGCGTGCAGCGAAATAGGCGTCCCAATCGAACTGCGGCATCAGCGCCTTCAACTCGTCCATCGACATTTTGTTGTAGTTGGCTTGCGGGTCGCGCAGTTTCACATTGTCGTAGGCCGCCGTGGCAAGGCGTGTCTCCATGCGCAATACGGTTTTTGCGGCAGCGGCAGACTCTTCGGCTGCGAAACCGCACAATTCGAACATCCGCGCGATGTGTTGTTCGTATTTGGCGCGAATCTCCATCGTATGTTCATCGTTGTCGAGGTAATACTCGCGCTCGCCCAACGCATAGCCGGCCTGATAGGTTTGCAACAGGTTTACCGCGCTGTTCATAGCATCGGCATCGACGTAAAGCGCAAACATGCCATAACGTGTTTCGCCAAGCAAGCGTGCCAAATCCTTTTTTCCCACGTTGGCGAATGCCTCGATGTAGCCGTTAATCGGTTGGTAGCCTTCGGCGTTGAGGCGCGCGCTATCCATGGCAAGGTTGTACAAATCACCAATTTTCTGTTCCACCGACCCAACAGGTTTATTCGGTGTCTCGGCAATTTCGGTAATCAAACCTTTCAGTTGTTCGCGGTTGTCTTCGGCCAATTTGTCGAAACTGCCAAAGCGCGAATACTCACCCGTGAGCGGGTTGTTTTTCATCCAGCCGCCACATGCGTACTGATAAAAATCGTCTTGAGCCACAGCCGTCGTGTCCAAATTCGATAGGTAGATACCCGA
>JBJEJW010000058.1:2040-41011 GCA_051878315.1 Paludibacteraceae bacterium | reverse complement strand
TGCTGCACGAGGAATTTGCCAAGCCGAAAGAGAACATTCGTACCGAACGTATGTCAAGACACCTTTACGACATCGGCCAGATGATGGATACGCCGATTGCAGAGGAAGCCTTGCAGGACATGGCTCTTTATCAGTCGGTCATCGACCATCGCCGCACTTTCATCGGGTTGCAGAGATTCGACTATGACACCTTGCAGCCTGCCACCTTGCGGATAGTTCCTCCGGAAAACATTATGGAGGAATGGAAGAAGGACTATGAGGTGATGAAGGAAACCATGATTTACGGGGAGTCACTGCCGTTCAGTCAGTTGATAGACAAGATTCGGGAACTGAATGAACGAATCAACAGAATAGGATAATAAATTCGATACGTTAGGACGTATTTCATACAACTTCAATGCTCATAATCAATCACTTGTGTACCGAAAAAAACAAGAATATCGAAACGGCAATCATCAGCACAGCCACCACTTTTTGGTAACGCTTTTTGTTGATGTGTCGGATAAACCGCATGGCCATAAAATTGCCGGCCATCATAGCTACACCGATACATAGCCCTTCGCTAAAAATAGTCAGATTCATCAGTTGCAGTTTGCCGTAAACCACAATTTTCACCACATGCATAGCGGCAGCGGCAGTGGCCTCGCTGGCGATGTAGGCTACAGGCAGCAGGTCGAGCGAGAGGAACACCGCACTGCTCAACGGCCCCGAAATACCGAGCAGGCCATTCAATCCGCCCGTCAGCGCACCGCCCGCAAGCATCGTCAGACGCGACTTGGGCAAAACGATTTTACCGCCGATTTTAAGGCAGGCAAACAGCACTAAACCGGCACACAACAACCTGGTCATCAACACTTTATCGACCACAGCAAATCCGAATGCGCCCAACGCTGTGCATGGCAATGCCACCAACAAGAACCACCCCACCGATTTCCATTCGATAGACTTCCAGCCCATGCCCACGCGCGACAAGTTGCTGATTAACTGCGCAATAGTAGATACCGGCACTGCCACTTCGACGCCATAAAAATAGGTAATGACGGGCAACAAAATCATGCCACCGCCAAACCCGACCGACCCCGACAGCAAACCGGCCACGACGCCCACTATCGACAACACAATAAGTTCCATATCCGACAAGATTTCGTACGATTACTGCGTGCAAAAATATAAAAAAACAGCGTGTGTATGCCCTATTTTAACATTTTTAATAAATTCGGGCAGACATCTTGTTATTCGCCACATTTTTTGTACCTTTGCACGCTCATTTAAGCCATACGTTTCAGCAATGACTTCTTGGTTATCGACCATAACAGAAAACACTGTTGCACAGACACTTATCATCTATTCCGCCATCATAGTGCTGGGCATGTTGTTGGGCAAAATACGCATCAAAGGTATTTCGCTGGGCGTAACATTTGTCTTGTTCATCGGCATTTTGGCCGGTCATCTGCACTTTCAGGTCGATGCCACGCTGTTGGATTTTTTGCGCAATTTTGGCCTGATTATTTTTATCTTTTCCATTGGTTTACAGGTCGGTCCCGGCTTTTTTGCCTCGTTCAAAACCGGCGGTTTGCGGCTCAATGGTTTGGCATTTTGTACCATTTTATTGGGTGTCGGTGTGGCCGTGGGGCTACAGCAGATGCTGTCCGCCCGCATTGATATGCCCATGATGGTCGGCGTGATGTCGGGTGCCGTTACTTCGACGCCCGGCCTTGGTGCTGCCCAAGAAGCCTTGCAGCAACTATCGGCCACCGGAGCGTTGCAGGGCGACATTCCGCCCATCAGTTTAGGCTATGCCGTTGCCTATCCGTTAGGCGTGTTAGGCATCATCGTCGCCATGATGTTGTTGCGTTTTTTGTGCCGCATCGACACCAGAGCCGAAGAGGCGGAATTGCTGTCGCGCCGGCAAGGACAAGAAAAACCCGACATTCTCACCTTCCGCATCAGCAATCAGGCCATCGACGGACACACACTATTAGATGTCAAACAGATGTACGGCCATCAGTTTGTGGCCACCCGCCTATTCGACGGCAACACCGTTACCATACCGCACGCCGACACGGTATTGCACACCGGCAACTTGCTGTTGGTGGTAACACACAATGTATATGCCGCGCAATTGCAACAACTGTTGGGCGAACCGGCTGATTTTGAGTGGAAAGACGACGAATCGACGATGGTGTCGCGCCGCATTGTGGTAACACGCAATCAGGTGAACGGCAAAACCATCGGGCAGTTGCATCTGCGCAGCGCCTACAACGTGAACATCACCCGAATCAATCGCGCCGGCATCGATTTGTTGGCGCATCCCGACCTCGTGCTGCAACTTGGCGACCGCGTGATGGTAGTCGGTCCGCTCGCCAACATCAAAAAGGCAGAAACCATGCTCGGCAACACCCTGAAACGTCTGAACGAACCACACATCATTACCATATTTTTGGGCATCATGTTGGGCATTTTGTTGGGCAGCATTCCCATCTATTTTCCGAATATGCCGATGCCTGTGCGCCTCGGTTTGGCCGGCGGGCCGCTTATTGTGGCCATTCTGTTGGGACGTTTCGGCTACAAACTGAAACTGATAACCTATACCACGCAATCGGCCAATCTGATGCTGCGCGAAATTGGCATTTGTCTGTTTTTGGCCAGCGTCGGGCTGGCATCCGGCGGCCGCTTTGTCGAAACCGTCATCTCGCCCGACGGACTTTTGTGGATGGGATGTGGTTTGCTGATAACCATCGTGCCACCACTGCTGATAGGTTTGTTGGCACGCGCGCTGAAAATCAACTTTTTCACCATCTGCGGTCTGATAGCCGGCTCGTACACCAACGCGCCACCGTTGGCCTACGCCACGTCGCTCACCGACACCGATGAACCGGCCGTAGCCTACTCTACGGTCTATCCGTTAGCTACATTTCTGCGTATATTGTTCGCACAAATGTTGGTGCTGATGTTTGCCTGATGCGCCGACCAATCAGTCCTTGTGCCATGATCGGCGCAAGGCCATCGCCGCTCATTTCTCGACCAACACACACTTTTTACCGACCAAAATGCTGTTTTGCAAACACCACAATTGCAAAAATATCATTATTTTTGTCATCAAAATCCGTACACCAATACATTTAACTATATGAAAACTAAATTCTTATCGATTTGCGTACTATTGGCAGCCTGCTTGTCGGCATGCAGCAACGACGACCAACCGGTCAACACCAACGGCGATTTGCCAGCCGGCAACGACCTGCCTGTAACGGCGTTAGACATTGCCGATACAATCCGCATCGTGTACGACAACACCGCCGTACGCATCGAAAACGACCATCCAAACGTCGCTATCACAGCCGATGGGACTGCGGTAACCATCAACTCCACAGCGAAAAACATCAAATATATTGTGTCGGGCACAAGCACCTCCGGCAGTTTGAAAATATACAGCGACTCGAAATTTGTATTAGAGTTATCCGACGTACATCTCACAAGCACCAACAGCCCTGCAATCAATATCCAAACCGGCAAATGCACCTACCTGCAACTCGTTGGCAGCAACACGTTGTGCGATGCCGCCACTTACCTTGACACCGCCGACGAAGACGCCAAAGCAACCTTATTTAGCGAAGGTCAGTTGATATTTTCGGGCAACGGTTCACTCACCGTATCGAGTGTAGCGCATCATGCCATTTGCAGCGACGATTACATCGTCATCGACGGTGGCACTATCGCTATAACAGGTGCCGGTGTCGATGGCATACATGCCAACGATTATGTACAAATAAACGGCGGCGACATCACTATTGTCAGTAGCAGCGACGGCATAGAAAGCGGTGCGCAATTTTTCGAACAAAATGGCGGCAACATTCAAATTCAATGTGGCGCAAGCAGCGGTTGCCAAGGTATCAAAAGCGATAGTGCAGTCGTCATCAACGGAGGCAATCTTACGGTAACCCAATCGTGCGAAGCCATCGAAGCCGTATATGTGATAGTGCACGGAGGCAATGTGTTACTCACAGCTGCCAACGATGCCGTAAATGCCACCAAAGGGACCGTATCGGGTGGTACCGAACAAAATGACGGCAGTTTGATTAGAATTGATGGCGGCATTGTAGTCGCCAATGTTACCAATGGCGATGCTGTTGACAGCAATGGTAATTTTGAATTGGCCGGTGGAGTGTTGATTGCCAACGGTCCGAAACAAGCCGGTGCCGAAGAAGCCATTGACGTCAATGGCACACGCACCTTTACGGGAGGCACATTACTGACTGCGCAAGGTGGTGCCGGCGGCGGACGCGGCGGCGGTAATCGTCCCGGCGGCCAAAATGGCTCGACTTTTACCGGTAATGTTTATACACTGGCAATCAGCGCATCTATTGCCGCCGACACATGGCTCTACATCGCCATCGATGACAACACCGCCATGGCTTACAAAGCGCCAAATGCCTATCAATCATTTCTGTTTGGCAACGAAACGTTAACAACGGGCAGCACTTATGCCGTCTATACCGGCGGGACCTACACCGGCGGATACAACGTTGGCTGTTATTATTATGGTGGCACCTATTCCGGTGGCACGCTGCGCCAATCGGGCACCATTGCACAACAACAAACAACCGTATCATTTTAACGGTTAGCCGTCAGCACAAAAAAAGCAGTCCGCTCGCACATACCGGTGCAACGGACTGCTCGTATTTTTGGGGGTAACGTACTTATTTGATGCAAAACTCCACAAACAACGTGGCACTAACAGTTATCAAGCCATTAGCAACCGACACCGTTTTCGTATGTGTACCAAGCGCGTTGTAGGCGGCATCGGCAGCCACGACGTCTTCCGCCATCATTGCGTCATTGCCAATTTTGACATTGCTTATACGCACAACATTTTTTGTGGTTTCGGGCAACGTTTGAAGCAGTTTATCGGCTAATACATTGGCATTCTCAAGCGCCTGCATATAGGCGTCGTTGCGCAATGCTGCCATCTGCGAATGGGTGTAGTGCAATCCGTTCAGCGACACATTTTCGTTTGTCAACAGCGCAGCATACAACTCGCCCAAGCGCCCAATATGACGCACCGTAACGGCATACGATAACGTATTTTCATAGCCTTCGAATAGTTGTTTCCCATTGTCCCACCGATACGATTTACGCAAACCGACCGATGTGGTCTGAATATCGTTGGTATCGATGCCCAAAGCCTGCAATTGCCGATAGAGTTCGTGCGATTGTTCGTCGGCACACGCTCTGACAACATCGATATTTTTGTCCAAACAAGTCAAGCCAATGGTTATTACAGCCATATCCGGTACCACTTCGACCGCTCCTTCGGCGCGTAACACAATGGTTTTGCACGGTGTTTTCGCTGTACCTACCGTAGGCAGCAAAACTGACACCGCCACTAATATGGTACAAAACAACTTTCTCATAATCAAACAATTATACAATATCTAAAATTTGATTTCCATGCGAAGCCGTTTTAATCTCTTTGGGCAAAAATATTTTTTCGACAATGCCGTTTTCGTCAATCAAGAACGTGGTACGCAACATACCCATATATTTTCGCCCACACATGGTTTTCTCGCCCCACGTACCAACCGTTTCCGACAACTGTTTGTCGGTATCGGCAATCAAGTCGAACGGCAACGCATTTTTTTGAATAAATTTCGTGTGCGAAGCGGCGCTATCGGTACTGACGCCCACCACTTCGTAACCTTGCGCACGCAAGGCGGCATAGTTGTCGCGCAGGCTGCACGCTTCGGCCGTACACCCCGATGTGTTATCTTTTGGATAAAAATACAGAACAACTTTTCGGCCTGCGAAATCACTCATTTTCAACATTTTGCCATCTTGCCTCATTCCCAGCACGTCAGGGAATTTATCGCCAACTTTTAGTACCATAACGTTTCGTATTTTTTTGTTTATAATTTCTCGCCAAATGCCAAATCGCCGGCATCACCCAAACCGGGTACAATGTACGAGTGTTCGTTCAATTCGGCGTCGATGGCAGCAATCCACACCGTAGTCTTATCGGCAGGGAATATCTCCAAAATATGATTGACGGCTTGTCGGCTTGCGATGACACTTACAATGTGTATGTGAGCCGGTGTAC
The DNA here is from genome assembly GCA_051878315.1 of Paludibacteraceae bacterium. Lineage (GTDB taxonomy): Bacteria > Bacteroidota > Bacteroidia > Bacteroidales > Paludibacteraceae > W0P28-013. The sequence goes on along the minus strand of JBJEJW010000058.1, from coordinate 34,914 downwards.
CTTTCGTTTTCAAAGCCTCGTAGGCCAATTCCATCGAGCCGCCTGTGGCCAACATCGGGTCGCAGAGTAACACGGTTTTACCTTCGATGCTGGGCGAAGCCAAATATTCCACATGTACCCTGAAATTATTATGAGCGGCATCGGTATATTCGCGATAAGCCGATATGAAAGCATTCTCGGCTTTGTCGAAATAGTTGAGCATGCCATAGTGCAACGGCAAAGCGGCACGCATAATAGAGGCGACCACTATTTGGTCGTTCACAACGTTGGTTGGAGCGATGCCAAGTGGCGTACGAACCTGTTCGGTCGCATACGACAATGTTTTGCTGACTTCGTAGGCCATTATCTCGCCCACACGTTCGATATTACGACGAAACCGCATGGAATCTTGTTGAATTTCGGCCGATCGCAACTCTTTCATAAAGTTGTTCATCACCGAATTGTGTTCCGACAAATGATGGACTGTAATCATAATATTTAGGGTGTTTTGTTAGAAAATTGGTATCTATTAAAAAGGCTATCGATAACAACATCGACAGCCTTCAACAAATTATTGAACTATTTTTTTGAATAAGTTTTTCATATTGACAGCATCGCCAATCAATTTGTGCAAAGCCTCGATGGCGACCCGTTCCTGCTGCATTGTGTCGCGATAACGCACCGTTACGCAGTTGTCGGTGAGTGTGTCGTGATCGACCGTGATACAGAATGGCGTACCGATGGCATCTTGCCGGCGATAACGTTTGCCGATGGAGTCTTTCTCGTCGTAAGCGCATTTGAAGTCGAATTTGAGTTCGTTCATAATGGCGCGTGCTTTTTCGGGCAGGCCGTCTTTTTTGACGAGCGGCATCACACAGGCTTTCACGGGAGCAAGTACTTCGGGCAAGCGCAACACTACGCGCGTATCGCCGCCTTCGAGTTGCTCCTCGCAGTAGGCAGCCGACATTATCGACAGGAACATACGGTCCACACCGATAGACGTTTCGATGACGTATGGCGTGTACGATTGGTTTGTTTCGGGGTCGAAATATTCTATTTTTTTGCCTGAGAATTTGGCATGCTGACTCAAATCGAAATTGGTACGGCTGTGAATGCCCTCCACTTCCTTAAATCCGAACGGCATTTCGAACTCAATGTCGGTTGCGGCGTTGGCGTAATGCGCTAATTTTTCGTGGTCGTGATAGCGATATTTATGGTCGCCGAGGCCAAGTGCCTTGTGCCATTTCAAGCGGAATGCTTTCCAATGTTCGAACCACTCCATTTCGGTACCGGGTTTCACAAAAAATTGCATCTCCATCTGTTCGAATTCGCGCATACGGAAAATGAATTGTCGTGCCACTATTTCGTTACGAAAGGCTTTGCCTATTTGTGCGATACCGAACGGTATTTTCATGCGGCCGGTTTTTTGCACATTCAAGTAGTTGACAAAAATACCCTGAGCGGTTTCGGGGCGCAGATAGATCTTCATGGCACCATCGGCCGTGGAACCCATGTCGGTTGAGAACATCAAATTGAATTGACGCACGTCCGTCCAATTTTTTGTACCCGAAATCGGGCAGACAATCTCCTCATCGACAATGATTTGTTTCAACTCATCCAAATCCATGGCGTTCATGGCTTTGGCATAGCGTTCGTGCAGTGCGTCGCGTTTTTTCTGATGTTCGACCACATTGTTACTCGTGGCACGGTATTTTGCTTCATCAAAAGTCTCGCCAAAACGTTTACGCGCTTTGGCCACTTCTTTTTCTATTTTATCGTCGTATTTGGCTATCTGTTCTTCTATCAGTACATCGGCACGATAACGTTTTTTGCTGTCGCGGTTGTCGATAAGCGGATCGTTGAACGCATCAACATGTCCCGAAGCTTTCCATGTAGTCGGGTGCATAAAAATTGCAGCATCAATGCCGACAATATTTTCGTGGAGCAGAATCATGCTGTCCCACCAATAACGTTTGATGTTGTTTTTCAGTTCGACACCGTTTTGACCATAGTCGTAAACGGCAGCCAGCCCATCGTAAATTTCACTTGACGGGAATACGAATCCGTATTCCTTGCAATGGGCAACCAATTTTTTGAAAACCTCTTCTTGTGAAGCCATATTTATATATTGTGTGTGTTGGTACTTATTTTTTTTGCGCCACCAACCGAGCGGTGTCATTTCAACCTGCAAAGATACGACAAAAAAACGAAAATTCAAAACAAAGCGGCATACATTTTTCGCTCAACTCTCGACAAGCGTTGTCCCAAAGTTAAGTCAGCAATTTCAGTTGTATGCGGTGGCGTGCTGCATCGACATCGAGCACTTGCACTTGCACATGCTGATGCAACGACACGACCGTCGTGGGGTCGCTCACAAAATGGTCGGCCATATTCGATATGTGAATCAAACCGTTGTCGTGCACGCCTATATCGACAAATGCACCAAATTTTGTGATATTTGTAATGATTCCCGGCAAAATTTGCCCTGAACGCACGTCGTCGATGGTTTTAACATTCGGGTCGAATGCAAACTCTTGGATGGTTGTACGCGGGTCGCGGGTCGGTTTGGCGAGTTCGGCCAAAATATCTTTCAACGTTGGCAATCCGACGGTATCGGACACATATTTTTCAGGTACGATTTGCGAACGCAAGGTCGCATCTTTCAGCAAATCGGCTACAGTGCAATTCAAATCGCGAGCCATCTGTTCGACCAACGGATACGATTCGGGGTGTACTGCGCTGTTATCCAAAGGATTATCCGAATTTTCGACACGCATAAATCCAGCACATTGCTCGAAGGCTTTCGCACCGAGTTTCGGCACATTGAGTAATGATTTGCGTGAGGCGAATGCGCCATGTTCCGTGCGATAATCAACAATATTTTGCGCCAACTGCGGTCCTATGCCCGAAATGTAGGTCAGCAGATATTTGCCGGCCGTGTTCACATTGACACCCACACGGTTAACGCAACTTTCGACGGTAGTGTCCAATGCTTTTTTCAATGCAGCTTGGTCCACATCGTGTTGATACTGCCCGACACCGATTGATTTCGGATCTATTTTGACCAATTCGGCCAATGGGTCCATCAAACGCCGCCCGAGCGATACGGCACCCCGTACCGTTACATCGTAATCGGGAAACTCTTCGCGGGCAATTTTCGAAGCGGAATAGATGCTTGCACCATTTTCGCTGACGACAAACACCTGTACTTTGCGGTCGAAACGTATGTTTTGAACGAACTGCTCGGTTTCGCGACCGGCCGTACCGTTGCCTATGGCGATGGCTTCTATTTCGTATTGTTCGACGAGATGAACGACTTTTTTCATCGCTTGTACATATTCGTTGCGTGGCGGATGCGGATAGATAGTTTCGTTATGCAACAGATTGCCTTGCGCATCAAGACACACCACCTTGCACCCTGTACGAAATCCGGGGTCGATACTCAAAATGCGTTTTTGTCCCAACGGCGATGCCAGCAATAGTTGACGCAAATTATCAACAAAGATGGTTATGGCTTCGGTATCGGCCTTGATTTTTGAGGCAGCCGCGAATTCGGTTTCGATAGTTGGTTTCAAAAGCCGTTTATACGATTCATTTATAGCAAGTTTTACCTGTTCGGATGCAGCATTATTCGCTTTTACAAACGCGCCGCACAATCGGTTTAATACGTCGTCTTCGCCAACCGATATATCGACTTTGAGAATGCCTTCTTTTTCGCCTCGCCGCATAGCCAGCAGGCGATGCGATGCAACGCGACGCAACGGCTCGTGGCACTCGAAATAGTCGCGATACTTATCACCTTCGATCTCTTTACCTTTCGTCACGCGGCTGGTGATGATGGCTTCGCGAGCAAATTGTTGTCGTACAATGTTGCGCGCAAAAGCATTCTCGTTGATCCATTCTGCCATAATGTCGCGCGCACCGGCCAACGCCTCTTTGATGTCGGGTACTTGGTCGTTCAAGAAACGTTCGGCCTGCAAATCAAGGTCGTTGCAGCGTTGCGCCATGATGATTTTTGCCAACGGTTCGAGACCGCGCTCAATAGCCATTTGTCCTCGTGTACGCCGTTTAGGTTTGTAAGGCAAATAGAGGTCTTCCAGTACGTTCGATTCCCATGTGTTTTCGATTTTTTTGCGTAATTCGTCGGTCAGACTACCTTGTTCGGCTATGGTTTTAATGATGGTTTCTTTGCGCTTAACAAGTTCCGTCAGTTTGTCATTGGCATCGGCAATAGCGGCCACCTGCACCTCGTCGAGCCCGCCGGTAGCCTCCTTCCGATAACGACTGATGAACGGTATAGTGGCACCGTCGGCAAGCAGTTTCAGTGTATTCTGTACCTGTCTGTCAGGTATATTTAACTGTTTTGAAATAAGTGAGTTGATAATATCCATAAGTTTACATATTGGCATGTTGCGAACGACATTCGATAACATCGGCTACACAATCGGGCACCCAACCGCGTATGCTTTGTCCGGCCGTCAAACGTTGGCGTATCTCGGTGGACGACACAATATACAATGGTGCATCGACAAAACGAATTTGCGGCAAATGCAGATTGGCATTGGGATAACCAACGCGCGGATAAGCCCACACGGCAAACGAGTTCAGTATCTCGTCGTAGTTTTTCCAACGGTCAAAAATAGCCGCATTGTCGGCACCAATGAGCAACACGAACACGCGATCGGGATACAATCTTTTCAGTGTGCGTAGCGTATCAATAGTATAATTGGGTTTAGGCAACGTGAATTCGATGTCGGAGACTTGTAGTTGCGGTTCGTCATTCAAAGCAATGCGCACTAATTGCAAGCGAAACGCATCGTCCCACAAATCGGCTGTATTTTTGAGCGGATTGTGTGGCGAAACCACAAACCAAATTTCGTCCAACCCACTCTGTAACAGATATTTTGCCAAAGCGATATGCCCATTGTGAATAGGATTGAACGATCCGAAAAATAGTCCTGTTTGTATCATTCGATGTTAATGATTGTACGTTTCGGTTACGCCCCGATAGGTAACGGAGTATGTATAATAGTTGTCGCTCGACTGCTCGAACACCACTTTGACCGGAATCGTATCGCTCTGCAAATTGTAAGCCTGTAATTGCAACACACCGTTTCCCCATTGACGTATCGTGTGTTCCAACGGATAAAGGGTCGAAAAGTGTACAAAACAAGCGCTGCCATACGTTGACTCCGGCAGACGGAATTGTCCTTCGCCTAATAAATTGTAAGCGCGATTGGCGATGGTGGGCGGCAATTTAGTCATTTCCATCACCACACTGATAGGCAATAGAGTGTCGGCAGTTTGCTCTATACGCCAACAATTTGTCGCCACACAATCAATAGTGTAGTGTACATCGCGGTCGGTAAATCCGTAGTTGGTGGCTGCATCGGCAATGGTAGTTGCGACACGCACACACTCCCAATGTGCGCCGCTTTTCGATAAGGCTTGGTCAAGTGTAAAACTATATTTTACCCGATTGTCGATGCGCAATTCCCAGCGGTTGCCGTTTTGTCGTATTTTATATTGTGTGAGCAAACTATCTTCGACGGCGATTTTGCGCGCTTCGTCGGCCTCGTAATAAGCGTTGAACCGCAGTGCCATATCCAACCAGTCATTCATCACATTTGTAGTCATAAAACGATTCCATTCGTCATAAACGAGTTTACCGCGCTGCGTCAGTTTACCACGAGGTTCGTCGGGCTCGGTTTCGCAGGCCGTAACGCTCATAAGCAGCAACAGTAAGGCCATCCACATGTAGCATTTTATGTCAGATAGGAAATCCATCTTTTGTCGTTTTGCTGCTGATAATTAAAATCGATAACCTACGCCACCATAAAAATAGCCGCGTATGCCGGCCCCCAATTCGGCAAAAGCATACACTTTGTAACCAACGGAGAAACCCAGAGCCGTTACCTGAAACACAAATTTACCATCGACATTTCGTATGCCATTGCTGCCATCGTACGGTATGCGTTCGTACACAGCAACCGCGCCACCTATCGCCATACCCGAATAGAGGACAATGTATTGGCGATTGATATACGATACACGGATTGTCGGCATTATCGCCACAAAATGTTCGCGTGTTTTGTAAGCCATTTGGTCAGTGATGCGGTCGTATGCCGGACGATAAAACCCCGAATAAGTGAGCGTTGCGCCAAACCAAAGCCACTTTTTTGTGCGACAGGTGTAATTTACGGCTATCGCACCAGATGTCATTTCGGCACCATAATACACATCAGGCGTAAACAAATCGGTATGCTGCACATGCTGCGTTGCAAAAGCCCCGTCATTACGATACAATGTATTTGTAAGCAATATATCGCCCACGCCAATTTGCAGTTCGTGTTCAATGTGAAAAGGCGCTTCGCCGGGGGCTGTCAACAACGCCATACGCGCCGAATCTTTGTCGTTATTCTGCGCCCACAGCGGCCCTGTTATCAGGCACGCAATCAGTATGACGATTACTTTCTGCATACGAATGCTTCGGTTGCAAAGATAGTAAAAAAATGATTACACACTGTATTTTGCCACTATTTTCGACTCATTTTGCAAGCGTCACAGATTTTTTGTATCTTTGCAGTTTGGAATTGAGCCGACATGAAACCGTCTTTACGCATAAAACATATCGATTGGTATCTGTTTACTACGTTCATGCAACTATTTTGCGCCACGTTTTTCATTTGTTTGTTCATCGTGGTGATGCAGTTTTTGTGGTTGCACCTCAACGAGTTTGTGGGCAAAGGTCTGCCGTTGGATGTGATGTTGGAGTTTTTCTTTTATTCGTCGCTGACTTCGGTGCCTTTGGCACTGCCACTTGCCATTTTGCTGGCATCGCTGATGACATTTGGTAATTTGGGCGAAAGTTTGGAACTATTGGCCATGAAATCGGCCGGCATTTCGTTGTTTCGGATTATGCGTTCGCTCACCATCTTCATTGCCATGGTGTGCATTGGCGCATTTTTCTTCTCAAACAATGTCATTCCGTATGCGCAAAAAAAAATGTGGACACTGATGTTTTCCATCAGGCAAAAATCGCCCGAACTCGAAATACCTGTTGGCGAATTTTACTCGGGCATCAATGGGCTGAACATTTATGTGCGCGACCGCGATAACCGTACCGGATTGCTAAAAAATCTGATGATTTACGATTTCACGAACGGTTTCGACAATGCATCGGTAACAACGGCCGATTCGGCATACATCAAACTAACAGCCGACAAAAAGAACCTAAAATTGACATTGTACAGCGGCGAAGCATTTGAAAATCTAAGCAAACAACAAGCCGGCGTAGGGAAAAATATCCCCTATCGTCGCGAAACATTTGCCGAAAAAGAGTTGCTTATCGATTTCGATGCCAACTTCAATCGCATGGACGAATCGCTGATGAGTAATCAACACATCAGTAAAAACATTGTGCGACTGACACACGACATCGACTCGGTAAACCACGTGCGCGATTCGCTTCGTGACGGGTTTTCGCACGAACTGACCACAAGCAAATACTTTTCACAAAGTTACTCGGAACGCGAACTCGCCAAATTGGCCGAACAACCACAGCAATCCACAATAATCATCGATACCGATTCATTGTTTGAGTCGTTACCACAAAACAAAATGGAAATAGTTGTTCGTCAGGCAGTTACACGCGCGCAATCGGTCATGAACGATGTAGAATACAAACGCGCCATTGTAAACGAAGCCGACGATTTTTTCATACGGCACGATGTGGAATGGCATCGTAAATTTACATTGTCGTTTGCATGTCTGATATTTTTCTTTATCGGTGCGCCTCTCGGTGCTATTGTGCGCAAAGGCGGTTTAGGAATGCCGGTTGTGGTATCGGTAGTGTTTTTCGTTATCTACTACATCATCGACACAACAGGACAAAAAATGGCACGCGAAGGACTTTGGGACGTATGGCAAGGCATGTGGTTGAGTTCGGCCGTTTTACTGCCGATAGGCATATTCCTTACATACAAAGCCGCCACCGATTCTGCCCTATTCAATGCCGATGCTTACAAACTCTTTTTCGGTCGTATCAAACAAACATTGCAGCAATGGAAACACAACATTGCGCAACACACCCTATTTAGTCATCGAACAAAACGTCAGGACAATGCAATTTGAACTCCAACATACCGATCTACACACGGCTGCCCGTGCAGGCAAAATAACAACCGACCACGGTTGCATCGAGACACCGATTTTTATGCCCGTAGGCACAGTCGGGTCGGTCAAAGGCGTACACATGCGCGAACTGCGCGACGACATCAAAGCACAAATCATTCTCGGCAACACCTACCATCTGTATCTGCGTCCCGGACTTGACATTTTGGAAGCGGTCGGCGGTTTGCACAAATTCAACGGTTGGAACCGACCAATTCTGACAGACAGCGGTGGTTTTCAAGTATTTTCGCTGGCGGGAACACGCAAAATGAAAGAAGAAGGCGTTATCTTCAATTCGCACATCGACGGGTCGCGCCATCTGTTTACGCCCGAAAATGTGGTTGACACACAACGCACTATCGGTGCCGACATCATCATGGCATTCGACGAATGTACGCCAGGCACAGCCGACTATCGTTATGCCAAGGAGTCGATGGAACGCACGCATCGTTGGCTGGAGCGCGGCTTGAAACATTTTGACGAAACAACGCCAAAATACGGTTATTCGCAAACATTTTTCCCGATTGTGCAAGGTTGCGTCTATCCTGACTTACGACGCGCATCGGCCGAATTTGCCAAAGCACAACATCGCGAAGGCTACGCCATCGGCGGATTGGCCGTGGGCGAACCCACCGAAAAAATGTACGAAATGATTGAAATCGTTAACGACATTTTGCCTACCGACAAACCACGCTACCTGATGGGCGTCGGCACGCCGGCAAACATTTTGGAAGGCATTGCCCGCGGTGTCGATATGTTCGACTGCGTGATGCCCACGCGCAACGGCCGCAACGGTATGCTGTTCACACGCAACGGCATCATGAACATGAAAAACAGAAAATGGGCAAACGATTTTTCTCCCATCGACCCCGACAGCGATTGTTTTGTCGATACAGCCTACACCAAAGCCTATTTGCGCCATCTGTTTGTAGCCGGCGAACTGCTGGCTATGCAAATTGCATCAATTCATAATTTGGCATTTTACTTATGGCTCGTAGGCGAAGCCCGCCGACATATTATGGAAGGTGATTTCGCCACATGGAAAGACGAGATGGTAGTGCGCACGATGCGCCGACTATAACGAATTTGTAAAAAATACTATGCTGAAACATCTCGATTGGTATATCATCAAAAAATATCTTGGCACATTTGCATTGTCTATTGTGCTGATTATCAGCATTTCCGTAATATTTGATTTCACGGAGAAGATTGATAATTTTTTAGAGAATAGTGCCCCTGTCAAAGCCATCGTGTTCGACTATTATCTGAACTTTATTCCATTTTTCGCCAACATGTTTACACCGTTGTTTGCGTTCATTTCGGTCATTTTTTTCACATCGAAAATGGCCAACAACAGCGAAATAATCGCCATGTTGGCGGGCGGTATGAGTTTCAGACGATTGATGAGACCATACATGATATCGGCCAGCCTTATTACAATTTGTTCGTTTTTACTGATGAGTTTTGTCATACCGCCGGCCAACAAAATCAGACTCGCATTTGAAGACCAATATGTCAGTAAATTCAAGTCGGAAGTAGCACGCAACGTACAACTCGAGATTGAACCGGGCGTGATAGCCTACTTTGAACGCTACGAAGAAGGACGCGCTGTCGGGCGACATTTTTCGCTCGAGAAATTTGAAGGTAAACAATTAGTATCGCGCCTCACAGCACAAGAAATAGTGATGGATTCGCTGTATCATTGGAAAGTCAAGGATTATCTCATCCGCGATTTTGACGGTCTTTACGAACATATCCAAAAAGGCGACGCACTCGATACTATCATCTACATGGATCCGGCCGATTTTTTCATCACAGCACAAGAAGCAGCGCAAATGTCAACACCCAAACTACGTCAATACATCGCCAAACAAAAATCGCGCGGATTGGGCAACACACAAGCCTTTTTAGACGAATACTACAAACGCTACTCCACACCGCTGGCAGCCATCATTCTCACGCTTATCGGCGTGTCGTTGTCGTCGCGCAAGGTGCGTGGCGGCATGGGCATAAATATCGGTATAGGTCTGGCACTCAGCGCATTGTACATATTGTTTACTACATTTTCGAGTCAGTTGGCTATCGCCGGCAGTGTCAATCCACTATTAGCTGCATGGACACCCAATTTACTCTTTTTAGCCGTCGGACTCTATTTGTACTCCAAAGCACCAAAATAGCCCGATAGGGACAAACAAATGTTGCTCGAAGATTTTTTGACACATTACAAAGAGCATCCGCTAATAACACAAATAGCGGATTGGCAACACACCGACGCCACACACCTGACGCTATGCGGCTTGCACGGTTCGTCAAGGGCATTAGTCGTAGCCGCATTGTTCGACCGTCTGCAAATGCCCTTGATGGTGATACTCGACGATGCCGAAACAGCCGGGTACTTTTACCACGACCTGACTCAACTGCTCGACAAACAACAAGTACTTTTTTTCCCGACAGCCTACCGACACACAAACAAACACGGTGCAACCGATGCGGCCAACGAAATTCTGCGCGCCGACACACTGAACCAACTGCAATCGCAAAAACGCAGTATAACAGTAACTTACCCCGATGCGCTGATGGAAAAAGTCGTATCGGCCGGCGTATTCGACGACCACAAACTGACTATCGCCAAAGGCGCTATCATCGCCGGCGACAAAATAGCCGAAACGTTGGAACAATTAGGTTTTGAGTACGTCGATTTTGTGTACGAACCCGGACAATTTTCGATACGAGGTAGCATCGTGGACATATTTTCATTCGCCAACGAATTGCCTTTCCGTATCGACTTGTTCGGCGACGAAGTAGAAAGTATTCGCACATTCGACATCGAAAAACAACTATCGCTCGAAGAACAACAGCAGGTAACCATTGTACCCGACATGAATACGCTGGACGGCGAGTTAGTGTCGTTGTTCGAATTTCTGCAAAAACACACCATCGTGTGCGCCAACGACCTACGATTCGTCCGTCAACGCGCCAACATAGTGTACGACGAAGCACTTGTCAAAACCAATGAAACACGCCTAACGGCAACGCTGCAACAACGTTTTTCGACCGGCGACGAATTGGCGGCATGGTGCGATCGTTTTCAAACAATCGAATTTGGTAAATCGCACGCCACCTCCGACCACAGCATCGACTTCAGCACCATACCGCAACCATTATTTCATAAAAACTTCGATTTAGTCGCGGAACAATTAACCAAATATCTGACCGACGGCTACACCATTTACATTGCCAGCGACAGCAAAAAACAAACCGACCGCATCGCCTCCATTTTCGAAGAGCGCGGCGACACACTGCCTTTCACTCCCATTCTGAAAACGCTACACGAAGGATTTATCGACCGCGATATGCGCCTATGCTGCCTGACCGACCACCAGATTTTCGATCGTTTCCATAAATTCACATTGCGCAGCGATGTGGCACGATCGGGCAAAGTAGCCATGACGCTGAAAGAACTCAACCAGTTCAAAGTAGGCGATTACGTGGTACACATCGATCACGGCATCGGGCGATTCGGCGGACTACAAACCACCAATATAAACGGTCGTCCACAGGAAGTCATTAAACTGATTTTCAAAGACAACGATGTTATTTTTGTGAGCATTCATGCACTGCATCGCATCTCGAAATACAAAAGCAAAGAAGGCGAAGAACCGCGCATCAACAAGTTGGGCACCGGCGCATGGGAACGTCTGAAAGAACGCACAAAAAGCAAAGTCAAAGATATAGCGCGCGACCTCATCAAACTCTACTCGCAACGCATGGCGCAACAAGGCTTTGCCTATTCGCCTGATAGTTATCTGCAACAAGAGTTGGAAGCCTCGTTCTTATACGAAGATACACCAGACCAACAGAAAGCCACCAACGACATCAAACACGACATGGAATCGCCCCGACCGATGGACCGCCTCGTGTGCGGCGATGTTGGATTTGGGAAAACCGAAGTGGCCATACGCGCTGCATTCAAAGCCGTCACCGACGGTAAACAAGTAGCAGTGTTAGTCCCGACCACCGTCTTGGCGTTGCAACACTACAAAACATTCAGCGAGCGATTGCGCAATTTCCCATGTACCATCGATTATTTGAGTCGCGCAAAATCAGCAAAACAAACCAAAGAAATTCTACAAAAATTGGCCAACGGCGAAATCGACATTTTAGTCGGGACACACAAACTCGTCGGAAAAGAGGTCAAATTCAAAGATTTAGGGTTACTCATCATCGACGAAGAACAAAAATTCGGTGTCGGCACCAAAGAGAAACTCAAACAACTGAAAGTGAACGTCGATACTCTCACACTGACAGCAACGCCCATCCCACGCACGTTGCAATTCTCGCTCATGGGCGCACGCGACCTCTCCGTCATCAACACGCCGCCACCCAACCGCTACCCCATTTTCACCGAAATCATCGAATGGGACGATACTGTGATACGCGACGCCATCGTACGCGAAATCGACCGCAACGGACAAGTTTTCTTTATCAACAATCGCATACAGAATATTTACTTGTTAGCCGACAAACTACGTCAACTCATACCCGACATACGTGTAGCAGTTGCACACGGGCAAATGCCACCCGAAGAGTTGGAAAACACCATTGTCGATTTCATCAACTACGACTACGACGTGCTTTTGGCCACAACCGTCGTCGAATCGGGCATTGATATGCCGAACGTGAATACCATCATTGTGAACAAAGCCAACATGTTCGGTCTGAGCGACTTACACCAACTACGAGGCCGCGTGGGACGCAGCAACCGCAAAGCATACTGTTACCTGATTGCACCGCCGTTGAAAGAAATTACCGACGACGCACGACGCCGACTGCAAGCCATCGAAACGTTTGCCGAACTCGGTAGCGGATTCAACATCGCCATGCAGGATTTGGACATACGAGGCGCAGGCAATATGCTCGGTGCCGAACAAAGCGGTTTCATCGCCGACCTTGGATACGAAACCTATCAAAAAATTCTGAACGAAGCCATGATGGAACTGCGCGACGAAGAGTTCCCCGAGCTACAGAACACCGACAATAACCAACCACAAAATTTTGTCGGCGAATGCCAAATCGAAAGCGACCTTGATGCACATTTCCCCGCCGAATACATCTCCAACGTATCGGAACGCATGACCCTATACCGCGAACTCGACAACCTAACCGGCGAAGAGGCACTTTGCGCTTTCGAAAGCCGACTCATTGACCGCTTCGGACCTATACCGCAACCGGCCAAAGACCTCATGTTACTGCTGCGCATGCGTTGGACAGCCATGAAAATCGGCATCGAAAAATTGGTACTCAAAAACGGCCGAATGACTTGTTACCTAATTGGCAACGATACTTCACCATACTATCGCTCCGATGCTTTCAGGCAACTCATCACCTATATTTGCAGCCGACCGCAAAACAGCCGTTTAGGCGAACGCGACGGCAAACGATTCGCCACATTTATGCCCGTAGAATCGGCCGGCGACGCATGGCGCATATTCGACACATTGACAAACATCAAAATCACCGAAGAAACAATATAAACCTCAACCGATATGAAACAAAAAATAGTTGTACTCACCGGCGCCGGCATCTCGGCCGAAAGCGGATTAAGCACCTTTCGCGACAGCGACGGACTATGGGAAAACTACCGCATCGAAGATGTGTGCACGCCCGAAGCACTTATACGCAATCGACCATTGGTCATCGACTTCTACAACCAACGTCGAAAGGCAACATTGGCCGCACAACCCAACGCCGCACACCACGCGTTGAAACGTTTGGAACAAAAATTTGAAGTCTGCATCGTTACACAAAATGTGGACAACCTGCACGAACGCGCCGGCAGCCAACACATCATCCACCTGCACGGCGAACTGACTAAACTACGCAGCGGCAACAACGAATTGGCCACCGTGCCGCTCGAAGGTTGGCAACAACCACTTGATGCGCGCCACCCTGACGGGTCGTTACTACGACCATTCATCGTATTTTTCGGCGAAAATGTGCCAATGCTCGAACCGGCTATCGCACAAGTACAGCAAGCCGATATTCTCCTGATTATCGGCACATCGTTGGCTGTATATCCTGCATCCATGCTCGCCGCATACGCACCGGCCGACACGCCCATCTACCTCATTGACCCCGGGCAACCCGACACGCGCAACATCATCAATCCGTTCACGCACATACAGCAACCGGCCACTATCGGTGTGCCACAAGTGGTCGATAAGTTGCTCAATGGCGAAATTTAGGCTTCGGCACGCATTTTAGCCGCAACCTGATACAGAAAATCTGTTCGCGACACCGCCTCACCGACATATTGCATAATTACTTCGGCTATCAGGTGGTGTCCTGCCTCGTTGGGGTGCATACCATCAGCGCAATAGAAGGTATTCAAACAGCGCTGTTCCAGAAATTTAGTACTGATATCGATAATTGGCACACGTTTATTGCACGCCAATTTGAACACCTCTAAATTATATTGTTCGTGCCAATTTTGGATATAATGCACATCGTCGCCAATGAACTGCATAATTTTGTCGCGATCGAGTTCTTGACAGATATAATCGAAAAATAGTTGACCATCGATAGGCGGCAACGACAATAATATAGGTTGTGCCCCTAAACGCCGCACCATATCTATCGCTTCGGCATAGCATTGCCTGAATGCAGCAAGCGTCGTAAACGGCCGATGCACTCCGGCGGGATTGGCAGCCACCGATTTCCAATCGAAGTTACAATCGTTACCACCAAATTCGAGTACCACATAATCGCCGGCAGCAACAGTAGCACTATAACGATCAAGATTTTTTAACCCATTACTAATTGTGCTGCCGAAACGTGCCAAATTGTCAACCGAAATACCAAGTCGGCGTTCGCAACACGCCACAAATGATTGGTCGGAAACACGATATTTTACAATGCCACTACCTACCGGTTGCAAATCGGCCACGACTCCTTTCATAATTGAATCGCCAAAGGTTATGATTTTTGCCATGATTTTTTTGTATTTTAATATGTGAAACAAAAAATTTTGTCACGGCAAAGGTAGGTATTAAAACCATAGCATCAGAAAAAATGGAACGGACACGAAAAAATGACACGAAAAAGGGTTTTTGGTGCTTATTTGGCATTTATTTGGGTTAAAAATCACAAAAATAGAATTTCATCACACATTTTTGGTACTAAAAATGACGAAATTCGGCAAAAAAACGTACCTTTGCGTTATCAAAAATAACTCCTAAACGCATTTACGCATGAAAAAAATCGCAGATCTGTTTTACCGTCCCAAATATATCGTTGTATGGGTAGTGTGCATCACCCTATGGACTTTTCTTTTCCCTATTCTGTACAAGCCCACATTCGGTTATCGCTACGATGCACTTTGGAATACGGCAACCACATTTCGCATCGCCATATTGGCAGCCATAGTATTTGGAGTAACAGCAGGCAGTCGTCTCATCTTATACTTCACCACGCGCCACAACCATTTAAGCATCATCGAACACGCCGTATGGTTGCTGTGCGAACTGATGGTGATGTGTCTGTTTTGCGACTTATTTTTGTGTCTGAACGCTCACTGCGGTTACTTCGAACTCTTGCCCGGAATTTTGATATGTACTGCCCTATCCATGATTTTCCCATACGGCATATTATGGCTCTATTTCGAGAAAACCGATTGCGACCGTCAGTTGGCACAAAGCGTATCGGTAATAGCCGACCTGAAAACCGGCGTAGAACAAGCCCGTCAAAATGCAGTGCGTTTCGCCGACGACAAAAATAACGTAAAATTGGTAGTCGATGCCGATCGAATCATTTACATCGAATCGGCCGGCAACTATGTGAACATCATTTACGAGAATGCGGGAAAAGTTGTGCGTTACAGTCTGCGCAATACCATGAAAGGCATCGAGGAAGCCTGCACGGCCAACGGCATCGTACGTTGCCATCGTTCCTATTTCGTCAACCTCAGACACGTCAAACTGCTCAAACGCGATGCCGACAGCATTCTCGCCGAAATAGGCATCGCCGGTGTCGATGCTGTACCTATTTCAAAAACCTACTCCGGCGATATTGTACGGCAATTTTCGACCATGCCGTAAATTCCCCGACATTTTGACCGCAACGAGAACGTTATTTTTGTTGAGTTACACGATTCAAACTTTTAATATAATGTCAAACATTTCGGTTTGAACATTTCGAAGATTTTATTTAACTTTGCACTTTCAACTAACACCACATTACTATTATGGTTGTAAAAAAGGACTCCGGTATTACATCATCGCAAAAAAAACGATTTGCGCTTTGGTTTTGGGCAATCTTCTTATGTGGCATAACCTTTGTCGTTCTCATCTTTTTGGCCATCACCAAAGGGTGGATTGGTTATATGCCCGCCATCAACGAGTTGCAAAACCCGAAAAACAAATATGCCACCGAAATCTATTCGGCTGATATGCAGTTGTTAGGCACATTTTTCACTGCCACCGACAATCGCATCACCACTCGCTACGACGAAATATCGCCCTTTGTGATACGTGCTTTGGTAGCCACCGAAGACGAACGTTTCTACGACCACTCGGGCATCGACGGTTATGCTCTGATGCGCGTGCTGGTAGTACGCGGAATACTACAACGCAAAAATGCCGGCGGCGGCTCAACCATCACACAACAGTTGGCCAAACAACTCTATTCGCCACCGGCCACCAATATTTTTCAGCGCGCATTGCAAAAACCCATCGAATGGGTTATAGCCGTACAGTTGGAGCGATTGTACACGAAAGAAGAAATTCTGACCATGTACCTCAATAAATTCGATTTTCTGAACAATGCCGTCGGAATCAAAACAGCCGCACAAGTCTATTTTGGCAAATTGCCCAAAGATTTGACTATCGAAGAAGCCGCCACGTTGGTGGGCATGTGCAAAAATCCCGCTCTATTCAACCCCGTACGACGCAACGAACGCACACAACAACGGCGCAACGTTGTGCTGGGACAAATGCTGAAAAGCGACTACATCACCGAAGCCGAATTCGACTCGCTGAAACAGATACCGCTGGTTCTGAATTATCACAAAGTGGACCATAAACTCGGGCCGGCACCATATTTCCGCGAATATCTGCGCATGTTGCTAACTGCCAAACAACCCAAACGATCGAATTATGCCCAATGGCAATTGGCGCCATACGGTCGGTACTATATGGATTCCATCGCGTGGGCAGAAGACCCACTGTATGGATTCATCGAAAAAAATCCGAAAGCGGACGGCACGAAATACAACCTCTATGCCGACGGTTTGAAGATTTATACTGCCATCGACTCGCGCATGCAACAATATGCCGAAGAAGCTGTGGCCGAACACATTCAAGAACTGCAACAAACATTCTTCAAAGAGCAAAAAGGTCGCAAAAAAGCCCCATTTGCCAATAATTTGACTGATGAAGAAATTGCACAAATAATGAACCAGGCGATGCGGCAAACCGACCGCTATCGCGCTATGAAAAAAGCACACGCCACCGACGCCGAAATACAAAAAGCATTCAATACGCCGGTCGAAATGTCGGTTTTCGCCTACGATGGCAACATCGACACTGTGATGACACCGCTCGACTCGATACGCTACATCAAAAGTTTTGCGCGATGCGGTTTTATGTCGATGGACCCAAGCAACGGCTATGTGAAAGCCTACGTCGGAGGACCCGATTTCAGCCATTTCCAATACGACATGGTCAACATCGGTCGTCGCCAAGTCGGTTCCACCATCAAGCCTTACCTCTACACGCAAGCCATGAGCGAAGGTTATTGGCCGTGCGACAAAACCATCAATCAACCGATTACGCTCATAGCCGGCGATGGTAGCGAATGGTCGCCACGCAACAGCGGTAAAACACACATCGGCGAAGAAGTAACACTGCGTTGGGGATTAACCACATCGAACAACTGGATTAGCGCCTACGTCATCAGCCAACTGACAACACCAAAACAATTTGCAAACATACTGCGTTCGTTCGGATTGCGCGGCGAAATTGTACCCGACTACTCACTCTGTCTCGGGCCATGCGAAGTTTCAGTAGCCGAAATGGTAGATGCCTACACAACGTTCCCAAATAAAGGAATACGCATCAATCCCATTTATGTAACACGCATCGAAGACAACAACGGCAACCTCATCGCCACATTTACACCTACCACCACCGAAGTCATCAACGAAGAAACATCGTACAAGATGATAAACATGTTGACCAGCGTGATGGACCACGGCACAGGCGTCCGCGTGCGCTACAAATACAACATGCATGCACCGGCCGGCTGCAAAACGGGAACTACACAAAACAATTCCGATGGTTGGTTCATCGGTTTCACACCGACACTCGTATCGGGCGTGTGGGTCGGTTGGGAAGACCGTGGCGTACACTTCAGCAACATGGCCGAAGGACAAGGTGCCAGCATGGCACTGCCGATTTGGGCAAAATACATGAACAAAGTGCTAAAAGACAACACATTAGGTTATGATGCCACGCAAAAATTCGACATTCCTGAATGGTTTAATGCCGATGCGGGCTGTCCCGAAAACGAAATCGCCACAGTCGCCGAATAAAAGAATGAAGTAATTGATTTTCACAACGTCGCCGACAACCCATACTGCTCTATCCGTTGCAATACATCGGGTTGCGTCAGTTTGCGCATAGCCGCCTCGTAACCAATATCAAAAATTTGTTGCGTTTTCGAAATGTCGAACATACCGAAGTTACGCGCTTTGACCGGTTCTATCACAAGGTCGCACTGACGTTTTTCGGCCACAGTACTCGACTGAATGGAAAGATTATATACCCGCTCCATCACATCGAATACATTGTCGATAGAGCCGTCGGTAACAATCGGGTTAACGTGTACACCAATCAGAAACTCGCAATCGCGACGAATGACCGATGCCGGCATATTACAGAAAATACCGCCATCGACATACACTTTACCGTCAATCTCTTGCGGAGTCAGGAATATAGGCACACAAGCCGATGCCACCACTTTATCAACCAAAGTTCCTGAATTGAAATATACATTACGGCCATCAATCAACTCGGTGGCGTTAATGGTCAGCGGCATTTGCAGGTCCTCAAAGGTTTTGGCTCCGATAAACCCATTTATCAAGTTGTAAAAACGTTCGGTGGACATAAAACCTTTTTGCGGTACCACTATTTTTACAAAATCGAAGAATTTGGATTCTTTGAAGAAGTGGCAAATCTCCTGCGGAGTTTTTCCATCGGCATAGAAAGCACCAATAATGGCACCGGCACTCACGCCAGCTACGATTTGCGGTTTCAGGCCGACCTCTTCCAACGCCTGCAATACGCCTAAATGTGCAATTCCTTTGGCTCCACCGCCACTCAGCGATATGCCAATACGATATTTGTTTTGTTGCTTATTCATATTTTACACCCATTTTCGGTTTTGTTAGCGACAGCGATGGATTGCCTCGGCCAACGTGTCCATGCCCAAAATTTCGGCACAAGTAAACACCGACGTCATCGACACGCCCAAAATGCCGTGCAGATTGAGATTTTGGCCGGTCAGCAACAAATTTTGCACAGGCGTGCGCGGTGTCAAAACAGTCGTCATCGGGTTGTTCCAATCTTTGCAGATGCCATAGGCCGACCCTTCTTTGGTGAGCGTATAACTATAATACGACAGCGGCGTACTTGTAAATACGCGATCGATAGCCGTGCGTAAATCGGGCAAACGCTGTTCAACCAACTGCAAACATTGTTCCACTTTGTCGTTTTTGAATTCGACATACGATTCGCCGCGGTGTCCGACGCGACAACCTGCCCAACGCGACACTTCGTCCCAACGCATAGGTGTCAGCAAGTCGATGTTGGCGGCATAAGCGGTATTATCTGTCGGCACGGCATAATTAACCAATACGCTATCAACACGTTTACCGGTATCGACATGCCACAAATCGGCGTCGGCACGATGCACAAAAATATTACGATTCAAATAGGGCAACGCTTCCGGTTTTAGACGAATGTTGGCGGTAAACATACCAAACGAATTTTTCAGACCATCAATGCGATTGCGATATACACGCCGCACGCAACGACTCTCGTCCAACAGGGACAAGGTGAGTGCCGGATGCGCATTCGATATAATCCAATCGGCTGTCAAAGTTTCGCCGCCGTTGACCACCACATTTGTTATGCGGCCATCTTGCTCCACCAACTTCGTAACGGTAGAATGCGCACGCACCGTACCGCCAAACTCTCTGATTTTGGCAGCCAAACGGTCGGCAATGAGCGACCCTCCGCCACGCAAACGCCACGCACTTTGAATAAACGAGTTATTGATTTGTGCAAAAACATACAAAGGCAATGTTTCGGCGTTCAGTTCCATTTTGAGCGACGTCCCCGACAGCACTTTGCGCAACAACGGGTCGTCTATCGTTTCGTTTAGAAACCGGTAAGCCGACCGTGCGAACAACGACGATGCGTAAAATGATGCGTAAAATTCATTGCTGTCGCGCGGAAGAAAACTATCGTAAATATGGTCGCCTACTTGACGCAAAAAATCGGTATAGCGTCGTAAATTGGCACGTTGTTTCGGGAAGAACTCAAGCAATCGTTCCACAAAGCGTTCGTGTCCGTTGGCAAATGGGAACGATTGTTCTCCGATAACCACTTCGTCGAAACAGTCGGTATCCAACTGTTGCCACGGCAAATCGAGTAAATCGAAATAACGAAACAGCGCATTGAGCGATTGTCCTTCACCCA
Organism: Paludibacteraceae bacterium; assembly: GCA_051878315.1. Lineage (GTDB taxonomy): Bacteria > Bacteroidota > Bacteroidia > Bacteroidales > Paludibacteraceae > W0P28-013. The sequence continues at coordinate 14,005 of JBJEJW010000058.1, read as the reverse complement.
GTCCGCCCACATAATGGAATCCCGTGTCAAATTGGGTTTTGCCGCGACGAAATGTTTGCAAGCAACCGCCAATGCACGCATCGTGTTCCAACACAGTAACTTGATAGCCATGTTTAGCCAAAATATAGCCGCACTCCAAGCCGCCAAGTCCGCTGCCTATGATTATAACACTTTCCACGGTAAATGTTTTTAGGGATGAAACAATGTTGTATCAAACAATTGCGACACGATAATATCGGCAATCTGTCACATCTTACAGATAGCGATTATCGGCAGGTCGCCGGATTCAGCACTTTCAAACAGCGTTCCAACGCATCGACCCAATAGGGAATATTGATGCCGTAAACGGTTTTGATTTTTGCTTTATTCAGCACGCTGTAGTGTGGACGCGGTGTGCGATATGCGTAATCTTTCGATTCGATGGGCGACACGGCACACGCCACATTGGCCAAACGAAATATCATGGTCGTGAAATCGTACCAACTGCAAACGCCTTCGTTCGTAAAATGATAAATGCCTGGAACAAATTGTTCGGATGCAAGTATGTGCAAAATAGTTTCGGCTAAATCGGCCGCATAGGTAGGCGTGCCTATTTGGTCAAACACCACACTCAAATGCTCGCGTTCGGAGCCGAGACGCAACATAGTTTTAACGAAGTTGTTGCCAAAACCCGAATACAGCCATGCTGTTCGAATAATCAACGCGTTGCTGCACACCTCGAGCAAGGCTTGTTCGCCGGCCAACTTGGTTTTGCCGTAAACAGTATTAGGAGCCACCGGCATATCCTCGGTGTAAGGCACATGACCGGTTCCATCGAACACGTAATCGGTAGAAACATGCACCACTTTCAGACCATATTTTTGCGCCACAATACCCAAATTACGCACCGCATCGCAATTCACCTTACGGCACAACGCGGCATCGTCTTCGGCTTTATCGACTGCCGTATAAGCCGCACAGTTGACCAACACATCGGGGCGATGAGCCGCAACAAAAACATCAATGGCTTGCAAATCGCAAATATCGAGTGTATCGGCATCGGTGAACAAGGGTTCGAATTGCGGATAACGCTGCAACGCCACACGCATTTCGTTACCAAGTTGGCCATACGCTCCTGTTATCAAAAGTTTCATGATAATTCTACAATTTTATTCGGTGCAAAAGTAAGTGTTTTTAGCAAGATACACAAACATTTTGGTCGAAAACAGCCTTTTTAGACAATATTCTGTCGGCAAAATAGACAATTTGCAGTATAAAAGATAAAAAAAAAACATTTTTATAACCAACGTTCCAATTTTTTTGAGTAACTTTGTACGCTTTTATGTTCAACAACACAAAATTATGGCTATCATCAAACCTTTCAAAGGTGTACGCCCGCCTAAAGCCCTCGTAGAACGCATTGTTTCGCGTCCTTACGACGTATTAAACTCCGACGAAGCACGCGCCGAAGCCGCCGGCAACGACATGTCGTTGTACCATATCATCAAGCCTGAAATCGACTTCCCCGTCGGCACCGACGAACACGACGAACGCGTTTATGCCAAAGCCGCCGAAAACTTTCAAAAATTTCAAGATAACGGCTGGTTGGTACAAGATGCCAAAGCAAACTATTACGTTTACGCCCAAACCATGAACGGGCACACGCAATACGGATTGTGTGTAGCCGCCGCTGTAACCGACTATATGACCGGCACAATCAAGAAACACGAACTGACACGTCGCGACAAAGAAGAAGACCGTATGAAACATGTGCGCATCAACAACGCCAACATTGAACCGGTCTTTTTTGCTTATCCGCACAACGACACTTTGGACGCCATCGTGGCACATGTTACAGCGCAAACGCCGGAATACGATTTCATAACACCCGACGGGTTTGGACATCACTTTTGGGTTATCGACGACGACGACACCATACAACGCATCACACACATTTTTGCCGATATGCCCGCCATGTATATTGCCGACGGGCACCATCGCAGCGCAGCGGCCGCCTTGGTTGGTAACGAAAAACGTCTGCAAAATCCACACCACCGCGGCGACGAAGAATACAACTACTTTTTGGCCGTTTGCTTCCCCGACAACCAACTGACAATCATCGACTACAACCGCGTAGTGAAAGATTTGAACGGGTTGAGCGATAACGATTTTTTGGCCAAAGTGGCCGAACATTTCGACATCGAAGACAAAGGCAGCGAAATATACAAACCCAACCGTTTACATAACTTCGGACTATACCTCGGCGGACATTGGTATTCGCTCACGGCGCACCCCGATACTTACGACGACCACGACCCGATTGGCGTGTTGGACGTAACCGTATCGTCGAACCTGATACTCGACAAAATACTCGGAATCAAAGACTTACGTAGCGACAAACGTATCGATTTCGTGGGTGGCATACGCGGGCTTGACGAATTGCAACGCAGGGTCGATAGCGGCGAAATGCGCATGGCATTGGCGCTCTACCCCGTTTCGATGCAACAAATCATTGATATTGCCGACAGTGGCAACATCATGCCACCCAAAACCACATGGTTCGAACCAAAACTGCGTTCGGGTCTGATTATACACAAATTGAGTTGAACAATGAACAACGACCGCATCATAGCGATACGAACTTTCGACACGTTGACACAAGCCCTACTTGCGACCGATGCCTTACAACAAAACGGCATCGCTGCCATGACGGACGACAGCAATTGTGTGAAACTATACCCGATGTTCGGTTCAGCCTCGAGCGGCATACGTCTGTGCGTTTTCGCAAAAGATGCCACACGCGCAACCGCCCTATTGAACGAATTGCAATTGGAATGAAGAAATCACTCATCGGCATATATGGTCTTTTGTGGTTACTGACAAGTTGTGTCGGCACACCTACCGACGACGAACGCGCCCAACAGTTCATCGACTCGGCTCAAATACTATTCGAAGCGAACAACTTGGAGGCCGCGAAATTACAATTGGACTCGCTACATCAGAACTTTCCACAATTAGTGCGCTACCGCCGCCAAGCCGACACACTTGCTTGGCGCATCGAATTGTGCGAAATCGACCGCAATCTGCGTTATATCGATAGTTTGTTACCCATTAAAACCGACGAAGCAAATCGGCTTATGCCTCCGTTCAAATACGAGAAAAACAATCAGTATCAACCATACGGAACATTCACCTACAACATCTTGCGCAACGAATGGAATCTTGGTCGCAGTTACGTCAAACCATTTACCGACGAACGTGGCCAATTATACCTCATGGCACATTATTGTGGCACACCACTTGATTATACATGTTTGCGCATATCTGTCGACGATTTTTTTGCCGAAACGCATCCCATCGATGCTGCCGATAAACACACTTATACAGACTTGGGTGTTACACACGAAACCGCGCTGATAGCCCCAAACGCTATCGGAACATGGCCCGAATTTTGGACTGCGCATCAAGATGAACCCGTCAAAATCACATTTGTCGGACAAAAACGCAATTACGCTTATCTGCCAAGCAAAGACGAACGCAAAGCCTTTGTCGAAACCTATCGTTTGGCAACCGTTTTGGCCGATATTGCCCAAATGGAAGCATTGCAACACCACTCAACAACACGTCAAAGCATTTTGCGTCAAAAATTAAACTTGAAAGAATGATTCTCGACACGCTAAATAATGCCCACAAATATGTCAGCCTGCATCCACAATTCGGATTGGTATTCGACTATCTGCTCCACACAGATTTCTCGGCACTGACCGACGGCCGGAAGCAACTAAACGGCACAGATGTGTACATTGATTTAGCAACCATACAAGGCCGGGAACACGCACCGTTGGAAGCACACCGACAATACATTGATATTCAATTGCCATTGTCGGGCATCGAATCCATCGGGTGGAAACCGGTAAGTGCTTGTCAGTGTCCGACAGAGCCCTACGATGCCACACGCGATATTATCTTTTTCGACGACACATACGACACCATCATACCCGTCGGCTGCGGGCAATTTGTCGTGTTCTTCCCTGACGACGCGCATGCGCCGGCTATGACCACAGGAACATTACGCAAACTTGTCGCTAAAATCAGAATATAACAAAAAAATACAATATAATGGAACAATCGCTAAAAATAATCCAGGACGATCCGCTGTTGACCCCTTTTGCCATGGCCATAGCCGGTCGCCACGAGTATGCTATTCGAAAAGAAAAGGAGTTGCTCGGTGTACAGAATCGTTCGTTATCGGACTTTGCCTCGGGTTACTTATATTTTGGACTGCACAAAATAAAACGCAGTTGGTATTTGCGTGAATGGGCGCCCAATGCCACAGCCATCTACGTTATCGGCACGTTCAATAATTGGCAAAAGAGCGAAGATTTTCGCCTCTACCCCATCGACAACGGCATTTGGGAAGGCCGATTCCCCGAGAAAGCACTACAACACGGCGATTTATTCAAGTTGCTTGTCGAATGGCACGGCGGCTGCGGCGAACGCATACCGGCTTGGGCGCGTCGTGTCGTTCAAGACGACAACACAAAAATTTTCTCGGCACAAGTGTGGGCACCTGAACACCCTTATAAATTTAAGGTGAAACACTTCAAACCACAGACACAGCCGTTGATGATTTACGAATGCCACATCGGCATGGCCACCAACCAAGAGAAAGTTGGGACATACACCGAATTTCGCGAAAATGTGTTACCGCGCATCATTGCCGACGGTTACAACTGCATTCAGATAATGGCCGTACAAGAACATCCCTACTACGGTTCGTTCGGATACCATGTGTCGAGTTTCTTCGCTGCTTCATCGCGTTTCGGTACGCCCGACGAGTTGAAAGCCCTCATCGACGAAGCCCACAAGCACAACATTGCCGTCATTATGGACATTGTACACAGCCATGCTGTCAAGAACGAAGTCGAGGGACTTGGGCGTTTCGACGGCACACCGTATCAATATTTCCACGGCGGCGACCGTCGCGAACATCCGGCATGGGATTCGTTGTGTTTTAATTACAACAAAAACGAAGTGCTGCATTTCCTATTATCGAACTGCAAATTTTGGCTCGAAGAATATCATTTCGATGGATTCCGTTTCGACGGCGTAACGTCGATGATTTATCGCAATCACGGACTCGGACAAGACTTTGGCAACTACGGCGACTATTACAACATGAATCAGGATGGCGATGCACTCTGCTACCTGACGTTGGCCAACAAACTCATCCACGAAGTCAACCCGAATGCCATCACCATTGCCGAAGAGATGAGCGGTCTGCCGGAATTAGCCGTTCCATTCGGCGACGGCGGCATGGGTTTCGATTACCGCATGGCCATGGGCATACCCGACTTTTGGATAAAATATATCAAAGAGGTGAAAGACGAAGATTGGAAAGCCGGACACATATTCTGGGAAATGACCAACCGACGCGCCGGCGAAAAAACAATCTCGTATGCCGAGAGCCACGACCAAGCACTTGTAGGCGACAAAACCATCATCTTCCGCCTCATCGATGCCGATATGTATTGGCACATGCAAAAAGGCGACGAAACATTCATGGTCAATCGCGGTATTGCACTCCACAAAATGATTCGTCTCATCACGGCCTCGACTATCAATGGAGGCTACCTCAACTTTATGGGTAACGAATTCGGGCATCCTGAATGGATTGATTTCCCGCGCGAAGGCAACGGATGGTCGTACAAATACGCACGCCGACAATGGGAATTGGTAGATAACGAGAAATTGCTCTACCACGACTTGAACGAATTTGACAAAGCCATGGTCGCACTCATCGAAAACGAGAAAAAATTCAACGAATCGTCCATCGAAAAAGTGTGGGACAACGAAGGCGACCAATTAGTGGCGTACAAACGCAAAGACCTGCTATTCGTATTCAATTTCAACGGCCAAAAATCGTTCACCGACTATGGCATTTTAGTGAAAAAAGGTGCGTACAAAGTAGTGCTTAACACCGACAACAAAGCCTTTGGCGGATTCGGATTCAGCGACGACAGCGTAACGCACTACACACAACCCAGCCATCTGAAAAACAAAGAATGGCTAAAGTTGTACATCCCAAGTCGTTCGGCATTGGTACTTCGTTTACAATAATCTAATTACCAATGCGTTATCGATTTGCGAAGTTGATTATTGGCGTCATCGTTGTCTGTTGTCTGACAGGCTGTCCCGAAGGTTTTATGAGCGAAGGCATCACCGACGAAATGTGTCAACACAACCTTGTCGGCACTACATGGACCACGCCCTGCCACGATAGCGAAATAATCTTATCGTTCATCTCGTGCGACATTTGGACAGCCACATTAGACACCTTGCAAATCAGCGGATTTTACACCGGCGATGCTAACTCCGTTATAGGCAGCGTATTTGCCGGCGAACAACTCGACAGCACCTTTTGCTGCATCGGCAACACCAAAACCTTTGCGGGAGACATTGAGGACGAACAACTCGTCATTGACGACTGCCACTTTGTCAAACAACGCTAACAAAGTTTAGAACACGTCGCAAAAAGAAAAGCCTGCTCACGCAGGCTTTTTTAGGTCAATTTATAATTGAAACAACTTATTACATCATCGTATCGTTACCTGTGTAGCCCCAAAACCATATTGCTGAAACGAGGCATCTTGGAAATAGCAGGTGCGATAATGTGTTTTCAACTCTTTCTCGATGGCCGCACGCAACACACCTTCGCCCTTGCCGTGGATGAAAATAATTTTTTGTCCGCGGTGTTTGGTATACTCGCGCATTACACTATGAAACTTATCAAGTTGATATTGCAACATATCGGCATTAGTCATTCCATGCGTATTGTCGAGTAACGCATTGATGTGCAAATCGACCTCCAGCGGTGTATTTTTCGTTTTGGACGACTTGTGAAAACGTGGTCGTTCGTGCGCCATATTTTTTTGTAAAATGGCTTGTTGCAAGGCATTCGCGTCAATCTGCATATCAAGGTCAAACACATCTCGTTCGACCACCGTTACCAACAAAGCATCGCTGTCGAAAAAATCATTTCTGTCAAAACTATGCCGTTTGTAAAATCGTACCGGATTGATATGCAACTCTACATCAATAGCCGGCTTTGGTGCAAAAGGTTTCTGTTTATAGGCAAACGCCTGAAATCGTACATTTTCCCAACCGTTCAAGGCCGTTTTATCTATCGTTTGCAACAATAATTTGGTTTGCGGTTCTATCCTATTTTGTTCCACGCTCTCGGCCTCAATTTCACAACGTAACAAATTGAAATTCAAATAGTAATTACTATCATTCACCAAATACACATCCATATCGCACGTTTGCAGTTGCCTTATATCGACCGGCACAAATGCAAGATAGATGCTCAATTGTTCGCCTTCGGGAGTTTCGTCGCGCTCGTTGAAAGCGTATGGTGGTAATGTCGGTTCGTCATCAACCTCCTCCGGTACCTGCGGTATTGATATCGGGCTTTCTTCCGTAGGAAAATTATACTGATTGGTTTCGATTACAACCACTAAATCGCGCACATGGGTTGGTATGTCAAAATCATCTTCGTCGCGCACCAACGCCACATCTTTCGACTGAAATCCTGTAACAACACCGCCACCAGAGGCATTCAAAAATCTGACTTTATCTCCAACTTTTATCATAATACAGAATTACATTATTTACGACGACAAAATTATAAAAAATAGCCGAAAATTTTGGTCAGTTTCAAAAAAAGTTATACCTTTGCACCGCAAATGCGATTGCCTTATGGTGTAATGGTAGCACTACAGATTCTGGTTCTGTCTGTGTGGGTTCGAGTCCTACTAAGGCAACAAATTAAAAAACGTAATATCTTGCAAGATGTTACGTTTTTTTCTTTTCCCATCAAATTTCATTGTCAAGGTTACCGAGTTCGCCGGTGATTGGCGCATCGCCATCAATGACAAAACATGAATCCAAAATACAGACGAGGTCCTGTTGGCTGCACCAACTGTTTATCATGTATGGCTATGACCCAATCCAACTTAAACGTGAGGTGCACACGCGCGGTTAGCAGATAATCGCAGCCGACAAATGGCGTTACACAGAAATAACTCTGTTTGTTGAGCAACGATGATGTTTCCGGCTGCCAATCATCCTGACTGCCATCCATCAAATACAAACTATGCGCTGCTCCACCACCCAGCATTACGCCGATATACGGCCATGCTTTATCCAAACGCCAATAAGCATCGGCTAACAAACCGCCCCATCCATTGCGTACATAACTGCCCTTGCGTAACACGTCGCGGCAGTCGGTGAACGACGATGGCATGGTCGATACGTAGCCTTCGCCACCGATGCGCAGATGGTCGAATAGATGGACGCGCGCAGCACCACCAATGCCATAAGTACCGCCTTGCGGAGCATACGGCGCTGCCACATTATTGCCAAACAAATAACCGACATGTAACATCATCCCCCCGGAACATCCTTGAAATACTTTTCGTTCCTGCGCCACTACAACCAACGGTACAATAAGCAACAAAGCAATAGTTACAAGCAGCGTTTTATAATTATTCATTACGCAATCTGTTTTAAGCATTTAGGTGTTGCCTTTCGAGGTATTCTTCCAACAAAATAGTGGCACTCACTTGGTCGATCATCGCTTTATTTTGCCGCGCTTTTTTCTTCAGACCACCATCAATCATCGCCTGAAATGCTATTTTTGAAGTAAAACGTTCGTCAACCAAATCGACCGGAATATGCGGAAAACGCCGACGTAAACGTTCCACCAAAGCCATGATTTTATCGGTAATAGCAGCCGGTTCGTTACGCAATGTCTTAGGAAATCCTACGACAAAACGTTCCACCGGTTCATGAGCGACATAATCGACCAAAAACTGTTCGAGTTGCGACGTATCGACAGTCGTTAATCCATTCGCAATCAATTGTAACACATCCGACACGGCAATGCCGGTGCGTTTCTCGCCAAAATCTATTGCTAATATGCGTGCCACAATCCGTGTCAATTTGCGGCACAAAAGTACGAAAAAATCACCGAATGACCAAAAGCGTAAAAAAATACATAGAAATATGATATAAACGAAAAAAAAATCGTAATTTTGTCAGTTATTATGTCGAAATTTTAGGATTTTGATTTTCAGACATTTATTTGTAAAAATATCAAAAACAAACCATATCACTTATGTACAGAACAACAACGTGCGGCGAACTTCGTGCCGCTAACATCGGACAAACGGTAACCCTTGCCGGATGGGTGCAACGCATCCGCAAAATGGGCGGAATGACTTTTATCGACTTGCGCGACCGTTACGGCATTACACAACTTGCTTTCAATCAGGAGGTTAATGCAGACTTATGTGAACGCGCCAATCATCTTGGTCGCGAATATGTGATTCAAATCACGGGTACTGTGGCCGAACGTTACAGCAAAAATGCCAATATGCCCACAGGCGACATCGAAATTATCGTTGCCGAACTCAATGTGCTGAACGAGGCTGTTACACCACCTTTTACCATCGAAGACGAAACCGATGGCGGCGATGATCTGCGCATGAAATACCGCTACCTCGATCTGCGCCGTGCGTGCGTGCGCAAAAATCTCGAACTGCGCCACAAAATGGCATTCGAGGTGCGTCGCTATCTTGATGAACAGGGATTTTTGGAAGTTGAAACGCCCGTTTTGGTAAACTCTACGCCCGAAGGCGCACGCGACTTCGTGGTGCCGAGTCGTATGAATCAGGGACAATTCTATGCCCTGCCGCAAAGTCCGCAAACGTTGAAACAGTTGCTCATGGTCAGCGGTTTCGATCGTTATTTCCAGATTGTGAAATGTTTCCGCGACGAAGATTTGCGTGCCGACCGCCAACCCGAGTTTACGCAAATAGATTGCGAAATGTCGTTTGTCGAGCAGGAAGACATTTTGAATATGTTCGAAGGTATGAGCCGCCATTTGTTCAAAACAATCAAAGGCATCGACCTGCCAAAACTGCCGCGCATGACGTGGCACGATGCCATGAAATTCTATGGCAGCGATAAACCCGACACGCGTTTCGACATGCGATTTGTGGAACTGATGGACGTGCTGAAAGGCTACGGCTTCGGCGTGTTCGACGAGGCAGCCTACATCGGTGGCATTTGTGCCAAAGGGGCGGCATCGTACACCCGCAAGCAACTCGACGCCTTGACGGAATATGTGAAACGTCCGCAAATTGGCGCCAAGGGTATGGTTTACGCCCGTGTGGAAGCCGATGGCAGCGTGAAATCGAGCGTCGATAAATTTTACACACAAGACGTGTTGCAACAACTGAAAGCCGCCATGCAGGCCGAAGCCGGCGATTTGATTCTGATTCTCAGCGGTGCCGATGTGATGAAGACTCGCAAACAACTTTGCGAACTACGTCTTGAAATGGGCAAACAACTCGGCTTGCGCGACCCGAATAAATTCAGTTGTCTGTGGGTTGTCGATTTCCCGATGTACGAATGGAGCGACGAAGAAAACCGCCTGATGGCCATGCACCATCCGTTTACTTCGCCTAAACCCGAGGACATTCCACTGCTCGATACCGACCCGGCCAGCGTACGCGCCAACGCCTACGACATGGTAATCAACGGTGTGGAAGTGGGCGGCGGCAGCATCCGTATCCACGATGCCAAGTTACAGGCAAAAGTGTTCGAAATACTTGGATTTACGCCCGAACAGGCGCAAGCCAAATTCGGTTTCTTGATGAACGCCTTCAAATTTGGTGCGCCACCTCACGGCGGTTTGGCTTACGGCCTCGACCGTTTCGTGTCGCTCTTCGCAGGCTTGGACAGCATACGCGACTGCATCGCTTTCCCGAAAAACAACCAAGGTCGCGACGTCATGCTTGGTGCGCCCGGCTTGCTTGACCAATCGCAACTCGACGAGTTGGGGCTGAATGTAGAGGTAAAAGAGTAAAAATAGGAAAATAATGAATAAGTGGACAAAACTCAGTATAGAATACGCCAACCAGCGTTCCTATTTGGATGATTTATTTCGTGTCTATCCTACAATACCTGAAGGAATAAGAGATATTGATGTTGATGTTTGGAATAATGTCGAAAGTGCATTCAAACGAAAAGATAACGTTCAGTTGATACAATCACTATTGGAGTTGGATTTATTTCCGATCAAAGATAGTTATGTAGCTTACTTGAAAAGAGATAAATCCGCCATAGAAAGAAATCCTGAAACCATAAATCGCCTTTGTGGACGACTTTACGAATTGGGATTACCAAAATTGTTTGAGCGTTGTAGTGAGCCAAAAGAAACGAACCGTCAAATTGGCCCAATGTTCAAAGATTGGCTTAAATCAAAAGCATTAGGCATACAACCTGTTGGATTAGAAAAATTTCTTTCCACTAAAGCAAATGCAATCCTTGATGGTAGCGACAAATTAATGATGGATTTTGCAAGAGACGAATTAGGTTATAACAGAGAAAAAGGTCTTGATTTTGTTGGACGTTTTAATGGAAAATATGTAATAGGTGAAGCCAAATTTTTAACAGATTTTGGTGGGCATCAAAATGCCCAATTTAATGATGCTATCTCTACTCTTGAAACTAAACGGGTGAAAGCTGAAAAAATCGCTATACTTGATGGAGTTCTTTATATCAAGGGGCACAATAAAATGTATAAAGAAATCACAGAAACATATAAATCTTACAACATTATGAGTGCTTTAGTGTTACGCGAATTTCTATATCAGTTATAATGAAAAACTTACTAATACATAGTGAAAACCTTATTGGACTGAATTATCTTTTAGAACAAGGATATAGAGGGAAAATAGATTTGGTGTACATTGACCCTCCTTTTGCAACCGGCAGCAATTTTACCATAACTAATGGGCGTGCTACGACAATCAGTAATTCACGAAAAGGCGATATTGCTTATTCCGACACACTAAAAGGAAATGATTTTATTGATTTTTTACGACAACGATTGATTTTAATCCGAGAATTGTTATCT
>JBJEJW010000058.1:0-1940 GCA_051878315.1 Paludibacteraceae bacterium | reverse complement strand
TGATTTTATTGATTTTTTACGACAACGATTGATTTTAATCCGAGAATTGTTATCTGATGAGGGGTCTATCTATTTGCATATAGACTATAAAATAGGGCATTATGTCAAAGTAATGATGGACGAAGTGTTTGGTATAGAAAATTTCCGAAACGATATTACACGCATAAAATGTAACCCAAAGAATTTTGAACGAATTGGTTTTGGAAATATCAAAGATTTGATACTATTCTACACAAAAACATCTTCTCCTATATGGAACGAACCACATACTAAATATTCAGACAAAGATTTAGAAACTTTATTTCCAAAAAAAGATAAATGTGGCAGACGCTATACGACAGTTCCTATTCATGCGCCAGGCGAGACAGAGAATGGAAATTCTCATTTGCCATTCAAAGGCATTTTACCTCCACATGGACGACATTGGCGAACAGATGTTGCCACACTGGAACAATGGGATCAAGCTGGTTTAATAGAATGGTCTGCTAATGGCAATCCACGAAAGATAATTTATGCTGATGAACGTATGGGAAAAAGAGTGCAAGATATTTGGGAATATAAAGATCCACAATATCCGGATTACCCAACTGAAAAAAATGCAGACATGCTTGACTTAATTATTAAAACGTCTTCGAATGAAAATAGCATTGTATTAGATTGTTTTTGCGGTTCGGGAACGACATTGAAAGCCGCACAGCTCAACCATAGGATATGGATTGGGATAGACCAATCGAATCTTGCCATCAATGCCACTAAAAAGAAATTGGACGCTATTACTCAAGATTTGTTTATGACTAAAACCGATTATGATATAATCGAAGTATCAAAGGAACTGCTTCCTATTTAAGAAAGGTATCTTAAACTATTAAATATGTAGAAATATTATGAAAACACTTCTAAACACTACACTTGGATTTCTGCTCGCTCTCGTTTGCGTAGTGAGCAGTTCGTGTGCCAACAGTCAAGCGCAAAAAGCCGATGATTCTCAATTAGCAACCGTGGAAGCGCAAGACACAAGTCTATACCAATTAGCAGAAGGAGCGCTGAGATCCTATCTGAAAGCCATGCAAAGCCTCTTTGACGACATCGACAACGAAACAGAGATACATACTATGAACAACTTCACTTGCGATACTGTGAGTATAGAAGAATATGATGACGATGTTGTCGTTGTTAAGAAAAAGCAACGGCGCAACATTCAGTGGTTTGAATTCTCGACCCCAAAAGGCATTGTGAAACTGCACACTTACATGCCGAAAGATTCGGTACAGATGCTGATGGGACGACCGCAAGCAACAAGTATTCGTACTTATGGAGATGACGTCCACGAGGAGTGGAAATATAAAAAAAAGGTCTATGACGATATATACACTACTGAATTTAGTTTTGAATTCGTCAATGGAGAATTAAAATCGGTTACGCAATATTAAACATTATGTCATTTATAATCAATTTGTTAATTTCGGCTTTGGCCGTATATCTGACGGCTTGGCTGTTGCCGGGCATCAGCGTGAAAAGTTATTGGGCAGCCATCGGCGTGGCGTTTGTCATCGGTTTGTTGAACGTGCTGCTAAAGCCGTTGCTGACGCTGCTGACCATTCCCGTAACGGTAGTAACGCTTGGGTTGTTTCTTTTCGTCATCGATGCCCTCATCATTCTGCTGGCAGGCAAACTACTCGACGGCTTTCAGGTGAATGGTTTTTGGTGGGCGTTGTTGTTCAGCATCATTGTGTCGGTGATAACCAATTTGTTGAATAATTTATTCTGTTAAGTTATTGATATTCACAATAATACGAAAATTTATTAAAACTATTGAAGCATCACAGCCAAAAAGAATAACTAAACTTCGCAAGGTGCAACCGTTTTGCACTTTGCATTAAACACTATACACTATTATGAATAAAGTTCGTGTTCGTTTTGCACCGTCGCCTACGGGTGCG
>JBJEJW010000057.1:0-9266 GCA_051878315.1 Paludibacteraceae bacterium | reverse complement strand
TTTCGTGCAAAACGCGATTTTTTCGTGGGTTTTTACAATTGAGTATTATATTTGCAGCATGAAAATCATTCTATACATATTGTTAGGTCTTGTATCCGTATTTTTGCTATGGATTGTAGGTATTTTCATACATACTTTCTATCGCCTTGCTACAGGCAAAATGTCTAAAGAAGAACAAGACTTCCATCTCCGCCAATACGAAAAAATGAAAAAAGAGCGCAAGGCAAAAAAATGTCATTTGTCAGGTTCTTCTGATGTTATGCGCATCGCTCAAGGCAAGTCTTCTTGGTTCTAACCCTTATTCGTTTCGGCTTCTTTACGTCGTATCCATTCAAGTTCTTTTAGTCGCATAGCCCACTCCTCGTCGCTCAGGCTGTCGGGTTCGGACACGTGCATATAGTAACGCAGTTGTGCGTTGGCTATACGCAGCGTGTCGTTGCGCCGTGGCAAGTACCCTGCGAGCGACAGCAGCACCTCCATAGCCAACGGACGTGCCGCCACCGAAAAAACGCCCTCGTTCCGCTTTAACCCCGGCAAGCAGCGCAAATGCTTCCCCGACAACGTGAGCTACCTAAAACACGCCGGTTCAAACAGAAAGGAACGAGAAAAGGTGGAGATGAAGTGCGAAGGTCTCTCCCGTGACGAAACTATAGCAAAAAGTATAATACTAATTGACAAAACGACAACCTGTAATATTTCAAACAACAGATATAATGTCATTTTTAATGGTTACGAGTTGAAAGAGTACGCTCAAGCTATGTATGGAAAGAAGGATTATTTCTGGATCAAAAACGAAATACTGAAAGATATGCCTAAATATATTCAAGATGCAACTTACATTGGTTATAAGAAGGTTGATTTAACGCATAATACAAACAAGAGGCGACTCGCATTCAAACGAAAGTTAGACATTTTTGCTTATTTTGAGAGTACTTTACCAAATGGGAATATAGTCTGCTTACAACTATGCAGATACAGAGAAAGTGGCAATTATAGCCTTTATTCTATAAGTAAGAATATTCCGAATGATATTATAAGAGAAAACGTGCCATAAAAGGAGTCAAAATACTGACTACGCACATTTATGACACGATTTTCACTTGCAAAATTACAACAAATTTTTGATATGACAAAATAAATGGGGAAAAAACGATTGTAACAATCATTTTAATTTACAACAATATATGAATAAAAAGAGCGAAAATGCATTGCCACATTTGTTTTTTGCAACAATAAATGTTATTTTTGCACACGCAAAACACAATCATGAACGAGGAGACACGACACTTCATTCTTGCGCATCAGCACGACGATGTGCGTACATTAGCGTTCAAAACCGTACCATCCGCCATCGACCTGCATTATGCATTGCAACAAATCGAGGCGCGCCAACGGCTTGCCGACAAAGTGCCGACATGGGCTGCCAATCTGCAACTCGAATTTCCGCCTCATCTGTCGGTCGAACAATGTTCGTCGGAGATGACAGCACGTTACAAAGCCTCACTATTGCAGGGCGACACATTCGTCGATTTAACCGGCGGTATGGGTATCGATTGTTTCTTTGTATCAACTCAGTTCAGACAAGCACACTATGTGGAATCGCAACCGCAGTTAGCCGACTTGGCACACCAAAACTTTGGCGTGTTGGCAGCCGACATTTGCGTACACAACCAATCGGCCGAAACTTTTTTGGAACAAATCGATGCAGTTTCAGCCATCTTTATCGACCCTGCACGGCGCGATAACGCCGGTCGCAAAATGGTATCAATCAGCGACTGCACGCCCGATGTCGCCGCGCTGCAACACACACTGCTCGCCAAAGCACCAATAGTACTCGTCAAACTATCGCCAATGCTCGACATTGCTGTCGTCCTGCGCGAATTGCGGCACGTCAAAGCCATTCACATTGTAGCCGTCGATAACGAATGCAAAGAACTATTGGTCGAATTGGAGCGCGATTTCGACGGCGAACCCGTATTGTATGCCGTCAATCTGACAACGGCACAAACCGACACCTTTACATTTCGTCCGACAGACGAGAAATGCGCTGTACCCGCCATGGCAACCGACATAGGCCGTTACCTGTACGAACCCAACGCCGCCCTATTGAAAGCCGGTGCATTTCGCAGTATAGCAAACCGTTTCAACATCGGCAAATTACACAACAACAGCCACTTATACACAGGTAATGAATTGAAAACCGATTTTCCGGGACGCCGTTTTGCGATTGATCGCATCGTTCCGTTCAAGTCGCGCATGAAACCGACCGACTTGCCCGACATCGACAAAGCCAATATCGCCGTGCGCAATTTTCCATTAAGTGTCGCCGAACTGCGCAAACAACTGAAAATAGGTGATGGCGGCCACACATTCATTTTTGCCACTACTCTATTGGACAATTCTAAAGTGCTGATAATCTGCCACAAAGTGTAAATCGCGCGTACACTCGACACAACACAAAAAATCCCAACCAAGAAAATGATTGGGACTTTTTGCGGTGCGGACGGGACTCGAACCCGCGACCTCCGGCGTGACAGGCCGATATTCTAACCAACTGAACTACCGCACCAAGAGTTTCCTCTCAAAAGCGAGTGCAAAGGTACGACATTTATTTGAATCTGCAAATATTTTGCCCGTTTTTTTTCAAAAAAAACGCATTTTTTTGTACGAATTACATCAATACACTGATTGTCAGCGCATTAAAAAGTATATTTTGCGGCAACAGTTGGGCAACATTTGAAACCTTGTACCGAACTAAAATTGACACTCATCTCAATTTCGGTGCCGATAGCTATACATGGACGGATATTCCACCACAGTTGCGGTTCGGCAATAAATACAAATTTTGACGTAGTTGGCGTTTCGAGCGCATTGGCGTGCATATCGAAATAGTTGGTATTGCGTTCGTACCAAAAATCGGCAAATCCCGTAAATGTAAAGCGATTTTTCCACCAATTCACCGTCCATGCTGCTGTAATCTGAAACGAAGCCGGCTCCTTGCCCATGATGTATTTGTACAACGCTTTAATGTTGTACACGCGCGTATAATCTTTGCTGTGAAAGAAATAGTCGAGTCCGACCAGAAAAGCATTATTGATAGCCAAGCCATTGCCGTTGGTCATAAAAAGGCCGCCATTGTATTCGATTTGTGCGCTGATAGGCACCTTTTTCGATAACGAAAAACAGCGCGCCACCTCCATGTAGGCCAAGCCCGGGTTGTAGTATGTGCCGTTTGTCAGCGATGTTTTCGATTTGAAATTGAAATCGAAATCGACAAAAATGAACGTATTACCGATTTTGTCGGTTTTGAACATTTCGAACGTTGTGGTAACATAGTTGCGCCCTTCGCCAAAATCGTAATGTACCTGAAAATTTTGCGCTTCAAGAAAAAATGGCGATAGGCAAAAAACGAGAAAAAGCGTTTTTTTAGCAAATATGGGCATTTTCGAACAGTGATTCATGATACGAAAAATATTAAAATAACGTATAATTATAAATTATTATTCACATAAAACATTATTATTCAAGCGATTAACAAGCAACCACACATCGTGTACCGTTTGCTGCTTACGATTTTTCAAAAATATGTCAAACAACATACTTTTTATTTTGGTATCATCTCTAAAAAGGTATTAACTTTGCATTGTCAGAAAGAAACGAGACCAAAATCTTTTTTACCTTAAAACCTAATACTGAGAATTGGAGAAAAGGCCTTTTGTGAAAAAGGTCTTTTTTTGTGTGCTGCAAAGATAGATATTTTTTTCGGACTATGTATGGTGTATTCAAAAATATTTTGTATATTTGCAAACTCTAACCTTAATAAACAGATACTATGCAAACAAAAAAGATTGAAATCGATGTTGAGGTTTTGCAATATGACGAACTGAACGACACCGACCGCGAATTGGTCGATGCCGCCAAAGAGGCTACCAAAGCATCGTATGCGCCTTACTCTCACTTCAGGGTTGGTGCTGCTGTTCGTTTGGAGAACGGCGAAATCGTACAAGGTTCTAACCAAGAAAACTCGGCTTATCCGTCGGGCTTGTGTGCCGAGCGCGTTACAATGTTTTATGCCAACTCGCACTATCCGGATGTGGCACCGCGTACTTTAGCCATTGCCACGTTTGCCGGCGGCGATTTTTTGCCCGACCCGATAACGCCTTGCGGCGCTTGTCGTCAGGCGCTCATCGACAGTGAACACCGCTACGGAAAAGACATTGCCGTGTTGCTATTCGGCAAAAACTACATTTACAAAGTAAAGTGCATACGCGACCTGATGCCACTTGCGTTCAACAAGGAAAGTCTTGTTTAACACATAACGACACAAACGAATCACTATGGAAAAATTCACAGTAGAATATGTATTCAACAAAGTTTCGCCGGCCATTTTATGGCAGTGCATCGCCACGCCCGATGGTCTTAGCAGTTGGTTTGCCGACAATGTTGACCATGTAGGCAAAGATTTTTCGTTCACATGGAACAATCATACGCAACAAGCGCGCTTGCTGAAATCGATAACTGATGAATTAGTGCGATTTCGTTGGGAGGACGAGCCGGCCGACACCTATTTTGAATTGGCCATTCATCGGTTGGAACTGACACGCGATGTAGCGCTGACAGTTACCGATTTTGCTGAAGATGGCGACACCGAAGATGCTATTCGTTTGTGGAACTCGCAGATCGACGATTTGCGTCGTATTGCAGGTATGTAGTGAAACAAAAGTAAATCAGACACTTAACATTAAAAGCGCAGTTTTTGAAAAAAAATTGCGCTTTTAATTTGTCTGTTTCAAATAAATGCAGTACCTTTGCGCAACATTTGTTGCATAACATTTGTTATACAAACAAACATTAAAATCTACAGAATATGCCCCGAAAAGTACAATTTAACCGAGAGATGATAATCGATGCGGCTATTGAGATGATACGTGAGCAAGGTGGCGACAGCATCAATGCACGCGATTTAGGTTTGCGGATAGGTTGCTCGTCGCGTCCGCTGTTTACAGCCTTTCGCAATATGAACGAATTGATAGATGTTGTGCGTAAAGAGGCATCGGAACGCTTTTTGCGTTATATGAAAGTAGCCGAAGAAAACGACAACGGCGAACCGGTGTCGAAACGAATGGGTTTGCGCATAGTTCAGTTTGCTTACGAAGAGCCGAATTTGTACAAATTCATACACTGGAGCGGTGGCACAATGCCCGATGTAGCGGCGCTGTCGGAAATAATGTCTGACCAATATATGCGCGACTACCAACTCACACACGCCGAAGCCACCTTCTTTTTCCGCCAGATGATGATATTCAGTTTGGGACTTTGTTCGATGATTACACATAAGGTGTACGAGTTCAGCAGCGACGAAATCGAATATCTGTTGCGCACCCAATTCGAAGCAACGTTGGCACATTTCAAGAAAAACGGTGTACAACGCCACGACAATCAACATCAAAACGTATGAATGCAATTTCTCTGACAAACCTCACCAAATGCTATGGCACAAACAGAGGTATTACGCGGCTCAATCTGAACATTGAGCAGGGCGAGTTCTTCGGTTTTATCGGTCCCAACGGAGCCGGCAAATCCACGACTATCCGTCTGCTTCTCGGGCTTATTCGTCCGACCGAAGGGCAAGCGCACATCTTCGGACATGACACTTGGAAAGAGCATGTGGCTTGTGTGCAAGACTTGGGTTATCTGCCCTCCGAGACGCATTTTTATGCCGGTCAGACCGTGCGCGACGTGCTTCGACTGTCGGCACATCTACACCACGCCGACTGCGAGCAGCAAGCAAAGTATCTCTGCGAGCAGTTACAACTCGACCCCACGCGCAAAGTGGACGAACTATCCTTTGGCAATCGCAAAAAAGTGGGTATCGTCGCCGCACTGCAACACCGTCCACGCCTGCTCATCTTGGACGAACCGACAGGCGGATTAGATCCGCTCATGCAACACACATTTTTCCGTCTGCTCAAAGAGTACAATCAAGCAGGCACTACCATCTTCTTCTCCAGTCATATTCTATCCGAGGTGCAGAACAACTGCACGCGAGCGGCTATCATCCGCGACAGCGAAATTGTGGCATGCGATAGTGTGCAGGCGCTCATGAAAACCAATGCGAAAAAAGTTACAGTGCGCGGACAAGTAGATTTGTCGCACTTGGAAGGCATTGCCCAACTGCAAACGATAGACGATACCTGCCATTTCCTCTACCAAGGCGACCTACAACTCCTGCTCCGTTGCTTGGAAGCAGGCAAAGTGAAAGACCTGAGTATAGACGAACCCGGGTTGGAAGATATTTTCATGCACTACTACAAATAACAGAACTATGAACAGATATTTATTTTTGCACGAGTTGCGTCAGAGTGTTCGCACACTTACGATATGGACATTGGCAGTAAGCGCTTTTATGATTATGTGCGTGTTCTTTTTCCCCGAGATGGGGAGCCAAATGGAGGACGTGGGCGATATGTTTGCCACAATGGGGACGTTCTCTGCGGCTTTCGGGCTCGACAGGCTGAATTTTGGCAGTTTCATCGGTTTCTACGCCGTGGAGTGCGGCAACATCATCTTGCTGGGCGGTGCTCTCTTTGCTGCACTATTGGGTATTCAACTACTTGCCAAAGAGGAAGACCAACACACGGCGGAGTTCCTGCTGGCACAACCCGTTTCCCGTCCCGTGACAGTACTATCCAAACTATCAGCGGCACTGGTACAGTTGGTTATTTTCAACATCGCAGTAACGGCTATGGTGCTGCTCTCTATCGCGGCTATCGGCGAGCCTATACCATGGAAGAGTCTGTTACTGCTGCACACGGCTTTTGCCTGCGTGCAGGTTGAATTGTTCTGTATCTGCTTTGCTATCTCTGCCTTTCTGCGCCACGCGCTTATCGGGGTGGGATTAGGTTTAAGCATCGGACTGTATTTCTTACAGATAGTAGCGAATATATCCGATTCTGCGTCGTGGCTCAGTTACCTCACTCCCTTCGGCTATGCCGACAGCGCCACTATCGTTGCCGACATGGCGTTGGACAATACACTACTGCTGATAGGCGGTTGTATCTCAGTTTTGAGTATCGGGATAGGTATCGTACAATACGCTACCAAAGACATCTCCGCGTAAATAACATTATAAATAACAGAAACTATTATGAATAAGCAATTACCTTTACTCATTTTCCGCGCCGTAGCCCTCGGTTTGGGCATTGGCGCACTTACTCTCTCGCTAATGGAGAAAATCAGTACTAACGACGCCATCGTTCTCCTGTCGCTGGCGGTAACCTGCCTCGCCGCCTGCGCCATGGGGGAATACAGCAATAAAAAAGAAGGAAAGAAGAAATGAAACGGACGACATTGGCTTGGCAAGCCCTCGCCAAAGGTGTCGGGGGATTGGTCGTGATGGGGCTTTTGCTCTTCCTGCCGGCAGGCACATGGGGGTATTGGCAGGCATGGCTCTTCCTCGCCCTGCTCTTCGTGCCGATGACCTGCGTGGCGACATGGCTGCTCTTGCGCGAGCCCGAACTGTTGGAGAAGCGTCTCCACAGCCAAGAGCAGGAGAAAGAACAGAAGCAGGTGGTCGCCCTGTCGGCTCTGATGTTCATCGCGGGGTTTCTGCTTGCGGGCTTTGACCAACGCTATGGTTGGTCGGAGATGCCCTTGTGGGTGGTGACAACAGCGGCAGTGGTGATGCTGTGCGGCTACGGTCTGTACGCCGAGGTGATGCGTGAGAACGCTTACCTATCGCGCACGGTGGAGGTACAGGAAAATCAGAAAGTTATCAGCACAGGACTTTACGGCATTGTGCGCCACCCGATGTATGCGGCCACGCTGGTGCTGTATCTCGCCATGCCGCTGGTGTTGGGGTCGTGGGTGGCGTTGGTTCCTTTCCTCGCCTACCCCTTCGTCATCGCCCGCCGTATCCGCAACGAGGAGCAGGTGCTGGAACACGGACTGGACGGCTACACCGAGTATGAGAAGCAAGTGAAGTACCGTTTGATTCCCTTTATCTGGTAAGACACTATGAGTGCACATGAGATTACAGACGCCCTCGTCGCGTTGGAGGACGATGCACAACGGAAAGTACTGCAGCGGTTCTTCAAGACGGGCAAAGGCGAGTACGGCGAGGGCGACCGGTTCCTCGGCATCCGCGTGCCGGAGGTGCGTATAGTAGCCAAAGCGGCGACAGACCTGCCTTTGGCGGAGGTGCCGACCTTGCTCATGAGTCCATGGCACGAAGTGCGGCTCTGCGGGCTGCTAATCCTGACTTATCAGATGGAACGGCTCTGCAAACCGCGGCTACACCACGACCCGCAAGCCATCAACGCACGGGATGCCATCGCGGCACTCTATCTGCAATACGCCGACCGCGCCAACAACTGGGACTTGGTGGATTTGAGTGCGCCGAAGATAATCGGCAACTGGCTGTTGGTGCCCACCCGCCTCGGCGACAAGACAGAGGTGCTTGACTCGCTCGCCGACAGCCCCGTGCTGTGGCGGCAGCGTATCGCGATGGTCAGCACATGGAAGACCACGCAGCAGGGCAACCCAACCTACGCCCTGCGGTATGCCGAGCGACTGCTCCACCACCCGCACGACCTCATGCACAAAGCCGTTGGCTGGATGCTCCGCGAGGTGGGGAAACGCGGCAACAAAGCACTCTTGGAGGCGTTTTTGGAGCAGCACGCCGCCACCATGCCCCGCACCACCCTGCGCTATGCCATCGAACTGCTACCGGAACACGAGCGGCAAGAATGGATGCTCTATAAAAACAAAACAACTGAATGACACAAACATGAAAATTACGTTCATAAAACTCCGTTTCCGCATAGGTGCCGCCGCACAATTCCTGTTGGCACTCGGACCTTTTATCGGGCTTTGCTATCTGCCCACACACAAAACACACAATAAATAGAACATGTCTCGTTTTCAATTCAATACCGTTGGTCTTTTCACCACCGACAGCGCCAAAGTGGTGCGTTTCTACCGCGACATCTTCGGTTTCCACACCGACTGGAACGGCACAGACCCCAATGTGGAACTTTCACTCGACAATATGCGTATCATCCTCTTTCCGCGCACAGCTTTCGAGCACATGACCTCGCACCGCTATGCCTATCCCGACGGTATCAACGGCACGATGGAGTTATCGTTTGACGTACCGTGCTTTGACGATGTGGATAAGGAGTTTGCGCGTGCCGTAGAGATGGGTGCCACACCTGTTTTTGCGCCTACTACCGAGCCATGGGGACAGCGCACCTGCTATATCGCCG
>JBJEJW010000056.1:0-42502 GCA_051878315.1 Paludibacteraceae bacterium | reverse complement strand
TCGTTGCTATGGTCGGTCTATCCGCCCGGTAAGCAAATAGAGTATAGAGCATAGAACCGAGATCATAGACAATTAGGAATGCGGAGTGAGGAATGGTTTTCTTGCTCCGCGTTTTGTTTTTGTTATGTATTTTGAACCCTACGCCCTTCGGGCACTCCCCTTAAAAAGGGGAGACCACGCACTTCACACTCGCACGAAGATAAAAAGATGTCCACTTTTCAATCCTGCCTGCCGGTAGGCAGGGGGACGAGAAAAAACTTCGTTTTTTCGGGCGGGGTTCCAAACAATTAGTAATGAGCAACGAGAAGTGAGTAGTGAGAAATGTAGGGACGTGCCGTGGCGCGTCCTATGAAACAGCGCAAGCAAAAGAAATGAAAGAACCGAGAATATAGAGAACCCTCGAAACCACGCAACGAAAACAACGCAAAATACGCAACCTACGAACAATACGCAACCTACGAAAACTACCTTAAACTCTTAAACCCTTAAACTTTGAAACTCTTACAGATAACATCCAACGTATTGATTATCAATGTGGAAGTAGTGTCTGTAATATTCTATTTAACATAATATAAATTATAGAACAAAGGGGGGTGTAATATTCTAATGGCCATTGACAGCCGCTCACCAATGGCATTATTTTACAGTGTGTTTATGTGTTGAAAACTAAAATTGGTGTATGTGCGTGGAATACCATTTTGCGTGCCATACTCGGATTGAATAACCGTGCAAACAGCCGCCGTTTGTGCGTATTCATCACTATCAGGTCAATTTGTTTTTCGCTGACCAATCGATCGCAAATATCTAACGCATCGTTGTCGCCGGCCACAATGTCGCATTCTACATGCACATTGGGATAATTTTGTTGGCAAAAATCTTTCAAACCAGCCATTTTGATGGCATTCCAATCATCATGTTTTACTTCAAAATGTGCAATCAAAAGATTGAATGTCAGCGATTTGAGCATATCCATCATGCGGCGTAACGACACCAGCATACGGTCGTCGAAATTGGTGGCAAACAACACGTTTTTCAGGTTGTCGATGGTTTTGATTTCGGAATTTTCGGGTATGGCCAGCACCGGTACAGTGGCGTGTTCTATCACTTCGGCCGTAACACTGCCAATCAGATCTTCCTCTTTTTTGTTTTTGCCGCGCGTTCCCATCACTACCAGCATAGGCTGTTGTTCGATACAATAGTTCACGATTGTTTCTTCGGGAATACCTTCGACCGTTTGGGTCGAGAATTTGATGTCCGCCAACTGTTTAGCGTCGATTTTAGCTTGTATTTTTTGTTGCAGATTTTGCATATCGCCGGCCAAAGTTGTCATGAAATGGCGTTTTTCTTCCTTGTCGGGCGAAGCCACTGCACGTCGTCCGCTAAGTGTTACAAACGAATTGGGCAAAATGTACGCATGCAGTAAAATAATTTCGTGAGCTGCAAATTTTTCGGCAATGTTGAATGCTATCTCGCAAGCGCGCAACGAGTAATCCGAAAAATCGATGGGTACCAAAATGCGTTTAGGTGTAACGTTGCTCTCCCCTATT
Organism: Paludibacteraceae bacterium; assembly: GCA_051878315.1. Taxonomy (GTDB): domain Bacteria; phylum Bacteroidota; class Bacteroidia; order Bacteroidales; family Paludibacteraceae; genus W0P28-013. The sequence continues at coordinate 40,955 of JBJEJW010000056.1, read as the reverse complement.
TCGGGCATTTTGTCGGGATGTTCGATGACGTGCAACGCTTTCGGCAAGTCGTTTTCGTTGATGCGAACGCGCATACCGATGCCAAACGATTCATGATTTTTGCCGACCGAGTCCAAAACGGCTTTTATGCCGGCTTTACCAAGTTTATCGGCCAAATTTTGCGCTTGTTCGAAACTGCGTATGGCTATGGTTATCAAGTTGTCTTTCATGTATAGTGATTTAATGCAATTTATTTCGGTGGTAAAGTTAGTAAAAAATATTGTAATTCGTCCAAAGATTCAAAAAAAAAACGTATTTTTGCAGTTCGAAAACCAAAACTCCAAGTGATATGAGTGTAAAAGCAAAAGTTATTTCAATTGTCAGCCTGATTGTGGTGTTAGGTTTGGCAGCGTGGTTCTATTTTAGTTTCTATTTTGTGCACAAAGAAGGTGCCGAATATGGCAATCTGACCTATTGCGATTACAAGGGCATCGTATTCAAAACATACGAAGGCCGCATCATTACATCGGGCATCAAAAGCGTAGGCGAAGGCAAGGTACAATCCAACGAACTGCTTTTTTCGGTAGAAGATCCGGTGTTGGGCGATTCGCTGATGAATCATCTAACCGGTAAAAATGTACGTTTGCACTACAAAACCTATTTTCATCCGTTGATTTGGCGCGGCGAAAGCCGATATGTTGTTGACAAAATTGTCGAAGTTGACCAATAACTTTGCAGTATACTTGTGTAATTAAATATTTAATAATCAAACAAATAAGTTTGCGAATGTGTATTATTTTTAATAAAAATACTTGCATTCGCAAATTGTAATAAATAATGTTGACATTATGGAATTGGAAAGCAAATACAACCCGACCGACATTGAAGCGAAATGGTATCAATATTGGTTAGACAATAAACTGTTTGCATCGAAACCCGACGGACGCGAAGCCTATACGGTAGTGATTCCGCCCCCAAACGTTACGGGCGTACTCCACATGGGACACATGCTGAACGAAACAATTCAGGACATATTGGTGCGTCGTGCCCGCATGATGGGTAAAAACGCCTGTTGGGTGCCCGGTACCGATCACGCCTCCATCGCTACCGAAGCCAAAGTAGTGAATCGGTTGGCACAGCAAGGCATCAAAAAAGCCGACCTCACACGCGAACAATTTTTGGAACACGCATGGGATTGGACCAACGAACACGGCGGCATCATTCTGAAACAACTGCGCCGATTGGGTGCTTCGTGCGATTGGGATCGCACGGCTTTTACCATGGACGAAAAGCGTAGCGAGAGTGTTATCAAAGTTTTTTGCGACCTGTATCGCAAAGGGTTGATTTACAGAGGCGTGCGTATGGTCAATTGGGATCCGAAAGCCATGACTGCCCTATCGGACGAGGAAGTTGTGTACAAAGAGGAACACTCGAAATTGTACTATTTGCGCTACAAAGTAGAAGGCGATGCCGAAGGACGTTATGCCATAGTGGCCACCACGCGACCCGAAACCATCATGGGCGATACGGCGATGTGTATCAACCCGAACGACCCGAAAAATGCGTGGTTGAAAGGTAAACGAGTCATCGTGCCATTGGTTGGTCGCATAGTACCCGTCATCGAGGACGAATATGTGGACATTGAATTCGGTACAGGTTGTTTGAAAGTTACGCCCGCACACGATGTCAATGACTATATGTTAGGCGAGAAATACAATCTGAAATCTATTGACATTTTCAACGACAATGGCACGATAAGCGAAGCCGCCGGATTGTATGTCGGCATGGACAGATTTGACGTGCGCAAACAGATAGCCCTCGACCTTGAACAGGCCGGTTTGTTGGAAAAAATCGAAGATTACACCAATAAAGTCGGGTTCTCGGAGCGTAATCCCGATACGGCCATCGAACCAAAACTCTCGATGCAGTGGTTCTTGAAAATGGAACATCTGGCAAAAATAGCCCTTGACCCCGTGATGAACGACGAGATAAAATTTTATCCGTCGAAATACAAAAATACCTATCGCCATTGGCTCGAAAATATCAAAGATTGGTGCATCAGTCGTCAGTTGTGGTGGGGGCATCGCATTCCGGCTTACTATCTGCCCGAAGGCGGATTTGTGGTGGCCGAAACGGCCGAACAAGCCCTCGAGGCCGCCAAAGCCAAAACGGGGAATGCCGCATTGACACTGAATGATTTACGGCAGGACGAAGATGCGCTCGACACATGGTTCTCGTCGTGGTTGTGGCCTATTTCGCTGTTCGACGGCATAAATAACCCTGATAACGAGGAAATCAACTACTACTACCCGACTGCCGATTTGGTAACAGGTCCCGACATCATATTCTTTTGGGTGGCACGCATGATTATGGCCGGCTACGAATACAAAGGTACGATGCCATTCAGGAATGTTTATTTTACTGGTATCGTGCGCGACAAGTTGGGACGTAAGATGTCGAAACAACTCGGCAACTCGCCCGACCCGCTTCTGCTCATCGAAAAATACGGCGCCGACGGTGTGCGTATGGGCATGATGCTTTCGGCTCCGGCCGGCAACGACATTTTGTTCGACGAAGCCTTGTGCGAACAGGGACGCAACTTCAATAACAAAATTTGGAACGCATTACGCTTGGTGAAAGGTTGGCAGGTGTCCGACATTGAGCAACCAGAATCGGCAAAAATCGCCATCAATTGGTTCGACAGCAAATTGTCGGCAACCATCGAAGAGATTAACGACGATTTCTCGAAATACCGTATCAGCGAAGCGTTGATGACCGTTTACAAACTCTTTTGGGACGATTTCTCGTCGTGGTACCTCGAAATGGTAAAACCTGCTTATCAACAGCCAATTGATACGCAAACCTATGCAGCCACATTGACCTATTTCGAGAAACTGATGTTATTGTTGCATCCGTTTATGCCGTTCATTACCGAAGAGATTTGGCAAGTGCTCGGTCAGCGCCGCCCGGGCGACAGCATTATGGTAGCACAAATGCCAACTGCAGTTTCGGTGAACACTGCCCTGCTGTCCGATTTCGACATTGTGAAAGAGTTGATTGCCGCCGTACGTTCGACACGTTTGGCGCGTAACATACCCAACAAAGAAACGTTGGAACTACACATCGCTGCCGGCAACCACAACCACGCATACGACAGCATCATTCTGAAAATGTGCAATTTAAGTTGTATTTCGCAAGGAGCTAAAGATGCCACAGCAGCCTCGTTCATGGTGCGTACCACCGAATACGCTATTCCGCTGGGCAATAATATCAATGTTGCAGAAGAGATTAAAAAGACGGAAGTCGAAATCGATTATTTGAACGGATTTTTGGCTTCGGTGATGAAAAAACTTGGTAACGAAAAATTCGTGGCCAACGCCAAACCAGAGATTGTAGAGAACGAGCGCAAAAAGCAAGCCGACGCCGAAAGCAAATTGGCTACATTGCGTGCAACACTCGAGCAACTACGCAAATAATTTGTACAATAACGTTTGATATGTCAAAAAGTTTTTGTAATTTTGCCGTGTCAAACGAGTCGGGGGATTAGCTCAGTTGGTAGAGCATTTGGTTCGCAATCAAAGGGTCGTCGGTTCGAGTCCGATATTCTCCACAAAATTTGTTAAGTTGTTAATTGTTAGACACTTGTAAAGTTGTTGAGTTTGTCGAAAATTCTTAAATAGACAGAAACGCACAAATCGACAACAAATGAACAATTTATTCACTGAACCAACCCTTTACAAAAGTAAGTATTCTTGGTACATACAGTATTACATTCAACCGGTAGGCTCTACTATTCGGGAACGCGTTCGCATATATAAAGGTATCAATAAAGGAACCGATGAGGAACGCACTGAAAAAGCACAGGCAATTATTGCTGAACTAAAATGTAAAATTGCAACCGGCACGATGAAAGAAGCGCGCACGATTGAGAATGTGCTTGTACCAACCGCTGAAAAATCTTTTTCTCCACAAATTACTGTAACGACGTCAGCAAAGGATACAATCGTTGCACTCAATGATTATCTCGACCAAGTAAAACTACGAGTTGTTTTCCGAAGTTGGCAGACGTATAAGAGTATCTTGTATAAATTCTCTATTTATCTGCAAACGGAATACAAAGGAATTTACTACACCTATTTAACTCGCAAACACTTAATCGAATATCTTACGGCTCTTGCACGGTCGGGATTGTCCCGAACGACGATTAAAAAGAATACGCAAGTATTGCACAATTTTTTTAAGTGGCTTTACGAGAACGAAAAAATTGCACAGAATATAGCGGTAAATCTACCAAGTAACTTTGGAGTGATAAAGGACAATGCACCGCGTCCGCTCTCAAAGGACGATATAAAAAAATTCAAATCCGTAATTTACGATGTAGATAAGCAACTGTGGCTTGCGTGTATGTTTCAATACTATGCAGCGATACGTCCGGCAGAACTGCGAGCAATACGCTTGCGTGATATTGATATAGACCACAAACACATTATATTACACGCCGAACAAACTAAAAACAAAAAAAACGATATAGTACGCTTACATACTGCGCTACTTAATTTTATGCAAGAATTAGGTTATTTTGATATTAAGAACAAAGAACTGTTTTTGTTTGGCGTCGGTGGTTTTCCTAATTATGCACCTGTGGCAAAAAATTCACTATACAACCGTTTCAAAATATATTGCAAAATGCTGAACATGCCACAACATATTACGCTTTATTCGTGGAAGCATACCGGAGCCGTCGATGCAATAAATAACGGAATGCCACCGTTTGAGTTAAAGGAACACCTACGACACGCAAGTTTTGCAACCACCGAAATATACCTTAAAAACAAAACGCGACTGCCAAAGGACAACGATATTTTTTTCGATACCATATAAAAAAATAAGGCCGCAATTTGCGGCCTAACTGCGTCAGGGCGGTTGCGAGTTTCACCTTACGGCTACTCCTAAAATCGACCCCTACACGACTTCAAAAATTTGGAAAGAAAAGATATAAACCTAAAAAAAATGTTCGACTTATTTGTTTGCAAAGATAAGCCGAACATTTTGTATATGCAAATTTTTTTTGTACGGAAAATCCGAAAATTCCTAATAAAAATAGAATAGATTTTGTCTTTAATATCGTTATTCATGTTGAAGCATAACGGAAAACAATTCACATTTCCCCGCGAGAGTGGCGCATAATGCGTCGCTCTTTTTATTTTCGTAAATAAATGGCTCTTACAATTCGTAATGCAATATACATCAGTAATATAACGACAAAACACCACAACGTGATAGTGCAACCCTTGTAGAACGGCGGAACATACTTAACCTGCACAGTTTCCGTTGTTCTGTTGTCTATGGTGATAGTGTCAGTATGCAGTATGTCGCGGTATAGATAGCAGTACTTTGTTTTATTGATAAATACCGTATCATTTTCGCGCCACCTATCCACAAACACGCTATCGAGCAACCGAACGCTATCTCTTCGGTACTCGGTGCGCACGCTGTCCCGATATTCCGTTTTGATTATCGTATCGCAAACCTTGCAACTTGTGCATAATATAGCAAGAACTATTGCAGACAACAAATATATGTATAGCAATACATTTTTCATTTTCTAAATTTGCAATCCTTATCAAAACAAGCGACTTCTTCCAACTTTGTAATTCTTGCATCAAGAAAATCTATGCGCTTCAAAAGCACCTCGTCAAATGCTTTTGCGGCGTCGGCTCCGGCTTTCTTGCGTGTGCTTTTCAGCGTGAAAAACTGAACAATATTTGCTATAAAACTGCTCGAAGTTACCACTGTAAGAATTATTTCCAAAGTTGTCATTATACGCTCTTATTGCTTGTGGTATTTAGTTATGTTTCAATCGGTTATGCTTTATTTTTCTGTTATATCTGTATAACTTTCTAAATATATATTGAGGTTATTTAATAGTTCGTTTAATTCGTGTGTAATGTTGTCAATAAATGATTGGCTAACTTTAATTATTAGTTGCGAAAAGTAAGTAGGACTACCTTCAAATAATGAAAACAATACTTCATATTTATGTTCAATGTCAATAGCCGTTCCATATAAATTGATAGTTTGTGCTTCCGGCGATAAAAAATCAACATTATATATATTAGTAAAGTACCGACAATCTAACAATGTAAGTGTAATAATACTTTCAGGAACATAATTTACGTTGTCTAATTCTAATTTAGTTAGTCCGGTTGCAGTAAAATTATAATCAGTTATAGAACTGCTAAATTCGCACGAACTTATATCAATTATAGTTTCTCCCGATACATCAAGCCCTAACAAACTATTTTTATCAGAAGATATTAAATCTATATAGATATTTCCCCGTTGGGGCGTATCAAAAGTAATTTCAGTCAGCGTACTATCATAAATTTCTACTTCTTTAACTTCTTTGTTATTTAGGAATAGTAGTATCGTGTACTTTTCTTCAAACCCTATAAATCCTAAAAAAATGCTGCTTGTTCCTGTATCGTCAAGTTTTAGCATCAATCGTCCGTTGATAGTTTCCGAGATGTGATTACTCAAAGAATTTAATAGTAATGTTGTTAGTTTCATATTTATACAATTTATAATTGTTAAACAAGAGATGTATTATATACTTGCCAACCTTTTGTTTCTGCCGCCGTTTTTATTGTTTCAAACAACGAATAATTATCGCAATACAATTTACCGCGTTGTGTAGTTGGTAGATTGGATAAAAATGTAGTGATATTTGTTTCGTTTAGCATATCATAGAAACCACTAATATCTACTTCTAACAATTCCGGACAATTTGACAAGTTGAGGTATGAAACAAATATACTTGCTTTTAACAAACCGGAATAAACGCCTGTAATTCCATTCCCAGATATTGTTATGTCAGTGTTTGCTTTGCAACTATATGGGTTATTATTTGAATAAATTTCAGTTTGTTGCGTCCCGCTGCTTCCTGTGTATGTTATCTGTAAATCGTTTCCTGTAAGCATTCCAAAAAAAACTAAATCATCTGTAACTCTATACACTACACTTGCAGGTAAATGTGCCGTCGAACCTCCTTTAATTAGGCTCCAACTTTGAAGAAAATAAGGTTGTAAAATCATAGTTTATTATTTTTAGAAAATAAATAAAACAAAGTAATTCCTGTAATCGCTGTAACTAATAGATATTTAGCGTAACTTTTTTTTTTGGAATACCTAAAAAATAAAGTTCTGCTTCGTCAGTTCTGCGGCGAACAAGTCCGAGTAATTTAACGCCACCGGCATACACCCAACGCAAAAACTCGTCGTAAATAGTTGGGTCGTTGGGGTCGTCTTTAATTTTTTTTAGCAACGTACTTTTTTGTAAGTTGCCGGCACCGAGATTAAAAACAAAATCGACCAACGCATCAAATTGATTTTGAGTAAGCGTAATGTTTTGCGCATTGACCACTTTTTCGGCAACTGCAACATCGGCGGCGAGCAATCGCTCTACTTCTGCATCGGTTATTGTCTGACCTTTTACAACGTCGCCTGTGTGTCCATATCCTATTGTCCAAACTCCCACGCTATCTTGGTAAGCGGTATTGCTTTTTCCCTCGAATTTGCGGATTAGTTCGTATGCTTTTGCACTTGCTTTCATTCCTCTATATACTTTAATCGTGTAACAACTACCATTTGGTGCGAGCCGCTACCCTCCCCAAAAACAATACGAATTGGTTCGTCCCAGATAACATTTGGTTGCAGTGTCGTGTAATCTAATCCTATTATTTTGCCGTCAGGTTCAAGCGTTATGCCATTAACATTTGCAATAGTGTCGCCAACGTTTACTGCTTGCCAACCGCCAAAATCCTCACTTTGTAGAATTGTATTTGTAGTAATAGTTTCAACTTTCGATTTTACTTTATACTTCATATCAATTTTATTTAAGTGTTCCGTATGCTGTTAGGCCTATTGTAAGCCATTTTAACCAATTATTTTTTTGGGTTGGTTTTGCTACCTCAATAGGTTTTTCTTGCGCAACCCACCTGCAAGCGTTAGGGCGAATATATGCAAACTCTTTACCGGCCAACATGTCTTGAAATGTACCTAAATAACGAAATTTTATGCCATGCGACAACAATTCAAAGTTTGTACTCGTATATTCCGGTACTGTTATTCTTTCGTCGTACTCTTTTATAATAGGAGAATACGGGTTCAAGTCATTTGCATGAATTATAACATGCCTCATTTCTTGGTGTTCAGGAACAATAAATTTGTCATTTGTCAAATTGAACAAAACGGCGATTTTGTCTTTGCTTTTACATTTAATTTTTTCTGTATAAAAAAAACACCCCTTAAATTGTTCGTATATATATTGCAGAATGCCTGTTGCTACTTTATTATTGATAGAGCATATCAGGTTATCGTCTTTGTCGTAAATCTCAACGTAAGTGCAGCGAATTTTGCCAAAGAGCAAATCGCCGTCGGCAAAATTTTGATATTGTCCCTCGTCGTTTGGAAAACAACCCCACGCGTTTGTTTTAGGCAAAACTTTCTTTTTCTCTTTTTGTTCCATAATTATTTTATAATTTTATAAGCACCATAAGCAAGAGCAACGCCTAACGCAACGGAAAGCAATGTTTTAGCCGTCCCGCCGAAACTATCCAATCGCTCTTGCAGTTTTGCTTTGGTGATTAAACCTGCAGTTTCCTGTTTCAGTTGTTCATATTCCTCCGCAGTCAGTTTCGATTGCAAAATCTTTGTCAATTCGTCGCTATACTTCACATCTTGTTCACTCTCGGCAAAGTATGCTTTATATGCAAAGTATGCGGCCGTACCTGCGCTTGCAAGCACTACGGCAGTAATTACAATTAAGGCGGTCGTGCTGATTACTGCGCCGATAGTTTCATATCCTGCTGTCAGTGCTTTAAGGTCGTCGTAAAAGTCGATATAACCCTTTGGGTAACTTGTCGCAATGTTGTTGAAAAGTACACCCGAATTTTCCTGCAACGACTGATTGCGTTTTTCGAGCCGCTGCTGCAAAGCGATTATTTGTTGTTTCTGCGCTTTGGTAAATTTATTCTGAAAGTGCGCACAAAGCAAATTGTTTTCATAGATATGCTTGTTGTTCTTTATGATACCGTCAATAAATTTTTGCGCTTCCGATTGACTGTGCTTTTGATACGGTTCCTCGTAGAGCGTCCAATGAAAATCGCCACCTATCGGTCGCGTAACTCCATAGTAAGGATTACTTTCGATTTGCCACCACGTTTGACCTGTTGTGTCGGATAGTTGGTAAAAACCGGTCAAGATTGCCCAATCACCTTTTGGAACTTGCCAGCCTGTAAACCAATCGGGGTGTGCAGACATAAATAGGTTGTTGTTGTATTCCGGCAACAATTCAATAATTCCATCACCAGTTGATTTTACCAAATGGCCTGCTGCGTCTATATCAAATAAAAATTTTGGCATATCTTACAATTCAAAATCTAACAACATATCTTTTACTTTGTCGTAACCAAAGGACATACCAAGTACTTTAACGTCCTTGCCACTTTCGGCAAATTGCACAATTTTTTCAAGCACTTTGAGAAAATCGGCATCGTCGGCACGTTTCCACCGCTCGCACAGGTCAAATAGTTTGTCGCTTTCTGCTTCTGTAAAAACTTCATTCTCTACATAGTCGTCTGTCGGTGTAACATCGTCGTTTGATACCGCCGTTATAGGTTCGGCTTGCATTTGCTCGCTGTCCAAGCCTGCAACTCGTGGAGCAAGTCGCGATAAATACGGCTCAATAATCGGTGCCGCCTTTGTTATAAGCGTGCCAATGATACCGTCGCGCGTGCTTTCAAATTCCTTTCGTTCGCGCTTAAATTCTTCACGTTCTTGTTCAAACTGCTTGCGCTCATTCTCAAACTGCACACGCTTTACAGCGTCATCAATACGTTGGTCGAGTTCTTCACGGCTAACATATCCGATAGGGACAACCGGCTGCACATTCTGCTGTTGGTATCCGCTTATTGATTGAGTGTCAGATGCTGCTTTTTCAGGCACACGCCAACATTCGCCGGCGTTGTTCACGCTGCCCTTATCACGGCTTATGATATAAACGTTTCCGCCGTCCAAGCAATCTAACGTGCTTAACATATCCTCAACGTTTGCGTCAAAATCTACATCGGGGTTGCTGCTCCACACAATAGCATTTTCCTTCAAAGAGTTTTTGCGAGCCAACGACCAATTTTTCAGTTTGTTATGCCGAATCCAAGACACAAGATTGTCGGTACCGTTTGCTATCATAGTAGTAATTTTTTAATGGTTATTTATCCTCATATACGGCGTTGAAAAATACGCTTTTTCCTGTAACATCTATATTTGCACCGTTTCCGCCTACAAAAATATAAGAATAGGTAAAATCAAAAATAATGTTCGCAAAATCAAGCAATTCTACATTACCTATTTCGTAAAGCAAAATCAAAGGAACGGCATCAAAAATTTTATAATTACCCTTTTGTAGGGTTATATACATGTGGTGTGCATCGTTATATGTTATGCTTTCTGAAAACGTCGGCGTAAATGTTGGCAACGCCAACGATATTTTACGAAACCGCTTGCCCACCATAGTACGATTATCAGGCAGCAAATTGTTTGATGTGTTGCTTTCAATCTTTACCTCGAAATTGTCTGTCAGTTGCGCATCGGTAGTATTGCGTGCGCTATATTCGGGCAGGTCATACCAAAACACGAGCAAAACCGAGCGACCGACCATGCTATCGTTTGTTACGTTGATATACGAATTTTGCAACGACAATTTTTGACCAATAGGACGGCGCAATCCGTAATTTTGTTGCACGTCGTAACGAATTAGGGTTTCATCTCGTACAAAGAAACTGTTACCGCTCTTATCGGCCAGCGTTATAAATAATCCGCTTGTATCAGTTATTCCGTTGTCTGTACTATAAGGTAGTGAACGAACCAAAACAACGTCGATAAATTTAATGTATCTGTCTTTCAGATACTCAACGAAAGGCAAATAATTTTTGCCAAGACTTTCAAGTTTTACAACAACTGATTTTGCGCCTGAAACTTTTTTGTTCATAATATCTTAATAGTATAAAGTTAATGTAATGTGTGTATCTCTTAATGTTTGCTGTGGGTGTATGTACGAGTTTTTGAAATCTACATCAAAACTACCCAACATAAGCGGTTGGTTTTTACGCACGAGCGAGTAATCGCTTCGGAACATGTTCGACGGAACAAATCGGAACACTCTATGTTTACGGTCTTGCAACGTCAGGTAATAATCAAAATCGCACTCTGTTTCAATCGCTTTCACGAATTTATTTTGCTGTTTGATATACTCATCGACATAATCCGATAATTTTACACCGTTACTTCCGTGCGGAACAGTTACGCGGATAGTGATAGAGTTTGTCGGCAAAATAGGGTCGCATTCGCCGCCCGAATAACTGACATAAAGCAATATACATTTGTCTGTCAGGTCGTCAGTACCTGCGTATGTGATTGACGATAATTTTAACGAAATTACGCTATTTATCGCAAACTTCAAGTTGCTGTAAGGTTGCAGAAATTCGCCGCAAACATTTTCAAATAGAACCTTTTTATCGTCTGATACAAACTCGACATAAAAGTTGCGCAAATCGTCGTTCCTTACCAAAGTGCGTCCGTCGAACGGCGATACAGAACTTTCTCCAACGTCTGCACTACCAAGCAACATAACGTAATTGACACGCTTGTCGCGAAAATCCACATTCTCCGGTATGTAAAATTTACCGTCGTTGTTGTTCAGGTTAATTTGAACAAGGTCGATATTGTTGCGTAATCTCCAAGCGTTCTGCATATTATTGTTTAATAAATTTCGTTTAATACTTCGCTTATAGCCTGACCAAGTAAATAACAGCGTATAGTAACGTCTGCCCACTCTGCTCCCTGAAAATCTCGAACATTAATACCAAACTCTAACATAGCTTCTTGTAGCAAATCAAGATTGTGGCATAAATACTCCTCTGCTTTCCAAGAGTTAAATGTATAACTACCGCTTGCGTTACCAGTAACGCTATCATCTATAAATAATTCGTCATTTAAGTATTGCTCTAACTCATCTCTATCATCAAAGCTCGACAAATCTATATTGTTTATGATGTAGTCTTTGACGGAGTCTTTTACAGCTTCTAAATAATTATATTTTTCCATATTATTAAATTAGTTTGTTTTGTAAGTATGCGCTAAACCGATAGCGCATACCTTTGTGTGTGCCTTTCGGCTTACCATTGTCCAATAGCCAAAGCGTTAGGATTTTTTTGATCGTAAAATTCGCAACCGCCTTTTACTAAGAAACCGTCCATATAGAACACCAACACCGGTTGGTAACCTTCAGTTACGGGGAACGTCAAACCTGCGGCATCAAAGTTGATTGTTACGCGGTGGTCGCGCGTACCGGCTATTGTCAGTTTAGGCAAAAGAATATCGCTTGCTTTCAGCACGTCCCATTCCGACAAGATATGCTCATCAACTACGGCATCGGTGCTATCAAGCAAGAAAGCGCCCTGCGTTTCCGGAACTTTGAGGAATCGCTCCGTCGGGTACGAAGCCATAAGCACGCCGTTGTCAACAGTCCAAACCAATTTGCCGTTGTACAGGGCAAAAATATCGTCGTTTGTGAAACCTACTTTGTGAATCGATTTGCCGTCCGATTCGGTGAGTGCCGGATACGACATAAGCACCTCTTTTGACGGTTTGGTTGTCGATTGCAAAGCAATGAACAAAGCGATTGAGTTAGGAATAAACACGTCGTTACGGTCGAGCGAAACCTCGCGTTTGTTAGACGTAATTTGTTTTTTAATGTCAATTTCATATTGACCTACGCCGTCCAAAATCGGTGTTTCGATGCGGATTTTGGAAACTTCGGCATACTTCTTGCCACCGCTGTACGATTGGTATTCGTTATTTACGGCAACAAAGCGTTCGCGTAAAATATCTGCTACTTGACTCATTTTTGTAAATTTTTGATTGTTAATAATTTTCTAATTTTTCTATAAACACAAAACACGATTAAATCAGCCTACCATGTTAGCAATACCTGCTACACGTCCACTGCGTCGCATACGGCGAGCATATCCTGCGTTAGCGGTACGAACACGTCCTACGGTACCGTGAGGAATGCCTGCGGTGGTTGTTTCCGGTGTCGATTTTGTCGTGTCGTCCATAAGGTAAGCAATCAGGTTGCTTGCACCTACAACGCCTACACCGTCGAGGGCTGCTTTTGCATAGCGGTTGCCAATCATAGCACTGCCGATAGCACCGACAATAAATTTGCCTGCATGTACATAGATATCATCTACCGGTGTGGTAGCACTCTTGTTGTAACTATCGACCACTGCGTCAATAGCAACGTTGGCGGCTCCGCCTAAACCTACTGTAACAACCGTATCCATTACGTTCTGTTTTTTGAAAGGATTTTTCATCTTTTTAGCCATAATCAAAACCTCCTATATTATTTGCAGAAACCAGCAATTTTCTTATTCAGCATCTCAATTCGTTTATTCTCTCCGGCGCGTTTCGCATTCTCTTTGCGAACCGCAGTTGCCCGCTCAATCCAACGTTCAAGTTGTTTTACCGTTGCATTAGATTTCGGCTTTTTTGGCATTTTTTTCATTTTCAATTTCAGCATGATAAATTGTTTTTGAAAAATTATAAATAAATTCGTTTGTCGCAATTCTACGGCTGCAACTTTACCGTTATTATTTCAAGTTTGGTTTCTTGTTCTTGTCCGATGCGAGCAAAGCAAGTAGTGCAACACCGCCGATTATGCCGATACTTGCCTTTGACAGTCCGCTGTCTGTTTCAGGTTCAAATCCGTCATCTACTTGATTTACTGCAATATCCTCTGTTGTTATAGTTTTAATTCCAAACATTGATAAAATGTTTTTAAGAAAATTACCTATAATCGTAACAAAGTCCTGCGCATTTTCAAAGAATGTGCAAGCATCTGACGATAATGTGCTGCCGTCGCTTGCAATACGCATATCGCCGTCAGTGATACAGCGAACCTCATATTTGCCTGTTTCATCATTCAACACGCTACTATACGATTTGCCTGTGGTTTTATCGTAATAGGTTTTGCCTTCCAAATATACGCTTCCTTTATCTGTTTTCAGATTGCCGTTATCGTCGTATGTTTGCACATATTCCGTTTGGTAAGTATTGCACCGGCGGCGTTTTGTCATGTTTTTACCGTTCAGTTCAATATCGCCGGTTTCAGCATTTACCGTGTAGTCGCTTCCGGTAAAAGTTGTTGTTCCTGTTGTCAGTTCTCCGATACCATAAATACCTCGTTTCCAATTCCGACCGGCAACTGTTTTACCTTGTGCCAACTGATAGACTATTTCGGCCGGTGTAATTCCGTAAATATCTTTAACACATTGTTCAACGTATGCGGTAACTTCGTTTCCTGAAACATTCGCCTGTCGTGCGATATTCGCCATAAATTGCAGTTGATAGGCTCGTTTGCGTGCAATTATAGACGAGTATTTTTTAGAAAAGTATTTCAAATTGTTTTCGCTAATCCACGCATAAATAAGGTTGCTTGCTGCATTCCTTAATTGTTCTCTGTATTTTTCCGTTAGTGCCATAAATTTATTTACTTAAAAAATAATATCCTGCTAATCCGATACCACCAACAAGCAAAAACGTTTTGATGCCGTCGTTACTATCGTCGGTGTTGCTATCTAATCCCCAATCCTCTGTTTGCGGAATACCTAATTCCTCCTCTACCGGTGCGCTATACTTGTACTGCAACGACACTTGCACTATATCTAATATAACGCCTAAAAGTGTAGCAAGAGCAGTAGTAACAACACTGATTATTGTTAAAAGTACTTCTATTGCAATACCAACCTTACCATTTCCTACATTGTTAAGTTGCAAAATTTTTGCTTCGGGTGTCATTTTATATTGACGAATTACGCCGTTTCGTATCAGCGTCCAAACTGTGGCTTCGTCGTACATACCTTGACACTCATTGCAAACATATTTGTACAATTCTAATTCCTTACGATAGCGCATTTGTATAGTTTTATTATACTTGCGTATCTCGGTATCGCCAATAAAAAGGTATAGGAAATAATCGCCTGCATTGCGAATATATTCCGAAAATTCCTTTTTATCATCTGTTGCACCTATACCTGCAATTTTCTTTGTACCGTCCACAAAGGCACGCTGAAAATTATTTTTTACGGCTTCTGGGAAAGTATTGATGTTATCCCTTATCAATCTAATCCACCAATCCTCAAAATCAAGCGTAAAGTTATACTCTATATTTTTATTATAAGTATATGTAAATGTTGCAATTAGATTATCTAAATTGTCGGCTCGTCTTGTGTCGTCTGTAAATGTTTGCTTAAACATATCGCTTGTAAGCATTGCATTTATTATTGTACCGGCACGCATCAAGTTGTCATAATTAGTGCCTGCAATAGTTAATCCTTCAAGACAAACGATATAGCAATCAAGTTCATTCATCAAGTCAGCCACATTCTGACCTTTCAGATAAACAATTTCGTCCATTTTCAAATTGACAAGCGACAACAGCCTGTTATAGGCTCTTGTGTTTGTCCATTCGTGCGTTCCGTTAGTCCAATAGGCATACCGTCCTACCTCGTTAAGGTCGCCGACCTTTGGTAAACCTGAAAGACGATATATTTCTAAACCTTTACTCATTTTATCCTGCAATATCTTTGTTACTTACATATTTTCGAGCGTAATTAAAAATCGGCATGCCTGTATTGTCAGTTTCGACTGCATCTAAAATTACCTGTGCAGATGTGTTCGGATTTGCCACTACATAAACGTGCGTGTAAGTTCGTGGGCGGTTATGATTAAACCCGACAAAACGAAACACAAACGGAATACCTAAACAATAAAGACACGAGCCAAAAAAGATTGAAAAACTTTTGCAATCGCCGTCGCCGTCGTTCAAGATGCGTGCAGGCGTTTTCAAATACTGCTTATTCCCCTCGTCCTCTTTATAGTACACCCTATCGACAAAATAATTCCAAATAGACCATAATTGCGTATAATAGTCGCAATCATAAATATCTCGTAATATATCAGCCGGTTGCAATTTAGCATACTCGTAAGTATCGAGCAACGCATGAACAATATCACGGTTGCCGCCGATACCTAAAAAAGTATTTCGACCATCACTATACATCATTTTTTGATTAAGTCTTTGATTGGCAACAAAACATTTAGATTTGTACTTCTGTTGCCTATATCTAATTTACCTTTGATATACAAATTCATTTCTGTAAGTAATTGTTGTGTCGGGTCGCTCAAAATGTTCCACAATTCTTTAAGTGCTTCGGTATATAGTAATTCAACACTTATCGAAAACGTATTGGTTCCGTGTGCTTTCAGTTGTCGGTTAATTGGGTACGATATATGCCCAACAACTTTATTTTCGAGCAAAATATCGGCATCGATATTGCCTATATTGATACTGACAAATGTAGGATTGCTAACGAACAAAACAATTTTAAGAATTACCGATTCTTCGCTAAATTGTGCTATCGACCAACTACGCAATCCGAAACGCAATTTTTTATATGCGTTAATCAGATAGTTAGCCGTAAACAAGATAACACCGGCACCGATAATTATTTTTTGATTTTTATTCATATTAGCCAACTTGACCTACTTTGCTATATCCACCCGTTGCTCCCATATATGTAAGTGTACCGGAAACGTCCCAAATCTTACCCTTATCGTTAAAGTTTGTAGTATCGCCGCCGAAGTTATATGTTACTGTTGCTGTTGCTTTCAACTGTTTGCCTTTTGCTTCTTTAAGCGATGATACCGATGTAAACAACTTTTTGCCACACATTTCGGCAATCGTTTTACGGATACGCTCACGCGTTTCTTTTAGTCTGAAAATCTCGGCTGTGCCACCTCCAACGGTAACTGTTTTTGTTTCGCCGGCTGCAACAGGAATTTGTTTGTCGAGAATGAAGTTATAACTTTGTCCGTCCTCGCAGTAAACAATAACATTCCAATCCTGCAACTTGACGGACGATTTAGAATCGTTTGTAACACTGATATTCAACTCATAACCCCACTTGTTATTTACAATCGAGCGAACCTTTAAGTTTATGCTATTCGGTTTTACAAAATTATTCAAATCGCCGGCGTGTCTCATGTCGTCAATCTGTGCCTGCATATATGCCGAAGTGTTATCTAATTCGCTTTTCAAATCGTCAATCGATTTTTGTTGCGACTGACCATTTTTATACATCATATATGCAGCAGCACCGGCAGCGATTAAAAATTTTCCGTCCATACAATTACTTTTGTTTTGCTTGCAAAATTAGAACAAAAACATAAGCAATACAAACAAATGTTGTACAGATATTCCGATTTTTACAACAAAAAAACGCCTTGCTTCAAAGCATGACGTTTTCTAACTACTCTTAAAACAATACTGAAAACGAACTATATTTTTATGCCATAATATTTGCAGAACTGTTGCACTGACAAAACACGAACATTGAGTGCTTTTTTGGCTCGGTTTATCCAATCGTAACAGGTTGAGCGCGACAATTCTGGAATGATTTGTTGCACTTTTTTAGCGGTACAGATACTAAAATTTGAGTTTTCCATAGTCTTAAATTTGCTGCAAAGATACAAAAATTTTTATAACCAAACAAATGTACAAAAAAAATAATCGTTTTTGTTTTGAAAAACGACTATTTTATTTTGGAAAATTTATATATGATTTTTGGTACTTTATTTGCGATTTAAGACACTTTTTTGTAAAAGACGTGTAATTTATCAATTTTACAAATAAAATTCAATACAGGTGATTTATGTTGCAAAATTTACAGTGTTTTTATTTGTTTTCGGTTCTGCGTTTACGCAAGTTCTCTAAAATATAGTCCGGCATAGGAACGCATGCCAATGTGTGTCGTTCTTGCTCGTGTTGTTGTTCGATTGCTCGGCGTTCGTCGGCGGCCTTACGTTGCAGTGCGGCTTCTTGTGCTTCTATTGCTTTTTGTTTTTGTGCATTCAGCGCGATTCTATCCTCGTATAGCGATAAAAAGTTTTTTAGGCACCAATCGATTTTCATAGGTCGCTCGTTGCGCTCACCATTTAGCGTGGGCGATGCGTTCGCTATCAGCAAGCAGTCGCATATCTCGTCGGGCGTATATACTTGTAGAAGTTTGTCGAGTTCGCGCGCGCGCGACTCTGTCAGTTCGGCAACCTTTGGCATGTTTACACATTGCTTGTTCCAAAATTCGATTATTTTTTTTGATTGATAAAAAATTGCCGCCGTCGCCGCTGTTTCTTTTTGTACGGCGACAGCCGTATTTTTATAATTTGTATTTGTATTTGTATTTGTATTTGTATTTGTATTTGGGTTGTTTTGGTTGTTTTTATTTGTTTTGGTTGTTTTTTGTAACGTGTCGCAATCGCTTGTGTTTTCTGGCGTTTCCGATATAACAACCATTTGGTTGTTTTGGTTGTTTTTGTTTGTTTTTGGTTGTTTTAGTTGTTTTGTTTTTTGTGGTAGGTTGTTTTGAGTTGTTTTAGTTGTTTTTATTTTTGCAGCATTTTTATTACCTATTGGTGCGCCACCTTTAATTGCTGCTTTGCGTCGTTTCTCGCTAATCTCTCTGTATCGCTTTGTGTTCATATCAATTGTACGAACTATCACGATATATGCAATCGTAGTCATAGCGTCAAGTTCTGTTGTTACCTCGTCGTCGAAAGCGTATTCGTAGAGCGCAAGCAATAGGCGTCCGCGCTGTGTGTCGTCGAGTTTTTGCAGTACGTCGTAAAAATCACGGTGCAAAACTATTGCATTAGGCATTAAATCGTTCATAGGAATTTTTGTATTAAATAGTTAAGTCGTTTCAGGTTCTCCGTTTGGTTGCGTTTTGGTAACATTATAGTTCCGGTGTCGCAATCATAATTTATGCGCAATTCGTCAATCTTTATGCCGTTGTCGGTTAAAAAATCGGTAAATGGTATCGCTTTATTCTTTGGGTAAACATATAGGATTAGTTGGTATTCGTTGTTGTTGTCGATAGTGAGATACATTTTTGGTAGCATAGTTAAAAGAGTGTTTGTAGTGTGTGAATTTGTTGTTTGCCTAAAATGAAGTCGCATATAAAATTGCGTGCGTAGTCGGGAGAAATCATCGAGCGTTCTTCGGAACAGATGCCTGCTTTGCTACCACGTTTGCAATCAAAAACTATTTTTTTGATTTTGCTTTTTTGATAGGAGTGTCCGATTGTGTTTGCACAATTAAAGAACCAATATCCTGTTGGTTTCTTGAAATAGTCGCCACGCAATGTTCTATTTGTATCAATTACGGTAGGCTCTTTTAAAAAGTTGTTATGCAAATAGTGTAAATTTGAATACGGGTTTTCGATTATCATTCTTAAATCTCTGCACATAACTATTCCGCAGAGTTTGTATAGTATTTTGTAAAATTTTTCTCGTTTATCTGAACGACTTATTATTTCGTCGAATTTTTGTTTGCACGACATAGATTTATAATTGATATTTTCAAGCGTGTAATAACATGGATTTGTAAAACCTGTAAAGTATATGCAAGGGAAAAACGCCAAAATCAAATCTTCATTAGTGATATTATCAAATACACTCTCCTCTTCTGAATATGCTTTTTCAATTTCTGCGAATAGGTCTATTTGATAATCAGTTTGTCCGAAGTTGTCTTGAATATCATAGTCGAAAGCATCGTAACCAAGTTTTATAAACTCATTCTTAAAAGTTCCTGACTGCTCAAAGAAGCAGTGTACTTTCCCGTCTATCTTCATATAGTTATAATGTTTTAATCGTTTGACAAAACAGGACGTACGGACTGACCGTAGAAGCGGCTGATGTCGTTCCTGTAATTAGAAGTATGCATAATACTTGTAGTAGTTATAGTTGATGTTTTATTTATAAGAATCTTTTCCATAATTTATTCTTTTATATAATCATTTTGATACTCTTGTTCTGAGTCGCTATCTTCTTTAGTAACTTCAAAGAATCCTATTATATGATAAATAGACACTAAACTACATAATACTAATAATACTACTAAAAATATGCAAATTACATCTAATCTTGTTATCCAATAAAGTTCATTCATATTTATATTATTTTAATAATTTTGGATTATCGTAGATATTACCAATTCTGCTTGTTCGACTACTTCGAGCGTTACGCCGTCGAAGTCAAAATTGTTCTCCGATTTTTCTTTCAATAAGTTTTCGTTTCATAATCTTAATCTTAACATTTTTCATATAAGTCAATTAAGTATTCAATTCTTTCTGTTTTTCTGAAAAAATTGTTTTCTCTTGTTAAATCATCTGGAATATATTCAAGACGTACATATCTTCTTAAGCCAACTTTCTTTTTGTCTATAACTTTATAGTATGTTGTTAAAGGTTCTGAAAACGGGTCATCAAAATCTGATATTGTTTGCTTATATCTATCACCTATTTTTATTTTCTCAAATTCCTTTTTACATAAAATGTAATATTTAATTTCCCAAATAATTACTACTATAATAGTAATAGTGATTATAATAAAACAGATAATAATAATAATCTCTTTAATCATAATGTTTTATTTTTAATCGTTTGACAAAACAGGGCGGACGGACTGACCGTAGAAGCGGCTTATGTAGTTCCTGTAATTAGAAGTATGCATAATACTTGTAGTAGTTATAGTTGATGTTTTATTTATAAGAATCTTTTCCATAATTTATTCTTTTATATAATCATTTTGATACTCTTGTTCTGAGTCGCTATCTTCTTTAGTAACTTCAAAGAATCCTATTATATGATAAATAGACACTAAACTACATAATACTAATAATACTACTAAAAATATGCAAATTACATCTAATCTTGTTATCCAATAAAGTTCATTCATATTTATATTATTTTAATAATTTTGGATTATCGTAGATATTACCAATTCTGCTTGTTCGACTACTTCAAGGATTACGCTTTTGTATGTAAAACTTTCGCCGATTTTTCTTTCCATAATTTTTCGTTTTATAGTTATAATGTTTTAATTGTTTTACAAAATAAACAACACGGGGCGAGTGCCAGACTTTTTAACTCCATTACCTCATTCTGTAATTTTATCCCGTGTTGTTCAAACAAAATAGTGGGCGAGCGCAAATTTTTGTGACACAAGCCTTGCGGCTTTGGGTTACATTCTCCCGACCTCGTTCTGTCGGTTTATCCACTATTTTTTATGAAACACCGCACTTGCTCAACGCTCATTGTTACATGTTCCCAGCCAAGCAGCCGCATGTGGCTTTCACTGTGTTATGCGGTGTAGTTTAATTTATGTACGATTTTACACGATAGATAACGAATGCCGAACATAGTATCGCAACAGCAATAGCGGCTATATTAAACTTGTCGTATTCTACATAGCAGTTAATTGCATATAGTAGCGCAGAAACCGATAGTATAAACATAATTATAAAAAGGTCGCGCGTGTCGTTCGTGTCGTTCGTTTTCATAGAGTAGTTGTTTTAACGTTATTCGTATTCTTCGTATTCGTCAAATTCAACTAATGCTCCTTGTTCAACTGCAGCATTGACTTCATCTTCATTCAATTCACATAATGGTTTTATATACCAAGTATTATAGTCGCCATCAAAATCAAATATTGTACCGTCTAAATCTGCTACATAATTACCATTTCCGTCAGAATAGAAAGGTTTTACAAATCGACCATTTGCATCTCTATTTTCGATAAATAAATAATTACCTATATAATTCATAAGGTCGTTAAAATCTCCAAAACCTTTGCAAGTTAAATAACCTTGATTATGAAAGTTACCACCTCTTCATATGTGGAATATAAGTGTATCATTTTCAGTAAAATACTCTGGGAATTCGTATTGTTGATAATAATCAAAATCAAATTTAATAAATTTCATAATAATAAAAATTTAATAGGTTAATACTTCTTTTTCTTCGGGTTCTACCAGTAAATCAAATACCGGCTCGTAGCCATATCGTTTTGAAAGGCTGTTGATTATTCTTTTTGCTGATATGCTCGGTGTGGTTTTACCACGTCGCCACAGCGAAACGGTAGCACGCGTTACGCCGCAATAGTGGCGCACGTCCTCATTAAAACGGCGGTAATCGCAAACGCGCATCGTTTCAAAGAGTTTCTCAATTTCTGTTTTTGTTGTTGTTACCATAATTAAATAAATTTAATAGTAAAAAATTTGTTAGTTGGTTAATTTGTTATACCTTTGTTGTATTGTTTGACGATGCAAAGTTATAAACAAAATTTTAAGCAACCAAACAAAATGCGTATTTTTTTCAAAAAAAATCGTATTTAATTGAAAATCAATGAATTAAAATTGTTAAATTATGATTGAAAGCAATGTGATAGATGAAATCTTATACAATGAGCGCATAAATTCTACGCAATTAGCATCGCTAATAAATGCAAGTTTGCAATCAATATCAAGCATGAAACGTCGCGGTTTGTCTAAAAACTATGCAACAAAAATTAAGGAATTATACCCGAAATACAGTTTGAAGTGGCTACTAACCGGCGAAGGTAACATGTACGAGAACAATGGGGATAACATAATACAGTGTACAGGTAATGCTACACACAACACGCAGAACTCTAATGAGGTGAATAAAGAACTGTTAGGTGAACTTATCGCACAGCGTAAGATGTTCGAGGAGCAGATAAACCGCTTAATCGGTCTGTTAGAACGAAAGTAAACAAAAGTTTTAGTATGTAAAATAATGTTATTATGTTATCTTGGCAAGAATTAAAGATTTTAGCCGCAAAACGCGGCGTTACAGTTACCGACATATCGGTGCAGTTAGGTTTTACGCTGGTAGGCCTAAAAAAGGCAATCGACTATCAGCGCATCGGAGCAAAGGACTTGCTAAACCTATGTAATGTATTGAAAATCAGCCCTAACGAGTTTTTTGGTATTGCTGATATTCCCCTATCGGAACGCGTCGCTAAAATAGAGCGTCAAATGGAGGTGCTTATATCCCAAAAAAATGCGATTGCCAAAAAATAGACAACTGCAACTAATTATAAATTAAATGTTTAACTTGCGTTTCTTATTCCGATATTCTCCACAATACACAAACAAAATCAGACATTTTCAAAATGGAAGTGTCTGATTTTGTTTACTGACCTTTTTTGTACATAGATGTTATACGAGCATCAACTTGTTTAGTCATGCGGTAACCGGAAATCAGGCGGAACAGGTTGCTCGAAATGTAGCGGCTGATGCGTTACAGGATGTACAAAATCAAGCGTGTAGGCATGCAATGCCAACCGATTGACGACAGGCGAACTGCCTGACCCATATTTGCGGTCGCCTACCACAGGATGCCCTATTGCTGCCATTTGTACACGAATTTGGTTGGTACGCCCGGTTTCGAGATGCAATTCAAGCAAAGAATAATTGTTGTTACCCTCTATTTTGGTGTAATGTGTAATTGATTTTTTGCCGCCATTATCGTGAAAAGACGAATAAACACGCGTCGTTTTCGGGTTTTCGGTCAACCACGACACAATGGTGTCCGTCGTAGGTTGTACATTGCCTTCGACCAATGCCACATACGCACGATTAGTTACAACAGTGCGCCAATTATCGCGCATAAATCGCTGTAAATCACGCTGCTTAGCAAAAACGAGTAATCCGGAAGTTTCGCGGTCGAGCCGATGAACCACAAACACACCATTACGAGTATTGGTTTGCCGGACATAATTTTTGAGTATCGAAAACACTGTCGTTTCGCGCGATTCAGGCGATGTGGCGACGGTGAGTAATCCTTCTTTTTTGGCTACCACCAGCAGATAATCGTCTTCGTAAACGAGTTTCAGTAACGGATGCAACTTATTGGTTGTTAGCGGTCTGTTTTTGGTCACGCACACAAGGTCGTTGACATGTAAAGCGTGATTGAATAGCGTTACGACACGACCATTCACCGTAACTTGTTGATGTGTCAGTAACGCTTTGACAGCCGTTCGGCTCATGCCGCCCATTTTGGCCAACAAAAAATCCATCAATGGCATGGACGCTGTAACACGCAGTTGTGTTTGTCCGTTTTTCATACGCCGTTAGCGGTAATACTTGCGATATAATTTGACAAAATCGTCACTTTGTTTGAAATTGTCGAGCCACGCATCGAAGGTTTGGCACAACTGTTCCGATTTTTTAGGAAACGCCCATGCACATGGCTGTGTAAATCCCAATTTGGTATCAATGTCGAGTTGCGGATAAAAACGTTTGACAGCACGTGCCGTGAAAATGTCGGCAGCAGCCATGTCAACATCGCCTCGTGCCACCATTGCCAATACATGTTCAATATCGATATTGGGCAGATAGTCGATGTCGAGCGCAATGCCGAGTTCGTCTTCGATGTTGCGCAATACCAATTCGTCGGGCGTGTGTTCAGGCATTGTCAGTGTACGGTTTTCCAAATCGGCGACATGGCGTACAAGTGTACTTTCATCGTCGGCGGTTGGTGTGCGTTGTACCAATACTAAATAATTTTTAATCAATGGTTGTGAGAATTTTACAGCCGATTTGAGTTCCAATGTGGTTGGCAATAATTTCATTATCATATCGTAATCGCCACGATTCAGGCCTTCGATGTTTTTCTCGAGATCGGGTTCTACCACTATATTTAACTCGAATCCCAGCGAATCGGCAAAGCGTTTCAGCACTTCGTATTCGAAACCTGATACGCTGTCGCCATCGACCACATAGCCAAGTGCGCTGTATTCGGTTACAACATTCAGCACTTTGGAACGTTCGATGTCGTCCCATTTGCGCGGTTGCACGCTGAAATAGGCAAACAGCACTATCAGTGTCAGAACGGCAACCATCATAAGCGGTATTTTTACACGTTTTTTCAGTCCCATATCATTGGTTTTTAGTAAGTTGTCAATCGTAGAACGTCCACGATAGTCCAAATTGGAACGTAGCCGGATTTAGAGGATAAAACGGCATCGAAAAATAGTTGCGGCCGCCAAACAAGGTGGCATTCCAATTGGCATATTGCACATAGAGTCGTAAACGTTTGATAAAGAAATTGAGATACACGTTCATCTCGGGATAATTACCGATTTTGTATTCGTCCTGAAGATAAAATACGCCGGTTGCCGGCATATAGTTGTTGCCGTAATAAGCAGTGTGATAGCGCACACTCACACCAAGTTGCATAGTAAGCACTTTTTTGAAAAAACTGTCAAGATAATACAGATTGGAATAAAAAGCAAAATCGGGCAACGGTAACACTGCTCTATTGCTCGAAAATTGGTAAACCAACTGATTATCGAGGTGGATGCGCCATGCCTGCAGATTGGCTGTAACATCGGCGGCTATCACTTGCACATTGCCTGTAAATTGTGCAGGACGCGCTTCTTTGTCGAAATAGATGAGATTGGTTACGTTCTCGAACTGTACGCCCACCGAAATATGACGTGTGGGAAATGCAATACGTCCTTTGACATTGAAACGCAATTCGTTGTCGAAATCGTTGTTCCAGCGAAAATGATTCGACAGATAATTCTGCAACAGATAATCGCACGATTCGTTGTAAAATCCACCGCGTGCTTCGATACTCATCGTGTCTTTGGCAGTAATCGGGAAAATGCTGCGAATGCCTCCATACACCGAAAAATTACCGATTTTTGGCCCTACGACATACACATCGCCATTGACGTCGAAAGTCAATTTTTCGCCTTCGCGTTTGAAAATTTGCGCTCCCACTTTCAGGTTGTGTTCGGTGTGTTTGTCGGTTATCGGCACCGAATCTTCGAACTGTCGATAACGTCGTAAATCATATTCGACAAAACCGGTCAGACCAAAACGCATCAAGCGGTTGAACTTCTCTTCCATCGTTACACCCAGCGTATTTTTGAGCGACCAATAGCGTGTCGAATCGAGCGTATGCGACCCTTGATAAAAATTGTCGGCATAGAAACCGTTCGTTAGCGAATCGCGCTCGATGTAGCGTCGTCGCGTATCCTCGAACTTGATGGTATGAATAATTGATGTTACGGGAATATAATCGTATGTTACCGAATCTTCGTTGACGCGCCGTTCTTTTTCGTAACCAAAACAAAATTTATGGTTGTAATAATAGAGGTAATTTGAATAGCCGACAATCGCATCCATGCGTGTAGGAATATCGGCCACAGCCACATCGATACCACCGGCCACAGCCGTCGGGTCGAGTATGTAATTGCGATCGGTGATGCCACCGCTCTCGTGATTACGAAAATTGTTGAACATCACCACACCTTGCGCCGAATAACGTCGGCCGTTATAACTGCCCCATAAACCGCCGTTCAACATGCGTGTGGCTTGATTGGCATACTGCCCACGCCCGTAAATCAGATTAACCAAGCCTCCGAAATTGGTTCGACTATTAGCATTCATCGTAAACAAGGCCTTAAAATGGTCTTGTTCGTAAAACGTAGGCAATGCCGACCGATATTCCAACTCGGCAAACGGCGTTGTTGTATTGAAAAACGTAACATCTTCTATACCAACTAAATATGCGTCGTATGGCTGTGAATAGAACGTTGGTGTTTTGGCTGTACGGTCGAAATAGATGCGCGACTGCAACGGCGACCCCAAATTGCCGTTCCAAGTGTTGGCAATACTATACGCATTCACAGGGTTAGCATCGGGATAACTGACAATAGCCGTATCGATGCCGCAAGTGTCGGCTACGCCCAGCCCTTCGTCGATATGCCATGCCCGAATATGTGTCGGGATTGACACCTTGCCGGTTTTGTTCGATTGCGCCATCAACGACGCCGCAATCATCAATAGCAATATGATATTTTTACTGCGGTTCACAAGCTGCAAAGTTATATTTTTTTTTACAAACCACCAAAAACTGCCAAAACGATGTTCTATTTGCACAAATCACAGAAAAAGCGTAACTTTGCAAATTGATTTTTACATACACTGATATATGTTTACCACCAATACTGCTTATATTGAATCGGCTATCGCCGATTTTCGCGAAGGCAAATTTTTGATTGTTGTCGATGATGAAGATCGTGAAAACGAGGGCGATTTCATCGTTGCGGCCGAAAAAATCACGCCCGAGAAAGTCAATTTCATGCTGAAACACGCTCGTGGCGTATTGTGTGCACCCATCACCATCGAACGGTGCAAAGAACTCGACCTGCCACATCAGGTTGCCGACAACACATCGGTACTTGGCACACCGTTTACGGTAACCATCGATAAATTAGAAGGTTGTACAACAGGCGTTTCGGCAGCCGATCGTGCTGCTACCATACGCGCATTGGCCGATCCCGCATCGACGCCGCAAACCTTTGGCCGACCGGGACACATCAATCCGCTGTATGCACAAGACAAAGGTGTATTGCGACGTGCCGGACACACCGAAGCCAGTATCGATTTGGCCAAATTGGCCGGCCTCTACCCCGCTGCCGCCTTGATGGAAATAATGAACGAAGACGGAACTATGGCCCGTATGCCCGAATTGCGCAAAATAGCCGAACAATTCGATATTAAAATCATCTCGATACGCGACCTGATAGCCTATCGGCTGCAGCAAGAATCACTCATCGAGCGCGGCGACGAAGTAGATATGCCTACGCAGTACGGCCATTTCCATCTGATACCGTTTCGTCAAAAATCGAACGGGTTGGAGCACATAGCCCTCATCAAAGGGCAATGGCAACCCGACGAGCCGGTACTTGTCAGAGTACATTCGTCGTGCGCCACGGGCGACATCTTCGGCTCGTGCCGCTGCGAGTGCGGCGACCAACTGCACCAAGCCATGCGTATCATCGAACAAGAAGGCAAAGGCGTGGTTGTATATATGAATCAGGAAGGGCGCGGCATTGGTTTGATGGCTAAAATTGCAGCCTACAAACTACAAGAACAAGGTTACGACACCGTCGATGCCAACCTGCACCTCGGTTTCAAAGCCGACGAACGCGACTATGGCGTAGGTGCCAGCATATTGCGCGAATTGGGTGTATCGAAAATGCGCCTGATGACCAATAACCCCGTGAAACGCATCGGGTTGGAAGCCTACGGACTTGAAATTGTAGAAAATATCCCCATCGAAATAGACCCCAATCCCTACAATGTAGTTTATATGAAAACTAAAAAAGAGCGCATGGGACACACACTAAAAAAAGTGTAAATTACTGATAATCAAAAATATAAATTGTTAATAACTTTTTCACGCCAAAAACGTTGTCGGCATTGTATTTGTAAATAACTTTGCAGAACGAAACACGAACTCAACATTAAAACTCTATTTTACTATGACTCAACATGTTAATGATTCCAATTTTGACGAGGTACTTGCGCAAAATGCCTTGGTGGTAATTGATTTCAGTGCCACATGGTGCGGTCCGTGTCGCATGTTGGCACCCATTCTCGATGAATTGGCCAACGAATATGCAGGCCGTGTTTTTGTGGGCAAAGCCGATGTCGAGGACGCTGTTGAAAGCGCCGAACGTTTTGGCATTCGCAGTGTCCCTACGATTCTCTTTTTCAAAAATGGCGAAAAAGTTGATCAAACCATCGGGGCGATGCCACGTGCAAAATTGGTTGAGCGATTCGAAGCTTTAGTGGCTTAAACAGTAAACACTTGTAACACCGAAAGCGGGCACAAAATGCTCGCTTTTGTTTTTGTATGCCACAACTTTCCCGCAAAGTCTCTCCAAATAAAAAAACGATGACGCTGTTGCACGATTTACAAAAAATTGCTATCTTTGCAATTTTGTAAGCCATTATCAGAAAGCGCATGAAACATATTCGCAATTTTTGCATCATAGCCCACATTGACCACGGCAAAAGCACTTTGGCCGACCGTTTGCTGGAATTTACAAAAACTGTAGCGTCAAAGGATTTGCAGGCGCAAGTGCTTGACGATATGGACCTTGAGCGCGAACGCGGTATCACTATCAAAAGCCACGCCATACAGATGAAATACGTCTACAACGGCGAGGAATACACACTCAATCTGATTGACACGCCTGGACACGTCGATTTCTCGTACGAAGTGTCGCGCTCTATTGCCGCTTGCGAAGGCGCACTGCTTGTTGTTGATGCCTCGCAGGGTGTGCAGGCACAAACCATTTCGAACCTGTACATGGCCATCGAACACGATTTGGAGATCATTCCCGTGATGAACAAATGCGATATGGACAGCGCCATGCCCGACATGGTCGAAGACGAAATAATCGATCTTTTGGGTTGTAAACGCGAAGAAATCATTCGCGCCAGCGGCAAAACAGGGTTAGGTGTGGAAGACATTCTGAATGCCATAGTCGAACGTGTGCCGGCGCCATCAGGCGACCCCGAAGCGCCACTGCAATGTCTGATTTTTGATTCAGTTTTCAATAGTTTTCGTGGCATTATCGCCTATTTCAAAGTGGTGAACGGCGTGTTGCACACAGGCGATTTCGTCAAATTTTTCAACACCGGTCGCCAATACGATGCCGACGAAATAGGTGTGCTGAAAATGACCATGCAACCAACAAACGAACTCGGTACCGGCGATGTAGGCTACATTATCAGTGGCATTAAAACGTCGAGCGAGGTAAAAGTTGGCGATACCATTACACACGTCGAACGACCATGTACTGAAGCCATTGCAGGGTTCGAAGAGGTGAAACCGATGGTTTTTGCCGGTGTTTATCCCATCGAAACGGAAGATTATGAGAATCTGCGTTCAAGTCTTGAAAAATTGCAGTTGAACGATGCCTCGCTGACGTTCTCGCCCGAGAGTTCGGTGGCATTGGGGTTTGGCTTTCGCTGCGGATTTCTTGGCCTACTCCACATGGAAATCATACAAGAGCGGCTCGATCGCGAATTTGATATGAATGTCATCACCACAGTGCCTAATGTGTCGTATTTGGTGTACGACAAACACGGCAATAAAATAGAAGTGCATAACCCTGCCGGCATGCCCGATGTAGCCCATATCGACCACATTGAAGAGCCGTATATCCGCGCGTCCATTATCACCACTACCAATTATATCGGGCCGATAATGACGCTTTGTTTGAGCAAACGCGGCGAACTTGTCAAACAAGAATTCATTTCGGGCAACCGTGTCGAAATACTTTTCGATCTACCTTTAGGCGAAATTGTCATCGATTTTTACGACAAGTTGAAATCCATATCGAAAGGTTACGCCTCGTTCGATTACCATGCCAATGGGTTTCGTCCGTCAAAACTTGTAAAACTCGATATACTGCTGAACGGCGAACAAGTGGACGCACTCTCTACCCTCACACATCAGGACAACGCCGTCGATTTCGGTCGTCGTATGTGCGAAAAACTCAAAGACTTGTTGCCACGACAACAGTTCGATATTGCCATTCAGGCCGCCATCGGCGCTAAAATCATTGCACGCGAAACCGTCAAACAAGTACGCAAAGACGTAACTGCTAAATGTTATGGCGGCGACGTGTCGCGTAAACGCAAACTATTGGAGAAACAAAAACGCGGCAAAAAACGCATGAAACAGATTGGTAATGTAGAAGTGCCGCAAAAAGCTTTCCTTGCTGTTCTGAAATTGGATTAAAACAACATAACTGCCATGAAAAAATTACTTGCACCATCGTTATTGTCGGCCAATTTTGGCAATTTGCAACACGACATCGAACTTATCAATAGAAGCGACGCCGACTGGTTGCATATCGATGTAATGGACGGCGTATTTGTGCCGAACATTTCATTCGGATTTCCTGTGCTGGAATACGTCAAAGAATTGAGTCGTAAGCCCTTGGATGTTCATCTAATGATTGTAGAACCTGACAAATTTGTCAACGAGGTAAAAGCCACCGGTGCCATCATTATGAATGTACATTACGAAGCTTGCACGCATCTGCATCGCACAGTGCAACGCATACACGCCGCCGATATGAAGGCCGCCGTAACACTCAATCCGCACACGCCGGTCGAATTGCTCGAAGACATCATCGACGAATTGGACATGGTATTGCTGATGTCGGTTAATCCGGGTTTTGGTGGACAAAAATTTATCGACAACACCTATTCGAAAATCGCTCGCCTACGCGCCATGATAGAACGTCATCATGCCCATGCTTTGATTCAGGTTGATGGTGGTGTCAACCTCGACAACGCAGCAAAACTATATGCCGCAGGCGCCGATTGTTTAGTGGCCGGAAGCGCTGTATTTGGTGCTGCCGACATGGTCGAAACCATAGCGCAACTAAAAGCCTAAAATTCCCATTAACATCCCTAAAAACATAACCCATGGTAGAAATACACGAAGTCAAAACAAAAAAAGAACTTCGCCAATTTGTGCAATTCGGTATCGATTTGTATGACGGTGAACCCAACTATTGTCCACCATTGATTTTCGATGAAATGAACACGTTCGATCCGGCCAAAAATCCGGCACTCGATGTGTGCGAATTTGCATTATTTTTGGCATTGCGCGACCGTCAAATTGTTGGTCGTGTGGCCGCCATCATCAACCACAAGGCCAACGAACGATGGAACTACAAACATGTTCGTTTCGGTTGGATCGATTTCATTGACGACAAAGAAGTATCGCAAGCCTTACTGCAAACCGTCAGCGATTGGGGGAAAGCCCGTGGCATGGAAGGATTGAATGGTCCCGTCGGGTTTACCGATTGGGACAAAGAAGGTTGCCTGATACGCGGTTTTGAATACGATTCGCCTATGGCAAGTTTATTTAACTATCCGTATTACGCCGAGCATTTCGAAGATTTTGGCTTGCGCAAAGAGGCCGACTGGATTGAATATCGCGTATTTGTGCCAAAACAAATTCCCGAAAAAATGCAACGCGTGGCACAAATTGCGTCGGAACGTTACGGTGTCAAAGTCGAAAAATTCAAATCGGCACGCGAGTTGATGAAACGTTTCCCAAACTACGAATACATGGACGTGTTGAACGAGGCATACATGCCGCTTTACAACTTTCAGCCAATGACCGAAAAGCAAAAAAAGTACTACGCCAACATGTATTTCCCGTTGTTAAATTACGATTTTGTAACTATCATTACCAATAATCAAGGCGAAATTGTTGGTGTCGGTGTCGGCATGCCCGACATATCGCCGGCACTGCGCAAAAGCAAAGGGAAATTGTTCCCATTAGGATGGTTTCACATTCTTAAAATGCTAAAAGCCAAAAAGATGGACGTATTCGATCTATTGCTTATCGCCGTTCGTCCCGATTATCAAAACAAAGGTATCAATGCGTTATTCTTCTACGACCAAGTTACCTATTTTCACAAATACGGCATCAAATATGCCGAAACGACCTCAATTTTGGAAACAAACAACAAAAATCTGGCAAATTGGGAATATTTTGAAACGCTGCAGCACAAACGCCGCCGCGCCTATTTGAAAGCATTTTAGCCAAAGAAAATAGGCGTCTCGAAATCGAGGCGCCTATTGTTTTCTGATATTAAATTCGTGCGTTAGTTAGTCATTTTCAGCAGATTGACCTCACGCTCCGAAAGATAACGCCATTTGCCGCGCGGCAGGTTCTTTTTAGTCAGACCTGCAAAATAGACACGGTCGAGTCGCAGCACCTTATAACCGATTGCGTCAAACATGCGTCGCACAATACGATTGCGCCCGGAATGTATTTCGACACCCACTTTTCGATGATCGTCGTCGGCGCAATAGCTGATGTCATCGACATGAATTTCACCATCCTCCAAGTCGAGACCGTCGCGCAATTTTTGCATGTCTTCTTCAGAGATTTCATGGTCGAGCACTGCTTCGTAAATTTTTTTCTGTTTGTATTTCGGGTGCGTCATTTTCGATGTTAAATCGCCATCGTTAGTCAGCAACAATACGCCGGTCGTGTTGCGGTCGAGTCGTCCGACCGGATAGATGCGTTCGGCACAAGCATTTTTCACCAAATCAAGCACTGTCATGCGCGCATGTGGATCGTCCACTGTGGTAACGCAGTCTTTCGGTTTGTTTAACAATATGTAAACGCGTTTTTCGCAGCGTACCAATTGGTCGTGGAACATCACCTTGTCGTTAGCAGGCACTATTTTTGTACCCAATTCGGTTACCACCTCGCCATTGACGGTTACGACACCGGCGGTAATGTATTCATCGGCTTCGCGTCGCGAACAGATGCCCGCATTAGCCAAAAATTTATTCAGACGCATCGGCTCGTTGTAGTCGATGTATTGTTTTTTGTAAGCCATCTGCTTTTTGTGGCTGTACTTGGCATTTTCATCGAACCCGTCGTCATGTTGTCGACGATACGGTGTACGATAGTTGTTGTTGCCGTTACGCTGTTCGTTACGGTCGAAACGTGGGCGGAACTCACCACCATCGCGGCGACGGTTACCATCGAAATGGTTGCGCCCGAAACGGGCATTTGTGTGTTGTTCCGTAGCGTCGTAGCGCTCGAAACGCGGACGTTGTCCGCCGTCGGAACGCCGTTCGCCAGAACGGTTTCCGTTGGAATAATGCGACTCTTGGCGATAGTTACCCTCGCCACGTTCATCGCGATTGAAACGCGGACGAAACTCGCCATCCTCGCAACGACGATTGTTGCGTGCGTTGTCACCATTGTGTCTGTCACCATCACGGCCGGCACTGCCACGGTTGTTGTACATACCGCGCGGCCTAAATTCATGTTCGTTTGTCATAAAAATCTAATACTAAAAATCCGATTGCAAAGGTACAAAAAAAAAACAATGCACCAAACGCCTGCGATGTGGCTAATTGAAAATTTTATCGAAATACAATACAAATGTGCGATTATTTTCGTAACTTTGTAGGTTGAAACCGAATTTTTACAAATCGCATGGACAGTTTTTACAATTTAGTCAAGCAGCGTCGCAGCATACGCAAATATGCCGATAAGCCGGTAGAGCGCGAAAAAATCGACCAAATATTACGCACCGCATTGATGTCGCCGGCTTCGAAACGCGCCAATGGTTGGGAATTTATCGTCGTTGACGACCGCGCTTTGTTGGCACGCATGGCCGAGTGTCGCGATTTTGGCAGCAAACTTATTGCCGGTGCGCCGTTGGCTATTGTAGTGGCCTACGACCCGCAAAAAAGCGATGTGTGGTTCGAAGACGCCTCCATTGCAGCTTTGTTGTTACAACTTGCCGCCGCCGATTTGGGACTTGGCAGTTGTTGGGTACAGGTGTTCAACCGTCAACACGACGAGAATACAACTGCCGAAGCGTACATACGCACTCTGCTCGACATTCCCGACACGTTGCATGTGCTGAATATCGTTACTGTCGGCTACAAAGACGAAGAACGCAAACCGTACGACGAGGCTAAACTCGCCTACGACAAAATTCATTGGAATCATTACTGATGGACGCTCCAAAAACGAACATCGTCTTTGTTGGTGCTGGCAATTTGGCTACCAATTTGGCGTGCGCACTACAAGCAAAACACTGCATTATGCAAGTGTTTAGTCGTACCGAAGCATCGGCGCAACAGTTGGCCTACAAACTTGGTGTACCCTACACTACTCGTTTGGCCGACATCCGCTCCGATGCCGATTTGTACATCTATGCCCTTACCGACGAGGCGTTGCCTGTAGTTATCAACAATATGCCGCACACCAACGGCATACATGTACACACGGCAGGCAGTATGCCCATGCATATTTTTGCCGATAAACAAACGAATTACGGTGTTTTTTATCCATTTCAGACGTTTTCGAAACAAAAACGTGTCGATTTCGCCACCATTCCGATATTTATCGAGGCAAATAATAGTCAAACGCTTGATTTACTGTCAAATATAGCAAAAACTATTTCGCAGAACGTTTATTTTTCAAGCAGCGAAGACCGTACATATCTGCATCTATCAGGTGTATTCGCAAATAATTTTACCAATTATTTCTATAGTATTGCCGCCGAATTGTTGGCCGAACGCCGTTTGCCGTTCGAAGTGTTACTCCCGCTCATCAACGAGAGTGTCGGCAAACTTGCTACCCTATCGCCGTTCGAGGCACAAACAGGTCCGGCCGTACGTGGCGACCACTCCGTCGTGTCCGACCATTTGCACTTGTTGTCCGACCATCCGGCATGGGCTCACTTGTACAAAACGTTATCCGAAGCCATTGAACAACAACATTCAACTAAGCATCAAATATGAATTTCAAAGAAAAACTGAAAACTATCAAAGCCTTTGCGTTCGATGTTGATGGCGTGCTGTCAACCAACAGCATTCCGCTGTCGCCTGCCGGCGAATTGCAACGTTGCATGAACATCAAAGACGGTTATGCGCTGCATTGGGCAGCCAAAATCGGGATTCCCATCGCCATTATCACAGGCGGCAATACCGAAGCCGTGCGTATCAGGTTCGCCTCGTTAGGCATCAACGACATTTACATGGAATCACATCACAAGATGGACGATTTTAACGATTTTTTGACCAAACATAATCTGAAACCCGAAGATGTGCTCTATATGGGCGACGACATACCCGACTACGAAGTGATGCAATATGCAGGTTTATGCGCTTGTCCGGCCGACGCTGCCCCCGAAATTAAAGCAATCGCACACTATGTCAGCGACAAAAACGGTGGCTATGGTTGCGGACGCGACATTATCGAGCAAACACTCAAGGCGCAGGGATTATGGATGCACACAGCCGACGCGTTCGGATGGTAAAAGTTAAATAAGAACTTTAGAAAATCTATTAAAAACGCTTTATTTCAGATAATTAACAACGATATGACACAATCGATATTAAAACTCATACGCTACAAAAATCTATTATTCATCATTGCCGTACAATGGTTGATGACCGCTTGTGTGATAGCCCCAACACTTGCCATGTTCCATGTACCGTTGCACACAACATGGTGGTTGCAACTGCTCATCATTAGTGCAACGACCTTGACAGCCGCAGGCGGTTATGTCATCAACGACTATTTTGACCTGAAAATCGACCGTATCAATCGTCCCGACAAAGTCATCATTGGCAATCGCATTGATAAGCGTACAGCCATGCGACTCTATCAGGCGACAACAGCCGCCGGTGTCATCATCGGATTGGTGGCAGCCATTGTGTTGCGCAGTTGGACAGTCGGCATGATTTTTGTCATTGTGCCGGGAATGTTGTGGTTCTATTCGGCCTCGTATAAACGTCAATTTCTCATCGGGAACTTGATAATTGCTCTCTCGACCGCATTAGTGCCGCTACTACCCTTTATTGTCGAATGCAGTCTGTTGACCGACAAATACAATTTTCTGATTCGCGAAACGCCCATCCTAAAAACGCTTTACGGTTGGGGTTGTGGCTTTGCGTTATTCGCCTTTCTGTGGACGTTGATTCGCGAAATCGTAAAAGACTTGCAAGACGAATACGGCGACCGCGAAATGGAATGTCGCACTGTACCAATTATTTGCGGTATAACTTGGACTAAAATCATTATCACCTCATTGGTATTACTGACTGACAGCCTGCTTGCTTATCTGATTACCGCGAAATTGGCCATTCCCGGTGATGTTTCGACGACATTTCGCTATTTTTTAGTTGGCATTGCCGCACCAAGTCTTTGTTTGCTTGCCATTTTGTGGAGCAATAATTGCGCTGCCTATCGCAACGCTTCGGCACTCTGTAAATTCATCATGGTGGTAGGTGTTTTGTATGCGGTTGTTTATCATTTTCTGATAGCCAAAGCCTTTGGGTTGCCATTTTTAGGACTATTCCACATCATCTGACAAAACCACACTTTAGCATGAACATTATACTTGGTTCCCAATCGCCACGCCGACAAGAGTTATTGCGCGGTCTTGATATTGATTTTACGGTACGCACCATTGCCGGACACGACGAGTGTTATCCTGACACACTGCAAGGTGCCGAAATCCCGCTCTATTTAGCCCGCCAAAAAGCCGCTGCTCTGCTGCCGACACTCACAGCCGACGATTTGCTCATCACAGCCGACACCATCGTGTGGCTCGATGGCAAAGTGTATGGCAAACCGGCCGATGCCGCCGATGCCAAACACATGTTGCATGCATTATCGGGACGTACCCACGAAGTCATCACAGGCGTATGCGTAACGAACACCGCACGCCAAGAATCGTTCTCGACAATTACCAAAGTTACTTTCGCTTCGCTTGACGATAACGAAATCGATTACTACATAGCCAAATATCGTCCATTCGACAAAGCCGGCAGTTACGGCGTGCAAGAATGGATTGGTTACATCGGGGTTGAGCGGCTCGAAGGCTCGTACTACAACGTCATGGGACTGCCCATACAACGTTTGTACAACATACTAAAACATTGGAAATGAATCAATAGCCGAATTGATTGGGTTTCTTAGCCACAACATTTTTGTAGAAACATTTGATGGCCTTCATATCGGCTTCGATGTCGTTTGTAGGTTCGAATAATCGCCCGAATCCCAATTCTTTTTTCGCATAGTCGATATAGGCAAGCATAATTGGTACCTGCGCCTTTTGTGCAATGACGTAGAAACCGCGTTTCCAACAACGTGTGTAACTGCGTGTACCTTCGGGAGTTATCGCAACATAAAAATGGTCGTGCCGTGCAAAAACCGCAGCCGTTTGGTCCGTGAGCGACGCATGTCGGCTACGATCGACCGGGATGCCACCGCAACGGCGCATAACGCCTCCCAAAGGAAATCGAAACCACTCTTTTTTCATCAAAAACGCGATATTCACCCCCAATGCTTGTCGGAACAACAGCCCAAGTACAAAATCCCAATTGCTTGTATGCGGAGCAATACACACTACACATTTGTCCGGCAATTCGGCCTTGTTATTGATTTGCCAACCGCACCACGCGAGCAGACGCAACGCACATTGATGTTTCATACCGTATAACTCTCTATTGCATAAGTAACTAAATGCAAAGTTAAACATTTTTGCACAATTTTGTGCCGAATGACACTTTTTTGTATCAAAATCAAACTTTTTTGCATAAAAATTTGGTCGTTTGACATAAATATCTTAATTTTGCCACGAAAAATCATTTATTCAATCACCTTAAAACGTCATTTGCCTATTGCAGCACACTTACTTTGATTCTTAAAAACGACAAGGTATGAACAATCTCCAAACGTTGACCGACGAAGAGTTGGTCAGGAGTTACGAGCAAGGGTGCAATCAGGCTTTTGAGGTGTTGTTATTTCGTCACAAAGACCGCCTTTTCAACTACATCGTTAGCATTACGCACAACAGCGACCTCGCCGAAGATGTGTTTCAGGACACATTCTTCAAGGCTATCACCACCATCAAACAGCATCGATACACCGACAACGGCAAATTTTTCTCGTGGTTATCGCGCATTGCACACAATCTGATTATCGACCACTTTCGGCGCGACGATAATTGCGTATCGGCCGACGACGACACCACTTATAACCTGTTGAACAATGCCAAACTCTACGACGATACGTTTGACAGCATGACTTATGAAATGGCACTCATCAAACTCGGCAAATTAGTTGACCGCTTACCAAATACCCAACAACGCATTGTGCGCATGCGCCTTTATAACAATATGAGTTTCAAAGAGATAGCAGATAGCGAGAATATCAGCATCAACACAGCTCTCGGTCGTATGCGCTATGCGATACTGAATTTGCGCAAAATAGCCGACGAATGCAACTTCATTGCCAACTTTGACGCACAAATATAACTAAATGATAAATAAATTTTGGCGACTACTCTACTACGGAATAGTCGCCCTCTGTGTTGAGGCTCAAAACGCCTGCATGTCGCAAAGACGTTTGTAGTAGCCGTTGAGTTTCAGCAGTTCGTCGTGTTTGCCGCGCTCGACGATGCAACCTTCGTGCATCACACATATTTCGTCGGCTTGGCGGATGGTAGAAAGCCTATGCGCCACAACGATTGTTGTGCGGTTTTGCATCAGATTTTCAAGCGCATTCTGCACCAAACGCTCGCTTTCGGTATCGAGTGCGGATGTGGCCTCGTCCAAAATCAGAATCGGCGGATTGCGCAAGATGGCGCGTGCAATGCTTATGCGTTGGCGTTGTCCGCCCGACAGCCTGCAACCACGGTCGCCCACGTTGGTTTCGTAGCCACGTTCGGTAGCCATGATGAAATCGTGTGCATTGGCTATTTTGGCCGCAGCTACTACTTCTTCCATCGTAGCCGATTCCACGCCGAATGCGATATTGTTGAAAAACGTATCGTTGAACAAAATTGCTTCCTGATTGACGTTACCCATCAGATTGCGCAGCGATTTCAAATCAAGTTGACGAACATCGATACCATCGATGGAAATGGTGCCTTGAATGACATCATAAAAGCGCGGTATCAAATCGACCAACGTGGATTTGCCCGACCCCGACTGCCCAACCAAAGCCACCGTTTTTCCCTTCGGACAAACCAGATTGATGTCTTTCAAAATCCAATCTTCGCGATATTTGAACCAAACGTGATCGAAGCGAATTTCGGTGTCGAACTTATTGATTTCGAGCGCATTATTCTGCTGTTTAAGTGGATTTACGGCTTTCAGTACATCATCGACACGCTGCAGCGAGGCCATGCCTTTTTGTACGCTGTACATGGCTTTCGACAAATCTTTGCATGGTGCGATGATGCTGTAAAAAATTACCAGATAGTAGATAAATTCGGGTGCCGAAATACCGCCTTGTCCGTCCAAAATGAGCGAACCACCGTACCACAACAAAATGGCCACTACGCATGTGCCAAGAAATTCGCTGACAGGATGTGCCAGCAGATAACGGCAGTTGATGCGGTTGAATGTGCTGCGAATGCGCTCGTTGAGTTTGGCAAAACGTATGCGCAATTTGGTTTCGGCTGTAAACGCCTTGACGATACGCAACCCTCCAAGTGTCTCCTCTATTTGCGACAAAAGTTCGCCTGTTTGTTGCTGTCCGCTGAGCGAACGCCGCTTGAGCGAGCGACCGATTTTTCCGATAAGAAATCCGCTAAACGGCAACAACAATAACACAAACAGGGTCAATTTCCAACTCAAAGCGAACAACACGCCTAAATAGACGATGATCATAATCGGGTTTTTGAAAATCATTTCGAGCGAACTCATGATAGAGGCTTCAATCTCGCCCACATCGCTCGTCATGCGCGACATGATGTCGCCTTTGCGTTCTTCGGTGAAATAGCCAATCGGCAAATCGACGATTTTGGCATAAATCATATTGCGCAAGTCGCGCAAAACGCCTGTGCGTACCGGCACCAACATGGCCGAAGCCAAATAGGTAGTACCCGTTTTGAGCAAAGTCATCACAATCAGGAATAAGCCGAGCCACAACAACGCCACCGATGCTCCCGAAGTTGCAATAAGTTGTTCGATGTAGAAAAAAACGTTGTTTTTGGCCGCTGCGGCATAATCGCCCGGTGTGGCGCATGCGCTCCACTCGACAAATGTGTGCGATGCCGTATCCATGCCAAACAGTATCTGTAAAATAGGGATGATGGTAGCAAACGAAAACAAGCTGAACAGCGTGGCTAATATATTGAGAATGAATATCCACACCACATAACTGCGATATGGCGGCACAAAACGGCGCAACAGCGTGAAAAGTCCTTTCATAATAGTGAAAAAGTCAAATTATAAGGCTCGTGTTAGCGAATTGCAAAGTTACAAAAAACATTTGGAATACGCAACAAATTCAATGATTCGAACCATTCAGATGATTGAAAACGGCAAGTAAATTTGTCTTTTTCCACTCCCCTATTCATCCACATCTTTGCAGGCAAAAAAAATAAAAAAGGTGGTAAAAATGCAAAGCGGAAAAGTGCAAAATAGTGTCAAAGTTTAAGGTTGTTGTTTGCGCAGTTTACGTTTGCCCCCCGCCCGTCGCTTCGCTCCTCGTCCCCTTAGAAAGGACAGTTTTTTTATTTTTGCGCACTGAAATTGCTTTATTGCGTGGTCTCCCCTTTTTAAGGGGAGTACGGCGATAGCCGGGTAGGGTTAAAATATAGGGA
>JBJEJW010000055.1:0-9637 GCA_051878315.1 Paludibacteraceae bacterium | reverse complement strand
AAAAAAAGCAGTACTTTTGCGTCGAATTTTAGTTGCATATCACAAAAATTTAACGTAAAAATGGAATTTTCGCGTAAATCGTACCTTCAGAAACTGGTTCGTGCAGATGGTAACGGAATGATTAAGATTGTTACCGGTATTCGCCGATGTGGAAAGTCTTATCTGCTTTTTAATATCTTTCGGAACTACCTTCTTTCGCAAGGTGTACAGGAAGACCATATCATTGGTTTAGCATTGGATGAACGGGAGAATAAGAAACTTCTCAATCCGGATAGATTGCTGGATTATATCAGCAGGCATATTGTGAAAGACGGGAAGAAAAACTATGTTATATTGGATGAAGTTCAGTTGGTCGATGATTTTGTGAGTGTGCTGCTTAGTATGACCCACAAGCAGAATGTGGAGACCTATGTATCGGGCAGTAATAGCAAGTTCCTTAGCAAAGATGTGGTAACCGAGTTCCGTGGTCGCGGATGGGAGATACGTGTTCATCCGTTGAGTTTCGCCGAGTACTTCGAGGGCGTTGGCGGCGACTATAGGAAAGCACTATATGACTATTATCGATATGGCGGTCTGCCTCATGTCGCACTTTTGACTACGGAGGATGAGAAAAAACAGTATTTGCAATCCGTGTTTGAGACAACATATCTAAAAGATGTGATTGAGCGTAATCACTTACGCAATCCGGAGGGAATGCGCAAATTGATTCAAGTGTTGGCTTCCTGCATTGGTTCGTGTACCAATCCGAATAACATCGTCAACACCTTTATGTCGGGGGAGAAACTGACCATTGCATCGGCAACTATAGAGAACTATTTAGAGCACTTGCAAGATGCTTTTATCATCAGCGAAGCGCAGCGGTACGATGTCAAAGGACGCAAATATATCGGTTCTGCATCAAAGTACTACTTTGAAGACTTGGGAATCCGCAATATGCTGATTAACTTCCGCCAGCAGGAAGATACGCATATCATGGAGAATGTCATCTATAACGAGTTGTGTCAGCGCGGGTGTAGCGTGGACGTAGGTCAGGTAGAAGTCTGGGAAACGACTCCTGAAGGCAAGCGATTACGAAAGAATTTGGAGGTGGATTTTGTGGTGAATAATCCGCCTCAAAGAATGTATATCCAATCTGCATTTGTGCTTCAAGACAGGGAAAAGACAGAGAAAGAGCAACGTCCGTTGGTGAATATCCCGGACCATTTCCGCAAGATTATTATTCTTGGTAATGATTTCCAACGTGGTTGGATTGATGATGAAGGGGTTGAGATTGTGAGCATGGAAGATTTCCTTCTCAAGCCAAACGCTCTTGATTAACCCGTGTATTCCCCCGTTCTCCTATGCGTCCATATATTTGCTTTTTTTACGGCAAAGATCTGGACTTTTCAACATTTCCGACGTTGCTAAATTCGGCTCGCACGACTTTTATTTTATAACTACCGTAGTACGGTATTGTGTGTTGGCATCATCACCAAGCCATACAGCAAACCAATAATTTGGTACACCAAAACCGATGTTTTATACACTATCAAACAAAAAATTTGGTAGTGTATAAAATTATTCGGAACTTTGCAGATGTCTTTTGAAGCGCATCAAACAGCATAAACGATTTTTGAAACATAACCACGATTTTGATATGAACAACATAGGCATCGCATTGGCATTTGATTATCACGAAGAGGTCAATTACGCATTGGTACAATCGAAAATGCACATTTGTAATTGGTGTATCGTCGAAAACAATACTAACGAGGATTTGGAAGGCATCACCCTGAGCATTTCGGGTGAATATGTCGAGACATACACATCGATGCCGTTCCGTTTGGAGGCCGGACAACGCGTGCGCTTGCAGGAGATTGCTTTGCAGGTCAACATTCAGAAGTTGCTCGCATTGACCGAACGTGTCGTTTCGACCATAACGGTGCATATTCACTGCGGCGAACAAAGTTTGAAGACGCAATCCTACCCTATCACATTTTTGGCCTACAACCAATGGCATGGCATCGAGAGTTATCCGCAATTGCTTACCTCGTTCATTACTCCCAATCACCCTTATATTGCGGCAGTAGTCAAACGTGCTGCGAGCCATTTACAGAGGTTAAGCGGTTCAAGCGCCTTTTGCGGTTACTTTGAAGACACAAAAAACCATGTGTACCACGAGGTGGAAGCCGTGTACGAAGCGTTGTTGGATGAGCATATCTCATACAGCCTGATACAACCCAATTATGAATCATGCGGACAGCGCATTCGTTTTGCAAGTCAGGTATTGGACGAAAAAATAGGCAATTGCATGGATTTGACGCTATTGTTTGCAGCATGTTTGGAATATATCGGTCTGCATCCTATTTTGGTCGTCTTGGCGGAACACGTTTTTTTGGGCGTGTGGCTGACACCCGAAAGCCATATACGCAGCGTCGATGACGACATCTCGTTCCTGCTGAAACGTTGTGCCGTAGGGGTGGAAGATATTTTGCCAATAGAATCCACGGCATTTGCTGCTGCCACTACGGTACCATTCAGCGAAGCGGTGCAACAAGCCGACTATCAGTTGCAATCGCAAGCGGGTTTTCAACTATTTATCGATGTCTATCGTTGTCGATTAGAGGGATTCCGTCCGTTGCCGCAAGTAGTCAAACGCGATAGTTTATGGGAAATATCCAACGAAACACCGGTACCTACACCAACGAACATACCGCACACCGACACCAATGACGCAGCGGTCAACAACGAAACTCGAAAGTGGCCGAAAAAACTATTGTGGGAACGTAAATTGTTGGATTTTACCATGCGCAACACGTTGCTACACATCAAGATGTCATCAGCCATTCAACTTATGTCGGTCAGTTTAGACACCATAGCCAAACGAATGCTCGAACTGAAAAAAGGATTGCGCATCGACGAAGCACCGCAAGATGAGAACGGTATGGCCGACAACGAATTGGTATTCGATTCTACCCAAATAGGCATAGACAATATCAACATCGTAACCGATGATATTCGCAATGGGCGTCTGCATAGTTACTACAACGACACCGAAACCACACGCATCCTAAAAAACTTGCGGCGTAATGCGCGTACCATGCTGGAAGAGAATGGAGCGAATTCACTCTTTATGACTTTCGGGCTGCTACAATGGCAGGACGATAGCGGGCTCAGCCATTTGGCGCCGATTCTGTTGTTACCGGTGGAATTGGTTTACAAAAATCAAATTTACCATGTGAAATGGCGCGAAGAAGAAACGTTGCTCAATGTTACTCTTTTCGAATATCTCAAACAAACGTACGAGATAGAATTCGACGGATTGGGGGACGCATTGCAAAACGAAAGCACATTCAACCTGCAAGAAATATTCAGCATTATCCGACAAGGATTATTCAAAAAACCGGGCTGGAACGTGCAGGAAGAGTGCCTGATTGGTATTTTCAGTTTCAGCAAATTCATACTTTGGAACGATATTCATGTTCGTGGCGACGAAATGGGCAAACATCCGTTAGTACGTGCCATGCTCGAAGGCGAAACACTAACAACCTCCCAAGCAAACAATGCAACAACGCCCGAAA
The DNA here is from genome assembly GCA_051878315.1 of Paludibacteraceae bacterium. Classification (GTDB taxonomy): domain Bacteria; phylum Bacteroidota; class Bacteroidia; order Bacteroidales; family Paludibacteraceae; genus W0P28-013. The sequence continues at coordinate 6,077 of JBJEJW010000055.1, read as the reverse complement.
CGTTGGACACGTCGACCAAACCTGCCGATTTGTGTGTACCTTTGCCATTCGATTCTTCGCAACTCTGTGCCGTGATAGAAGCCACGCAAGGTAAAAGTTTCATTTTGCACGGGCCTCCTGGAACCGGCAAATCGCAGACCATAACCAATATGATAGCCAATGCACTATATCACGGTAAACGCGTATTGTTTGTCGCCGAAAAAATGGCGGCTCTATCGGTCGTACAAAATCGATTGGAAAAATTGGGCGTAGGCGATTTTTGCCTCGAGCTCCACTCCAACAAAGCCACTAAACGGCACTTGTTACAACAACTGAATGTGCTGATGGAACAAATGGAACAAGGCGAGGCGACCGGTAAACTATTACCCATGGCCGAACAACTATACAACGAACGTCAAGTCTTGGTAGCACACACAGAGGCGCTACATGCTCGCACGATGCCGAACAAGTTCTCGCTTTACGAAAGCATTACACACTACATCCGTTTCGGGCAAAATGGCCGATTGGACTTTATTGATGCGTACCGTCCCGACATCACACCACAGAATCTGACCGAATACGAATATTACATCGATCGTTTGACGGCCGTTATCCGTTTGGTCGGACAACCCTTCCGTCACCCGCTATTGGGATTACATACGTTGCCGCAAACAACAGCACACATAAACGAACTACCGAACATCATGCGCGAATGCCTACAGCACACTACCACGCTACACAAAATCGTTGCTACTGTTGCCCAATGGGCCAACGTGGTACCACCCGTAGCATTGAAAGGCATCGTAAATATGATGAACGAAGTGGCAAAAATTTACACACTGCGTACTCAAATCGGCACGACAGCTTCAAAAACAATTTTTACCTGCAACGCACAAACTTTAGAAGTAAAGATGGCGAAAATACGGCAAGCAAGCATCCTTGGCCGCCTATGTCGCAAGTGGTTTTTATGGCAACACTTGAAAACTTTTGTAAAAAAACTATCATGGAACAATATCGAACCACTTGCTAATCAACTGATTGAGTTGAACAAGTTACCGTTGCATGCCCAAATATCTATTGATACCCCACTCGACCAAGTAGTAAAAAGTTATGAGGCATGGCACAATTGTTTGACGCAACTCGAAACGAAAATCGAAATAGATAACGTCGCTTTATTGTCGATAGCAGAATTGGAAGAACGTTTAGACCGTTGGGCGGCACATACGGATAAGCTAAAAGAGTGGAAACAATGGTGCTTAATGAAAGACGATTTACTACAAAAACATTTGAACGATATTGTATACCGATTAGAGAGCAGCGACATCGAACTTTCTACACTGAAAAACGGATATTTGGCACAATATTTTTACGAACTTGCTAACCAACAAATAGCCGAACATCCTGAAACAGACCTATTCAACGGCATGTTGTTTGACGAAAAAATACGCCATTACAAAGAGTTGGCCGAGCAGTTTCGTCACTTGAGCATCGAAGAATTGCAGAACCGCCTGCGCGAGCAAGCACGTCGTACGCACACCAACGAACAATTCAAAAGTCAGTCGCTGCTGCTGCATAAAGCGATAGCCAACAATGGACGCGGGCTGTCAATTCGCCGCATATTCGAAATGGTCCCTGATTTGCTTGTCGGTTTCTGTCCCTGCATGCTGATGAGCCCAATGTCGGTAGCTCAATTTTTGCAAATGAAACGCAACATGTTCGACTTAGTCATTTTCGACGAAGCGTCACAAATTCCTACTCACGAGGCCGTCGGTGCTATTGCACGCGGTAAGGCCGTGGTGATTGTCGGTGATGCAAAACAAATGCCGCCAACCACATTTTTCAGCACCAACAAGACCGTCGAAGAAGAATTCGATGTGGACGATTTGGACAATATTCTTGAAGATTGTCAAGCACTGAATATGCCTGCGTTGCTACTCGCGTGGCATTACCGCAGCCGACACGAAAGCCTCATAAGTTTCAGCAACAATGAGTATTACGACAATCGCCTGCATACATTCCCAACTATCGACGACCGCGAACGACGCGTGGTATATGTTCCCGTCAAAGGCATTTATCAGAAAGGCGGCAGACGCAGCAATCGTAATGAAGCGCTGGCCATAGTCAACGAGATTGAACGCCGGTTAAACGACCCGCACCTACGCAAATTATCGATGGGCGTCATCAGTTTCAACGTACAGCAGCAATATCTGATAGAAGACCTATTAGAGGCACGTTTAGAAACCAACAAGCAATTGAGAACATGGGCGGAAGAAAGCGGCGAACCCATTTTTATCAAAAATCTGGAAAATGTGCAAGGCGACGAACGCGATGTCATTCTGTTCTCGGTAGGTTACGGTCCCGACAAAAACGGTCAAATTTCTATGAATTTCGGACCGCTAAATCTAACTGGTGGCGAACGACGACTGAATGTAGCCGTTACCAGATCGCGACACGAAATGATGGTATTCTCATCGCTCCATGCACACGACATTGATTTGCGCCGTTCGCAGGCCAAAGGCGTTGAAGGACTACACCGTTTTCTCGACTATGCCGAAAACGGCACGTTGGTAGAAAATGTTCATTTCGACAACAAACAGGCCGTCGAAAAATTCATCACGCAGCAAATAGCCAAACGCCTCGAAGACAAGGGACTGAAAGTCAATACGTTTGTCGGAAAATCGCAATTCAAAATAAATATTGCTATCATCGACCCTAACGACTGCAATCGTTATCTACTAGGCATATTGCTCGATGACGAAATCTACTACAGTATCCCAACCATGAGCGACCGCGAAATCGTACATCCGACCATGCTTACATCACTCGATTGGAAAATCAAACGGATTTGGACACTCGACTGGTTCGAGCGCCCCGAACATGTGATTGATACCATATTGACAGAACTTAAAAACACACAATTATGACCGAAAAGCTGCTTATACACACCTCGACCGAAGCGTATAGTTTTCAGCCGGCGCAAATTACCTGCATCGAAGCCGACGGCAACTATTGCAATCTGCACCTTGCCAACGGCAACATCTATTTGCTCACTTTTCAGTTAGGGTACATCGAAGCCATGATTAAAGAGCAACTCGCTTACACGAACCATAGTTTTGTGCGTGTAGGCAAAAGTCTGATTATCAATATGGACGAACTTTTGTGCATCAACCTGCCGCGACAAACGCTTGAAATGAATAGTCCCTCTGCAAGCGACAAATATGTGTTCAAAGCCTCGAAAGAGGCACTAAAAAAGTTGATGAATTTGATGATTGAACACCGCAACAGCAGCATGATACGCAACATCAATGCCGTTGTCAAAGTAACGTCGGGCAATCGCGTGCTACGCGGCCATCGACAGCAAAGCATCACCGACACGGATATACGCGTTATTTGCGATTAGGGCATCTCGCGAACTTCTGTCGTCGAGAACCCAATATGTAACACTGCAAGAGTTGTCACCTATAGTTTTCTGACAACCCTTGCTGTGTCGCTTTTGGTTTCACTTGTTAATACGCAGCCGTAAAGCATTCAAAATGATGTCTCTCGCATTCCAACTCGTCAATCATCGCCACGGCGTAATCTTCGACCGAAATAAAACTTTCGCCTTGTGCATCGAACAGCATCTCGTCTTTGCCTAAACGATATTTTCCGGTGCGTATGCCTTTACCCATATTCCCCAAGTTGGCCGCCGGAGAGAAAAATACCCAATCGATGTCGTGCTCGTTGGTCAACGTGTTCTGATAAAATTCGCTAAGCGATTTCGCGGCCGGTAACCATGCTTCGGGCAGCGTTCCCGAATCGACCAATCGCACGCCTTGTTTCACGAAGAGCGTTCCGGCTCCGCCGACAATCAGCAAGCGTTTCACACCAGAGCGTTTGGCGCCTTCAACGATTTTCGGATAGTTTTCGAGCGTCTCTTCATACTGCCGCGGATTTGTCCAACCGGGATTGTAGGCGCTGATAATGGCGTCTTTGCCTTCGGCAATAGCCGACAAGGTTTCCACATTGGTGGCGTCCGCTTGTAAAACCGTCAGATTCGGATTACAAACTTCCACTTTTTGCGGGTTTAATACTACCGCTGTTACTCGATGTCCACGGTTGAGTGCTTCATTCAAAATAGCAGACCCAACAAACCCACTTGCTCCAATCAATACTACATTTTTCATACTTGTAATTTTTTTAATTAAACAATAATAACTAAAAGATACCAACTATCTTTTACGCTGCAAAGATAACGTTTTTGTTTTTTACACGCAAGTAGGCACTTGAATATCAGATAGTTACAAAAATGTAACTATTATTGATACAGAATCAATTACCAAAAAAAATTTTTTGTAAGATACAATAAAAAAGAAATTTGATTACCTTTGTAGAGTAATCTGAAACTCATTCTCTTATGAATCGAACCTCTATCACAAATGCGTTGTTTCCCGATTGTCCCATACGGAATATATTGGCAAGGATAAGCGATAAATGGTCATTACTCGTTCTCTATACGCTTGATAAAGCGGGCGAAACGCCGGTGCGTTTCAAAGAATTACAACGTCAAATGCCCGACATTTCGCAAAAAATGCTGACTGTGACACTTCGCACGCTCGAAGAGGACGGTTATATAACGCGCGCGATTTATCCGGAAGTACCACCGCGTGTAGAATATGCTTTGACCGATATGGCAAAATCGCTATTGCCACATATCGACGCATTGATTACATGGGCGGCCGCGCACCAAACAGCCATTATACAGCATAGGCAAGCCTCTCACCAATAGAACATCTGAACAATAAACACAGCAAACGGACTACCACAATTTGATAATCCGTTTGGTTGGTGGAAATGTGCATTCACTTCCACCCTTCCACCGATGCGCGTTTCCCCTCAAAAAAAGAATTTTGGCATTAAGGCGTTGCTATGGTCATTTATTTTGGGGGTTGTGTACCGGTAACTTTCTGCGAAATCACACGGCTGCGTTTCTGTGCTTCTTCCGCGAGGGAACGGCTGCGTTTTTGCGCGTTTGCCGATACATTTTGCGACTTTTCGACGCCGGCTTGCAGGCGTGCTTTGGTCTCTTCCGTGGTTTCGCCCTTATGCGCAAACATTTTCACGCAACCGTTTTCAACGGCTTCATAGCCTTCCACAACGGCTTTCTCGGTTGCCTTGTATGCACGAACGGCAACAGGCTCTTTCTTTTCGGTTTTCATACTGTCAGTAGTTTGAGTTAAATTTACATTCTCTTGAGCGGCGGCAGTTGTTCCGTCTGCTACACCAATTAACCAAATTAAACTTCTGATTTTCATTGCGTTAAGTCTAAATATTTATGTTATCCGACAATCCGCAACCCGACAAAATAATAGGTCAAGTTACAGATTGTCAGATTGTACATTATTATAGGGTGTCGAACTTCTCGCCCGTCAGTTTGGTGTCCGAGTACAACTCGCGCGGCAGCACGTTCGGATAGGCATGCCATTGGCGAATCGACATCGTCCCGCGTCCGTTGTGGAGCGTCTGCCGTGTGCCGTCGTTGTGCAGCCACTCGCCCTCCACACGGTCGAACATCAGCGTGGCAACGGGGTTGTCGGGCACTTGGAAGGTTACGCCCCATGTCGTCGCGTTCGCCACATGCGCTTTCACATGCAGCACGCCGCCTTCCGTGGCGATATAGATATGGTAGTTCTCGGGGAAGAAGCCGTCCAACTCGCGGAAGAACACCCAGTCGGAGTGGCAAATGTTCATCACGTCGCCGTCGTGGTAGCCGCCGCGCAACTTGCCGTTGGAGGCGTAGTGTTTCTGCGTCAGCAGGTCGAAGACGGAGAAGTCTTTCATGCCCGCACGCATGTCGTAGAGCGAGCAGTGCACCTCGTCGAAAGCCACCCATCCCCAGTCTTCCCATGCGCCTAACTCGGCAGCCGAGGAGTCCACTGCCACATAGCGTTCGCGGATACCCTGCCCCTTCACCGTAACGGTCTTCGCCTCTGCGCCGAGCCGTATCCAACCTTCCACATTGCCTGCCCAGTTGTAGCCGTAGGTAATGCTGTGCTGCGTCAGCGCGGACGGCACCGTCTTGCCGTACCAGAGCGGACGCCCCTCGGGACGGTGCCACA
>JBJEJW010000054.1:0-2159 GCA_051878315.1 Paludibacteraceae bacterium | reverse complement strand
ATTTGGTAGCCGATGCGGGCGTCGTTGCGTTGGTCGGTGGCTTGTTGCAATAGGGTTTGGGCTTCGAGCAGTTCGGAGAGCGGAGCGAGCCCGGCTTGGTAGTTTTGCGTGGCAATGTCGAGGTTTTGTCGGGCATTGTCGCACGTTTCGTCGGCAAGGTCTATTTGGGCGTATGCTTCGAGCAGTTCGTTCCACGCTTTTTGCGTTTGCAACTGCATTTGTTCGGTCGTGTGGCGTCGGTTGTTTTCGGCTATTTGCACTTTTTTGTTGTGTGCGGTCAGTTTGTGGCCTGTCGCCCACCAGTCGGTGAGCGGTATTTGTATGGTGGCGAGCAACATGCCGTTAAGTCCGCCCGAATAGTCCCACAAATGGCCGTAGCCGTAGTTTGCCACCAAGGCTATTTGCGGCAGGGTTTCGCCCAAGGTCATTTTGCGTTGCAGTTGTTCGGATTTGACGCCGAGTTCGAGCAGACGTGTTTCGGTGCGCTGTGCTACGGCTTCTTCGGTCGGCAGATAAACATCGAACGGAGCGACTGTTGCGTCGGACAGCGTGTCGGTCAGCATGAGCGTGTCGGTGTAGGCGATGCCGATGGCTTGGCACAAGGCCATTTTGGCTAAAGCAATGCCGTTGTCGAGTGTTAATTGTTTGGATTTCAGTTCGTTTTGTTTGAGCGATATTTTCAGCCATTCGTTTTGTGTGGCAAGTCCGGCAGCAATGGCACCGCTCAGGTCGTGTGCCAGCGTATCGACCAAAAGTTGTGCCTGTTGTAGCGTTTTGCGTTTTTCTTGCAGCGAAATCACGAGCCAATAACTCTCCTCGGTTTGTTGCAGCATTTCCTGTATGGCCATGTCGTGTTGCGCTTCGGCGGCTTCGATGCCGAGTGCGGCCAATTTATTGCCGTTGACGATGCGACCGCCGGCAAAAATCGGCTGTGTGGCTGTGATGTTTGCCGCGTAGCCGTTGTGGAAAAAACTCAAACGGTTGGGCAACCCGAGCGTGGCGCCGTATTCGGCATAAAACGTGTTGAGCAGCGCGCGCACGTTGGCGTTTGGCACGTCGTCGATGCCGATCTCGAGCAGCGGATTCAGCGCATGATAGCCGATGCCGGAGAGTCTCAGATTCGGAAAATAGTTGGTCAGGGCTTCGTTTTTGGTCTGTCGGGCAATGTCGATGTCGAGTGCGGCATTTTGCACTTTGGCATTGTTGCGCACGGCAAGGGTTTTGCACGAGTCGAGCGACAGCGTTTGAGCATTAAAAGGCATTGAATACAGCAAAAAAGAGAGTGATAAAATGCTGACAATATGTTTTTTATATGAATATGTAAAATTCATTTGTTATAATTTATCGTGTAGGTATTGAATGCTTTGTTTTAGAAAAGAATCTTTTCGTTTGTTTTTATTTTTGATATTCTCTTCAATAGCTTGTTTAAACATTCTTTCAATGCTGTAAACACTATTCTCGATGTTGAACTGTTGCCCAAATTCGCTGTACTTAAGTTCCATCCGTTCGCGTTCGTCGGGGTTGTCCAGCCAGTAATCAATGGTTTGTGCAAGGTCGGTAGTGTTGCCTGGTACAAACAGACTTCGTTTGTCAAGTGCAAATTGAGGTGTAGCCGAGCGACTGCTGTTTGCGATGATGGGTATAAGTCCGCTTGCAAAGGCTTCGATGCAGGAGATAGCCTCAATTTCGATGTCGGCAGCATGAATGTATAAATCGGTTATGGCCAACATATCCAGTAGTTCTGCTTTGTTGAAAAATCGGAAAATTGGTGGATTTTTCAATTGTTGCCCCAATTTTTCAAGTTCATCGCGTTTTGGACCTTGACCCGCGAAAATCAATTGAATTTTATCGGCATATTTTGATTTTTTTGCAGCCTTGATAATGACGTCTTGTCGTTTTTCCGCCGAAAGGCGACCAATCATCATAATCAATATTTTTCCTCGAAATTCGGGTGTTTTTTCCTTTTTTCGATATTTGAAATCGGATTCCACACCGTTTGAAATAACGTGCAAATGTGCGGTGTAATCGTTTTTCTTCAACTGATTGGCAATAAAAAGACTTGGACAATGTATATGCGTAAAATGGTTGTAAAAAATATCTTTAGCACTGAGATAAAGCAGTTTGTTAATCAGTTTTGCATTTTTTAATCCTATTGATGC
>JBJEJW010000053.1:0-2164 GCA_051878315.1 Paludibacteraceae bacterium | reverse complement strand
GCGGCATCGAAATAGCCGATACGTCGCAATTTGTTTTTGTTGCCCAACAATTCCTTGCGCAAATGGTAGTTTTTGCCATGCGCCAACACGCCGCAATAGGAATTGACCGAAGCGCGCACATGCTCCACCTGCTCGCGCGTGCGGTTGTTCACGTTCACGGAATTGCAGAGTTTGTCTATTTTCGGCCGCATTCGGCGCAACGATTGCGCACTCGCCTCAATGCGATAGGGTCGCACGCAGGCTCCGAGAAAATCGACGCCATATTTTACGTTGCGTATCACCACTTTGCCCTCGTGCAAGGTCAGACCGAGTTCGTCGGCAAGCCATGTACGCACCAGTCCCACTATCCGATGCAGACGCTGTTTGTCGGTATCGACCACATAGAAATCATCGACATAACGCCCGTAATAACGGCAATGCAGCGTACGTTTCATATATTGGTCGAGCCGGTTCAGATAGACGTTCGAAAAGAGTTGCGAGGTGAGGTTGCCAATCGGCAGGCCGCACCCGGCAGGACTGTTGAACAGGCTTTTATTGGGCGGCAAATCGTCCCAATCGGACGGACGTCCCGCAATGCGGCAGTTGCTCAACGGGTCGAGCAACACGATTTCGCGCGTCAGGTATTTGACAAACTCGATGTCGAGCACATCGCACCAGCGTTGCGGCATACGGCGTTGCACCTTATGCCCTGCCATCGCATCGATGGTTTGCAGGCAAATGTCCAGCAGTTTTTGTCGGTCGATGTGCATAAAATAGCCGCGAATGTCCATTTTCAGTACAAAACACGGCACAGCGTAGTTACGACTTGCACGGCGTATCTGCGTATGCAGGCGTGCAATGCCGAAATGCGTGCCGCGCCCTTTGATACAACTATAAGTGTCAGCCACAAAAGTGCGCTCGAACAGCCGATGCGTATAGTTATAATAAAGGTGATGCACGATACGGTCGCGAAAATCGGCCGCAAACACCTCCCGTTTTTTCGGGTCGGTTATCGTAAAGCACGACGACGGGCGTGCCTCGTAGTGCCGATAGTACAAGTCGTGGCACAACTCGGCAAGCAGCGTATCGGCACGCCGTTCGAAACGTTGCTGATAAGCTCTGCCGCGCTTGTGTCGGCGGGCATCGTAGTAAGCACGATACAAATCGTCCAACAGTTGTTTGTAACTTAAACCATACATGTCAAAGATCGCTTTTTTCAACAAAAATCAAAAACGAGCCAAATGCTCCAAACAGAACAGGGCGGACGGATTGACCGTAGTAGCGGTTGTTGTTGTTCCTGTTCACGTTGTCCGAGTTGAAGTTCACGTTCCACGCGTTGTTCGGGTTGTCCGTGTTGAGCGAACTCGACCAATAGTTGCCGTTGTTGCCCGCGTTGTTCAAGTCATCGTTGTTGCGATAGCCCGCCGCAGGGAGAAATCAGCGTCACCCAAAAACCAGCAATCGTCTGATACTGATACAGATACGAATTTTCAAAACGAAAAAGCATACCTGCATTTCACGCTTCGTTTTACAACTCCTTGTAACAGATTGCCTTTGAATTTACCTCGTTTTCATTACATTTTCATTTTGTCGTTCTGTGCCAATTTGTGTTTAATCTCCGCCAAAAACAGCATACACTCTATCGGCGAACGACTCTCTATCGGAAACATCAGCACCTGTTGCATAATCCCTGTCGGCGACACGGGCTGAACCGTCGGCTGCTTGTCCGTTGCTTGTTTCTGTACTGTTTTTTCAGCCATCGGCAGATGTTCGCGCCACGCTTCAAAATTGACCGACAACACCTCGCACTCACTCTCGGGCGGAAACAATGTTGCCGACAGGCGCAAAACAACCGAGCCGTCTTCGCACTCCTCTACTTCGGTTCCGTCCAGCACATACTTTTGCAAACTTGTACGCGGGAAACCGATATAAACCACATCGCTATCGAGCAATTTTACAAAACGCCGCGTAACTTTGTTTTGCCTCACATACCGGCAACACAACCATGCGCTCCATTCGTAAGCCCGATAAAAACTGCCATCGCCATAGAGTCGGATTTCGCGCTGTGCGTCAAATCCGTTTCGTGCCTTTTCGGCTGCTATGATGTCTGCCATTTGTGCCATATCCGCTCCCTCAAAAAACACCATATAAAAACAAATCGACCCGTTTTCTCCCCGAAAACAAG
>JBJEJW010000052.1:0-2177 GCA_051878315.1 Paludibacteraceae bacterium | reverse complement strand
GCCAAAATCGTATTGATTTCTTCGTAAATCACTTCGAGCAGACGCGCATCTTTGTCGGGGTCGGTGTCGAACTGAATGAGCAGTATGGCTTGCTCGACGGGCAATGTCGTGGCATAGCCATAAACACCCACGCCGTACGAGCCGCCTTCGCGTTCGCGAATGCTTTCGAGGTAGCGTATGTCGAGAATGCGCCCGATGACCTCCATATTGAGTGCCGAAGCCCACGAATAAGGCATTGCGGCCGTGAATTGCAAGCGGTTCGACGCGGTTTTAATCTGCATGTCGCGCGTGAAGTAATTCTGCACCTTGCCTTTCGGGGCGCGCACGCCGTTGTCGGTGTAGTCCTCGCGCGTCTTGTTCGTTTTCAGTCCGCCCAACCAAGTGCAGATAAGTTTCTGCGTGGCTGCGTCGTTCGGGTCGATGTTGCCGGTGAACATAAACGTGAAGTCGGCCGGATTGGCAAAACGCTCTTTGTAGATGGCCAAAGCCTTGTCCTGAGTTACTTTTTCCAACATTGGCAGATTGAATATCATGGTACGCGGGTTGTGGTTGCTCACCGTCAGACGGATGCTGTCGGAGAAAGCTGTTTTCGGGTTGGCGTCGCGGTTGCGCAGTGCCGTTTCGTACATATTGACGAGTGCCTGATAGGCTTTGTCGTCGCGACGCGGTGCGGTGAAATAGAGGTAAACGAGTTGCAACATCGTTTCGAAGTCCTTCACCGACGAGTTGCCGTCGAGAGATTCCGAGAACTCGTTGATTTTGGGAGCCACACGGGCAATTTTGCCGGTCAGCACTTTTTGCAGTTCGATGGCATTGAACTCGCCCAAGCCGTTGCTCGCAACGACATCGGTAGCCAAGTATGCCGATGGCAGGTCGTCGATGTTTGCCACCTTCGACAAGCCGCCGCGACTTTTGGCCGTCAGCAGAATTTCGTCCTTTTTGAATTCGGTCGGTTTGATAACCACTTTGATGCCGTTGGCAAGTGTCCATTCGGTCGTGCCGAGCGAAGCGTTCGTGGCTTTTGCCTTGATTTTGCCGGCTTTCGGTGTTTTGGCCACCAACGGTTTGTCCACGGCGTCGTCTTTCGGTGCCTCTATCTCGGCCGTTTTGATGTCGGCCAGCGCTTGCAACACTTCGTCCTTGGTCGGCAGCACGACGCTCTCTTTTTCGGGCGCGTTAATGCTGACAATGATATTGGTGTCGATGACGTAACTTTGTGCCACTTGGTTGAGCATATCCAACTGAATGTGCGGCAACATACTTGTCAGCGTGTTGTATTCCCATTCGATGCCGGGAATGCACTCGCCGTCGAGGTAGTGGCGAATGTACTCGCGTGTGAGTGCGATGTTTTTGCGCGTGTCGCGTTCGTTGTACGACTTTTCGACATCGGCCAGCAGACGAGTTTTGGCACGTTCCAATTCCGATGCGGTGAATCCGTAGCGTTTCATTTTTTCGGCTTGGAAGAGCATGTCGTTCAACGCCTGTTTTTCGCGTCCCTCTTTCGGAACGACCACAAAAGCAAATTGGTCTTTCGATTTCACCAAGTCGGAATAGTAGCCGTTGCCATACACAAACGAGGCATCGGGGTCTTGCGTCAATTCATCGAAGCGGTCGCTCAACATGCTCGAAATCAATCCATTGAGTGTAGCTTGCAGGTAGTGAATCATCGAGCCTTTCAAATTGTCGGGCAGCGGCGCATGTTTGTAGGTGAGTTCCAAAATGGTGTTTTGCGCCTCTTTGTCGGTTACTATCGACACGATGGGTTGGTCATTGTCGGCCACTTCGTACACCGGACGTTCGCCGCGGTTGCTGCGTGCCGGCACATCGGCCCACAAGGCTTTGATTTTGGCTTCGATAGCATCAACATCAATGTCGCCCACCACGACGATGGCCTGCAAATCGGGGCCATACCATTTGTGATAATAGTCGCGCAAAGCCTGATACGAGAAATTGTTGATGACAGCCGTGTCGCCAATCACATCGCGTTTGGCATATTGAGATCCAGGGAAAATGTTAGCGTTCGTCTGTTTCCACATACGCCGATTGGCAGTAGCACCCGTACGCCACTCTTCGCGAATAACACCACGTTCGGCATCAATCTCGTCGCCCAGCAGCAACAGAGCGCACGACCAATCGTGCATCACAAGCAAAGCGCTGTCGATGATGCCCTCGCGATA
>JBJEJW010000051.1:0-10661 GCA_051878315.1 Paludibacteraceae bacterium | reverse complement strand
TATATCGGCAAGCATGTGGACACCCCGCGGCGTGCGTTCCTGAGCGGTTTGCTCTATGTCGCAGGGCGCGTGCTCTCCTACGGCGTTCTCGGTGCGATACTCATTTCTGTGCTCCGCGCGGGCGAGAGCGTATTTCAGATACAGAGGCTGTTGAGTGGCAAAGGCGGATTGGTAGTAGGCATCGTGCTAATTCTCATGGGGGTGTTCATGCTGATGAGCGAGCGAGTAAACCTCAGAGGCTTCGGCTATTCGGGCAGCAATGGGCAACTACTTGCCGCCAAAGGCACATTGGGTTCTTTCTTGCTGGGAATGCTGTTTGCGTTGGCGTTCTGCCCGACGAGTGCGATGTTCTATTTCGGCATGCTCATTCCGATGTCAGCCTATGCGGCATACGGATATTGGTTGCCCGTGATTTTTGCCATTGCCACTGCCATACCCGTCTTGATAGTGGCGTGGATATTGGCGTTCTCGGTAGGTAGCATCAGCCGATTCTACCATACGACCGCCAGCGTTCAAAAATGGCTTAACCGCATTGTGGCCGTGCTGTTTATCGGAATAGGATTGTACTATATTATATGGTAAAAAATAGGAAAATTGTAAATTGTAAATCTCTCCATGCTTCAACAATTTGCCGATTGGCTTATATGTGATATGTGCGGTGTGAGTGCGGAAACGCACCTCGGGCAAGCATTGAATTTCTTCGTCTATGACACCACCAAGATTTTCCTTCTGCTCTTTCTCATCAGCAGTGTCATGGGTATTATCAACGCCTATATGCCGGTGGAGCAGTTGCGCGGATTCCTTACCTCCAAACGATTGTTCGGCACACAATATCTGCTGGCAGCGTTATTCGGAGCCATCACGCCGTTCTGCTCCTGTTCGAGCATTCCGCTGTTCATCGGGTTTGTGCGCGGAGGCATACCGTTAGGCGTAACGTTGTCATTTCTCATCACCTCGCCCTTAATCAACGAAGTGGCAGTGGCGATGTTCGCTGCCACTTTCGGTTGGCGTATCACACTGATTTACATCGCATCGGGCATACTACTCGGCACCGTCATCGGTATCATCTTGGAGCGGTTTCGTTTGGAGCGTTACCTCTCGCCTTGGATTCAACAAATGTTGCAATCCCCACCCGTCTCTGCCGACACCGCCGTCGGCACTCCTTTGCTGCCTTTCACTAAACGATTGCCTGCTATCCTGAAGGACGCATGGCGCATAGTGAAAGGTGTATTGATTTATGTGCTGATAGGTATCGCTATCGGTGCGGCTATCCACGGCTATGTGCCAGAGGATTTCTTCGCAGAGCACCTCTCCACCGACAGTTGGTACGCCGTGCCATTGGCGGTATTGCTGGCAGTGCCGATGTATGCGAATGCCGCCGGCGTGGTGCCTATCGTGCAAGTGCTGGTCAGCAAGGGCGTGGCTCTCGGCACGGCAATGGCGTTTATGATGGCGGTGGTGGGACTATCGCTGCCCGAAGCCACCATGCTTAAGAAAGTGATGACTTGGCGACTGATAGGTATCTTCTTCGGCAGCGTTACCCTCGCCATCCTCCTGCTCGGATATCTGTTCAACCTGATTTTAGGATAGACGCAACGAGCCTTTAATCTGTCGTTCAAAGTGTTTTTCGGGACAAACATCACACAAAACTATGCCAAAAAGTAGCAGTTCTGCAAATTTTTCACTATCTTTGCACATTAAAAACAAAATAGCAATACCGAATGTTATGAAAAAGACGCATTTGCTCATTGCAACACTCGTTACAGCACTATTATGCGCCTGCGAAAAAGAGGCCGACTACTCCACTCCTATCGATGGCGACGGCAACGTGTACCCGACACTGCAAATCGGTGCACAAACGTGGATGCTTGGTACCCTGCACACCACTACATACAACGACGGTACGCCTATTGTCGAAGACCGCACATGGAACCAAGCCGACGCCACGCCCGTATATTGCTACTACGACAACGATACCCGAAATAATACTTATATGTTATACAATTGGGCTGCTGTCAAATCGGGCAAACTCGCACCCAAAGGTTGGCACATCGCCACCAAAAGCGATTGGGAAAATTTGGCACGCACCTATGGCGGATGGGGAGAAGCCGGCATCGCTTTGAAGGCAATCACAGGTTGGGAGCCCTGCGAAAACGATTCGCTCAACGTGCGAGCCACGAACGAAAGCGGTTTGGGCTTATTACCAACAGGATGCAGAGAAACATACCTCGACGAAAACGGCCTGCATCACGGCGAATTTCACGACATCGGCTATCACGGTTTTTGGTGGACTTCGACTCCGGCCACCGGCAATGGCGGTTACATGATGCGCCTATTCTATAATTCGAACGAGTTGTTAGGCATCAGTTCCTCGCCCGATTTCGGTGCTGCTGTGTTATGTGTCAAAGATTAACCACAAACAATGCTCATTTCCAACAATTTAATCATTTATTCTTAACTTTTCGCCTCAAAATTTGGTATAATGAAAATTTTGTAGTACTTTTGCACCGCTTTTTCGAGAGCAAAAAATGATTCGCTAGCTCAGCAGGTAGAGCACAACACTTTTAATGTTGGGGTCCTGGGTTCGAGCCCCAGGCGGATCACAAAATACAACGATACAAGAACAAAATCGATTCGCTAGCTCAGCAGGTAGAGCACAACACTTTTAATGTTGGGGTCCTGGGTTCGAGCCCCAGGCGGATCACAAGAGGGAGTTTCACTAATACAAGTGGAACTCTTTTTTTTTGAGCATGTATGACACAAACGAACCCAAGACCCAATACACTTGTTTAATGAGAACAAACTCCGTTTGTTCACGATTCGAGCCCCAGGCGGATCACAAGAGGGAGTTTCACTAACACAAGTAGAACTCTTTTTTTTTGAGCATATATGACATAAACGAACCCAAGACCCAAAACACTTGCACATATCAAGAAAAACAGATACCTTTGTCGCAACATTACGCACACAATTAATAATCATGGCCGCGCAAAACAAACTTTTTCAACGCTTGATATGGTTGATTGATACTATCTATTCGGCAGGCGAAATCTCGCGCGATGAGATTGAACGACGTTGGGCACACTCGTCCTACAACGACACGCATGCTACCGAATACGGCGAACGCAATTTTCATCGCCACCGAGAGACAATCTTAGAAATGTTCGGCATCGAAATTGCATGCAACCGCACAACCAAAACGTATTTTTTGGCAAATATGGGCGATAGCGACGACAACGGGGTGCGCGCATGGCTCATCGACACGTTCGCCGTCAACAATATGGTGAATCTCGCCGGCGACATGCAAAATCGCATTCTCTTCGAGCGCATTCCCGAAGGAGCGCGTTTCCTGTCAACCATCGTTTCTGCCATGAAAGAGGGACATCTGTTGCTTATGACTTATAAGCGCTTCGAACGTCAGGAGGCACACTCATTCCGATTGACACCCTACTGCCTCAAAGTATTCAAACAACGTTGGTATCTGATTGGTAAACCCGAAGACCACCCCGAAGAAACTGCACCACGCGTCTATGCACTCGACCGCGTGATGGAGATATGCACCACCGACCAAATCGGCAAAATGCCCAAAAATTTCGATCCGGAAACATTTTTCGAGAACCAATTTGGTGTCGATCGACAAATCACTGAAACCGAGTACGTCAAAGTGAAAGTCAAAGCAGCCGCAGCCAACTACATACGCACACTGCCCATTCACGAAACTCAATACGAAACCGAGCAGAACAACGAATACAGCATATTCACCTACCACATCGCTCCTACTTACGACTTTATACAGGAACTCCGCAAGCACGGCGCCAATCTCGAAGTGTTGGAACCGGCACATTTACGAGAAGCCTTCAGGTCGGAATACGAACAACTTGCGCAAATGTACCAAGTGCGTTTTTCTTGATTGACTGACTTCTAATGTCAGTTTGGTATTATATTTTTGCACTTGCAATCAGACACGAAGGCTCAACAACGAGCACGTTATCACTGATTCACAAACAGTTATGCTAATCCAGAAAAACAAAGAAACACTACTCAACTGCAACGTGGCTGGATTCGGCCACACCGAAGGTTATTTGGCATTAAACCAACTAAAACCGGGCGATAAATTAACGATGATGCGCGAGGACGAAAACAAATTCGACCACAATGCAATAGCACTTTTCTACAAAGAGTTGCATATCGGGTACATTCCACAGCAACACAATGCCCTATTCGCCACGATGATGAATTTTGGTTACGCCGACATTTTCGAATGTATCATCACTTCCATCGACACAAGAGAACACCCTAACAATCAGATACACATACGAGTCAACCTCATGAGAAAGTCGAACAATGTAATCTAATTCCAAATTGAATGATTGGCGCAATTTTTGGAGATATTGTCGGTTCGGTGTATGAGTTCAATCCGACTAACGATTATCATTTTCCGTTGTTAAGCAAACACAGCATTTATACGGACGACACGATTTGTACGATTGCCGTTGCAGGCGCGTCGTTGTGATGCCAAACATGTATTAGTCCGCATCTCCTCTCAAAAAAAAGACCGCCTAAACGCATTAGACGGTCTCGCACAATTATCAATTATTTCCTAAAAATTTTACTTCATTCTTCGTCGTCATCGGGCTCGGCCATGTTGTGGAATACGTTTTGCACGTCTTCGTCTTCTTCGAGTTTTTCGATGAGTTTATTCACCGATTCGCGCTGTTCGGCCGTGAGTGTTTTCAAATCGTTAGGCAAACGCACAAATTCGCTGCTCGTTATCTCGAAACCATTACCTTCGAGATATTTTTGAATAGCCGCATTTTGTGCAAATTCGCCGTAAATGATTATTTCGTTATCCTCTTCGACAAGTTCGTCCACGCCGTAATCAATTAGTTCCAACTCGAGGTCATCGGTCGAAACACCGTCTTTTTTTGCCACATGAAACACACATTTGTGGTCGAATAAAAATTCGAGACTACCCGTTGTACCGAGCGACCCGCCGTGTTTGGTGAAATAACTGCGCACGTTGGCCACGGTACGTGTTGTGTTGTCGGTAGCGGTTTCCACAAAAATAGCGATGCCGTGAGGGCCATACCCCTCGTAATTCATCTCCTTATAGTCGGCAAAACTCTTGTCGAAGGCTTTTTTGATGGCGCGTTCCACATTTTCTTTCGGCATATTTTCTTTTTTAGCCGTTGCCATCAACGCGCGCAAACGCGGATTGCCGGCCGGATCGGCACCACCGGCTTTGGCTGCAATGGTTATCTCTTTACCGATGCGCGTAAAGGTACGTGCCATATTGCCCCAACGCTTAAATTTTCTGGCTTTACGAAATTCAAATGCTCTTCCCATATAATCAAAAAATAGAAATTTCCGACCGCAAAATTACAAATAATTCTGCAATTACAATCTGTTCAGGGCAAAAAAATGTCAACCGATACGCATTCGAGCCGTTTTTTGGTACGAATATTTTTGTAAATGGCTTTTTTTTATTACCTTTGCAGCCCGAAAAAACACAAAAACCAAATAAAAACAATTTTTATGATTCTCTCACAAGACATTAAAAAAGGTACTTGCATCCGCATGGACGGCAAGTTGTATTTCTGCATCGACTTTTTGCACGTTAAACCCGGCAAAGGTAACACCATTATGCGCACCACGTTGAAAGATGTTGTGTCGGGCAACGTTCTCGAACGCCGTTTCAATATCGGTGAACGTCTTGAAGACGTACGCGTAGAACGCCGTCAATACCAATTTTTGTATAAAGAAGGCGAAGATTTTATATTCATGGACCAAGAGACGTACGAACAAACCGCCATCGCACGCGACCAAATTACCGGTGTCGATTTTCTGAAAGACGGCTTGGTTGTTGATGTAGTATTTGACGCATCGACCGAAACGGTTCTGTACGCCGAATTGCCTATCAAAGTCGAGTTGGAAGTAACCTACACCGAACCCGGCATGGCAGGCAACACCGCCACCAATACACTGAAACCGGCCACAGTCGAAACCGGCGCACAAGTGCGTGTTCCACTATTTATCAACACCGGCGAAAAAATCCGCATCGACACACGCGACGGTTCGTACATCGAACGCGCCAAATAATAAACGCGTGCTAACTGCGAGTAATCAAAAGAGTGCAAACCGAGTTTGCCTCTTTTTTTTGCATCACATTTGTTTGAATGCGATTTTTTCGGTATCTTTGCCGATTGATTTTTGAAACTATGCAGATACAGTTTATTTCGGACGAAAGCGTTGCGGCTGCCCGACAATTGATAACGACGGCACAACGCATTGTTACCATTTCGCACATGTCGCCCGACGGCGATGCCGTTGGTTCGTCGTTGGCAGCGAATCATTTGTTGCGTGCGCTGGGCAAACAGGTTACGACGGTGTTGCCAAACCATTTTCCATCGTTTTTTGGTTGGATGAACGGAGCAAGCGACATCCTCATCTACGAAGCCGATAATAAAGCCGTGCAAAAAGCCATTGTCGATGCCGATTTGCTTATTTTACTCGATCTCAACAGTCTGAAACGCATCAACGGTGTGAAACCATTTGTAGAACAAAGCAAAGCTCCGAAACTACTAATCGACCACCATTTAGATCCCGATCAATTTGCCGACGTTGTCATTTCGTATCCAGAGTTATCATCGGCCAGCGAATTGCTCTACGGACTGATTGTGCAAATGGGTTGGAGCAAACACATCAGCAAAGCGTGCGCCGAAGCCATTTATGTAGGTATGATGACCGACACGGGCAATTTTTCGTATGCTTCACAACAGCCTGAAATTTATACTATTATATCCGAATTATTGCGAATCGGTATCGACAAAGACGATATTTACCGCCGCGTGTACACCAACTATTCGGAAAGCCGCATGCGTTTGATGGGCTATTGTTTGGTCAACAAAATGAAACTATATCCGAAACAGCACACAGCGGTCATCAGCCTAACCAAAGAAGAACTGACCAAGTTTAATTTTCAGGTAGGCGACACCGAAGGTTTTGTCAATATACCATTATCTATTGTCGGTATATACCGCTCGGTGTTTGTACGCGAGGAAGAGAAAAAAGTGAAACTTTCGTTCCGTTCGCAAGGCGCAGTGCCGGTCAACACCATTGCGTCCGAGCATTTCGGCGGTGGCGGTCATACCAACGCAGCCGGTGGCGAAAGTTACATGCCGCTCGATACGACTTTGCGCAAACTCGAAGCCATCATTTTGAATTTGAAAGATTAACGCCGCTTTTGTTTCGGCACCATAATTAACTAAAACAAATACACCCTAAACACTCATTATGGAACTGACAGAACAAGAACTTGGTCGCCGCCAAAGCCTTGACGCTTTGCGCCAAATGGGCATCGACCCCTATCCGGCAGCCGCCTATCCGACCGATGCATTTTCGACAGACATTAAAAACGGATTCGATGATAACGCACCGGCCAAATCGGTATGTATAGCCGGACGAATCATGAGCCGCCGCATCATGGGCAAAGCATCGTTTATCGAGTTGCAAGACTCGAAAGGACGCATACAGGTGTATGTGTCGCGCGACGACATAAACACCGACGCACAACCCGAAATGTACAACACGGTTTTCAAAAAATTACTCGACATTGGTGATTTTATCGGCGTTAAAGGTTTCGTTTTCCGCACACAAATGGGCGAAATCAGCGTACATTGCCAAGAACTGACCGTATTGTGCAAATCGTTGCGGCCGTTACCTATTGTCAAATACAAAGACGGCGTAGCCTACGACAAATTCGACGACCCCGAATTGCGCGCACGTCAGCGTTATGTCGATTTGATAGTGAATGACGGCGTGAAAGAGACATTCTTGAAACGCGCCACCATTCTGCGCACCTTACGCAACGCCCTCGACGAAGCAGGTTACACCGAAGTCGAAACGCCGTCGTTACAAACGATTGCCGGCGGTGCCAGCGCGCGCCCATTCATCACGCACTTCAATGCGCTCGACACCGACATGTACATGCGCATCGCCACCGAACTCTATTTGAAACGCCTGATTGTGGGCGGTTTCGAAGGCGTATACGAAATCGGCAAAAATTTCCGCAACGAAGGCATGGATAAAAACCACAATCCGGAATTTACCTGCATGGAACTCTATGTGCAGTACAAGGATTACAATTGGATGATGGATTTCACCGAAAAACTGCTAGAACGCATCTGCATTGCCGTGAACGGTTGCAGCGAAAGTGTCATCGACGGTAAAACAATTTCGTTCAAAGCACCGTATCGTCGCCTGCCGATTTTGGAAGCCATCAAAGAAAAAACCGGTTACGACCTGACTGACAAAACTGAAGATGAAATCCGTGAAGTGTGCAAAAAACTCAACATGGAAATCGACGACACCATGGGCAAAGGTAAACTGATAGATGAGATCTTCGGCGAATTTTGCGAAGGCACATTCATCCAACCCACTTTCATTACTGACTATCCGGTAGAGATGAGTCCGCTGACAAAAATGCACCGCAGCAAACGCGGCCTGACCGAACGTTTCGAACTGATGGTCAACGGCAAAGAGCTGGCCAATGCTTATTCGGAATTGAACGACCCCATTGACCAAGAAGAACGTTTCAAAGAACAGATGCGTTTGGCCGACAAAGGCGACGACGAAGCGATGGTTATCGACCAAGATTTTCTGCGTGCACTGCAATACGGTATGCCACCCACATCTGGCATCGGCATCGGCATCGACCGCCTGACCATGTTCATGACCGGGCAGACAACCATTCAGGAAGTGTTGTTGTTCCCGCAAATGAAACCAGAGAAAATACAGAAAAAAGACTCTCCCGACCGTTACATTGAAATAGGCGTACCGGCCGAATGGGTAGATCCGCTGCAAAAGCTCGGCTACGACATGGTTGATAAACTCAAAGGATTAAACCCAAATAAATTACACCAGGACTTGTGCGGCTACAACAAGAAGAACAAACTCGGTTTGACCAATCCCGCCAAAGAATTGGTGGAACAATGGTGTCAATAACATACGCACCACAAGCAAAAACACGAGGGTCGGGCTATGCAGCTCGACCTTTATTTTCTGAACATATCAACGACGAACAAACACAGCTACCCCATTATCATAGTGTTCCAAACGTACCAATCCGTTCTGCACCGTTGTCTGCTGCCCTGAGTAGCAATCGGTCAGTGTGTCGCCGTCGCGGAAGAAAGGTGCTACGGGTATGGCACGGTCGGGTATGGATGCCACGCTGATGACCACCGTATCGCCGTCCAGCACACGGGCGCAAGTATGCGGGTCAAGTGTGGTCTGCCTGCCGCCGCCTATGGCAGGATGCGTCCTGCGGATGGTGCCGAGGCGTTGGTAGTGGGCGAGCAAAGCGGTGTCCACGGTCTGCCAATTCATGTCGGAGCGGAAGGCTTGGTCGCTATCCACGTTATAGCGGGCGTCGCTCAGCCCGCGCGCCGTCTCATCGCCGTAGAACATCTGTATGGCACCCGGGGCGAGCATGAGGCTCGTGGCGCACTCGTAGCGCCGGAGCGTGTCCAACTCGCGGTGGTAGGAGTTGTTGAGGTAGGAGAACGGTCCCCAGTCGGCATGCGCGTGCAGGCTATCGGCGTAGGCTTGCCACACGTATGTTATCTGGTCCATGTCGCCGTGCTTGGGGAAGTAGAAATTGACCATACTACCGAAGCCCGCCTCGGCATAGCGGGGCAGGTAGCGAATGTCAGCAAAGTCCATGTCGCCCGTGAGGTATATAGGGTCTGTCCACTGTGCGGCGGGGTCGTCGGGATGCGCCTGACGCCAGCGGTTGAGGGCGGCGTTGCAAGCATCGGCCAGTTGTTTCCAGCGATAAGTGTGTACATAGTCCACAATGTCGCAGCGGAAGCCGTCGATACCGAACTCCTCCACCCACGCGGCTATCCACGCTATCACATAGTCGGCAGGCGCCCACGCATGGTCTTGGCGCAGGGGCACGGAGCAGGGGTTCACCCACGGGTCGTTGGCGTGCTTCTCCGCTTTCCATTTCTTTTTGAGGAAGATGGGTATCTTCACGGGGTCGGTCTTCTCGGTCTTGAAGTCGGGCAAGCCGAAAAGGGTACAGGTGAGCGGGTCGCTCTCGTCCCACCCCTCGTCGCTCATGCGGAGCCAGTCGCGCGTCCACCATTGGTCCCATTCTGCCATATCCGCCGCCCACTCGCTGTAGCGCCACTGCGGGTCGTGGGTGGCATCCGCCCGTCCCTCGGCGAAGCCGTACTGATACGCATCGAGCAGCGTGGGATAGCCCGGGTCGTTGAGGTTGGCGCCGAGCATGACGCGGATGCCCTGCGCGTGCAGACAGTCAATGAGCGCGTGCAGTTCGGCAATGGTGCCGTAGTTCTTGTCCATCTGGGTGTAGTCCAGCGGGTAGTAGCCGTGGTAGCCGTAGTGGGGGAAGTCGTTGATATCGCCGCTGCCCGACATCCAGCCGTGTATCTGCTCATACACATCGGTCATCCACAGCACATCTACGCCCAGGGCTCGGAAATAGCCCTCCCGCGCTTTCTGCAGCAGACCCACTATGTCGCCCCCATGGAAGGTGGCGGCATTCAGCCGCTCCGAGCCGTAGTCGTTTTGGCGGCCGTACTGTCGGTCGTTGGTCGGGTCGCCGTTGCAGAAACGGTCGGTGATGACGAAATAGA
>JBJEJW010000050.1:0-10889 GCA_051878315.1 Paludibacteraceae bacterium | reverse complement strand
CCTGCATCTAATGTATCTGCAATAATTCTTGATGCCACGGAAGATTGTGTTTTATTCAAATTGAATCGTTCACGCACCGATTGGTTGTTCGTGGTAAGCCCATCTTCGTTGAGTAGGCATGCGTGTTGGTAGCACGCTTCTATACGCTCCTCTTTGGTCATATCCGCAAGTTCCTTATGTGGATATAGTGTGATGCGTGTACATGTCTCCTCTTTGACAATTTTGGGTGCCGGTAGGTGCATACTCTCTATGGCTGCAATGGCACGGTCTATGCCGCTGCCTCGACGTTCACAAAAGCCAAGAAGGAACATCTTTTCTGCTAACTGCTCATTGCGGGAATTGGGAGGCAGGTCTATCAGTCGATTGACATCGTTAAGCGGAGCACCCGGGTTGGTAATCACTATACGATTAGTAAAAATCTCTATCGTGATAGCAATACCGTTGATAGTGAAATCTTGGTGAACTAATGCATTGGCAATAAACTCACGAATGGCTACTCGAGGATATGCAGCCACATTCTCACGCTTAATGTCTATGCTCTCCGTAGAAACACATTGCATCACGAGTTGAATTAACTCTTCAAAGCCGACCGCATAGCCGTATTTCCCGATTCGTTCTATTTGAATATCCCTATTGTTGGTGCCTATATACTTGCGGACTATAACTTGCCGATGGCGCAACTCACGAAAATCATCCAGATTATTGGCAAATAAGATGGCTCCCAAATTGGTAATTCGCCAACAATCCTCTTTCCCCTCGCAGCAGTTATACTCCTTTAGCCGAGCAAGAATGGAGTCTTGAGACTGAGGTACATCTTTATCAATCAGTTCGAAAAACTTTTTGTAGTCAAGCAAAGACATAACCTCCTCCCTGCTTAGATTGTCTTTTGCTGTTCGTTCTTCAAACGACAATCCTTGAGAGGTGGCAATCATATTGCGCACTTGTAAGTCAGACATTCGAATAGTCTGCCCGTTGATTCTGCAAAAGGAATCGCGAATATCGTTACCTCGTAAATGAATGGGCTTTTCTCGTTGCTCTGGTACGTACACAAACAATACCGAATGCCCTTCGTAGGATAATACTGCATAGTCTATATCAATGGAAGCAGAAAGATTATTATGAGCGATATTACCTAATTTCTTTGTGATATCATCAATACAATCTTTGGTTAGGTTGCAGAAAGAACCGTCATCATTGATACCGAACGCAAACATACCGCCTCCCGAGTGGTTGGCAAAAGCACAGATATGCTGAGCCAAACGGTCTGTTTTGGGAGACAAACCACTCTTCCAATCCATCTCACTTAATTCATGAGGAATAGGATTTAGACTTTCTTTCAAGATTTCTACAGCGAGTTCTCTCCAGTCTTTCATATGTCTCGGAATTTATTTTGCAAATAAAAGCTTTCTGATTTTCAGTATCTTATGATTTTTCGGAATTTACTTTGCAAATAAAAACACATTATGCTTTTTTGCGGTGGCGAGCATATATCTCGTAGCCTATTACGCCGCAGAGGGTCAGTAGCATGATGGCGAAGCACACCAAGGAGAGAATATTACCTTTGCGGACACTCTCCGGCGCGAAGACCATACGCAGGTTGTGGGTGCCGGCAGGAATCACCGCAGCTCGCAGCATATAGTTTACACGCGCGAGCGTCAATTCTTTATCCTCGTTGCCGTCTTTATCTAATAGATATAGTTTCCATCCGTGAGGGTAGTAAATCTCCGAGAAGACGGCTATCTTGTTATGCTCATTCTCGGCGTAATAATCAATGTAGCGTGGAGTATATTTAGTAAGTTCTATTCGGTTTTCCGCAAATGCCATGAGCGGAGCCACACACGGCTGCGTCATATCCAAATTGCCCGTAAATGCCTTGTCCACTACCGCCGTGGTATGCAAATCTATCTGATTGAGGGCCGCTATCTCGTCGTTGGCGTTATCCACTACAATCAGGCTGTCCACAAACCAGCAATTGCCCATCGCGTAGGGGTTCTGTACCGGTATCTGACTGCCGTTTTGTAGCGGCACGATGGCATACTTCATGTTAAGCATATTCAGCACAGGAAAGATGCTGTCGCCGTTGCAGGGCTGCATGAAACCGTTGGTCTGCATAATCGCCTGCATGAGCGGATTCATCTCCGGCGCGATATGCACGTCTATCAAGTCTTGGTAGCGGCGCAGTTTGGCTGCCGAGTAGCCGCCGATAGACTTGAGGTAGTAACTCGTCCGTGCCTCGTTGAATGTGTTGGTCGCGAGATTTAGTACGCGGAAATGGCTCTCGTCTTTCAACAATTCTTCCTCGTAGGGTTGTATTTTGAAAGCACGGTACACATCTTTCTTCGGTTGGAAATAACTATCGTTGCAGAAACGTTTGTCCACCGTCCACATATCTGCCACTATCAATGCGCAAAGGGCGATACCTGCGTAGAGGTTGAGATGCTTCACTGTTTCCTTCTTATAACGTGCATAGGCGTAGGCGGAAGTTACTGCCATGCCTAATACCACGAACAGCAGTGACCGCCAAGCGTCGGAGCGTATCATGGCAGTGCGCTGGTCAAGGATAGCAGCGTATATCTGTTCTCC
The DNA here is from genome assembly GCA_051878315.1 of Paludibacteraceae bacterium. Taxonomy (GTDB): domain Bacteria; phylum Bacteroidota; class Bacteroidia; order Bacteroidales; family Paludibacteraceae; genus W0P28-013. The sequence goes on along the minus strand of JBJEJW010000050.1, from coordinate 8,306 downwards.
CACCTGTCCTTTCCATTGTACGTCATACGATGAGGTTACATCTATCGTGCCGGCAAAGAGTGCCACCAGCAGGCAAATCGCTGCCGTGATTCCGCCGGAGATGCAGATGCTGTTGCGCATCTGTTTCCAATTCAGCTTGCCATCGCTGATGGCTTTCAACGCCAGTATGCCGAGCAGCGGAATCGTTATCTCCGCCACAATGAGTATGCTCTCCACGGCGCGGAACTTGTTGTACATCGGGAAGTACTTGAAGAATAGTTCCGTGAGCGGCATGAAATGATGTCCCCACGCGAGGAAGACGGAGAAAAGTGTGGCAACCAGTAATGCCCACTTGTAGGGTCCGCTCACTATCAGCAAGCCTAGCAGGAAGAGGAAACAGACTATCGCCCCCATATAGACGGGTCCGCTGGTGAAGGCTTTCTCGCCCCGATAGGTTGGTGCCGATTGGCAGAATCTCTTTGCGCTACCGGGAGGCACACCCATCTTGCGCAGGTCTTGCTCCAACTGCGAGTCTTTGCCGAGGTTGTACCCGCTGCAACCGCCCATGTAGTTGGGAATCAGGAAAGTCATGGTCTCGTCTATGCCGTAACTCCATGCCGTGGCATAGTCAAGGTCAAGTCCCTTAGTCTTGTTGGTCTCGTCGGTCTCTTTCTCCAAGTCGGAGTGCCCGCCTCGCATGGTTTCTTCGGCATATTCTTGATTAGAGAAAATATTCGCACTACCCATGCCCATGCCTACCAAGAAAGAGGCAGCAAACACCGCTGTAGCGATGCCGAAATGTTTCCACTCTTTGGTTTTCCATGCTTGGGCAAGTTCGGCAAAGAAGAATATACCTATCATCATGCAGATGTAGTACGACATCTGCGGGTGCAGGAAGAAACCGATATAGGTAAAGAACATCACTAATAGCGCGCCCCATCCGTACTGCTTACGATAGGTCAGTAGGAAACCTACTACCACAAGCATCATCCATGTGATAGAATAGCATTTCCCGTGATGGGAGGCGGCAATAATTACAAAGAAATAGGAGGAGAGCGCAATAGCGAATGCGCCTGCCATGCTAAGCCATTTATCCACCTTGAAAGAGCGGAGTAATAAGAAAAATGCCAGAAGGTAGAATACAAAAATCATGGCTGTGTTCCTATTGCCCCAAGAGAAAAACTTGCGAATAGGTTGCAGTATCTTGTCCAACGCAAACCCACCTCCGCCGCCTATCTGATAGTTTGGCATGCCGGAGAACATCGACCCTGTCCACCACGAGTAGTCGCCCGTCTCCTCATGGTAACGCACGGCTTCCTCCACGGCAGCGCGTCCGTTGATACCATCGCCGGCATATATGATTTTACCTTGTACCGCAGGCCAGAAATAAATGACACCTGCCAATACAAATACAATACCGATAAAAATATACGGCAGAATTTGAGTTTTCCAATTGACTTTGTGCATAATGGTATTATTGCTCATATCCCTAAATTTTTTGCAAAGATACGCATTTTTTGCGTTCGTCGTGATGTTATTTGCGGTTATATTTGGCGGAATCGTTTTTTTTGCATATCTTTGTCCCTATATTCGTCAAAAAATGCACGCTATGTCATTGCTAAAACAGAAATGGGCGCTTTGTGGAGTCTGCGTATGGTTGTTGGTCGCATGTGGCGAAACGGCCGATGAACCGGTCGTGCGCGATTTGCCTCAAATCGTCGAGTCGGGCGAATTGCGGGTGATAACCATGGAAAACTCGCTCTCCTATTTTGTCGCGGGCGACGAGGATATGGGTTACGAATATGATTTGGCACGCAACTATGCCGACCATATTGGTGTTCCCGTAAAATTGATAGTGGCACATTCGATGGACGAAATGAAACAACTACTAATCGCCGGCGAAGGTGATGTGATTGCTTATCGTTACGCTTGCTCACGCAACAACCGCGAAGATTTAGCCTTTGTGAACCGCACGATGCAGTCGTATCCGGTATTGGTGCAACGGCGAACGGTCAATATGGTACGCGATGTTACAGAGTTGGCGGGGAAAACCGTCTATTCCAAGAAAAATAACAAATATTGGCAACGACTGCATAACCTAAATGCCGAAATCGGCGGCGGTATTAGTATCAAAGCAGCTCCCGATAGTTTGTCTATCGATCGTTTGGTGATGATGGTGTCGAAAGGCGAAATACCCATGACTGTGGCCGATGTCGATTTGGCAAAAATGAGCCGAATGACACTGCGTAATCTCGATATATCGGTGCAAATCGGTTTGCCGCAGGCTATGGCGTGGGCGGTGCACAAAAATGCACCTTTGCTGTTGAAGTCGCTGAATGAGTGGGGTGATGAAGTGGTGCAGTCGCGGTTTTACAAACAACTATATGCTAAATATGCCAAAAGCCGTTACTACAAAGATATTCGCGCGCAAATTCCCAAAGGTGCTATTTCGCCTTACGATGATTTGTTTAAACAATACGCGCCGCAAATCGATTGGGATTGGCGTATGCTGGCTTCGCTTGCATTCAACGAGTCGCATTTCGATACGAATGCGGTGTCGTCGGCCGGCGCACTCGGCATGATGCAGATGATGCCAGGAACCGGCGCAAAATATGGATTGGATTCGGTAACGATTTTCCAAGCAGAACCGGCCATTGCAGCAGCTGTAAAATATATCGGTTGGCTCGACAAAATCTATGCTCCCGTAGCCGACCATGAAGAACGTATCAAGTTTATACTCGCATCGTACAACGCAGGGCCGGCGCACATACTCGACGCGCGTGCATTGGCTACAAAATATGGCGAAAATCCCAATCAATGGAGTATCGCCGAGAAATACCTGATGTTGAAATCGGAACCGGAATATTACAATGACACGGTGTGCACCTTTGGTTACTTCAGAGGCAATCATACGGTGCGGTATGTAAACGATGTTTTTAATACCTATAATAAATATTTGGGAAATTTACCAATCGATGCGGGGGACTCCAACAATAGTCCGCCTGCAACAAGCGATCAAGAATGAATAAACGTAAAATAATTAACGATCCGGTGTTCGGTTTTATAAATGTGCCGAACGATTTGATCTACGATGTGATTCAACATCCTTTTTTTCAACGCTTGCAACGTATCAAACAACTCGGTTTGTCGGCGTTCGTTTATCCCGGAGCACAACATACGCGCCTGCAACATTCGCTGGGCGCCATGTATCTCACCAACGAAGCATTGAAGCAATTGCGTCAACAAGGCTGCAACATAACACAAGCCGAAGCCGATGGTGTGCTGGCGGCTATTTTGTTGCACGACATAGGTCACGGACCTTTCTCGCATGCGCTGGAAGAAACGCTCGTGCATCATGTGTCGCACGAGGATATTTCGCTGATGCTCATGCAGCGGATGAATAGCGAAATGGGTGGACGGTTGGAGTTGGCGATTCGGATTTTCCGTGACGATTACCCGAAACGTTTTCTGCACCAACTGATTAGCAGCCAACTCGATATGGATAGAATGGACTACCTGCAGCGCGATTGCTTTTTCACGGGAGTGGCCGAAGGCAAAATCGGCTCGGCACGCATCATCAAGATGCTGAATGTGCACGACGACAAACTTGTGGTCGAAGCCAAAGGTATTTATTCCATCGAGAATTTTTTGATAGCGCGCCGGTTTATGTATTGGCAGGTTTATTTGCATAAAACATCGGTAGCCGCCGAAAAAATGTTAGTACAGATTTTACGGCGTGCCAAGGTGTTGGCCTTGCGGGGCGAACGTCTTTTTGCTGCGCCTGCATTAGCCTATTTTCTCGAAAATCGGATTGACGACAATAACTTTGACGATAAAGCATTGCGGCAATTTGTGGCTTTGGACGATACGGATGTGTGGTCGGCCATCAAAGTATGGGCGCAACACGACGATGTAGTGCTTGGCACGCTCAGTCGTATGTTTATCAATCGACAGTTATTCAAAACGGTGGTGCGCGAACCTCTGACGGCGACCGAACGTAACGAGTGGCTTCAAAAATATGCCGTTCGTTATGGCGTATCAATGGACGATGCTGCCTATTTTTTCTACGAACAGACAGTAACGACACGTACTTACGACAATCGTAATACGCAAATCCTTATCTTGTTCGGCGACGGCACAACACGCGATATTGCCGATGTTTCGGACATCCTCGATAATGACTTTTTAGGGAAACATGTCGATAAAAATTATTTGTGTTATCTGCCTTGTTGATGGCCTATTGTCAGAAAAATCTTTGATTATGGCCCGAAAATGCACATGCAGCCGATTTTTTTTGTACTTTTGCAGTCCTTTGTGTAATAAGTACGAAAAATCGTAACTCTTTGATTTAGAATTTATGAAGAAAAAATCTGCTGTAATTTGGTCGCTTGTGGCACTTGTTTTGGTGCTCGATCAGACTCTGAAGATTTATATAAAAACACATTTCACGCTTGGCGAAGCGGTGCATGTGTTCGATTGGTTTCAGTTGGTCTTTATCGAAAATCCCGGAATGGCTTTTGGCATGACGTTCGGGCCGAAGTTGCTGCTGACACTCTTTCGCATCGTGTTGTCGGCTGCATTGGTGTGGTACCTTGTGAAACTCATTCGCGATAATGATCGTTACGGCTATCTGACGTGCGTGGCACTGATTTTGGCCGGCGCTGTCGGCAATATTATTGATTGCTTGTTCTATGGTATCTGTTTTGGCGAAAGCACTTATACGCAGGTGGCCGAATTCTTGCCGGCAACCGGTGGCTATGCGTCGTTTATGCAGGGCAAAGTGGTTGATATGTTCTATTTCCCGCTTTTCACATTCCCCGAATGGGTGCCGTGGTTGGGAGGCGAAATTTTTTTCAGTCCGGTGTTCAATTTGGCCGATGCTGCCATCACGATCGGCGTATTTTTGTTGCTGATAGTATTTCCGAAAGATTTTAACGCCTCAATGGAACGCTATTTCCCGTCGAAAGCGAAAACAGGATCGGATAACAATGCTGCTGCGCATGAATAGGCTGGTAACATATTGCACGTTGTTGCTAACTATAACGTTGTTGTTCACATCCTGCGATGTTCCGTATGATGTGTTGAATCAAGACGATATGGCGGCGGTATTGACCGATATTCACCTGACGGAAGCACTTGTCGGGCAACAATATTCATATAACGACTACGGTACGAAACGCGCTTGTTTCGAAAGCGTTTTCAAAAAACACGGCATCACGCGCGACGACTTCAACCGATCGCTTGAATGGTATGCACATCACCCGAAAGTGTTTGCCGAAGTTTACACCGTTACCGTTGCGCAATTAGGACAGAAGCGTGCCGATGTCGAAGCGTATCTGTATCACCCGGAAGAGAATCCCGAATTGCGTCACGTTATCGACAGCGTTAATGTATGGACGCGTCCGCAGCGGTTGCGTGTCGATAGTTGTTGTTACGATTCGTTGCATTTCGAACTGACGGACAGCGTATTATTGTGCGGTAGCGAACGCTATTTGTGGCAATTCCAACAGCGTATCGAACATCGCGACGCGACTGTGCCTGCATTCTTACAATGGTATGTTGTCTATGCCGATGGTACTTGCGACAGCATCGTGTATCGGTTGGCCGATAGCGTGGCGACGTACGCCTACAAAGTGCCTTATAGGGTGCGTAATACCGCGCCTATACAACGTGTGTACGGCACTTTTTGTACTGTGGCGGATAGTGCATGGTGCGTGGCGATTGATAGCGTGAGGCTGTGGCGTTACTACAATCGCGAAACACATCCGCTCGATAGTGCCGTGTTGCTGAAATTGGATTCATTGCGTGGCGAATCACTCGTAACACCTGCGCCCGATACCGTGGCGGCTGTGCCGTCGGTAGCGACAGCGCCTCGAACTATCGACCGTAAAACGGATAACAAGGAGACACCATCATCTGATATAATGCGTAAACGATTGATGCAAATGAAATTACATGAAACGAATAGCGGCAAATAAAATATTGCTTGATGCAGAGACTTTGCTACTGAATGCGGTGGTCGAAGTGGACGACGGTACAGTGCGTAATATCTTCGAATTGGGGCATTGTCAGGTCGAACCGGCCGGCACTCAATTTTTCAACGGTTTGATTACTACATTCGTCCCCAAAGAAAATCGCATTTTGGGTAAACCTGTGCCTGAACTCGTTACCGACGCATTGGCCATCGGTTATAGCGGCAAACTTGTGTTGTGGCAACATTTGTCGTTGTCGTCGTTCAAAATCACAGCCGATACGCAAATGATTGAATTGTAAAGGAACAAAAAAGATAAAATACAATGGCAGAATTAAAAAATTTGACCAAGCGAAGTGAAAATTATTCGCAATGGTACAATGAATTGGTGGTAAAAGCCGATTTGGCCGAACAATCGGCTGTGCGTGGCTGTATGGTCATAAAACCCTACGGTTACGCTATTTGGGAAAAAATGCAGCGTCAACTTGATGATATGTTCAAGGCGACCGGGCATGTCAATGCCTATTTCCCGCTGCTGATTCCGAAATCGTTTCTCAGCCGCGAAGCCGAACATGTCGAGGGTTTCGCCAAAGAGTGTGCCGTAGTAACGCATCATCGTTTGAAAAATTCGCCCGACGGTAAAGGTGTCGTGGTGGATCCCGAAGCTAAACTCGAAGAGGAACTGATTATTCGTCCGACATCAGAAACCATAATTTGGAACACATACAAAAATTGGATCAAATCGTGGCGCGACCTGCCGATTTTGTGCAATCAGTGGGCTAATGTGATGCGTTGGGAGATGCGTACCCGACTATTTTTGCGCACGGCTGAATTTCTGTGGCAGGAAGGCCATACGGCACATGCGACGCGCGAAGAGGCCGAGGCCGAGGCTGTGAAAATGCTGAATGTGTACGCCGAATTTGCCGAAAAATATATGGCTGTCCCCGTAATCAAAGGCGTGAAATCGGCCAATGAACGCTTTGCCGGTGCATTGGAAACTTATACCATCGAAGCTATGATGCAGGACGGAAAAGCCTTGCAGTCGGGAACTTCGCACTTCTTGGGACAAAATTTTGCCAAAGCCTTTGATGTGCAATTTGTCAACAAAGAGAATAAATTGGAGTATGTGTGGGCTACATCATGGGGTGTTTCAACACGTTTGATGGGTGCGCTCATCATGACACATAGCGACGACAACGGGCTGGTGTTGCCGCCGCATTTGGCACCGATTCAGGTAGTTATCGTGCCGATTTATAAAAACGACGAACAACTCCGACAAATTGATGCAAAAGTGGCCGGTATCGTCGAAAAACTGCACAATCGCGGTATCGCTGTCAAATATGATAATGCCGACAACAAACGCCCGGGATTCAAATTTGCTGATTACGAACTGAAAGGCGTACCTGTGCGTTTGGCTATGGGTGGTCGCGATTTGGAGAACAACACCGTAGAACTGATGCGTCGCGATACGCTCGAAAAACAGACGTTGCCTTGCGATGGCATCGACGCTTATATTCAGGATTTGCTTGAAGAAATACAGCAAAATATCTATCAAAAAGCACTTGCTTTCCGCGAGTCGCAAACGCGTGAGGTCAATTCGTACGACGAGTTTAAGGAAGAAATCGAAAAAGGCGGTTTCTTGTTATGCCATTGGGACGGTACGCCCGAAACCGAGGAAAAAATCAAGGAAGAAACCAAAGCAACTATTCGCTGCATTCCACTTGATGGCGATCGCACGCCGGGCAAATGCATGGTTACGGGCAAACCGTCGGCCGGTCGTGTCATCATTGCGCGTAGTTATTGAACAAATAGTCGGCGCAATACAACAAAGGGTATCCGTGTCACGGGTACCCTTATTTGTTGATATTGTACATAAAAAAAGTGGCGACATTATCAATATCGCCACGCTTTTGAGGTACCTAGCAGAATCGAACTGCTGTATGCGGTTTTGCAGACCGGTGCCTAACCACTCGGCCAAGGTACCCTGTTTTGCGACTGCAAAAGTAGTTATTTTTTTTGTAACTGCCAAATTTTTGCGATGATTTTTTTGTTTTCATCGCATTGTCGCTGCCGAATGTGCATAAAAAAGCCCGAAGATACATTGGTGATTGCATCTTCGGACAAAAATAATTTCTCGTTACGCATCAACATTGGCGTAGGTGGCGTGCGTTTCGATAAATTCACGACGCGGACCTACATCGTCGCCCATCAGCATTGAGAACGTTTGGTCGGCTTCGGCCGCATTTTCCAATGTGATTTGACGTAAGGTACGGTTTTCGGGATTCATGGTAGTTTCCCACAACTGTTCGGGGTTCATTTCACCCAGACCTTTGTAACGTTGTTGAATGATACCGCC
>JBJEJW010000049.1:0-10950 GCA_051878315.1 Paludibacteraceae bacterium | reverse complement strand
ACTGATACGTTCCGCTTTCCGTTGGCGTAAACTCGTACCATATAAGCGGGCTGCTCAATGCGGTAATTTGTTGAGTACCTACTGTCAGAGTGCCATAAGTATTGGTATAAACTTCGTCTCTGTAATAGACCGGAATACCGCCAAGAACAGGATAATCCTGCTTGCCTGTACCGGAGAGTGTTTGTCCCCATACGCCGTATGGCGATGAGCCGTTGAGCAGCCATGCCACCTCGCCGCTTGCAAACTGCTCTGCGGTCTTGCTTGTTCCATATGCGTTAGTAAAGGTTGTGCCATCTGCGTTGCAGCCGCTAAGGTAATAGCAGTTAGTGATGGTGGCTGTCGCTGTTCCACCACCCAAAACAGCTTCATTATATCCGCACACGCCGCCGACAGCATCACTTCCGCTGACTGAGCCTATGTTATGGCAGTTAGTGATGGTGGATGTCGCTTCCGCTGTTTCACTATTCGATTCAGCATAATTATATCCGCACACGCCGCCGACATACTTTGTTCCGCTGACTGAGCCTATGTTATTGCAGTTAGTGATGGTGGCTGTCACTGTTTCACCATCCGAAATAACAACATTACTTCCGCACACGCCGCCGACATAAGAACTTCCGCTGACTGAGCCTGTGTTATAGCACTGTGTGATGGTGGATGTCGCTGTTCCACCATTCGAATTTGCAACATTACTTCCGCACACACCGCCGACTTCACTACTTCCGCTGACTGAGCCTGTGTTATAGCACTGTGTGATGGTGGATGTCACATTATCAGCACGATTCCTTCCGCACACGCCGCCGACAGCACCTTTATCTGAGCTAACTGAGCCTGTGTTATAGCAGTTAGTAATATTTCCTGTCTCATTATATCCGCACACACCGCCAACTTGAGAATTTGCTCCTGTTCCGCTGATTGAGCCTGTGTTATTGCACTGTGTGATGGTTCCAGAATTATATCCGCACACACCGCCAACTTGAGAATTTATTCCTGTTCCGCTGACTGAGCCTGTGTTGTAGCAATTAGTGATACTTCCTGTCTCATTATATCCGCACACGCCGCTGATACACATACTTCCGCTGACTGAACCTGTGTTATAGCAGTTAGTGATGATGGCTGTCACATTATTATTAGCTTTATTCCATCCGCACACGCCGCCGACATAAATCTTTCCCTTAAAATAGGAATCAACAACACCTACATTCTGTATTGTGCCGCCATTATATCCGAACAAGCCGACATTACTTGTACTCGTATTATTGAAATACAATCCGCTTATTTTGTAGCCCTTTCCGTCGAATGTGCCGGTGTATGGGTTGTCAGAGTTTCCGATTGGCGTCCAGATTTTAACCTCATAGCCATCTTTCACTGTTCCGTCTGCATTCAGATTTGCGAGCAAATTGCTGTTCACCTCAATATCCATCGTGAGCTTTGCGCAGGCGGCTGTGTTTTGCTTCGTTCCACTTGGATTGGTGTCTGCGTCATAATCACACACGCTTGCATCACCATTCACCAGCCCTGCAAACCAATAAAGCTCGGCAGCAGTGCCAATCTCATAAGGACTTGCCTCTGTTCCGTTGCCTGTTTGAGGCATTGAAGGAGTAATCGTGCCTTGCGCCCACGCCGTGGAGGGCATCACCATTGCCGCCACGAGCATCAGCGTCGCAGCGAACCATCTGAATTGTGTAAAATACTTATCCATTATTGTAAGAATTTAATTTTTAATAAAATCCGCTACAAAGGTAGTAAAAATAGTGCAAAGTGCAAAGTGGAAGAGTGCAAAAAATACCCCCAACGCTCGCTATCTATCAAACTTTTTTTTGTAATTTTGCGACGTGCACAATTTCATTTATTCATTATGCAAGAACTACAATTCAACAGCGTACAAGCCTTCAACGATTATTATGGTTTCGAAACACTCCACCCGCTGGTAAGCGTTGTCCGCCACGACAAACCGCGCCGCATAGAAGAACAAGTGGTTCATTACGGTTTGTATGCCCTCTTTCTGAAAGAGAACAAAGGTTGCCAACTATCGTATGGTCGCACCAAATACGACTTCGACGAAATGAGCGTAACAAGTTTTGCACCGGGGCAAACCATTCATGTACAACCGATTCCTGGCGTTACAACCCCCAAATGGACGGCTATAGTGTTCCACCCCGACCTGCTCGCCCGTACCCCACTCGGCCGAAATATAGACATGTATGAGTTTTTCTCCTATTCAAGCAACGAGGCGCTACATCTATCGGTAAGCGAAATTGAGATATTCCGTGGTGTGCTGGAGATGATAGAACAAGAACTTCATCACGCCATCGACAAGCACAGCCGCGCCCTCATCGTGTCAAATATAGAATTGTTACTGAACTATTGTCTGCGTTTTTACGACCGACAATTTGTAACCCGCGAGGAGTTGAACCACACAGTAGTAAAGAAATTCGAAAGATTATTGAACGAATACATCGCCACGAAAGCCCGGCGCGAAGGTTTGCCCACAGTCGCCTATTTCGCCGATAAGTGCTGTCTTTCGAACGGCTATTTCGGCAATCTCATTCGGGTAGAGACGGGCAAAACGGCCAAAGCGTTCATTGCAGACCACCTTGTTGCCTCGGCCAAACAACTGCTTAACGACACAACCTTGAGCGTCAACCAAGTCGGGTTGCATCTCGGGTTTGAATATCCACAGCACTTCGTCAGATTTTTCAAAGCGCATACCGGCAAAACACCTACGCAATACAGGGCGGCAGCATAATCGCAATAATTGTCGTGCTGCAACTATATCAACAAGAAACCCGCCACTGACACCGTCGGCAATGGCAGGTTTCTTGTCGTTCGTTGACCAATTATGTAAATGGTAATAGTTGCGTTTCTACCGTTTTTTTTTTGCCATTCAATCCTTATTTCGTCAGTGGTGAATAGTCGCGCGAATAACGCAGATGCTGTTCGGCATAGCCTTCGGTATAGTCGATTTGCAAACCGGCAAAACGACCGTTTTTGTCGAACTGCGCGGTGTAAACCGGATTGACAAAACCTTTGTACGGCGCAATGTCCAATGTGGCATAACGCGCCAGCACTTCGTCGTGCAGACGACGGTCAACTTTCACAGCGTAATTTTCCACTATCGCTTGGGCGGCAGCGTAATCGCCGGTCGATTTGATGCGCTGAATTTCGGCCAATAGTTCGCCAAGGTGCTTTTGTACGAGGCGATAGTCGTTTATCACGACAAATGTTTTGCCGTCGCGGGTGCGAAATTCAACGGCACGGTCGCCGTCGGCCTGCGATTTTTGGTAAACCCAGTTGGCAATGAGTTGACGATTGCGCATGTGCGATTCTTCAATATTTTTACCCGGTTCAATACGCATCAACTGTGTCATCAAACCGTTCATAAAGTAACTATAATACTGCGCTTTGTAGGCCGAATCGTTTGGCAACAGACCGAGTTCCACCATTTTCGGGTCGGCCATGAAATAGAGGCCGAACAGGTCGGCACGCGCTTCTTCGATGGTCGAACCGTAGGCTTTGAGTGCGTCAGGATCGACGCCGGGCAACAGCTTACCCGACCCATGTCCGAGACATTCGTGCAAATCGGTGTGCAAATTGTCGGTTTGATTTTTGTAGGCATCCATCAAGGCTATTTCGTTGGCGCTCCACGCAAACTCTTCGCTGAAACCGTTGCCGATGGCCGATTGGTCGTAGGCTTCGGTGATATTCTCGATGGTTACCGATTTCGATCCGTGCGCTGCGCGAATCCAGTTGGCGTTCGGCAAATTGATACCAATCGGTGTAGTAGGATAGCAATCGCCCGCAAGAATGGCAGCCGTAATTACTTTGGCCGTAACACCTTTCACTTTCTCTTTCTTAAATTGTTTGTCCACAGGCGAATGATCTTCGAACCACTGCGCATTGGCGCTGATGGTTTCGGTGCGTTTGGTTGCCTCCGTGTTTTTGAAGTTCACTATCGATTCCCAACTTGCTTTCATGCCAAGCGGGTCGCCGTAGGTTTCGGTGAAGCCGTTCACAAAGTCGATGGTCGAAGCAGTGTCGGCCACCCACAAGATGGCGTATTCGTCGAATGTACGCAGATTGCCGGTGCGGTTAAATTCGATCAGTCGGTCGATGACGGCGCGTTGTTGGTCGTTTTCGGCGACGTTTTTCGCTTTTTCGAGCCAATAAACCACTTTTTCGAGGGCTGCCGAATAGAGTCCGCCTACTTTATATACGTCTTCGCTGACGATGCCATCGCGTTTCACCAATTTGCTGTTCAACCCATACGAAATAGGCTCAGCATCGTTTGGGTCTTTCATTTTGGCGTAAAAATCTTCGGCTTCGGCTTGCGTTACGCCGTCGTAGTAGTTGCCGGCCGATGTCAGTACAAGGTCGGCACCGGCTTCTTGGTTGGTGCGTTTGGACAGCACGTTCGGGTCGAAAATCACCGGCACGATTTCGGCCAATAGCGCATCGACCGTTGCATTGTCGCGCAAAGGCAGTTTGTCGGCAGGCAGGCTGCGCACAGCATTTTCAAAATAGGTTTGCGAAAATTCAGGCACGAACTTGTCGCCCGCATAGTGATGGTGGATGCCGTTCGACACCCAAACACGCTTCAGGTAGGTTTCCAACGCGCGGAAATCGGCCGAACTACGGTCTTGACGTTCGTCGGTGTAAATGGCCTCGAGCAGTTGGCGGATGGTCAGATTGTATTTGCAGTTTTGGTCGTACAGAATGTCGCGTCCCTGCAAGGCCGCTTCGGTCAGGTAGTAGAGCAATTCCTGCTGTTGCAGCGATAGTTGCTCGATGTCGGGCACGCGGTAACGCAAAATTTGCAAGTCGGCAAATCGATCGACCACATAGTCAAAATCGTGCATGTCGGGGGTGGTTAATTGCGATTGTTGTGTGCCGCAACCGGCAAAAGCAAGTGCTGTCATCATTGTCAGAATGGATTTTTTCATTGTTGTACTATTTTTGTGTAATTAATTATTCCGAAAGGGCAAAGATACGAAATAAAATGCAAATTGACAATATGGTATGCGTTTTGTCGTTTTTTTTATGTCGATTCAAATTATTTTTTGTATATTTGCCAAACTAAACGAAATGAATATGTTGCCGTTAGCAGAACGTTTGCGTCCGAAGACATTGGACGAGTACATAGGGCAGAAACATTTGGTAGGCGCAGATGCTGTAATGCGCAAGATGATTGAATCGGGCAATCTGTCATCATTCATTTTGTGGGGACCTCCGGGAGTTGGCAAAACGACATTGGCCAAAATTATCGCTAACAGGATGGAGCGCCCGTTTTATACATTGAGTGCCGTAACTTCGGGTGTAAAAGACGTGCGTGAGGTCATCGAAAAAGCCAAACAAGCGCGTTTCTTCAATCAAGCAAATCCGATTTTGTTTATCGACGAAATTCATCGTTTCAGCAAATCGCAGCAAGATTCGCTATTGGGCGCCGTAGAAAACGGCACGTTTACACTGATTGGCGCCACTACCGAAAATCCGTCGTTCGAGGTCATCACACCGTTGTTGTCGCGTTGCCAAGTGTATGTACTCAAACCGCTCGACAAAGACGATTTGCTCGAATTGGCGCATCGTGCTCTGACATGCGATGTCGAATTGAAACAGCGCAATATCGAAATCGCCGAACCCGAAAGTTTGTTACGTTATTCGGGTGGCGATGCGCGTAAACTTCTGAATATCATCGAATTGGTATGTAATGCGCAACCCGATGGGAAAGTAATCATCGACAATGCCACGGTTACCGAACGGCTGCAACAAAATCCGATGGCTTACGACAAAGATGGCGAAATGCACTACGACATTATTTCGGCCTTCATCAAAAGCATTCGCGGTAGCGACCCCGATGCGGCTGTTTATTGGTTGGCACGCATGGTGGCCGGTGGCGAAGACCCTAAATTCATTGCGCGACGGTTGGTTATTTCGGCAGCCGAAGATATCGGATTGGCCAATCCGAATGCACTGCTGTTGGCCAATGCATGTTTCGAGGCTGTGCAAAAAATAGGTTGGCCCGAAGGACGTATTCCATTGGCCGAAACGACCATTTATCTTGCATCGAGCCCCAAAAGTAACTCGGCATACATGGCCATAAATGATGCACTTGCCCTTGTCGAAAAAACAGGCAACCTGCCCGTGCCGCTACATCTGCGCAATGCTCCTACCAAACTGATGACACAACTCGGTTACGGCAAAGACTATAAATATGCGCACGATTTTGCCGGCCATTTCGTCAAACAACAATATAAGCCCGACGAGTTGAAAGATACGGCCTTGTGGCAACCTCAACCCAATGCCGCGGAACAAAAATTGGCCGAACATCTGAAAACGTTGTGGGGAAAATAAATTTTTGTTATTTTTGTAAACTCAAACAAAATTATCAACGTAATGAAAAAAATAACTTTTATTGTCGCTTTGTTGGCGTGCAGTGTTTTTGCTGCAATGGCCGACGACAACACGAATGTGGCTGCCGATTCGTTGCAAGCCGCAACTGATACGGTAGCAACTGCCGTGGCCGTCAAAACACCTTATTGCAAATACAAAACGGCAACCGATGGACAAGCCAACGCCATGGCTTTTTTGATGAAACGGGAACAATTTGACGAAGGTCGTCTGAAACTCGGTCGCAAGTACATCAAATATTATACGCTTACCACCGCACAATTGGAACGATTAGTCGAAACGTTTACATACAACGACTTCAAACTGAAATTCCTGAAAAAAGCGGAAAAACATTGCAGCGATCCGGAAAATTACACGGCACTTGTTGCACGCTATTACGCACAATAGCCGGTTCAACGCTTCGGCCATTGTAAACCGATGGAAATCAGCACAATGACAGCCAAACACATCGGATAATACAGATGCGGTATGATGGCTAACGGCGACACCGCAGCCAACCCCGAGGCCATCAGCAGTTGTGCTCCGTAAGGAATAATCCCCTGAATAACACACGACACGGTGTCCAACAAACTTGCAGTGCGCTGTGGCGTGATACCGTAACGGCGCGAAATGTCACGCGCGATGTCGCCTGTTGTCAGAATGGCAATCGTGTTGTTGGCTGTACAGATGTTGGCCAATGCCGTGAGCGATGTGATGGATATTTCGGCTCCGCGCTTGCTGCCAATATGCCGCGTCAGCAGGTTAGTCAAAAATGTTAGTCCGCCATTCAGTCGCACGATTTCGAGCAAACCGCCGGCCAACATGGTAATAATTATCAGTTCGCACATCGACTGAATGCCATCGCCCATTGATGAAAATAGGTCGATAAAGCCGATAGTGTCGCACGCCATGCCGATGATACCTGCGGCAGTTATTCCTGCCAACAATACTATCAAAACATTAACGCCTGCCACCGCTGCTACTATCACAATGAGATATGGTATGACTTTGACCCACTCGATAGTCGTGTGGTGTGTCGCGAACTGAATATTCGAACCTACAATGGCATAAAGTATCAGTGTAACAAGGGCTGCCGGCATCACCAAACGAAAATTGGTACGGAATTTATCGCGCATAGAACAACCTTGTGTTTGCGTAGCAGCGATAGTGGTGTCGGAAATGAACGATAGGTTATCGCCAAAAAATGCACCGCCGACAACAATGCCTACCAACCATTCGAGCGAACAACCCGTTTGCTCGGCCAACCCTGTGACAATAGGCGTCAGTGCAACTATCGACCCGACTGATGTGCCAATGGACATGGAAACCAAGCATGTGGCCAAAAAAATGCCGGCAGGCAAAAAATCGGCGGGAATAGCACTAAGCGTGAGCGCTACTGTGGCATCAACGGCTCCTACCGATTTGGCAACAGCGGCAAAGGCTCCGGCCAATACAAAAATCCAAATCATATACATAATGCGTGGATTGGCCGCTCCTTCCGAAAAATGAGTAACACGCTCCGATATGGTGGTACCGCGCGTGATGGCAATAGCATACACCGAAGCTAACAAAAAGGCTACGGCAATGGGTATGCGATAAAAGTCGCCGGCGATAATTGACCCGACTAAATAGACAGACAACAGAACTATAATAGGCGATATGGCTAATAATCCACGGCTCGTTTTTATTTGATTCATAGCGTTTTTTTATGGAGTTTCTGAAAATGAAAGTAAGCACGACCGACATAAACAAGCATCACCGTAAGCTTCGTGTAAACGGCGACGTGTCGCAGTGGACAATGCAATGCCGGCACATTGACATTGGAGCGGATTCTCGTGCATACATATAAAAGATGCACCGCAGCGCGGGCAAATTTTCTTGGTCATTTTTTCAATTTGTTGAATACGAATAATTTGTTTGAAGATTGGCAGATGAACAAACCGACAATCACGATACCTATGCCCAACCATTTACTCCACGTCAGTTGTTCGCCGAAAAACAACAGCATGAGCAGTGCCGTGAAAGCCGGACGGATGTTGTTGAAAGCGTTGGCGCGCGTTACGCCGATGCGGCGCACTACAAAACAAAACAAAACAAACGCTGCCACCGAAGCGAATACGGCCAAATAGGCCACGGCTGCAAACGATCGCCAACTAAACGTGAACGTTTCCCAATGTGGCAAATCAATGAGGCAAAAAGTGGGATAGAACAGCAACAGACTGAAAGCCTGCACATAAAAGACGATAGTCAGACTATTGTATTTGGAAGGGATTTTGCGCAGCAACACGGTATAGAGCACGGCGGCAAATACAGCCCCGAACAGCAATAACAGGCCGGTCGGCGATTTGATGGATAAACTGCCCGTATTAGTTATCAGCATCAGCACACCGATGGTGGAAATAACAATGCCCACGATGTTGTTCCATGTAACGCGTTCACGCAACAGCACAAAAGCAAATAACGGTGCAAATAGCGGTCCTGTACTCAAAATCACTTCGGATATGGTAGGCGAAGCTAATAGTTTCAGGCCGTAGGTCTCGAGCATGTAGTAGCAAAATGGTTGGATAATGCCGGCGGCCACGAATAGTTTGATGTCTTGCTTGTCGAGCCGTTGCAGCGACTTGGTGGCGCGCCCGACGACGAACATCAGCGCCACGGCCAATGTAAAACGTATGGTAACCAGCGTCAGCGGTCGAAAACTCTCCAAACCGATGCCGGTGGCAATGACCGACGACGACCAAATAATCATTGCCACGATGATGGCTATGTATGCTGTCAAATTTTTCATTTTACTACCCTCAAATAAATTTCATGCAAAGGTAGTAATTTTATTTGACTCTTTGTGCCTAATCGGATTCGGATTTTGTTTTTACCAATTGTTCATTGATGGCGATGCGCCAATCACCGGCGAACTCGGTAACCTTGACAATGGAATTTGATGCTCTAAAAACAGAAACAATCTAACAAATTTTAGCGGTCTTTTGGGGCAAACCACAAACAAGTTAGGTTTATACAGCCAATAAGAACAGTTTTTAAGAATTTCTATGGATATTTTTACAAATTCTGATAGAATGCAGCCACAGCCACAATGCCTTTTTCCCACACCTCAAGATCCATTGATTCGTTAGGCGAATGAATTGCATTTTCTTCCAAACCGAAACCCATCAAAATAGTCTTCACGCCTAACACCTGTTCAAATGTCGAAATAATAGGAATTGAACCACCGCGCCGTGCTGCCAAAGGACGTTTGCCAAACGCTATTTCGAAGCCTCGTTCTGCAGCCCGATAAGCAGGAATATCAATCGGGCAGACATATCCTTGACCGCCATGCATAGGCGTTACTTTTACCCAAACACCTTGTGGCGCAATCGATTGCAAATAGTCAATCATTAAACGCGAAATTACTTCGTGATTTTGGTCAGCCACTAAACGACACGATATTTTTGCAAACGCCTTACTCGGAAGCACCGTTTTGCTGCCTTCACCTTGATAACCACCCCAAATGCCACAAATATCAAACGCAGGACGACATGAATTACGCTCAAGCGTCGAAAATTCCTCTTCCCCAGCCAACGCATCAACATCAATTGCCTTCATATATTTATCTTCATCGAAAGGTATCTGCGCTATCATTGCACGCTCTTCGTCTGGAATCGGCAACACATGATCATAAAAGTGAGGCACTGCAATACGACCGTACTGATCTACGATACGGCTCAACATCTCGCACAAAGCATTTATCGGATTTTTAACGGCACCACCAAAATGTCCGGAATGTAAATCACGATTAGGCCCGGTCACTTCCACCTGCCAATAAGCCAAACCACGCAATCCAGTAGTAATCGACGGTGTATTTTTCCCTATCATCGAAGTATCCGACACCAAAATCACATCACACTGCAACAAATCCTTATGCTGACGAATAAAATGTTCCAACGATGGACTTCCAATCTCCTCTTCGCCTTCAAACAAAAACTTTACTCGCGATTCCAACAAATGATTTTTTACAAGATACTCAAACGCTTTCACCTGAATCATCGCTTGCCCTTTATCGTCATCAGCACCACGCGCAAACAATCGCAAATTGCTATTCACTTCTCGAATTGTCGGTTCCCACGGATTACTCGTCCACAACTCCAATGGTTCGACCGGCATAACATCATAATGCGCATACACCAACACCGTCTGTTTTGGGTGCGCCGGTGTATATTCCGCATACACAAACGGGTTACCCGCCGATGGCATTATCTCGGCATGATGCGCGCCCGCTTCAAGCAACAACTCGCACCAACGTTCGGCACAACGCCACATATCTGCCCGATGTTCCTCTTGACAACTGACACTCGGGATGCGCAACAAACTTGCCCATTCCTCCATAAACCGTTCTCGATGCGTATTAATATATTCGTATATTTCCATAATTTTATAATAATATTATCACCAACCACTAAAACTCGTGCAAGTTACACATTTTTTTGCAAGAACCGACAACGTTTGACGATAAAAATCGTTTTTTTTCAATCATTTTCCATTAGACACAAAGAAGCCTCCTCGAGTTAAACT
>JBJEJW010000048.1:0-11381 GCA_051878315.1 Paludibacteraceae bacterium | reverse complement strand
ACAAATCCTCGTCCTGCCACCGTTGCAACATCTCTTTGTTGATGGCCGACAAATCAAAACTTGTGTATTCCTTAAATTTTTTCATAAATAATGAACTTTTTTTGCGCGATAAATGCGTTTGCAAAGATACGAAAAAACTTTGAAAGGTTCAAAGGTTTAATAGGAACAACGGATTATAAAAAATCCCCTCCAATCGGAGAGGATTTTACGCTGTTTCAATTCGAACAGATCAGGCTTCCACAGCACCATTAACTTCGATAGCCAATTTGCCGCGGTAGTAACCGCATTCGGGGCAAACGGTGTGGTAGATGTGTGTAGCACCGCAGTTAGAGCAAACGGCCAATGTTGGCGCAACGGCTACGTCGTGCGTACGACGTTTGGCTGTTCTCTGTTTCGAATGTTTTCGTTTTGGATGTGCCATTTTTCAATCTCCTTTAGTTGTTATTACTAATATTTTTCAGAACGTCCCAGCGCGGGTCGGTCTTTATTCTCTCTGTATTTTCGTCTATCGTGTGCTCGCGAATTTTTGCCATCATCTCGGCATTGCAACCGCCTTCGGTGTGTGTGTGCACGGTCGGCACGGCCAGCGCTATGTATTCGTACACGTTCCACGCTATATTGACGGTGCGCGCGTCGGCCGGCACGAATATGTTGTCGGAGTCGTCGTCGCCACCGATGATTATTGCGGTGTGTGTGTCCACATGAACGGGTTGCTCCATCTCGTCGAGGCAGCGGTCGCACGGAATGCCGATGGTACCGTCGATGACGATGTGCAAATCGACGTTTTGCGCCATTTTTTGCGTAACGATGGTTGTTTTCAAAGAGCCTTTATGGATGTCGCACGCTTCGACAGCCTCGAAAAAATCGTCGTTTATATCGTACTCAAGTCGCTGATTTTCAGCTAATAACGATTCAATCGACAGTTCAAAACGGTCTAACGTGTCCATACAATACGCGATATACCAAAATGCGCCACAAAAGTACAATATTTTTTGGAAAAACGCAAACTATTCCGTTTTTTCTGCAAAAAATATCGTACTGCGCTGATTATCAGTGTTTTTTAGTAGTCGTTTTGATGACGCTCTTCTTCCTCTTCGTCGTTGTGGTCGTCGTTGGCGAAGGTGGGCAGTGCGTCGCCTTCGTTCAGCACGCGCGATTTGTATTTTAGATTTTTGAGCAGCGATTTTTGCAACTCTTTGACGTTGGTTTGTGCGTCGTCGTAGGTGATGGTTACGACGCGGTTTGTCAGGTTAAATTCCAAGTCTTTGACGCCTTTTTCGTAAGCGAGCGTTTTTTCGACTTTGGCTTGGCAGTTGCCGCATTCCATTTGCGGTATTACCAGCGCGACGGTTTGTCGGGCTGCAAACAGGTTGGCGGCTGCCACAAGGGCTACGAGGCTGATGATGATTTTTTTCATAGTTGTGTTGTGTTAGATGTTAATTTTTTATGTGTACAAAAATAGTTGTTTTTTGCGATTTCGGCAAATAAAAATGTGTTAATCTTTGCGGTCGAGTGCCCAACGGAATCCGATGTAGGCTTTGGCGCCGGTGATGGGTCCCCATGCCATCGAGGCATCGAAGTCGGCACCAAACGGATTGTCGCTGCCGATGACCGGATTTTGTTGTTTGAAATTGGTCATGTTCTCGGCGCCGACGTATATGCTCCACGTTTTGCCGTAGTAGGTGATTTGTGCCATCAGTTGCGGATACCACTTGAACTCGCTGTTCCACAGCGGGTTGGCGGTATCGGGGTCGGGCAGGCGGCCGCCGCCGTTGAATTGTGCTGTAACGTCGAATTGCCATTTTTTGAGCGGCGTTTGGTACGATGTTGTTATCAGCCCTTTGAAGCGGTTGGTGAGCGGTTTTTCGCGCAGTTGTCCGCCGATGGTTTGTTTCACGTCGCTCATGCGGTAGGCCAGTGTCATCGTCCATCCGCGCAAAATTTCCATCGATGCTTCGGCCTGAAAGTTGCCGGCATAGGCGCGTCCGTCGTTCAGATTGCTGAATATGACGCTGTGCGGGTCGCTGTCCATGTCGGCCACCACGCATTCGAAAAAGTGGGTGTAGTAGTAGTCGGCCGAGAGTTGCAATTCCTTGCTGCCCAGCGGAATGTAGAATGTGGTGCTGATGCCGGCGTTGATGGCGCGTTCTTGGGCGAAACGTTCTTCGGTTAAAACGATTTGGCGGTTACTCGCAAAAATGGCGGCATTGTCCGTCAGTACATTTGGCGAACGGTAGCCCAATCCGACTGATGCGCGTAAGTTCCACCACGTCCAAGGCGAATAGCGCAGATTGAAACGCGGTGTGCAGAAAAATCCGTAATAATTGCTCCAGTCGGCGCGTACGCCTACGAGCAAGGATAGTTTTTCATCGTATTTGAAATCGTATTCGGCAAAAAGACCCGGTGTAAATTCATTTCGTGTCTGGTCGAACACAGATTCCGCCACGCGATCGGTGGCTAATAGTTCGTCGTAATAGTCGTAATTGAAACTGAGGCCGGCTGTCAGTTTATGACGACTATCGGTATCGAAATAGGTTTGGAATATGGCGTTCAGATAGGCAGTGCCTTGGGTGGCGTTGTAGCGTGTTGCGCCGTACAGACCGTTTTGTCTGTGGTACGAACCGCTTGTAACGATACCGATGTTGGTGCCGAGTTCGGAATTGAAGACATAGCCGTTTTTCATGAATCCGTCAATGCGCGTTGTGGCGATGTCTATATCGTACGGCGTTTTGTCGGGATTGGCATTGTGCCATGCTGTAGTTTGTCCGCCTTGTCGGTCGTCGTATAGTCCGCGCACAAGGAATTGAAAGACGTAGTCATCGTTTTTGTAGTACCAACGATTCAGCAGATTGATGCGGTTGCCTTTCGGCATATCCATAAACCCATCGTTGTTTTGGTCGTGTTCCATGCTTTCGTTGCGGTATTGCAGCATGACGCCTGTGGCGAGTTTGTCGTTGATATTCCAACCGCCCGTGGCGTTCAGTTCGGCGCATAGTTCGGAGTTGAACATAGCGTTGAGTGCGATTGGCGACGTGATTTGCGGTTTCAGGTATTCGACGTTTATCTGTCCGGTGGTGGCTTCGTAGCCGTTCAATACCGAAGCAGTGCCTTTCGATATTTGTATGCTCTCCATCCACGATCCCGGTATGTATTCCAAACCGTAACTCGATGCCAAACCGCGAATACCGGGCGTGTTTTCGCTCAACATTTGCACATAGTTACCCGACAAGCCGAGCATTCGTATCTGTTTTGCGCCGGTGGCGGCATCGCTGTAAGCCACATCTACCGAGGCGTTTGTCTCAAAACTTTCCGACAAGTTGCAGCAGGCTGCTTTGCAGAGTTCGGCACCGGTGATTTTTTGGGTCTGTACGGCTGTGATGCGTGATGTTACCGTACCGACTGCACGCGCCGTTACGGTGACGTCGCTGAGTTGTTCGCTTTCGGTAACGAGTGTGGCCACGATGGTTTCTGTCGGATCATCGACGATGATGACGGCTGTTGTATATCCTAAATAACTGATTTGCAGTTTGTTGGTTGCATCGATTGTTTCTATCGAGAAGAAACCGTCAACATCGGTAACCGTTCCGATGCCGGTGCCCTGCCATAACACTTCGGCACCGATAAGCGGTTCGCCGGTGGTGTCTTCGACTATGCCGCTCACTTCGGCGGCAAAATGCGTCAGTGGTAATACACTGAATATGAAAATTAAAACGTATTTGTTCATTGCTCAATTTTTGATTTGAATGATTTACAATAAGGATTAGTCCGAAAAAATGCTTTTCAGACGAACTGCAAATTGTCAATCAAATCAAATGAGCAATAAAGCGATACGCGTCAAGACGGCGCGTCCGTGGGAAATGAGTGGCGGCGCATGGGTGTATGCTTGTGGCGCATAGGTCGCGCAATGTGCCGACAATGCGTCTGCATCTGGCGTAAGTGTTATCACGCATGCGGTTAACGGCGCAAAATCGGGGTAATATATCTCGTTGACAGGAATGTCGGTGGCGACACGCTGTAATGTGCAGGCATTATGTGTGGTGTCGATGCCGTCGCGATGGTGCTGTTCGCAACAATGCGCCGATGCGTGTTCGTGGTGTTGGTGGTTGTGATGCACCTCTTCGCAACTCCCTTCGGCGAACATACGCATGCCGTGTTCGGCACACGCATCGCAACAATAGTGAGCTACATTGACACCGCTGCCGGCAGCAAAAAAATAGACGGCCAACAAGGCGCAAACGGTATGAAAAACAGTACGTTTCATAGTCATCGGGTGCAAAGGTAGTCATTTTTGTGAAATTATTGTGCAAAAAAGATGGTTTTTTGATAAAAATACCCTATTTTTGTAGTTTCAATTTGTGCTAATTGTCAGTTTATACCCAAAAATGAGTATGCGAAAACTTTTTGGAAAATACAAATTGCTGTTGTTCACAGCTGCTATGGGGTTTACGGCGTGCGTGCGCACATCGCGTGAATGTGTCGAGTTCGCAACGTTGCAGGATAGTTGCGTGATGCGTTGTTCCTACAATCAGGAAATTAACTGTTTTGACGCTCGGTATAATTTGGAAATGCCGGTAAGGTCGGACAATGAAGCGGTATCGGTGGTGCGGCAAACGCTGATAACCGACCTTTTCGGCGAACAATATACAGCGTTGGACAACCGCACATTGTTGTCGCGTTACATAGCCGATTGTGTGGACGAGTACAATAGAGTGTCGACCGATTTGAGCGAATTTGTCGCTTCAAATATCTATACGGAACATGTGGAGGCAGTGCCATTGTTTCAGAACGACCAATTGCTGACTTATGAAGCGACACGCTATATGTTTACGGGTGGTGCACACGGTATGTCGACCACTACATGTTGGGTGTTCGACCTCGAAACGGGTAATCAGTTGACCGAAGACGATTTGTTTGTCGTCAATGCTTCGGATGCATTGTCGGCCTTGCTGCGACAAGCGTTGACTATTGATGCCGGCAAACGTAATATAGCGTTGGATGAGTTTTTTGATGATCAAGTGTTGCCGAACGGCAATTTCGCCATAACCGAAGACGGAATGTATTATCAATTCAACGTGTACGACATTGCACCATATTGTTATGGCGATACGCGCTTACTCCTCACCAAAGACCAACTGAAACCGTTGATGCGCAAAAATACGCCGGTTTACGCTTTGTGGTTCGATAAATAATGGAACTGATCGATAAATATTTCCCGCAGTTGCAATCGTCGCAGCGCGAGCAGTTCGCAGCCTTGTACGATTTGTATGCCGATTGGAATGCCAAAATCAACGTTATTTCGCGCAAAGACATCGGTAATTTGTACGAACACCATGTGTTACACTCGTTGGCTATTGCCAAAATCATACATTTCAAAGCAGGGACTTCGGTGGTCGATGTGGGAACCGGTGGCGGTTTTCCCGGCATTCCGCTTGCCATCATGTTCCCCGAAACGCATTTCCACTTGGTCGATTCCATCGGCAAAAAAGTGCGTGTGGCTTCTGAAGTCGGAACGGCTATAGGCTTGCAGAATTGCACATTCGAGCAGGCGCGTATGGAAACAGTAAAAGAGCAATTTGATTTTGTGGTCAGTCGCGCCGTGATGCCATTACCCGATTTGGTGAAATTGGTGCGCAAAAATATCCGACACGAACAACATAATGCGCTACCAAACGGATTGATTTGTCTGAAAGGTGGCGAATTACAACACGAGTTGCTACCTTTTAGACGAAACGCCACCTTATACGCTTTGACCGAATGGTTTGAAGAACCGTTTTTCGAAACTAAAAAGGCAGTTTATTTGCCATTGTAATATAAAACTATATGGAAATCAAACTTTTCCAATTTAACCCCATACAAGAAAACACTTACGTTGTGTACGACGAAACACGGCAAGCCATTATTATCGATTGTGGCAGTTTGGCCGATGACGAACACCAACGATTGCAGCAGTTTGTAGCCGACAACAAATTGCAGGTGCAACGTGTATTGAACACGCATTTACACCTCGACCACGCGTTTGGCAACTACATGCTTGCACACACCTACGGCATTGCTCCCGAAGCGCACAAAGACGACGAAGAGTTTGCACAACGTATTGTAGAATTGGCAGCATTTTTCGGTATCGAAGGCAATGTGCGTTCGCAAGCGTTGGGCGGTTATTTGCAGCATGGCGATGTTATTCGCGTTGGCAGTATGACAGCACATGTGCTGCATACACCGGGACATTCGCCGGGTGGATTGTGTTTCTATTTCCCCGACGAGAAAGTTGTTTTTACCGGCGATACGCTGTTCCGAAATAGTATCGGTCGCACCGACTTACGTGGTGGCGATTACGAAACACTCATCGAAAGTATTCGTACACAACTGCTCACATTGCCCGACGACACCGTCGTATATTGCGGACATGGACTGCCAACCACCATTGGACATGAGCGACAAAATTTTTAGTTCACATCACATTTTACATATACACAAGAACATGGCACTGATAAAAGAAGTTCGCGGTTTCGCGCCGCAAATAGGTAAAGATTGTTTTTTGGCCGATAATGCCACCGTTATTGGCGACACAGTCGTCGGCGATGGTTGCAGTATTTGGTTTAACGCCGTGTTGCGCGGCGATGTCAATTCAATTCGTATTGGCAACCATGTAAACATTCAAGATGGCGCCGTACTGCATACGCTGTACGAAAAATCGCAAATACACATCGGCGATTATGTGTCTGTGGGACATAATGTTACAATACATGGTGCCACTATTAACGACTATGCACTGATAGGTATGGGTGCCACCGTGCTCGATGGTGCTGTCGTCGGCGAAGGCGCCATTGTGGCAGCCAATGCGCTGGTTTTGAGCAACACGGTGATACCACCTAATACCATTTGGGCAGGCGTGCCGGCAAAACAGGTAAAAGCCGTATCGCCCGAACAAGCCAAGGAAATCAATCAGAAAATAGCACACAACTACGCTATGTACGCAAGTTGGTACAGCGATAACAAGGAGGAATAAACCCATGGTACGACACATTGTTTGTTTCAAATTGGCCGATAGTACGCCCGAAACACGCGCTACGGCACGCGACGTTTTACTCTCGATGCGCGGCAAAGTGCCTACCGCACAACAGATCGATGTATTTGTCGATGAGTTGCATTCGGCACGTTCGTTCGATATTATGTTGCAGGTCGATGTTCAATCGTTCGAGGCGTTGGAACAATACCAAAACGACCCTTATCACTGCAATATCGTCAAAAAGCACATGCACGATGTGGCGGCACAAAGCATCGCTCTGGATTTCGAATTATGATGCGTCTCACACATTTAACGATTGCTGTACTCGTAGCCTGTACACTTGTGGCTTGTCATGGCACGCGTAGCGATAAAACATCGACCGCCTCCGTAATTGTGCCGACCTTTAATGCTGATTCGGCTTATGCTTTTGTGCAGGCGCAAGTTGCATTCGGACCGCGTGTGCCCGAAACTGCCTCACATGATGCGTGTGCCGAATATTTAACAACCAAACTGCAACAGTTTGGCGCCCAAGTCGAAGTGCAGCAAGGGCAAATGCCACTTTACAATGGCGAAATAAAAACGCTGAAAAACATCATCGGACGATTCGGCGTGGATGCAAACAGACGCATTTTGTTGTGCGCACATTGGGATTCACGCCCGTTTGCCGACCACGATGCCAACCCCGACAATCATCGCAAGCCGATTCTTGGAGCCAACGATGGTGCGAGTGGTGTGGGTGTGTTGCTCGAAGTGGCGCGACAAATAGCCCAAAACACACCGACTGTCGGTGTCGATGTCATATTCTTCGATTTGGAAGATTGGGGCACTCCCGAGTTTGACACCGATAACGAACGTGCAGATGCATGGTGTCTGGGTTCACAGTATTGGGCGGCAGCGAGCAAAGGCAACAATTATCGTGCCGAATATGGTATTTTGCTGGATATGGTAGGTGCACCGGGTGCTTGCTTTTATCGTGAACAAATTTCGACCTACTTTGCCAAAGACCTTGTGGATAACGTTTGGGAAACGGCGCAAGCGTTAGGCTTTGGAGCCTATTTTGTCGATACGCGCGGTGGTGCCATTACCGACGACCACTATTATGTCAACACCATAGCAGGTATCCCGTGTATCGATATTATTCAGTACAATCCGTACGGCAACACCGGCTTTGCCGACTATTGGCATACCACAGCTGACGATATGCGCCACATCGACCGTCGCACATTGTATGTAGTGGGGCAGACACTTTTGCAAGTAATTTATACGGAATGAAACATCACACAAAAAGAACAGCAAAACTATAAGCCGGGTTCTGTTCCTGTGTGATGCAGGTGTTTGTCATTTATCTCGAACAAATGTCGCCATTTGCCTCTATCGACCTACCCTCCGGCTGGGGCGAGCAACCCTCGTAACGTCGGTTTACTTGGTCTTTCAACCCATAATGCGCTGTAGCTTTCGGTGTCGCCACCGAAACGGTGAGCTCTTACCTCGCCTGTTTCACCCTTGCCGCAACCGAAATTGTGGCGGTTTGCTTTCTGTAACGCTGATTGAACCTCACGGCCCACTTCCCGTTAGGAAGTATGGTGCTCTGTGTTGCCCGGACTTTCCTCATACGACCGCAGTCGCACGCGACAAACCGTTTTGCTGTTCGGCTGCAAAAATACAAAAAAACAGCGAATCTGCACACCGATATCAAGAATTTGTTGTATTTTTGTTTCCCCTAAAAACACTCTACACATGGAAAAAATAGTTATTTATCAGATTTTGACGCGTTTGTTTGCCAACAATACAGGCGTCAATGTACCAAACGGAACGCTCGCGCAGAATGGCTGTGCCAAATTCGGTTACTTCACGCCACGTGTATTGGCCGCAATCAAGAAACTCGGCACAACACATATATGGTACACAGGCATCATTGAACACGCCACGCAAACCGACTATACCAAGTATGGCATTGCCAACGACCATGCCGGCATCGTCAAAGGCAAGGCAGGTTCGCCATACGCCGTGCGCGATTATTACGATGTTGATCCCGATTTGGCTGATAACCCCGAAAAACGCATGCAAGAGTTCGAAAAGTTGGTAACACGCACACATCAAGCCGGTCTGAAAATAATCATCGACTTTGTGCCAAATCATGTGGCACGTCAATATCATTCGGATGTGAAGCCCGAAACCGATTTCGGCCATAACGATCGTACCGACTGGCACTTTTCGCCGCAAAACAATTTTTACTATTATCCGCACACTCCGTTTACACCACAATTCGATACGCAGGGGTATTGCGAATGTCCGGCCAAAGCCACCGGCAACGATTGTTTTTCGCCATCGCCAAGTCGTAACGATTGGTACGAAACAGTTAAATTGAACTACGGCGTCGATTACACGGGCGACCGTGCAGGCCACTTCGACCCGCTGCCCGACACATGGATCAAAATGCGCGACATACTGCTGTTTTGGGCATCCAAAAATGTCGATGGTTTCCGTTGTGACATGGCCGAAATGGTTCCCGTAGAGTTTTGGCAATGGGCTATCGGTGAGGTCAAAAAACTCTATCCGCAAGTGATATTCGTAGCCGAAGTGTACAATCCTGCGCTATATCGCAGTTACATTCATATCGGTGGGTTCGATTTTCTGTACGACAAAGTCGGACTATACGACACATTGCGCCAAGTTACCTGCCACGGAGCATCAGTGCATCAAATTACGCAGGCATGGCAACAAGTGTCCGACATACAGCCTTACATGCTGAATTTTCTCGAAAACCACGACGAGCATCGCATCGCATCCGATTTTTTTGCCGGCAATGCCGATAAAGGACGTCCGGCTATGTTGGTAGCGGCGTGTATGAACACCAATCCGGTGATGATTTATTTTGGACAAGAGGTCGGCGAGCGTGGTATGGATGCCGAGGGTTTCAGCGGGCGCGATGGGCGTACAACGATTTTTGATTATTGGAGTATTGATACTGTTAATCGTTTGTATAATAAACAGTTGGACGTAAAACAACTATCCGATGACGAACGTACGTTATTGCATTTTTATCGTACACTATTGACACTTTGTAACACAGAATTGGCGTTGCGTGACGGGCGTTTTTTCGATTTGATGTATGTCAACGGACAGTTGCAAAGGCAATATGCTTTTGTGCGAGCTCATGGTAACGAAGTATTGCTTTGTATAGCCAATTTCTCGGACGATCAGGCCTGTGTGTCGGTATTTGTGCCGCATCACGCATTCGATTATTTACAATTATGTGGCGGTGGAACTTGTGTGGCACGCGATTTGTTAGTACATACACAGGAGACCATTCGTTTCGCACCCGACGAGTCGGTTGTTACAACGGTGTCGCCGTGGAATTGTAAAATGCTGAAAATCAAATTGTAATGATTAGAAAAAGTGTCTTAGTTATTATTTTTGTCATGATGTCGCATATTGCATTTACACAACAAAACGTAGGCTTGGTATTGAGTGGAGGCGGTGCCCTTGGGTTTGCCCACATTGGCGCACTTCAAGCACTTGAAGAGGTGGGCATACAACCGTCGATAGTGGCCGGTACCAGCATGGGTGCGCTGATTGGCGTGTTGTGTGCCGATGGCAAATCGGCTGCCGAAATCATGCAGATAGTACAAGACGAAAAACTCTATCGCAACAGTCGCCTACTGAAACTTAATTTATCGAAAGAACCGGGCATTTACAACCTTGATGCCATTCGTCAATTACTGCAACGACTGATTCCGTCGAACTCATTCGATAGTTTGCCACGACCATTTGTGGCGTGCGTGATGAACCTCACCGAGGCGGTACCCGAATATGTGAGCAGCGGCAATCAATTATCGGAGTTTGTGATTGCATCGGCTTCGATTCCAACCGTTTTCGAAGCGCAAATCATCAACGGAGTGCAATATACCGATGGCGGTATGCTCAATAACTTTCCTGCACAGCCTATTCGCGACAAATGCGATTTCCTGATTGGTATCGACGTTTTGCCGCTGACACACAAAAAAGCGGAACGGTCTTACGAGTCAATGCTTTACGGATTGCGCGATGTGCAACACGTCAATTCGCTGCCGGGGCATGCTTTGTGCGATTTGCTGATAGAAATACATGCCATCGACACTTATGGCGAGTTCGATTTCAAAGACTACAAAGCCATCTATCAAATAGGATACGACACTACCAAAAAACTATTGCAGGAAAAAGGCTTTACAGCACAATAAACCAAGTTAAGATTATGGTGGTTTGGTTGCTCCTTGTCCCATTGTGAAACCCCACCTGAAAAACTTCGTTTTTCTCGTCCCCTTGGGAAGGGGACAGTGCTTTTTTATTTTTGCGCACTGAAATTGCTTTATTGCGTGGTCTCCCCCTTTTCAAG
>JBJEJW010000047.1:0-2412 GCA_051878315.1 Paludibacteraceae bacterium | reverse complement strand
CTACATAAACACCACACAGTGAGCCATTTAGGCGCGTTACGTCGCGGCCGAGCAGGTCGTAGATGCGGAACTCGCCTTCGCACACGATGCGACCGTCTTGCGTGTAAATGTTTGCCAACTCGATTTGTTCAAGGCCGACATAACCATCGGTGTTAAATTCGCCGGCATAATGTTTAATCACACTGCCGCCTGCATCTTTGGCATCGAAAGTGTAGGTGTAGTGCGAGGCTGCATCCAAACCGGTAACCGTAAATTGGAAACCGCTTGTGGTACCGGCTGCTGCATTGGCACTTGGCGCAAAGGCTATACCCGTAAGTTGCCCGGAAGCATTGAACGTGAGTGTGCAGAACACCACGCCATCTTTGCTGATAACCAACTCGTAGGTGGCTGCGCCTGACTCGGCCGGCCAGGTAAACTGCGCTTCGTTTGTAGAGGGCGTAACGTTGAACTCGGTTACTTGTACCTCTTCGCTGCCGATGCACGAAATGTATTTGAACGAGCCCCAGCACACATGTGTTTGATAAGCCATTAAATTATCGCACGGCACTTTCAGGAACACATTATAGTTGGCAAAAGCAGAGGCATCGCACGAAGGCGGCTCGGCGGCATAGCAAACGATATTGATCAGTTTAGTGCAACCGGCGAATGCCGAAATGCCTAATTGTGTAACACCTGTACCCAACGAGAGTGCCGCCAAGTTGCTGCAACCGGCAAAGGCCGATGCGCCAACAGAGGTGGTGCCGGCGGAGGTTTCCACCGATTCGATGTCGGCTAACAGGAACTTCCAAGGCTGGGTTTCGGCGGTGAAGTCGTACATGTCGCCACTGCCCGTAATCTGCAGTTTATTCTGCTTGTATTCCCAATAGAGGTTGTCGCCACACTTGCCGGAGTATGCCAAACCGAACTCTGCTGTCAGCGTGGTGTCGTGCGCGAGCAAAACGATACGCGGGTTTTCGGTGTTACCATCGCTCCAGCGCACAAAGGCATAGCCGATTTGCGGCGTGGCAGAAATCACAACAGATTTCGATTCACAGAATCTCTCCTCTACCTGTACACTGCCCTGTTCTTCATCTGCTGTTAGCAGTGTGATGTCGGGAACATCGGTATGGCGAATGTCGGTGAATTGACTCCATGTATCGGCCGTTTGGTAGGCTTCGCGGCTCTCGCAGGAACAGCGTAGTATAGCATCAGCCGGCACATTTTCGAACATACCGATATTAGGATCATAGACGCAAGTCGGTGGCAGTGTGGGCAGAGCGGTTATTTCACGCAATGCCGTACAACCATAAAAGGCACCATACCCGATGCTCTCTACGGAAGTACCAATAGTTACCGAGGTTAATCCCGAACAATTGTAAAGCACTGAATGTCCAAGAGTGTTTACAGAGTTTGGAATCACAATTGATGTTAAATTGGAACACGATCCAAAGGCAAAATACCCGATACTTTCTACAGAGTTTCCAATAGTAACCGAAGTCAACCCTGCACAAACACCGAACGCATCATTTCCAATACTGATTACGGAATTTGGAATAGTAATGGATGTTAATCCGCTACAATTCCAAAATGCTTGAGTGCCAATACTGCGCACTGAATTACCTATGCTTACCGAAGTCAGGCCGCTGCAATGACAGAACACATAATCGCTGATGCTCGTTACAGAGTTTGGAACGACAATAGAAGTCAAACCGCTACAACCATAGAAAGCTGATACGCCGATGCTTGTTACAGAATTCGGGATAGTTACCGAGGTAATATTGCTACAATTATCAAACGCACAACCGCCAATGCTCGTTACACCATCCGGTATAACCAAATCTTTCACTTCTACGTTATTGATATACAAATTATGTGAAAGAGCCGCCGGATTAGATGACCAATTTGCAAATGCTATGGCACACCAGTCTGAAATATTACCCATATAGTAGGTTTTGGTTAAGCCGGTACAATAGTGGAAAGCCCTATATCCGATGCTTGTTACAGAGTTTGGAATCGTTATCGATGTCAGGCCGCTGCAACTGTAGAACGCATACTCTCCGATGCTCGTTACGGAATTACCAATCGTTACCGCATTCAGATTCGACAGCCCGTAGCACAAGTAGGCCGGGATATGCTCTACCGCATTGCCAAAGGTAAAGGAGGTAATGGAACTACTAAAAGGTGAAGAACTAAAATCCGCACAATTTTTAGCATTCCACACTACGGAAGTTAATTTGCTGCAACCGGAAAATGCAGAACTGCCGATGCTCGTTACCGAATTTGGAATCGTTACCGAAGTCAGACCGCTGCAATCCCAGAACGCATCTTCTCCGATGCTCGTTACAGAATAGGTAGTCCCGTTATAGACAACGCTCTCGGGAATAACCACATCGCCTGTGTATTCATTGGTGAATGCGTCGGGATCACTTCCTC
>JBJEJW010000046.1:0-11622 GCA_051878315.1 Paludibacteraceae bacterium | reverse complement strand
GACCTCCCAATGCCCACCCAATGCCTCCTGCAAATAATTTACTTAAAAATCCCATATCATTCCTTAAAAGTAATCGTTTCGTTATGTTGTTTGCCACGCATCAGCAAGCGACGTCGTACAAAAAATGTCCATAGAAAAACCACAACAACGGCAAAAATTTTCGAGACCATATAGTGCGTGTGCAAGCAATCGGTCAGTAGCCACATCACCAGCAAATTGAGTGCCAAACCACCGGCGCCGATAGCCGTAAACAATAAAAATTCGACCACTGTGCCACGCGTACCCGAGCGCCCGAATACATACGGCGAAATGCTGAACAAATAGTTGGCTACGCCACCGCACAAACTTGACAGTACCGATGATACCAAATAGTGAATGCCACCGTATTCCGTCAGCAAAAACAAACAAGTCGCATCTATCACATACGCTATGCACATTACTATGGCGTAACGAAACATGAGTATCGAGATTTGTTCCGTCGGGGTATAAAATATGTTGTGTAAAGGGCGTTTCATGTTCTCATGTGTAAAATGAAAACACAAAGGTACGCTTTTTTTTTCAAACTCCTGCTTGTGGATAACTTTTTTGCCGAAAATTTTTGAGAATAGCAAAAAACACCTAATTTTGTCAATTAAAATGCGCTATCGTTATGAAAGTTTACAAAGGACATATTCTATTTACAAAAACTCCCGATAAATTCGACATCATCGAACAGGGTTACATCGTTGTCGAAAATGGTAAAATTAGCGCTGTTTACGAGCGTTTGCCTGAACAGTTGCGCACGGCCGAGATTGTTGATTTCGGCGATAAACTTATCATTCCCGCGATGAATGACCTGCATGTACATGCTCCGCAATATCGCAACATGGGCATGGCCATGGATATGGAATTGCTACCATGGTTGGACAACTATACGTTCCCCGAGGAAGCAAAATACGCAGATGTGACTTATGCCGACAAAATGTACCGTCGTTTTGTCAAGCATCTGTGGAAAGTGGGGACGATGCGTACTGTGGCTTTTGGCACCGTACACAAAGCATCGACCGTACGTCTGATGCAACTATTCGAACAAGCCGGCATGGGTGCCATGGTGGGCAAAGTAAATATGAACCGCAATTGTCCTGAAGCTTTGTGCGAAACTGTAGCCGATGCCGTTGCCGACGACGAAGAACTTATCAACACATGGAATGCCCCCGATGGTTTGGTTCATACTATATTAACACCGCGTTTTGTACCGAGTTGCACACCCGAGATGTTGACAGCAATAGGCCGTTTGGCGCAAAAATACAACATGCCGGTACAGTCGCATTTGTCCGAGAACAAAGGCGAAATTGCATGGGTCAAAGAATTGGAACCCGAATCGACCTGTTATGGCGATGCTTATCGTCGCTACGGCTTGTTCGGACAAACGCCTACGCTGATGGCACATTGTTGCTATACAGCAGGCGAAGAGCTTGAGTTAATGAAAAAGAATAGGGTCTTCGTGGTGCATTGCCCGTTGTCGAACTGCGATTTGGGTAGCGGTATGGCACCTATTCGCACATTCTTGCAAAATGGCATACCTGTAGCATTAGGCTCCGATATTAGTGGTGGGCACCACTTATCGATGTTCCAAGTGATGGTCTATGCTGTCGAAATATCGAAATTGCATTATGCACAGAGCGATAAGCAGATGGCGTTCCTCACGTTGCCCGAAGTATTCTATTTGGCCACCAAGAGCGGAGGCAGTTTCTTCGGACAAGTGGGCAGTTTCGAACCGGGATACGATTTTGACGCATTGGTTATCGATGACGCAGAACTCAATCACGACAATTATACGTTAGCCCAACGCCTCGAACGCTTTATCTACATTGGTGACGACCGACAAATAGCACATCGTTACGTACGTGGCAACGAGATACAAGAACCGGAGTGGTAAATAAAAACAAAAACATAAAACCATTTATAACAAATTCTATGAAACGCTATTTATTATTATTGATGTGTACTGCTGTGTTTGGTTCGGGGTATGCTCAAGATTTCGACGACGATGAGACCATTCCTGCCATGGGTGTAGTTTCGGTTAGGACAAAAGGGCAGGGCGGTTTCCCCGCAGGTAAAAAAGTATATGTGGCCGATGCCAATAAACGAGCCATAACATCGGACGAATGGCAAACATTTTATAAATGCTTGTCATTGTGTTTGTTAGATGCCGGATATGCCATTACTGCGTCGGAAAAAGATGCTGATATTATTTTGACCAGTGAATTGTCTAAAGTCGATACTACAGCCATTCAAATCGACGGCGAGAGTGCCACATACATGTTGAAATTATTGCCATTCAGAGTAGGCAAAGAGACACAATCTCCATTGTTGTATAACATTAGTACTATTGTGTCGCCCGACAATGGTTGGAAAGACGTTTTTGTCTATACTTTTGCCGCATTGTTGGACAATGAGATTTTGTTCACACCGCACGATGTGGATTTTTGGCTGTCGTTGGATGATGTCGAATTTCGCGAGTTATTATCGGTAACGATGATGAAACGTTTGGCCAATTAACCATATTTTTTGACAATCATGTTACAAGGGAAACGCATTTTATTGGGAATATCGGGTGGCATTGCAGCCTACAAATGTCCTGAACTGATACGACAACTAATAGCCGAAGGTGCCGAAGTGCGGGTGGTTTGTACGCATAATGCGTTAAATTTCGTAACCGCGTGCACATTGCAGACCGTGTCGCGCAACAAAGTGTATAGCGAAGTGTTCGAGCCCGTCACGACATTCAATCCCGAACATGTATCGCATGCCGACTGGGCCGACATCTTGTTAGTCGCTCCGGCTACAGCCAATGTCATCGGCAAATTTGCCAACGGCATTGCCGACGATGCACTCACTACAACATTTTTGGCGTTCGACAAACCGGTGTTCATAGCGCCGGCCATGAATAGTAAAATGTACGAACATCCTATAGTACAGCGTAATATTCGCGAATTGCGTGCTGTCGATGTGCAATTCATCGAACCGGCATACGGCGAATTGGCGTGCGGTGTTGCGGGCAAAGGACGTATGGAAGAACCCGAAAATATAGTGTCGTTTCTGGATGCAGCGATAGATTGATGTTGCAAGGCAAACGTATATTGATAACAGCCGGACCAACCTACGAGCGCATCGATCCGGTGCGATTTATCGGCAATTTTTCGACGGGGAAAATGGGGTTTGCGTTGGCCGAAGCATGTGCCGAAAGCGGTGCCGAAGTGGTGTTGATAGCAGGCCCCGTGCAGTTGTCGGTAACAAACAAACGCATTTGCCGCATTGATGTGGTGTCGGCTGCCGAAATGTATGACACGGCATTGACACATTTCCCCGAATGCGATGGTGCTGTACTATGTGCTGCAGTGGCCGATTTCACGCCGCAGACTATAGCCGATACAAAATTGAAACGGGGCACCGATACGCTTACCATCACGTTGAAGCCAACACAAGACATCGCGGCAGCACTCGGCGTCCGTAAACGCGACGACCAATTTTTAGTCGGTTTTGCACTCGAAACCGATAATGAAGAGCAGAACGCTTTGGCAAAAATGCAGCGTAAAAATTTCGATTTCATTGTTCTAAATTCGCTGAACGATCGTCAAGCGTGTTTCGGCTACGATACGAATAAAATAACTGTACTGACTGCAACCGGCGAACGGCTGTCCTATCCGTTGAAAACAAAACGAGAGGTGGCAGCAGACATTGTTGAACAGATTGCAAAAATTGCCACGAAATGAAAAAAATAGTTGTCTTGATATGTTTGCTTACCGGGCTTGTTAATCTATCGGCACAAGAGTTGAAGTGTACCGTAACTGTCAATTCGTCGCAAATACAAGGTACAAACAAACAGGTGTTCGAAACGCTGCAAACGGCCTTGAATGATTTTATGAACAACTATCGTTGGACTGATTTGGTGTATGGTACTAACGAACGTATCGAGTGTACGTTTTTATTTAATGTAACGGCTTACAGCGACGATATGTTTACCACTACATTGCAGATTCAGGCGCGCCGACCGGTTTACGGCACTTCATATACAACGCCGTTATTCAATTTCAAAGACAACAGCGTCAATTTCAAGTACATCGAATTTGACCCTATCGAAATCAACAACAATACTTTCGAAAACAATCTGACTGCCGTTTTGGGATATTATGCGTACATCATTATTGGCATGGATTTGGATTCGTTCGGCAAATTGGGCGGGACACCTGCATTTCGTATTGCCGAACAGATTGTAACATTGTCGCAAAGTCGTTCCGACTCGGAAGGCGATGGATGGAAAGCATTCGACGACGACAAAAACCGCTATGCGTTGATAAATAATCTGATGGATGAACGTTTCCGTAAATTCCGCGAATATTATTACGAATATCATCGGTTGGCACTCGACAATATGGCTACTAACGTCGATAATGCGCGTGCACGTATTGCTGCAGGTTTACCAGTGTTGCGCGAATTAAATCGGTTGAACCCCGGCGCCATTGCCATCATGGCATTCCTCGATGCCAAAAATGACGAACTGATAAGTTTGTTTTCGTCGTCGAAAGCATCGGCGCAAGAACGTAACGATGTGTACAACATACTCATGGATGTCAATCCTGCATTGAGTACACGCTATGATGCCATTAAACCATAAAAAATGTTCACAAAGACAATTGTTGCGTGCTGAAAAATCTGAAAATACAAAATTATGCTCTAATAGAGCATCTCGATATTGATTTTGAATCGGGCTTGGCGGTTATTACAGGCGAAACGGGTGCAGGCAAATCCATTATCATCGGTGCTTTGGCGCTTGTGCTGGGACAACGTGCCGATATTAAATCTATTCAAACCGGCAAAAGCAAATGTGTAGTCGAAGCGCGGTTCGACGTGGCTGCGTTAGCGCTTCAATCCTTGTTTGACGAGTTGGACATCGACTACGACAGCGAGTGTATTCTCCGCCGCGAATTGCTTGATAGTGGAAAATCACGCGCATTTG
Organism: Paludibacteraceae bacterium; assembly: GCA_051878315.1. Classification (GTDB taxonomy): domain Bacteria; phylum Bacteroidota; class Bacteroidia; order Bacteroidales; family Paludibacteraceae; genus W0P28-013. The sequence goes on along the minus strand of JBJEJW010000046.1, from coordinate 6,623 downwards.
TCAACGATACGCCCGTCAATTTGCAACAATTACGCACGGTGGCCAATCGATTGATAGATATTCACTCTCAACACGAAAATCTGTTATTGGGCGAATCGGCTTTTCAGTTGCAAGCGCTTGATGCCGTAGCCGAATCGACACCTGAACGCGAAACCTACGCACAACTATACAATACTTACAAAGCAATAAGCCACCAACTTGACGACTTGTTGCAAACGGCTGATTCTTGGCGCACCGACCGCGATTATGCGCAATTTCAATACGACCAACTTGCCACTGCCGATTTGGCCGAAGACGAACAAGAAACGCTGGAAAGCGAACTGCAAACCATGAATCATGCCGAGGAAGTTAAAACGGCCATTGCTGCCGCATTGGCACGCCTCGATGGCGAATCGGTAGGCGTCAACGAATTGTTGCGCGATAGTTTATCGACCCTGCGGCGAATTGAACGTTTTGTACCGCAAATGGCTGATTATGTGCAACGTATCGAAAGTGCCTTGATCGATTTGAAAGATGTTGCAGCCGATTTGGCAATCAAACTGAACGATACGGATTTCGACCCGCAACGTAAAGAATTTGTCGAGAACAGACTCGATTTGATTTATACGTTGGAGCAAAAACATCATGTAGCATCGGTACCCGAATTGTTGCAACTGCAAGCCTCATTTGCAGAAAAATTAGCGCGTATTGATGGTTTTGATGCTGAAATTACAACATTGCGCAAACAACTTCACGAAGCAGAACAACTGTTGACGGTTGCCGCCGAACAATTGTCGGCTAAACGCCGAACGGCCAAAACTGATTTCGAACGTATCGTAACGGAACAGTTGACCGAATTGGGAATGCCACATGCCAAGTTTGTGATAGCCATGGATGTTGCCGAACAATTTTTGCCATCAGGCAGAGATAATGTCGAATTTTTGTTTTCGGCCAATAAAAACGGGGCTCCACAACCTATCGCTCAAACGGCTTCGGGCGGCGAATTGTCGCGTTTGATGTTGGTTATCAAGGCGCAAATTGCCAATCGGACACAGTTACCAACGGTAGTGTTTGACGAAATCGATACCGGTGTATCAGGCGAAGTGGCTCAGCGTATGGGGTTGATTATGAGTCGTATGTCGCAAGCCATACAAGTGCTGACTATCACGCATTTGCCGCAAATTGCAGCTAAAGGCACTACGCACTACAAAGTATATAAACACGATACGGCCGATACTACCGTTACTGACATTGTGCGCCTGACACCCGAACAGCGCATACAGGAAGTCGCCGAAATGTTGAGCGGTAAAAATCCGTCGGACGCCGCCGTAAACAACGCACGCGAACTGCTAAAATTTGTTTGAAACCTATGGAAACATTCAAAAAACCTTACACCTTCGACATAGTAGTGCGGTTGCTTATCGCTTTGGCTGTCACGGGTGTCGCACTATGGTTACTCAATCGCTTGAGTGCTGTATTGTTACCGTTTCTCATCGGTTGGCTCATCGCCTATATGTTATATCCGATTGTTAAATTTTTTCAGTACACTTGTCGGCTGAAATATCGCTTGTTGGCAGTCTTCGTTACTTTGTGTCTGACGGCCGGCATTATTGTCGGTGCGTGCTGGTTGATAATCCCTTCGCTGATAGATGAATTTGCCAAAATGGGACAGCTATTGGTGCAATATGCCCATCGTACCGATACGGAGAGGCTGGTAATTTACGATGTGATACGTTGGTTAGCCGAACAGGTGCCTGCTGTCGATTATCAACATTTGTTGACATTGGACAATCTGACCGCTATATTGAGTACAGTGGCGCCACAATTTTTTAACGTATTGTCGGGCACATGGAAGGTGTTGGCCGGATTGTTTGTGGCTGTTATCATCTTATTGTATGTCATTTTTATTCTGATGGATTACGAAAAAATCGGTGACGGTTTTGTGGCAATTATACCGATAAAATACCGTGCGTTTGTGGTAACTTTGCTGCACGATGTGGAAAGCGGTATGAATAGTTATTTTCGCGGGCAATCGCTCATTGCATTGTGTGTCGGCATTTTGTTTTCGATAGGATTCAGCATTATCGGTTTACCGATGGCCATTACGATGGGTTTGTTCATTGGCGTACTGAATTTGGTGCCTTATTTGCAAACCGTAGGGTTGATACCGGTATTGTTTCTAACCGTATTGCGCTCTATGGAAACAGGACAGAATTTCTGGTTATTGCTTTTGTCGGTCGGAGTAGTGGTTGTGGTAGTGCAAGGCTTGCAGGATTTGTTGCTTACACCGAAAATTATGGGTAAATTCATGGGGTTGAAACCAGCCATTATATTGTTGTCGTTGTCGGTGTTTGGTGCTTTGTTTGGCCTTGTCGGCATGATTATTGCCTTGCCTGTTACCACTTTGCTGATTTCGTATTACAAACGTTATGTGTTGAATACCGAACAAGTTGACAATGAGACAAATATATCAAATAGTATAAAAAAATAGAAAAAATTTTGCGGAATCAAGAAAAAGTCGTATCTTTGCACTCCCATTTATGGGATTTGTTTTCATAATTGTTATTTTTTTAATTCACTTATTTCTATGTATTTAGACGCAGAGAAAAAGCAAGAGATCTTCGGCAAATACGGAAAGTCTAACACTGACACTGGTTCTCCCGAATCACAAATCGCATTGTTTTCCTACCGTATTGCCCATTTGACTGAACATTTGAAGTCAAATCACAAAGATCATAGTACAGAACGTTCGTTGAGAATGTTGGTTGGTAAACGTCGTCGTTTGCTCGACTACTTGAAAGAAATCGACATCGAACGTTATCGTGCTATTGTTAAAGAATTGGGTTTGAGAAAATAAAATCAATCCTATTCCGTAGCAGCGAAAGAAAGCATTCCAAGATTCGGAATGCTTTTTTTGTGTATATGTCCGACACATTTGGTATGTCGCAAAAAAAGTGCTACTTTTGTAGTCTTGAATTTCAATATACAATCACAATATGCATTTCTTTTATAATATAGGTATTCGCCTGATGCAAGGCTATGTGGCATTGGCATCGTTGTTCAGTGCCAAATTGCGTGCGCGACATCGTGGCGATGCGCTTGCATTCGAGGTGTTGGAGCATGGCCGCGGTGAACACTATGTGTGGTTTCATGCAGCATCGTTGGGCGAATTTGAGCAGGCACGTCCGCTGATTGAACGTTTGCGCCAGCAGCAACCCGATCGTAAAATCTTGTTGACGTTTTTTTCGCCTTCGGGATACGAAATTCGCAAACACTATGCTTGTGTCGATATGGTGTGCTATTTGCCGTTCGATACGCCCTCCAATGTGCAGCGTTTTTTGGATTTGGTTCACCCCGTGCAAGCCATATTCGTGAAATATGAGTTTTGGGCAAACTATTTATTGGAATTGCATCGTCGGCAGGTACCAACTTACCTTATTTCGTCTATTTTCAGAGAAAAACAGATGTTTTTCAAACCGTATGGCGGCTTTTTTCGCTCGTTGTTGCAATGTTATACGCGTATTTTTGTACAGGATACAGCGTCGCAGCAATTACTCGAACGTATAGGGATTAAGCATGTTACAGTGGGCGACGATACTCGCTTCGACCGTGTAGCCGATATAGCGGCTGCAGCCCGACAGTTGCCCATAGCCGAAGCGTTTGCGCGTGATAGCAAAGTGTTGGTAGTCGGCAGTTCGTGGGAACCCGATGAAGATTTGTTGGTACGCTATATCAACGCCAATCAGGATATTTGCAAAATGATTATCGCGCCACATGTCGTTTCGCCGAAACATATTGAACGTTTGTGCGAGAAACTGCGTTGCAATTTCGTGCTCTACACGCAGACAACTCCCGACGAAGCAGCCAAAGCGCACTGCTTGGTGGTCGATACGATAGGTATTTTGTCCTCGCTGTATCAATATGGTCATGTGGCATACGTCGGCGGCGGATTTGGCGTTGGTATTCACAATACGCTCGAAGCAGCAGTGTGGGGTATGCCGGTAGTATTTGGCCCTAAATATCAAAAATTTCGCGAGGCACGCGATTTGATAGATTGTGGTGGTGGATTTTCGATTCATTCCTATCGGCAGTTGGAAGATTTGGTAACAGCGTTGTTCATCGACCGCCAAGCGGCACAGCACGCAAGCTCCTATGTCAGGCAGCATGTGGGAGCCACCGATAAAATTTACGGCATAATTTTCGACAAATAACAATAACACAATAAATTAACATGGGGAAAAAATCGTATGATTGGAAGTTCGCACAAGTGGGTGGCGTAACACGCGTAAAAATTGAGACAGGCGACGACATCGCTCATTTGCCCGAACTTGATCAAAAATTGTGGACAGTGTTGAGTTGTCCGGTCAAAGGGTTGGAAATTGACGAAAAAACCCTTGAATTTATGGACACCGATCACGATGATAAAATCCGTGTCAACGAAGTCATCGAAACAACCAAATGGCTTACTGCAGTGCTGAAAACGCCGGATGTGTTGCTTCGACAAGAAGGGAAACTTGCCTTATCCGATATTGATTGCACGACCGATGCCGGATTGAAAATCTATAATTCGGCCAAACAAATTCTGCGAAATCTGGGAGTAGAAAAGGACGAAATAGCTTTATCCGATACTGCTGACAGTATGGCTGTTTTCGCCAATACAAAATTGAACGGCGACGGTGTCGTTACCGAGTCATCGACCGATGATACCGAACTGAAAGCCGTAATAGCCGCTTGTGTACAGACCATTGGAGGCACGCCTGACCGTAGTGGCATCGATGGGGTAACAGCCGAGCAAGTGGAGGCATTTTATGCCGCATGTGCCGATTATGTCGCATGGCAACATTCTCGATGCGAGTTGCCCTACGGCGATAATACCGAAGTCGCTTTGCAGGCCTACACTGCGCTGAAAGACAAGGTTGATGACTATTTCGTGCGCTGCAAATTAGTGGCATTCGATGCCGATGCCTCCTCCTTACTTGACGTGTCGGCTGAGCGCATGGGAAGCATCAGCGATAGGAATTTGGCCGACTGTATGGACGAAATTGCAACCTATCCGTTGGCGCGTGTCGGTGCGCACAATGTACTCGCGCTTACCGATGGCATCAATCCCGCTTGGATGACGCAGTTGTCTGATTTTAAGCGACTTGTGATTGATGTCGATTTCCCCGCTGTTGATGTTTTGACCGAAAATGATTGGCTGGCTATTGCCGCTAAATTTGCGCCCTATATAGCATGGAAACAAGCCAAAACCGGCGATATTGTCGAACCGCTTGGCGTGGCCACCATCGAAACGCTGTTGCAACAAAACCGTAAAGCCGATTTGCTTGCACTGATAGATGCTGACAAAGCCCTTGCTGCCGAAGCCGAATCGATACAGTCGGTTGATAAGTTGCTGCATTTGTGTCGCGATTTCTATGTGCTGATCAAAAATTTTGTTACGTTTTCCGATTTTTATGCGCGTAATCAGCAACACAAAGCCATTTTTCAGGCCGGTACCCTCTACATTGACCAGCGCAGTTGCGATTTGTGCCTGAAAGTCAACGACATGGCAAAACATAACATTATGGCAGCTGCCAGCGGCATGTTCTTGATTTATTGCGATTGTTATTCGAAAACCCAAAATGCCACGATGCAAATCGTAGCCGTGATGACGAATGGCGAGGTAAATAATTTGACTGTCGGTAAAAATGCCATTTTTTACGATCGTTCCGGATTGGATTGGGACGCAACAGTTACAAAAATTGTCGATAATCCGATTAGTATCGGTCAGGCATTTTGGTCGCCGTATCGCCGTATTTCGGTTTGGATAGAAAATTTGATTAACAAACGTGCGGCCGAAAAGGATTCGGAGATAATGGCCGACGCTACGTCAAAGTTATCTACGGTTCCCGAATCGACACCGGCCGATGGTGCCGCTACGCCGGCTCAACCGTTTGATATTGCTAAATTTGCAGGTATTTTTGCCGCATTAGGTATGGCTTTGGGAATGATTGGTACGGCTTTGGTAAGCGTTGCAAAAGGTTTCGCTGCATTGACTTGGTGGCAGATGCCGTTGGTTTTGCTGGCTTTGCTGTTACTGATTTCCGGCCCGTCGATGATAATGGCTTGGCTCAAATTACGGAAACGCAATTTGGCACCGATTCTCAATGCCAACGGATGGGCTGTCAACGCGAATGTGTTGGTAAACATCTTGTTTGGTGCCACACTCACAAAAATGGCAGTGCTCCCGAAACTTAAATTGCAAGATCCGTTTGCACGCAAAGGCATGCCTATGTGGCGTAAAATTTTGTATATTGTGCTTGCCGTTTTGATTGTAGGCGTAGTAGTGGTGTATGTGTTGCATGTTTGTATTTGCCCAAATGACCCCGAAACCGCATCAACTATTTGTACAGCCGTCGATTCGCTGGCAGTTCAATAACTCCTTGTGACGACGTGTAAAACAAAATTCAGGCCACCGCCGAAAATGCGCGACGGCCTTTTTTTTTGTATCAAATCTTTTTTTTTGGACTTAAAATTTGTAAGTTCGCAGAATTCTTTGTAATTTTGCACCATCAATAAATAAGATGGAGCGCACCTTGCTTCATTGTTTGCAACCTCATTTTTGAATATATGTAATTGTGGCATGTTTATTGTATGCCATATTC
>JBJEJW010000045.1:43938-48577 GCA_051878315.1 Paludibacteraceae bacterium | reverse complement strand
GGGACTGTTTGATTAAATTTAACTTCGTCCCAATTTTAACGGGACACTAATGATGCTACTTGATAATTATTTTGTTCAAATGCGATTCTGCCTGCCATAGTGAGAGCGGATAAATAATCATCGTGTTCTTCGCCTAATAATTTTTTCGTAATAGATTTTAGTTCTTCAATTTCTTTAGTTGCTTGTTCCAAATAGCCAAAACCTATATAGTAGTCACATATTGTATGCTTAAAACGAATATAATTCTGGTCAAAAAGTTGATATTTCTCCATAACCTGTAACACATCCTTCATTTCATTGGCAAACAACTTTATAGCAGATGGCGTATTCTGAAAATAATGAGCCGATGCTATATTCCCCTTTGTGATACAATAAGCTGAAGTTCTAATATAAGTAGGCAATTGATCCACATATTGCAATGCTTTTTGATAATTATATTCTGCTAAATTATACTCTCCTAATTCGGTATATTCCACTGCAAGACTATTATATAACTGCCAAATAGTTTGTGGATTCTTGAATAATTCAATATGTTCAATACATTCGTTGTATATTTGTATAGCCTCCGTATGTCTTGACATTTGGCTATATAAGAATGCCAAACCTGTTAATTTGAAATAGTATATTTCAGAGTTGGGATTGTATTTTTCAGTATGCTTTAAAGCACGTCTTAAAGCTTTATCTGCTTCTTCGAAACGCCCTAACTGTATATATATTAGTCCTTCATCTGACAAACCGCGCGTGTAATATGGAGATGTTACACTCCATTCTTTAGATGCTTGTTTCTGTTCTTGACGAGCGAGTGTAATCGCTTTATCCCATTCTCCCTTTTGAAGAACCTCTTCACGCTGAAACCAAAGTTCTAGTGTAGTGGGTTGTTCAGAATATGATTTAGGATTTTTGAGTAATGTTACCATCCTCAAAAAGCCGCTTTTTTCTGCCAAGGTGAGTGCCGTTTGATTTTTATGATTTTGCAAATGCTTGTCAGCCCCCAAATTTAACATTTTATACACTAACCGATAATAACCTGAAGATACAGCATACATCAGAGGGGTACTTCCTTCGAAATCTAACACATTGATATCAGCCCCCTGATCTATGAGCCACTGCATCATAAAGTCATTGTTTCCGAAAGCACATCGATGCATTAAAGCCAAGCCATTCTCATCAAGTGCGTTTATATCCGCTCCTTGCTGCAAGCATTCAAGAGCAATTTGCTCATTGCCTTCCATAACGGCTTGCAAAAATTGTTGGTTGTATGTATTTGCCGAAACAAATAAAGTGGATAACAGAAAAATATACAATAATTGATGTTTCATAATACCTTAATCCTTATTATGTGTTTCAAACCATTGACGATATTGTTCATTTTTGTAGCGAAGTTCTATCGGATTTATACCCATATTAATTTCTTGTAATGCTTGTACTGCAGTTTCAAAACCTTGTATTGCTGCTTGTTCATACCAATAGAGAGCAAGTGCTTTATCTTGTAAACAACCTCTACCATATCGATAGCAATTAGCAAGTTCGTATTGTCCCCATGCATATTCTTGTTCCGCTGCCTGTTTAAACAATTCAAAAGCTTTAGTTTTGTCTATAGGAAGAGTAAGAGTACCTTGTTGATAGCATATTCCTAAATACGTCACACAAAACAATCGGCCATGCGAAGCTGCTTGTTGCAACCAATATAATAACGCTTCATCATCTTTTTCTATATCTCTACCATCCATATAGAGATGCACTACTTGTTCTTCAGCTTCAGCATAACCTTTTTGGGCTGCTTGTAACGCCCACACTAAAGCTTGTTGTTCATTCGACTCTGTTCCAAAACCATGTTCATAATAGAGACTCAAACGATATTGAGATATTGTAAAGTCCAAATCAGCCGCTCTTTTATCCCAATAGAAACAAGAATCAGGGTTATATACTACATTGTCTTTATCCCCAAAAACATTTGCTAAAATATGCATTGCATTAGGAAGATTTTTTGCAGCTGCCAAATGCAATAGTTGCATTGCTTTCTCAATATTTACCGACACGCCATTACCAGATAAATAGCATATTGCCAAATTATTTTGTGAGTTAGGATACCCTTTGTCAGCAGCAATGGTGTACCATTGAACTGCTTCTTTATAATTTTGTTTAACACTATCTCCTAAATAGTAAAATCGCCCTATTTGGTGCATTGCCTTCACATCACCCTGATTTGCACGTTGTTGCCATTCAGCAAAGGTTTGTGCAAACACATTAACGGTTAATAATATAACAGTAAAACATACAATTATTCGTTTCATATTATTTTGTAATTTAATCCAGCATGATAAATCCTGCCCAATAGACAGGTTCTTTGAATTCAGAGCGGACTCTGTTCTGTGCGTTGCGGAAAGCTTCGCGTTTCGATTGACCATTTGTAATCCAATTTTTATAGAACTCGGTCATCAAAAGTTGAGTGGCTTTATCGTTTACTTTCCATAGGGACATAACGATGGTTGCTACTCCGGCCTGCTTGAAGGCTCGTTGCAAACCAAACACACCCTCGCCCGTAATGTCGCCGGTGCCGGTTTCACAAGCAGACAACACCACTAAATCTGTCTCGCGAAAATGAAGCAACGAAATCTCTTTTGCAGTCAAAATGCCATCTTGTACGCCTTCGGGGATGTCGGCACTGTGTCCCGTAAGTGCTATATTGGCACCGGCAAACAGAAGACCACAACGATTCAACGGATCGTTCACAACCGGAGCCGGCTTGTTATCGCCCATCATTAACATGCGTTGAGAAAAATAGTCTTGCTGCCGGGCTGTAGAGTCCGACCAATAAAAACCATGCGTGGCAATATGAAGGATGTTTTGATGTGCACCACTCAACGCCTTAAAGGATTCTTCGTTGGCAGCAGCGGCTGTATAGACCTTGACGTCCAAATGATTACGATTCAGTTGGTCGCTTATATAATCAACCTCTTTTTGGGTGCCGGGCAGATAACGAACATTGCCACGATTGAGCGTATCGTTTTCTATACCTCGGGAGGCCAATAGGTCGGTGGTGGCATATTGCGCACTTTCGGCAAGAAGTTCTTCGCCGGATAGGTTGTATTGAATACCACCATAAAGCGTCGCTGTAGAGTGCGTGGCCGAAGAGTCGCGGAACACTACCTCACGCGTGGAGGATACACGCACAAGGGTAAAGAGATCAGACATCGTGTGGCTCTCATCAAACGGTAACGACTCGATGCCCAACTGATGCAAAAGTCCCGACGCTGAAAAATAGATGGTTTCGCCGGGCTTGATATACGGCAACACATTGCCCCACACAAGGTCGGAAAGACGTTTGCCGTGCCCTATCGTAACCGTATCATCAACAATATACTGATAGGTTTGGTTTATGCTCGGCTCGGTATTGGTGTTGATGAGCGCCAACGCCTCTTTCGCGTTAAACAACGGTATAAGTACGGGATACACGCTACTATTGCGCAACAGCAAGGCGCAATACATGGTGGAGTCCGCACTGAGCGGCGCAGAAAAATACTCTATGGCCACTTCGCCGTCCGACAAATGGGTACGAACATTATCCCAAGTAACACCCCACTGCTCACGACTCTGACGGAATGCAACACTACGACGGATAACCTCTTTTTCCAATGCTTCTGCCTGCTGATGCAACTCTGCCAGATAGGACGACTGAGGCGCAGATTCCGACAATACCAATATCTGTTGTTTCTTGGTGGTTAATTCCTGCCAACGGCGGATAAGCGCCGTATCGTTACTCTGAAGGATGGAAGATTGCACCGCTTGGGACGAGGAGAGCAACAACCCCTTGCTAAATAGTTCGTTATTGTAAGCAAACGCCGATATAGACGGCTGGGTGCTATAATAGCGATATGAAAAACGCGGATAGGTCTTATAAAAACAGTTCTGCATGGTAGCCCAATACATACCACGCTCGCGCTCCGACATAAAATCGGTGGACTCTATAAAACGATTTTTGTTAATCGGCATGGCTTGCGTATAGTACCGCTCCGCCTTAGAATAATTGCCCATATCAGAATACAATCCACCAAGATTATTCAAGGACGTTGCATAATTTGGATGTCGTTCGCCTAAAACGGACTTCCGAATTGACAACGACTCCAAATAGTACCGCTCCGCCTTTGCATAATCGCCCATATCGTCATACAATACCCCAAGATTATTCAAGGACGTTGCATAGGCTGGATGCTGCTCGCCTAATACGGATTTATGAATGGACAACGACTCCAAATAGTACCGCTCCGCCTTAGAATAATCACCCATATCGTCATACAATACCCCAAGATTATTCAAGGACGTTGCATAGGCTGGATGCTGCTCGCCTAATACGGATTTATGAATGGACAACGACTCCAAATAGTACCGCTCCGCCTTAGAATAATCACCCATAGCAGAATACAACCATCCAAGATTATTCAAGGATAGGGCATAGTCGGGATGCTGTTCACCTAATACGGATTTTCGGATTGACAACGACTCCAAATAGTACCGCTCCGCCTTTGCATAATCGCCCATATCTGAATACAAACTACCAAGATTATTCAAGGATGTTGCATAGGCCGGATGTTGTTCGCCATAAACGGACTTCCAGATTGCCAATGCCTCCAAATAGTAC